>CADEEL010000001.1:0-144444 GCA_902826335.1 uncultured Alphaproteobacteria bacterium
GGCTCAATGCGCGGATCCATGAGATGTCGCGGTTCGACCGGAAGAATTATTTCTACCCCGATCTGCCGCAGGGCTATCAGATCAGCCAATTCGCCCATCCGATCGTCGGCGAAGGCGAAGTGGAGATCGAAGCGGACGATCAGGCGATCGTCGTGCGCATCGAGCGGCTGCATCTCGAGCAGGACGCCGGCAAGTCCATCCATGATCTCTCGCCGAACGAGACGTTCGTCGATCTCAACCGCGCGGGCGTGGCGCTGATGGAGATCGTGTCGCGGCCTGACATGCGCTCCGCCAGGGAGGCGGGCGCCTATTTCAACAAGCTGCGCGCCATCGTGCGCGCGCTCGGCACGTGCGACGGCAATATGGAGGAAGGCTCCATGCGCGCGGATGTGAACGTCTCCGTGCGCCGGCCGGGCGAACCATTCGGCACGCGCTGCGAGATCAAGAACGTCAATTCCGTGCGCTTCATGGCGCAGGCCATCGAATACGAAGCGCGCCGCCAGATCGACATTCTGGAAAGCGGCGGCTCGATCGATCAGGAGACGCGCCTCTTCGATCCCGACAAGGGCGAGACGCGCACCATGCGCTCCAAGGAGGATGCGCACGATTACCGCTATTTTCCCGACCCGGACCTTCTGCCGCTGCATCTCGATCCGGCCTGGATCGAGGCCATTCGTGTTTCGTTGCCGGAACTGCCGGATGCGAAGAAGAAGCGGTTCATCGAGGCGTATGGGCTTTCGGCCTATGACGCCGGCGTGCTCGCGGGCGATAGAGACAGCGCCGCCTATTTCGAAACCGCGGCCGAGGGGCGCGATGCAAAACTCGCCGCCAATTGGGTGAGCCAGGAATTGTTCGGCGCGCTGAACAAGGAGGGGTTGGAGCTTTCCGCCTCGCCGGTTTCGGCCGATCAGCTCGGCGCGCTTATCGATCTCATCACCGACGGCACGATCAACGGCAAAATCGCCAAGGACGTGTTCGCCAAGATGATGGAGACGGGCGATGACCCGGCCGCCATCGTCGAACGCGAAGGGCTGCGCCAAGTCACGGATACTGGTGCGATCGAGGCGGCCATTGATGCGCTGATCGCCGCGAACCCGGACAAGCTCGCCGAAGTTCGTGAAAAGCCCAAGGCGTTCGGCTGGTGGGTCGGGCAGGTGATGAAGGCGACGGGCGGGAAAGCCAATCCCGCGGCGGTCAATGAGTTGCTCAAGGCCAAGCTGGGCGTGTGACGATCATGCTCAATCGCGTTGCGATCACCGACGCGCTGCGATTTTGGGAAATCGGCCGCATCGGATATAATTTAGCGCTGGCCGGGCTTGCGGCGATTGTTATCGGCGTGACTGGCGTGCAGTGGCGCGACTGGATCGCGCACGGGCCGCTTCTCGTCGTATGCGCGGTCGTCGCCAACATCCTCTATTGCGCGGCCTATCCGATCGATCTGTTTGTTCAAGCCTCGGATTTTGGGGCTGCGTGGCGCCGCTGGCGCTGGGCGCTTTGGCTCACGGGCACGCTGTTCGCCGCCATGCTCGCGTTGCTCACGCTCGCGGCGCTCGTGCTCGGCGCCTTCACGGATTAGGCTTCACTCAGCAGCAGCGAAAATGCATGGTTGTTGCGCGCGATGACGGCGTCCGCGTTCGGCGCGGCGCTCCGCATAAGGCAGAACCAGATATAGTCGAGCATCGAATCCCCTCCAGGCGGGGATTTAGCGCGTCATGGTTTCCCAATTCTTGCCGCACATTCAAAAACGAAACCGCCCCGGATCGCTCCGGGGCGGCTCGCAGGACTGTCCGGCCAGGCGAATGGCTTAGTAAGCGCCGCCGAGCACGAGACCCATGATCAGGCCGGTGGCGATGCCGACCAGGATGTAATCGCCGCGATCGTCCCGCACCCAATGATAGCCGCGCGGTGGGTGGCGCAGGCCGAAACGGTGATAGTCGCGGATCGGCGTGCAGCGCTGGCGATAATAGGGCGGCAGGTATTGGCCCCGCGCCCAGGTGCGGTAATGGGGCCGATAGCTGGGGTGGCCGTAATAGGCTTGCGGCGGCGGGCCATAGTAGAAGCGCTGGTTGTAATAATAGCCGTTGAAGCGGCGATTATCCCAATAATGATCATAGGCTTCGCGGCGGCTGTCGCGCCAATCGCGGCGGCGCTCATAGCGGTCGCGGCGATCCTCATAGCGATCGTCGTCATAATGATCGCGGTGGCGCCCACGGCGGTCTTCGTAGCGATCATCGTCATGATAACCGTCACTGTCGCCATGGGCGGCGGCCGGTGTTGCGATGGCGAGCGGCGTGAGCGCGGCGGCGAACGCCGCAAGGGCGAAAACAAGTTTCTTCATCGGATGGCTCCTTGGCGCGCCGCCCGTTGAACGGCCGGCGTGCGATGGTCATCGGGTATCAAGGCCCGCCTGAATCGAAGCTGAACGGGCCCGCGTCAGCCCGGCTAACGCACCCACCAGGAATTTTGCGCCCCCCACCCCTTGGCGGGCGCGGGCCGCGCGGGCCATGTTCAGGCCAGTGAGGGAGCCCCGCGCATGTCCAATCCAATCGAGCTTTATTATTGGCCCACGCCGAACGGCTGGAAAATCTCCATCGCGCTGGAGGAGATGGGGCTGCCTTATGAGCTGAAGGCGGTGAACATCGGCAAGGGCGAACAATTCACCCCCGAATTCCTGCGCATCAGCCCGAACAACCGCATGCCGGCTATCGTCGATCCACAAGGGCCGGATGGGGCGGCGATTTCCGTTTTTGAGTCTGGCGCGATCCTGCAATATCTCGGGCGCAAGACGGGAAAATTCTATCCGAAAGATGAACGCGGCCGCGTGGTCGTTGATGAGTGGGTGATGTGGCAAATGGGCGGAGTGGGGCCGATGTTCGGCCAGGCCAGCCATTTCCGCAATTACGCGCCGAGCCTCGTCGACGATCCGATCAAGATCGAATACGGCCAGACGCGCTATAATAACGAAGTGAACCGCCTGCTGGGCGTGCTGGAGCGCCGTCTCGAAGGCCTCGACTATGTCGCCGGCGCTTATTCCATCGCTGACATGGCGATCTGGCCCTGGGTGCGCATCGCGGCGATCTTCGGCCAGAACATGGATGAGTTTCCCAAGGCGAAAGCCTGGATCGATCGCATCGCCGAGCGGCCGGCGGTGCAGAAGGGCGTGGCGGTCGGCGCCGATCTGCGCATGCGCCCGGAGGCCGGCTCCAAGGAGGCCGAGGAAAGCCGCAAGGCGCTGTTCGGGCAGACGGCGTCCTCGATCGCGGCGGCCGCCAAGGCGGCGCAATCGTAACACTGGTTAGCAATCCGTGGACGGATAATATTCGCGAGGCCCGCCTCGCTTTAACGCTAAATCAAAACCCTGCCGGCATTAATCACACCGATGGCGCGAACAATGCGTCATCGGTGGGGCGAAGCGGACGACGCCATAAGGCGCGGCGCTTCGCATATGTGTCAGTAAGGGAGTGGCCAAAATGGCCTTCACGGATATGGAAATCGCCGAGGCGCATGCGGCCGCCAAGGACGGCGTGTGCGACGGACTTTATAAGCTCGGTCTCATCTATTCGACCGGCGGCGCGGGCGAGGTCGATCTCGTCGAGGCGCACAAATGGTTCAACCTGGCGGCGCTGCGCGGTTCATCCGCGGCGAAGGATTGCCGCAAGGAATTGGCCGACCAGATGACGACGATGCAGGTCGCCGCCGCGCAGCGCGCCGCGCGCGAATGGCTCGATCGGCGCCACTGAGAAATTTACGCCGCGCGCGCACGCGGCGCCGCGCGCACACGGTCGGCCGCTGCGCTCATCGGCAGAATGTCGAATTTGAGCGCGCGCGCCTTTAACAGCAGCGCGCCTAAGGCCCCGAGCGGGGCGCCGGGCGCGCCATCGCCCTGCGCGACATCGCGCATGCGCACGATCATCCATGCGCCGCGGCGCTCGGCCTCCTTCAGCGTGGCGAGGAGCGGTTCGGCGCCCGCCCAGCTTTCGAATGGAAACGATCCCAAAGCCATGAGGTTTGCGCGGCCTACATTGAGGCGCGCGGCGCTGGCGCGGGCGCACTCGAACCCGAGCGCGGCGGCCGTGTGTGCGCTGTCCGCGTCCGGCCTGCCGAACGCGGCGGTGCGCGGCGGCTGACGAAGGCCCATCAGCGCGAGTTCAATCGCGGTGCGCGCGCAGGCGTCACGCGGCGCCTCTCCGCCCAGCATGCAGCCGATCTCGTGGCCGGCGTCGATCAGACGCGTGAGCGCCGCACCGTCAAAACGATCGACACCCGCATCGAGCGTTGGGCCCGCATAAAATGTTCCCCGCGCCTCGACGCGCTCAAGCGCGGCCGCGCCCAGCGTCGCGGCGGTGCGGGAGAAGCCGTCAAACGTCACGGTCAGCATCGGGCGGCGCAGGCGGATAATGGCGCTGGTCATTTGCGCCTCGCGAGGTCACGCAGCCATGCCGGCAGCGCGCACACCAAGATCCAGAGATCGAGCCACACCGAGGCATGGGCGATGTAGTCGAGATCGAGGCGCAGGCGTTCGCGCGCGGCGTCCGCCGTGGTGCGCGCATGCGCGGCGTTGATTTGAGCCCAGCCAGTTAGGCCCGGCTTCATGCGGGCGCGGTGCGCGTAGTGCGGATCGCGATGGGGATGCGCGCCAATGGCGTGCGCGCGCGGCCCAATGAGGGACATATCGCCGGCCAGAACGCTCCAGATCAGCGGAATTTCATCGAGTCGCGCGGCCCTCAACACGCGCCCGACGCGCGTCACGCGCGCGTCATCCGCCTTTGTGGATTTGCGCCGTCCGCGTGCGGCGGCCTCGTGCTTCATGGTGCGAAACAGGCGCACCTCGATGACGCGATTGTTGAGACCATGACGGCGCTGACGCGTGAACACCGGGCCCGGGCTGTCGCAGGCGACAGCGGCGGCGATCAGCGCCATCAGCGGCGCGAGCAATACGGCGAGCGCCGCGCCGATGATGATGTCCATCGCGCGCTTGAGAAACGCGCGCATCGGCCGGCGCACGCCGCCCGAGAGGCAATGGAGCAAAGCGGCGCCGTCGTGGCGGCGCTCCATCACGGCGACGCGCTCGGCGCCGCGATTGTAATCGATCAGCAGATCAAGCCGGTTCGGCAGCGGGCGGAGCCGATCGATCAGGGCGCGCATGCGCTCGGGGCCCGCATCGATGCACAGCACGATGCGATCGATCTCTGGCAGACGCCGCCAGGCGAGCAAGTCGTCGATGTCGCCCGCGACCGGCGCATCGTCCAGCCGGCGCGGCGCGCGCGCGAGCCGATCGTCGATCACGGCCACGATGTCGAAGCGCCCATGCTGGCGGGCGTGCGTGATGAAGGCGGCGGCGGCGTCGCTCGCGCCGACCAGAACGGTCTTCTCGGCGAAGTCGCCGGCGCGGGCGGCCTTGCCCAGATGGCGCCCGAGCGCGGCGTGCATGCCGGTGATCGCAGCCGCCGCGATGGGTATGGCGGCGGCGAGGGCGCCGCCGGTGCGTGCGTCGGCGGCGAAGAAGGCGGAGAGCCCGAGGCCTGTAATCGCGCCCAGCGCCGCGCCCGCGAGCGCGCCCTCGGCATGGGGGCGGCTGGCGCCATAGGCGTTGAACAGCCACAGGCCGAGCTTGATCGGGGCCAACGGGGCCAGGATCGCGGCGGCGTAGACAAGCGTCATGGGCTGCGCGGCGCCGGCGCCCACGCTTGCCGCGACCGTCGCGGCGCCGGCCAGCACGGCCCAATCCCACAGCGCCAGGAGCCGCGTCGCCACGATCGGATCGAGGCGCGCCGGGCGCGCGCGAAAGCGCGGGAAAGAGCGGGCCGAGCGCGGCGCGCGCGGGCGCGGAGGCGCGGGTACAGCGTCGTTGTCCGGCTCGGGCGCGGCGAGCAGGCGCCAGCGGAACGCGGCGTTCCGCCCCGGCGCGGCGGCGGCCTTGCGGCGCCCCGTTTTGGCGCCTTCGTTCGGCGCGTCTTCGGTGAATGACATGGTGGGGCGGCCCCGCGCGAATGTGCGCTGGCGTGCGGCGCAAGGCCCGTGCCGAAGCCTTGATCGGGCGTTTACCGTAAAGGCGCCGCCGGGTTGGCCAGCGTCGGCTTGATCACCGGGGGAGCGCCTTGTAAGCCGGGCGCGACGGAGACGTGGCCGAGTGGCTGAAGGCGGCGCCTTGCTAAGGCGTTATACCTTAACCGGGTATCCAGGGTTCGAATCCCTGCGTCTCCGCCAGGCAGTGCGCCTACACGCCCGCAAGCCCGACGATCGAAATGGCCGCCACGTTCTGGCTCGGCATGCCGCCGAGATTGTGTGAAAGCGCCAGGCGCGGCGGCGTCGCGCGTTGGCGCGGGCCGGCGCGGCCAAGCAGTTGCAGATAGTTTTCGTAAATCATCCGCAGGCCCGAGGCGCCGATTGGGTGGCCGAAGCATTTGAGGCCCCCATCGATCTGGCAGGGCACTTTGCCGTCGGCGTCGAAGAAGCCGTCAAGCACATCCTTCCAGCCATCGCCCGGCTTGGAGATGTGAAGATCCTCCATGGTCACGAGTTCGGTGATGGAGAAGCAATCATGCACTTCCATGAGGCTGATCTCGTCACGCGGCTTGGCGACGCCCGCTTCCTGGTAGGCGCGCGTCGCGGCGATGCGCGTGGTGTGGAAATAGCTGCCAGTCCAGCCCGCGCCTTGCGCTTCCCAGCCATTGGAGGAGACGATCTGCAACGCCTTGATGGTGACGATGTCTTGCTTGCCGAGGCTGCGCGCGATCTCCGGCGTGGTTACGATGGCGCAGGCGGCGCCATCCGACACGCCGCAGCAATCAAAAAGCCCGAGCGGCTCGGCGATCATCGGCGCGTTTAAGACGGTGTCCATATCCACCGCTTTTTGCAGATGCGCCTTCGGGTTCTTGGCGCCGTTGGCGTGGCTCTTCACCGACACATGCGCCATGGCGCGCTTCAAATCGTCCTTCGAGACGCCGTGCTCGGCGCGATAAGCGGAGGCGAGCTGCGCGAAATTGCCGGGCGCGGAGCCGCCGGCGCCGATCATGTCATACTTGCCGCCGCGCGTGCGCGTGGGCAGGCCGCCATAGCCGGTGTCCTTCAGCTTTTCCACGCCGAGCGCGAGGGCGATGTCGGCGGCGCCGGAGGCGACGGCGTACACCGCGCCGCGGAAAGATTCCGTGCCGCTGGCGCAATAATTCTCGACTTTGGTGACGCCGATATCGGGCAGACGCAGCGCCGTGGCGAGCGGGATGCCGGACGGGCCGATGTTCACCGAATCGAACGCGACGGAGAGCCACGCTGCATCAATGCGCGAGGGATCGACGCCAGCGTCGGCCATCGCCTCCTGATAGGCCTCGACCATGAGATTATCGGCGTCGGCGTCCCAGCGCTCGCCGAACTTCGTGCAGCCCATGCCGAGAATGGCGACGCGGTCCTTGATGCCCTTGGCCATGACATGCTCCCTTTGTGCGCTCAGTCGGCGCGGGTGGCTTTCCAGAAATAGCGGGTGAAGGCGCGCTGTTCATCGACCGCCTTGATGCGGAACACCATGCGCATCTCGCGCCCGACCTCGACATCGGCGGCGTCGACGTCGGTGAACTCCGCGATCATGCGCCCGCCGCCCTCGAAATCGATCATGCCGTAATAGCTCGGCGGATCGGGCGAGTAGGCGAGGCTGTCGGCGGTGTAGGTGGCGATCTTCGCTGTACGCTCCGCCAATGGATAATCTTCCTGCGTGCCGATGGCGTGATCATTCGGATTGACGCTGATGTCCGTCTTTGGAAATTGCACGGCGCCCGTCTTCGCGCAGCGCCCGCCCATGAGCGCGAGCACGGTCTTTCGATTTCGGTAGAGCGTCGAGCCTGGCTGCTTTTGATCGGCTTCCGCGCGCATGCCGCGTTCAAGATCCAAAAGACCGCGATGGAACAGGAAGCGGTGATAATTCGTCTCCGCCTTGCGGCGCGCCAGCGCGCCGGCGAGCCCATCGCGCGGGGCGTGCTCCAACAAAGCGGGCGTGGCCTCGAACGCAAGCACGTCGAGGCCTTGTCCGAACGCGACAAGCAAAATTTTGTCGCCAGGCTTGGCGCCTTCAAGCGCGGCGGCGAGCATGAGCAACGGATGGGCCGCGCCCGTATCGCCGACAGTCGCGCTCATCGTGTCGGCGATCGCTTCGGTTCTGATCCCGGCGAGCTTTGCCAGCAGCACCGGCGCGCCGCGCGCCGAGATGGCGATCGCCGCGCGGTCGATCTCCTTGCCGGAGAGTCCGATCTTCTTGAGCGCCGCCTTGAGGCCATCGCCGGCGATTTTCTGGTAACCTTCGTCGCGGATCCAGCGGCTCTCCCAGGTGTAGTCAAAATCCTCGCCCTCGGCGCGATAGTGATCGACGAAATCGATCGTCACGCTGTGGGCGCCGAGAAATTTCGCGATCGGCTTGCCTTTGCCGACAAGTAGGGCCGCCGCCGCGTCGCCTTGATTGAGTTCAGCCTCGGACGCCGGCCGCGCCTTGCGCAAATCGGATGCGATGCACAGGTGCGGGGCGGCGCGCGCGCCGTTCAACGCCTGAATGAGCGCCGAGGCGCCGGCGCGCAGCGAGCCGCCAGCATCAAACCCGGCGATGTCATCGGAGAGGTTGAGCGCTTCCTTCACCACGCCGGCATTGAGGCGATCGGCGAACGGCAAGGTGGTGGAGGCGAGGCTGATCGCGCCGATCTCGTCGCGCGCGAAGCCCATAAGCGCGTCACGGCCCGCTTCCACGGCCATGGTGACGGCGTCCTCGTCCCAATTGGCGGCGGCGCGCTCGCCTTTCGCCAGCCCCTTGAGGCCCGGCGCGAACCAGGCGTTGGCGGCGTACACCGCGGCGCGCTGCAAACGCCCGCGCGGGATATAAACGCCATAGCTCAGTACGCCGACGTCCTTGCTCATGCGCCTGTTCGTACAAGCAGCGTTGGCCGCCGCCAAGAGCGTGCCGCCAGGCGCCGTAGCGAGAGGGCGAATTGACCGCGCGCAAGACCCAGGCGCGTGGCTGGGCTATGGTGCGCGTTGGGATGAGCACGCTGTTTTCCTTGCGGGGGCTCGCCAAGATTTATGGCGAGGGCGAAGCCAGCGTGCGCGCGCTCGACGGCGTCGATCTCGACATCGTCGAAGGCGAGCTGATGGTCCTGCTCGGCCCGTCCGGCTCGGGCAAATCCACTTTGCTCAACATTCTGGGCGGGCTCGATCGCGCCAGCGCGGGCGAGGTGTTGTTTCGCGGCGCGCCGCTCACCGCGCTCGACGATCGCGCCCTTACGCGCTTTCGGCGCGAGCATGTCGGGTTCATCTTCCAATTCTACAATCTCATTCCAAGCCTGACGGCGCGCGAGAATGTCGAACTTGTGGCCGAAATCGCGGCCGATCCGTTGAGCGCGGAAGAGGCGCTTGATCTGGTCGGCCTCAAGGCGCGTATGGATCATTTTCCGGCGCAATTGTCCGGCGGCGAGCAGCAGCGGGTGGCCGTCGCCCGCGCGCTGGCGAAACGCCCGGCCGTGCTGTTGTGCGATGAGCCGACCGGCGCGCTCGATCTGCAAACCGGCGTGCGTGTGCTCGAAGCGCTGGTCGAGATCAACCAGCGCTATCGCTCCACGACGCTCATCGTCACGCACAACACCGATGTCGCGCGCATGGGTGAGCGCGTAGTGCGCTTCCGGGATGGGCGCATCCGCAGCCTCGAAGTGAACGAGAAGCCCGCCGCGCCTTCGGAGCTGGTCTGGTGAGGCCGCGTGGCCTTTCCTCGCTGGATAAGAAGCTGCTGCGCGATGTCTGGCGCATGCGCCTGCACGCGCTCGCCGTGGCTTTGGTGCTTGGCTGCGGGCTCGCTGTGTTCGTGATGGCGGTGGGTATGCGCGGCTCGCTGGAGCGCACGCGCGCGGACTATTACGCCGAACGACGCATGGCCGATCTCGCCGTCTCGCTGGTGCGCGCGCCGGATCGGTTGATCGGGCGACTTGCCGCTACGCCGGGCGTAGCGGCCGTGGAGACGCGCATTGCGGGCCTTGCGCTGCTGGACCTCGACCAGATCGAGGAGCCCGCCTCCGCGCGCCTCGTCTCGCTGCCGGCGCGTGGGCGCCCGGCGGTGAACGATTTGACGCTCGCGCGCGGACGCTGGCCCGATCCCGCGCATGTCGAGGAAGTCATCGTCAGCCACGCCTTCGCGACCGCGCTCGAGCTTCAGCCAGGCGATACGCTGCGCGCCGTGCTGCACGGGCGGCGCCAGACGCTGCGCATCGTCGGGCTCGCCAACGCGCCGGAATTCATCTTCGTGGCCGCGCCAGGGGAGCTGTTTCCGCAGCCGGAGCGATTTGGCGTAATCTGGATGGGGCGCGAGGCGCTGGCGCGCGCTTACGATCTCGACGGCGCCTTTAACGAGGCCGTTGTGCGCTTGGCGCGCGGCGCCCATTCCGCCGCCGTGATCGATGCGCTGGATGAAATCCTCGAACCTTATGGCTCGGGCGGCGTCTATGGGCGCGACCGCATGGTGTCAGACCGCTTCCTCAGCGAGGAATTGCGGCAATTGGCGACCATGGCGGCCTTCCTGCCGACATTCTTTCTGCTTGTCGCCGCGTTCCTGGTGAACATCGCCATGGGACGCGTCATCGCCACGGAGCGCTCGAACATCGGCCTCTTGAAGGCGTTCGGGTATGGCGATGTCGCGGTCGGCTGGCACTACGCCAAGAGCGCGCTGATGTTCGCCGCGATCGGCGCGCTCATCGGCTCGCTCGCGGGCGTCGCGCTCGGCCGCTGGATGGCGGACGTATATCAGGACTATTACCACTTTCCCCGGCTCGATTTCGTCGCCTCGCCCTTCACGTTCGCGGCCGCCTGGACCGCGGCGTTTCTCGCGGCCGGGCTCGGCGCGCTCGTCTCCGTATGGCGGGCGGTGCGCCTCGCGCCCGCCGCCGCATTGCAACCGCCCCGGCCCGCCGCGTTTCAGCGCATCGAGGGCCCGCTCGCAGACTTCGCGGCGCGGCTCGACGCCAAAAGCCGCATCATCGTGCGCCGCATCGTGCGCTTTCCGCGTCGCGCCGGCACAACCGTGCTTGGTGTTGCGCTGGCGATGGCGCTGCTCGTGGTGGCGCGCACATTTCCAGCCGTGATGGATCGCCTGCTCGATGTGCACTTCAATGTCGCGAACCGTCAGGATGTGACGCTGTCCTTCATAGAGGCGCGCGAGGCTGGCGCGCTGCATGATGTGGCCCGCTTGCCCGGCGTTGTGTACGCCGAACCGTTTCGCGCCGATGGCGTGGTGCTCCGTCATGCGGGGCGCGAAGTGCAGGAGGCGGTGATCGGCGTGCCGGCCGGCGCGCGGCTCAATCGCCTGATCGGGCAAAGCGGCGGCGCCATCGAACCGCCGGCGGCGGGTGTTTTTCTCGCGCGCGCGCTCGCGGAACGGCTCGCCGCCGCGCCGGGCGATGACATAGAGATCGAGCAGACCAGCGGGCGGCGCGTGCGCGCGCGCGCGCGCGTCGCTGGCGTGATCGACCCCATGGTGGGCTCATCGGCTTACATGGAATTGTCGGCGCTGGCGCGGCTGATGCGAGAGCCAGGGCGGGTCTCGGGCGCGCACGCAATGCTCGATCCCGCGCACCATCGCGCATTCAATCGGCGTCTCAAGGAAACGCCCGCCATCGTGGGGGCGAGCTTCCTGACGCTCGCCGAGCGCTCGATGCGGCGGAGCTTCGAAGAAGGCGTCGGCTACATGAACCTCATCTACGCCGCCTTCGCGGCGGTGATGGCGGGCGGCGTCGCCTTCTCCGCCGCGCGCATCACGCTGGCGGAGCAGGAACGCGACCTCGCGACGCTGCGCGTGCTTGGATTCACCAGATTGGAGGCGTCCTACGTGCTCATGGGCGAGTTGATGGCGTTGGCGCTTGCCGCCGCGCCGATCGGGTGCATCCTCGGCATGTGGCTGGCCATGTGGCTGATGGAGCTCTTCCAGACCGATATGTATTCATTCCCGTTCATTCATAACCCGCCAGGCTATGCGTTCGCGGTGGCGTTCACGCTGGCGTGCGTGCTCGCGGCGGCGTTCGTGGTGCGGCGCGGCGTCGATCGGCTGGATATGGTGGCTGTACTCAAGGCGCGGGATTGAGGCATGCGGTTTCCAAACCTCACACGCGCGCAATGGTTATGGGGCGGCGCGGGCGCGCTCTTGGCGCTCTTTTTCGTGTGGATGGCGTGGCCGCGCGCGCAGGCGGTTGATACTGCGGTGATCGACCGTGGGCTGGTGGTGCGCGAGATCGTCGATGAGGGCCGCACGCGCATCCATGATGTATTTGTCGTCGCCAGCCCGGTGGGCGGGGCGCTGCAACGCATCGAATTGGAGCCTGGCGATGCGGTCACGCGCGGCCAAGTGATCGCCACTGTGTCGCCTGCCGATCCGGCGTTGCTCGATGCGCGCTTCGCCGCCGAGGCGCGCGCGGGCGTGGCGGCGGCGCAGGCGGGACTGCAAGCGGCCGAGGCGGAATTTGACCTGGCCCGTCGGGATCAGACACGCGTCGCGCACTTGGCGGAACGCGGCTTCGCCTCGCCCGCCGCGCTTGAATCGGCCAACGCGGCCTTGCGTGCAACGCGCGCGCGCGTTGCGGCGGGGCGGGCGGATGTCGCACGCGCGCGCGCCGTCGCAGGGGCGCCGGGCGCCCGCGCGCAAGGCCCCACGCGCGTGCGCAGTCCGGCGGACGGACGCGTGCTGCGCCTATTGCAGGAAAGCGCGACGGTGATCGGCGCCGGATCGCCGATCCTGGAGATCGGCGATCCGGGCGAACTGGAAGTGGTGGCGGATTTTCTCTCCCAGGACGCCGCGCAAATTCGCCCGGGCGCGCGCGCGGCGATCGAAAATTGGGGCGGCGAGACAGCCCTTCCCGCGCGAGTGACGCGGATCGAGCCGTTCGCCCGGACGCGCGTTTCGGCGCTGGGCGTGGAAGAACAGCGCGTGAATTTGATCGTGCGGCTCACCGAGCCCGCCCGTGCGCCGCCGCTTGGCCACGGGTTTCGCGTCGATGTGCGTGTGGTGATAGCCGAACAGGCGAACGCGCTGCGCGCGCCCACCGATGCGCTGGTGCGCGATGGCGCCGATTGGGCCGTCTACCGCATCGAGCGGGGCCGCGCGCGGCTGACGCCGGTTTCACTTGGAGACGGGGGCGAGCGCTTTCGCGCGGTGCGCGAGGGCTTGAGCGCGGGCGACCGCGTCATCCTCTTTCCAGGAGATGCGCTGCGCGAGGGCGCGCGTGTGCGCCCGGCGGCGCATTGAGTGGGCGGCTTGACGCCGATCAAGGAGCGCGCGCCGCGCGCGGCCTCAAGAAGAGTGGGAGAGGCGTGATGCGTCAAAAAATAACTTGGGTTGCAACGTTCGATGGCGCGGCCGCGCGCGTGTTCGCGTTGAAACGCGCGCCGCCGGCGAAACTCAGCGAGATCGAATGGGCGCGCCGAGAGGGCCCGCACAAGCCGCATTTTGACGATGCGCCGCCGCGCACCATCTCCAGCACGGACTCCCGCCGCAGCGCCATCGATCCGAAGACCGATCCCGAGCGGCGCCTGGAGACGAAATTCGTGGAGGGCTTCACGGCCTTTCTCGACGAACAAGGGGCCGCCGGCGCTTTCGATCACCTGATCATCGTCGCTGGGGCGCGGGCGCTGGGCGCGTTTCGAACGGCTGCGCCGAAAGCGCTGCTCGCCAAGGTGAAGGATGAACGTGTTGGCGATTTCGTCAACGCGGATGAAGCGCGCTTGTTGGCGGCTGTGTTGGAGAATTAGGCATGGCGCGTGGGCGAGACTTCACTGGGCGCGTGGCGTTTGTAACGGGCGCTGCTTCCGGGATTGGCCTTGCGGCGGCGCGCGCCTTCGCGGAGGCGGGCGCGGCGGTCATGCTCGCGGATGTGCAAGACAAGGCAGGCGAGGACGCGGCCGCCTCGCTCGGCAAGCAAGGCGCGCGCGCCCATTATGTGCATTGCGATGTGAGCGATGAAGCAAGCGTAGAAGCGGCGTTGGCGAAGACGATGAAAGCATTCGGCCGGCTCGACGCCGCTTTCAACAACGCCGGCGTGGAGGGCGCACAGGGCGATACGGCCGCCTGCTCGTTGGATAATTGGGAGCGGGTGATCGCCACCAATCTGCGCGGGGTGTGGCTGTGCATGAAGCATGAGCTGCCGCTGATGCTGGCGGGCGGCGGCGGCGCGATCGTCAATTGCGCGTCGATCGCAGGGCTGGTGGGGTTTGCGGGCCTTCCCGCTTATGTGGCGAGCAAGCACGGCGTCGTCGGCCTCACGCGCGGGGCCGCGCTCGAATACGCGACGAAGAATGTTCGCGTGAACGCGGTGTGTCCGGGCGTCATCGATACGCCGATGATCGCGCGCTTTTCGCCCGATGGCGCCGCGCGCGAAGCCTTGACAAAGAGCGAACCGATTGGGCGTCTGGGAACGCCAGAGGAAATCGCGGGCGCTGTGCTGTGGTTGGCGTCGGACGCGGCGAGCTTCGTGACGGGACAAGCCATCGCCGTGGATGGCGGCTGGACGGCGCGCTGAAAGAAAAGGGCCGCCTCTTTGCAGGGGCGGCCCAGGGTTTTCGTCAGGGAGGTAGATCCAGGTGAATGAAGGTTATTCCGCCGCGACCCTTGCGGCGGCGAGATTTTCCTTGGTCGGCAGCGGCCGCTCCAGCATGCCCCAATCGATCAGCGTATCGCCAGCCGCGTCTTCGTAGCGCAGCGCGCCAAGCGCGTCGTATTTCGGACGGACGCGGTCGGTCAGCAGGCCGACGCGCTTCAGATTTGGCACGATGCGTTCGAACAGCAATTCGCGGAACATGGCGATCACCTGGCTGTCCAGGATGTATTTGCGCGCCGCTTCGACGTCGAAGCCATACTCGCGCATCACGTCCATGCCGAACAAGCGGTCACGCATCACGGTGCAGGCCTGGTAAGCGAATTCGGCGCGATCCTCGCGTTCCTGTTCTGGCAAGGCCTTGATCCAGTCTTCGAGGTAATTGACGCCGAAGGCGACGTGGCGGCCTTCATCGCGCATGACAAGCTCGACGATCTGCTTCAGCAGCGGGTCTTTCGTCGTGCGCACCTGCGTGCCGAACGCGGCGAGCGCCAGCCCCTCGATAATGAGCTGCATGCCGATGAATTTGAGGTCCCAACGCTCGTCGGCGAGCACTTTGTCAATGAGCGCCTTCAGGTTGGAATTGATCGGATACATCATGCCGCAGCGGCGGCGCAGATAGGTATTGAACACTTCAACATGGCGCGCTTCATCGAATGTCTGCGAGGCGGCGTAGAGTTTTGCGTCCGCCGTCGGCGCGCAGGAGACGAGCTGAGAGGCGACCAGCATGGCGCCTTGTTCGCCGTGCAGGAATTGGCTCATGGTCTGCGCGTGGCCCTTCCAGGCGAAGCGGACCTTTTCCTCATGTGAGAGGGCTTCGTATTCGGGATAGCCGTTGAGCGCGCCGATGGTTTCGATCATCGGAAAATCGTTCATGTCGCAGGGCGCGTCCCAATCGACATCGAGAGTCGAATTCCAATTGTGGACCTTGCCGAGTTCGTAGAGGCGACGAATTTTCGCGTTGGCGCTGTCATAGTCCCAATTGAAGGAGCCGGTCAGCGGCGTGTGGAAGATTTCACGGATGGTCTCGACATCCTCGGGCGTCAGTTTGCCGGCGATATCTTCTTCATCGAAGGTGCGGACCTCTTGTGGGGGTTTATCCACGAGTCTGACGTGCATTTGGCCTCTCCCTGTCTAGGCGAGACAAAAATGACGCCGGCGTCAACTTTTCAATTGATCTGGATCAAATCGCGCGCCGGAACGGCCGCGCCATCAGCGCGGCGAAGCGTCTCTCACTGGCGCCTTGGACGCCGATTGGCATATCGGGCGTGCGTGCTGTGGCGCTCAGCGTGCCGAACAGACGGTCCCAGACCGTGAGGATGGTGGCGTAGTTGGAGTCGGTGTCGGCGCGGCGGGCGTGATGATGCACCCAATGGTGCGATGGCGTGACGATGAAGACCCGCAAGGCGCGCTCAAGCCCTCCCGGCAGGCGGAGGTTCGAGTGGTGGAAAATCGTCGACGCCAAAACCAGCGTCTCGAACACAAGCACCGAGGAGATTGGGACGGCGGCCAACAGAATGATCGCTGTGCGGGCGCCGGCGGACAAGATCAACTCGCCAGGGTGAAAGCGGACGGCGCTGGTCGCATCGAGGAATTCGTCAAGGTGATGAGTTTCGTGGAAGCGCCATAGAATAGGCGTGACGTGATTGAGCCGGTGCCAGATGTAAATCCATAGATCGAGGAGGATGAGATCGAGGATGAGTCCGCCTATGCCGGTAAGGGCTTCTGGTCGCTCCCAAAGCGCTGCGCTGGCGGCCCAGAGCGAGATCGGCATTGTCAGCAATGGATTGATGAGCGCGCCTTGCGCCCAGAATGCGCCGTTATGGACGATGCGCGCCAGCCGATGGGGCGACGGGCGCGGCGCGGCCGGGCGCACGCGCTCCAAGCCCGCCATCAGCGCGAACCAGCCGGCGATGAGGGCGGCCTTCAGCAATGTCGCATTGATCATAACGTTCGTCCCTCGCCGTGAGAATTGGGGTTCTGACTGGAACGGACAAGGTCAGGCGCATATCCCCCCTTTTCATCGGCCGCGAATTTCGCTCTTTACGTCCGCCGTCGGCGCGTTCGACGCCGCCAAAGATCGAGAGAGGCCGATGCCTGGAAAATACGAACCTGGTGATTACGAATTACGCGTCAGCCGTTCCCAGACGGGGCTTGGCCTCTTCACCGACTCCGCCATTGCCAAGGGCAAGTGCGTCATCGAGTACTGGGGCAAGACGCTGACGCGTGAGGAAGAACTCACCAGCCGCAGCAAGTATCTGTTCGCAATCAATTCGCGCAGAACGATTGACGGCACGGACCGCTCCAACATCGCCCGCTATATCAATCATTCCTGCCGCCCCAATTGCGAGCCGATGATCAAGGGCGGGCGCGTGTTCATATTCGCAAAGCGGGCCATCAAGCCGGGCGAGGAGCTGAATTATCATTATGGCCAGGAATATTTCGACGGCCATTTGAAGAAGCTCGGCTGCCGGTGCGCGAAGTGCCAGGAAGCGCGGGCGCGCTAAAGGCTGCTGTCTGTCAGCGAGGCGTTGGCGCGCACGGCGTGCGCATAGGCTTGGCCTTGCGCGGTCAACCATTCGATAAAGCGCCGCGCCGCGCGTGAGCGCGCCCGTCCAGGCGGGTGAACGATGTAATAAGCGAAATCGATCGGCGTGATCATCGCGAAGGGCGCGATGAGACGTCCACTGTCGAGATCGGCCTGCGCCAGCGCGCGTTTGGCGAGCACCACGCCGCGCCCGGCCGCGGCGGCCTCCAGCGCCAGGCTCGACTGATTGAAGCGCGGGCCGCGCGCGGCGTCCACGTCCTGGACGCCGGCGGCCTTGAGCCACATGGCCCAGTCCGGGCAGCTTTCATCGCCCCGGCTGGAATCATCATGGATGAGCGTGAACTTGCTGAGATCCCCTGGGCGTTCGAGTTCGCCTGCCAGCCGATGCGAGCAGACCGGCGTCACCTCTTCGCGCATGAGCAGGCGCGCCTCGCAGCCCGGCCATTTGCCCGCCCCATAGCGCACCGCGAGATCGACGCCCTCGGATTCGAAATTGGTCAGCCCCATCGAGGCGTGAATTTGCACGTCGAGGTCCGGAAACGCGGCGCCGAAGTCCGGCAGGCGCGGGGCGAGCCATTTGGCGCCGAACGAAGGCGCCACCGATACGGTGAGCCGTCCGCCCCGATCCGGCCCCGTGAGCCGCCGCGCGCCTTCCTCCAGCCGGTCAAAACCCTCGCGCAGGGCTGGCAGCGCGGCTTCGGACTCCTCAGTCAACACCAGGCCGCGCGGCGTGCGCGACATCAGTGGGCGGCCAAGATATTCCTCGAGCGCCTTGACACTCTGGCTCACGGCCCCGGGCGTGACGCCCAATTCCTCGGCGGCGCCCGTTATGGACAGGTGCCTGGCGACCGCCTCGAAGGCGCGCAATGTATTCAGCGGAGGCAGGCGGCGGGCCATCCCGACCTATTTAGCGAAGCTAATGCTGGGTGGAAGAGGGCTCTCGGGCCCTGACGCGACAATTAGTCCGTCTAAACGGGCGGCCAGATGAAATCACTGGCGAACGGGCCGATATCGAGGTGATGAGCGGGTCAGGAGATCAGAGCATGGATGGAGCGGGCGCACCGCCGGCGCAGCCGGCCCGGGTTGAATCGGCCGCGGCTGGGCAGGCCTACGATACCGATGCGATCATCGTGGGCGCGGGGCCGGTCGGCCTCTTCGCGGTGTTCGAACTGGGTCTGCTCGATCTTAAGGCCCATCTCGTCGATGTGCTCGATCGGCCTGGCGGGCAATGCGCGGAACTTTATCCCGAGAAGCCGATCTATGACATTCCCGGCCTGCCGATCGTCACCGGCCAGGAATTGACCGATCGGCTGCTGGAGCAGATCCGGCCATTCGCCCCGACCTTCCATCTCAACCAGATGGCCGAGCGCCTGGAGCGCCTGCCCGATGGGCGCTTCGCACTCACCACTGAACTCGGCACACGCATCACCGCGCCGGTGCTTGTGATCGCGGCCGGCGGCGGCAGCTTTGTGCCGCGTAAACCGAAGATCGAGGGGCTTGAGGCGTATGAGGGCAAATCGATCCAGTACGCCGTGCGCAAGATCGAGAGTTTTCGCGGCAAGCATGTATTGATCGCGGGCGGCGGCGATAGCGCCCTGGATTGGACGCTGGCGCTCGCGCCCGTGGCGGCGAGCCTTACGCTCAATCACCGAAGGGATGATTTTCGCGCCGCGCCGCACTCGGTGGCCAAGATGCGCGCGCTGGTCGCGGAAGGAAAAGTGAAGCTCGACATTTCCGACATCAAGGGCCTCAAGGGCGCGGATGGGAAGCTCGATGCGGTGATCGTCGAGAGCAAGGACAAGGGCCGTTACGAATTGCCGTGCGATGTGCTCCTGCCCTTTTACGGCCTCACCATGAAGCTTGGGCCGATCGCCGAGTTCGGGCTCAACCTCACGGAAAACCTCATTCCCGTCGATACGGCGACCTTCCAAAGCTCCGAGCCCGGCATATTCGCGATTGGAGACATCAACACCTATCCCGGCAAGTTGAAGCTCATCTTGTCCGGCTTCCACGAAGCGGCGCTGATGAGCCAGGCGGCGTTCAAGATCGCGCGTCCGGGCCAAAGGCTGGTGTTTCTCTACACCACGTCCTCCTCCGATCTGCAGAAGAAACTGGGCGTGGCGTGATGCGTTCATACGCGAGTGTGATTGACGCCATTGGGAACACGCCGCTCATCCGGCTGAAACGCGCCTCGGAAGAAACCGGCTGCGAGATTTACGGCAAAGCCGAGTTCCTCAATCCGGGCCAGAGCGTCAAGGATCGCGCCGCGCTGGCCATTGTGAAGGACGCGGAGGCGAGCGGAACGCTGCGCCCCGGCGGCGTCATCGTTGAAGGCACGGCGGGCAACACCGGCATCGGCCTTGCGCTCATCGGGGCGGCGAAGGGCTATCGCGTCACCGTCGTCATGCCGCGCACGCAGAGCCAGGAAAAGAAAGACGCGGTGATCGCGCTGGGCGCGGAATTGGTGGAAGTGGATGCCGCGCCCGCGTCGAGCGACAACCATTACCCGAAGGTGGCGCGCCGCATCGCGGAAGAGAAAGCCAAGAGCGAGCCGAACGGCGCGATCTGGGCCAACCAGTTCGACAACATCGCCAATCGCCAAGGCCATATCGATACGACCGGGCCCGAAATCTGGGCCGATACGGATGGGACGGTCGATGGGTTTATCTGCGCGGTGGGCTCTGGCGGCACGCTGGGCGGCGTGTCGATGGCGCTCAAGGCGCGCAACAAGAATATCGCCATCGGCCTCGCCGATCCCGGCGGGGCGGCGCTCTACAATTGGTACAAGCGCGGTGAATTGAAAGCCGAAGGAACCTCGATCACCGAAGGCATCGGCCAAGGCCGCGTCACCGCAAATCTAGAAGGCGTCATCGTCGATGAGGCCTATCGCGTCGAGGACGCGGACTGGCTGCCCGTGCTCTACAATCTCATTCAGGAAGAGGGCTTGTGCGTCGGCGGTTCGTCCGCGCTCAACGTGCTGGGCGCGATGCGCTTGGCCAAAACACTTGGGCCAGGCAAGACGATCGTCACGATCCTGTGCGATTACGGCAATCGCTACACGAGCCGGCTGTTCAATTCGGAATTTCTGCGTAGCAAGAATTTGCCGACGCCGCCCTGGCTGGCGTGATCAGTCAGGCGGCGCCGCGCCACGCGGTTCGTGGGCCATAGGCGGCTTCACGCATCACGTCGGCGAGCAGCTGGTACGCGGCGATCCAGGCTTCGCGCAGTTCGGGGGTGAACTCGGCGCCAAGGCCTTTCTTCAGGGTGCGGAGCAAGGCGTTGCCGACAAAGGTGTAGTGGACGGGCTTTACCCCGTAATCCAAGTGCTTGACGGCGAGCGCCCGCGCCGGCCCGAGGACCTTTTCCGGCGTGTGCAGCGACTGAATGACGAACGCCAGCGTCGTCAGCAGCTTGAGCCGCTGATCGCGCATATCGCCCTTGAACATGCTCTTGAGAGACGGATCGATGGTGAACAATTCGGCGTAGAATATTTCCGCCACCTTCTCTCCGAGCGCGGCGGCCTTCTCAAAGCTCGCCTGCACTTGCGCGACTTGACGCGGATCCACGAGCGCCTCCCAATGAAAATATCCCATTGGTTAACGGCGCCGTCGTTAAGATAGTACGAACCCGGACGAAGACTTGAGACGTCAGGCCGCCGGGAATCCGCGCTGGCGCAGCAGCGCGCTGACATCCGGATCGCGCCCACGGAAGGCGCGATAAGCTTCGGTGCGATCCGTTGAATTGCCTGGCGCCAGGATGTGACGGCGCATGGCGGCCGCGACCGCTGGATCGAACACATTGCCCGTGGCTTCGAACATTTCCCAGGTGTCGGCGTCCATCGTCTCGGACCAGAGATAGGAATAATAGCCTGCCGAATAGGAGTCGCTGTTGAACAGGTGGCCGAACTGGGGCAGCCGGTGGCGCATCGCCATTTCGCGCGGCATGCCGATGCGGGCCAGCGTTTCGCGTTCGAAGCGGTCCGCGTCGACCACGCCGTCGGGGATGAGATGCAGATCCATATCGACGATGGCGGAGCTCAGATACTCGACGGTGGCATAGCCCTGGTTGAACGTGGCGGCGGCGTGCACGCGCTCAACCAGCGCCTGCGGCATGGCCGCGCCGGTTTGATAATGGCGCGCGAACCGATCGAGGATGGGGCGGGTCAACACCCAATGCTCATGCACTTGGCTGGGGTATTCCACGAAGTCGCGCGGCGTGCCGGCGAGACCAGGATAATTCACTTCCGAGAGCAAGCCATGCAGCGCATGACCGAATTCATGGAACAGCGTTTCCGCATCATCGAGTGAAATGAGCACGGGCTCGCCCGCCGCGCCGCGCACGAAATTGTTGTTGTTCGATGTGATCGCCGTGACGCGGGTTCCAGTGAATGTTTCGTGGCCGCGATAGCCTTGCGCCCAGGCGCCGGAGCGCTTGCCTGTGCGTGCGAAATAATCACCGTAAAAGAGGCCGCGATAGGAATTGTCCGCCGCGTTGCGCACTTCCCACACGCGCACGTCCGGATGGAAGACGGACACCTGGCCGGTGATTTCCGTGAAGGTGATGCCGTAGAGCTGCTCGGCCATGAAGAACGAGGCGCGGATCATGTTGTTGATCTCGAAATAGGCGCGCAGCTCGTTCTGATCGAGGTTGTAACGATCGCGGCGGACTTGCTCCGCGTAATAGAGATAATCCCATGGCGCGATGGTGATGTTGGCGCGTTGCCGGTCCGCGATGGCTTGCATATCCGCCACTTCCTGGCGCACGCGCGCAACCGCCGGGCGCCAGACGCGCATCATGAGATCTTGCGCGCGCGCGGGATCAACGGCCATCGTATCGGCCATGCGGTAGTGCGCATGCGTGGCGAACCCAAGCAGGTGCGCGCGCTCCGCGCGCAGGCGCACGAGTTCGGCGATGATCGCGTTGGTGTTATTGGCGCCCTCATTGTCGCCCCGGTTTTTAAACGCTGTCCAGACGCGCTCGCGCAGGTCGCGGCGTTCCGAGAAGGTCAGGAACGGATCGACGCTGGAGCGCGTGTTGACGACGGCCCATTGCCCAGTGCGCCCACGCTCGGCGGCGGCGGCCGCATAAGCGCCGCGCAGCGAGGCCGGCAGGCCCGCGAGATCGGCCTCGCGTTCGATGAAGATCGCGGTGTTTTCGTCCGCCAGCACTTTCGCGCCGAAATCGGTGAACAGCACGGAGAGGCGCTGATTGATCTCGCCGAGGCGGGTCTGCGCGGCCGGCGCAAGGGCGGCGCCCGCGCGAATATAGGCGTCGCGCGTGCGCGTCAGCAGGCGGAGCTGTTCGGCCGACAGAGCTTGCGCAGTGCGCGCCTGATAGAGCGCGTCAATGCGCGCGAACAGCGCGCGGTTGAAGGAGATGGCGTCATCGGCCGCGTCGAGGCGCGGCGACCAGTCCCGCTCGATCGCCTGAATATCGGGATTGGAGACGTTTTCCGTCAACACGCCGAAGAACATCACGCGCGCGCGGCTGAGATGGCGCCCGGCGTTCTGCAAAGCGCCGATCGTGTTGTCGAACGTCGGCGCCGCCGGGTTGGCGACGATCGCCTCGACCTCGGCCTGGCGCAGCGCCACGCCCAGTTCCAGCGCGGCCGGAAAGGCGGAGGCTTGCGCCCGGTCCCATGGCGGGGGCGCGCCATGCGCGCCTGTCCACACCGCGAGCAGCGGATTGGCGTCAGCCGCGGCCGTGAGGCGGGCGATGTCAGCGTTGGATGGGGCGGCCGCGCCTGGGCGTGCGCCGCCGGCGACCGTGCTGCACGCCGTTGAAAGCAGGCCCGCGGCCAGGGCGGCGGTTACGTCGCGTCGTCTCATCGGAAGTCCCCTCTTCTTGGGGCGCACCCTAGCGGGGGCTGGGGCGCGGCGCCAAGGCGCGGCCATGGGCTGGGGCGATGAGTATGCGATGGGTGGCTTTAGCTCGCCTACACAGGCCCTCACCAAATCGGGCGGGCGGAGCGGGGGGCCGGCGCCTAGCTTTGAGGGACAAGGCTGAGAGCCTGAATTGGGTCCCGTCATGCAGAGTTTTCCAGCTTTCTTTCCCCTCGATGGGCGGCGCGTGGCCATCATCGGGTCCGGACCAGCCGCCGACGCAAAGGCCCGGCTGTTCGAGGGCGGCCCGGCGGACGTCGTGCGGTTCGAGGCGCCGCCGCCGTCGCTCGAAGGCTTCGCGCTGGTGTTCGTGGCGCTTGAGGATGAGGAAGCCCGCCTGTGCGCCGTGGAGGCCGCGCGCCGGGCCGGGGTTCCCGTCAACGCCGTCGATGCGCCGGCGCTCTCTGATTTTTACACGCCCGCCATTGTCGATCGCGGCGAACTCGTGATCGGCGTATCCACTTCCGGCGCGGCGCCCACTCTGGCGCGCGATCTGCGCGCGCGCATTGAGGCGATCGTCCCCACCGCCTATGCGCAACTCGCCGCGTTCGCGCGCCAGATCCGTTCGCGCGTTCTGGCGCGTCGACCAAGCTTCGAAGGCCGGCGGCGTGCCTGGGAGGCGATCCTGCGCGGCGCGGCGGGCGAGCGCGCTTTGGCGGGCGATCTGGACCGCGCCGATGCTTTGGCTGAGCGCGTGCTGGCCGGCGATCAACGCGCACACGGCGTCGTGCATCTCGTCGGCGCGGGGCCAGGCGATCCGGAATTGCTGACGCTCAAGGCGCTGCGTGTGCTGCAGGATGCAGACATTGTCTTTCACGATAAGCTCGTTGATGCGCGCGTGCTCGATCTAATCCGGCGTGATGCGCCGCGTGTTTATGTCGGCAAAGCGAAGGGCGCGCATTCGGTTCCGCAAGATGAAATTGCGCGCCTCATGATTGGCGAAGCGCGCGCGGGCAAGCGCGTTGTGCGCCTCAAGGGCGGCGATCCCTTCATCTTTGGGCGCGGCGGCGAGGAATTGGCGGCGCTGCGCGCGGCGGGCGTCGAAACACATGTCGTGCCGGGCATTACGGCCGCGCTTGGCTGCGCGGCGGAAGCTGGCGTGCCGCTCACGCACCGCGATCATGCGCAGGCGGTGACGTTCGTGACGGGGCACGCGAAAACCGGCGCACCCGATCTTGATTGGGCGGCGCTCGCGCGCGGCAATCAAACGCTGGTCGTCTATATGGGCGTCGACACCGCGGCGCACACGGCGGCGAACCTGATCGCGGCGGGGCGCGCGGCTGAAACGCGCGTGCTGGTGGTGGAAAACGCCACGACGCCGAAGCGGAAGCAGGCGGTCGGCGCGCTGGGCGCGCTGCCGGACCTGATCGCGCGGGCGGGCATAGAAGGCCCCGCGCTTTTGATCATCGGCGAAGTCGCCGCGCTCGCCCAATGCGCGCCGGGCGCGTTGGAAGTCGCGGCATGAAGGCGCTGACGGCCCATGATGTGCGAACCGGCGCGGTCGTTTATTTGACGGACAGCGGCGCCTGGTCAACGCGCGTATCGGAGGCCGCCCGGTTTGCGGTTGGCGATGACGACGTGGCGTTGAAGCGCGCCGAAGCGGCGGAGTCGGTGGTGACGCACGCCTATCTTGTGCCGCTCGATGCGGCTGGCGCGCCGATCGCGCGTGAGCGTGTGCGTGAGACAATCCGTGCGCGGGGCCCCACCATTCATCCCCAATTCGCCAAGCATATGGGGCATGAAATATGAGTCTGGTTATCTACGGCGATAAGGTCAGCGGCAATTGCCTCAAAGTGCTGTGGACGGCCGAGCGCATCGGCGTTGCGTTCACCTGGGTCGATGTCGATGTCGTCAAGGGCGAGACGCGAACCGAGGCGTTCCTCGCGCTCAATCCCAGCGGGCAAGTTCCTTGCGTCGTGTTTCCAGATGGGCGCGTGCTGGCGCAATCGAACGCGATCATTCTTCATCTGGCGGAGGGCTCTGATCTCATCCCGGCCGATCCTTACGAGCGCGCGAAAATGTTCGAGTGGCTGTTTTGGGAGCAGTACAGCCACGAGCCGGCGATCGCGACGCGGCGGTTCAGAAAGCATTACCTCAAGCAGAGCGACGAGGAGATCGACGCTTCCCTCCTGCCGCGCGGGCGCCGGGCGCTGGGCGTCATGGAGCTGGCGCTGCTCGATCGGGATTTCCTGCTTGGCGCGCGCCTCTCGCTCGCCGATGTCGCGCTCGTCGCCTATACGCGCGTGGCGCATGAGGGCGGGTTCGACCTCGGCGAGTTCCCACAGGTGACGCACTGGGTGGGCCGCGTGGAGCGCGCGCTTGGCCTTGAGCCCGTGCGCGAGGCCGCCTGATGTATCGCTATGACGAATTCGACGCCGCAATCGTGGCCGACCGGATCGCGGAATTTCGCGACCAAGTGGAGCGGCGCCTATCGGGCGCGCTGAGCGAAGATCAGTTCAAGCCGCTGCGGCTGATGAACGGGCTCTATCTGCAACTGCATGCCTACATGCTGCGCGTGGCGATCCCGTATGGAACGTTGAATTCACGGCAAATGGAAAAGCTCGCGCACATCGCGCGCACCTATGATCGTGGCTACGGGCACTTCACCACGCGCCAGAATATCCAATTCAACTGGATCAAGCTGATCGACGCGCCGGACGTGCTGGATGAGCTCGCCGAGGTCGAGATGCATTGCATCCAAACCTCCGGCAATTGCATCCGCAACGTCACGGCGGATCACTTCGCCGCCGCGGCCGCCGACGAGGTGGATGATCCATGCATCTGGTCAGAGATCATTCGCCAGTGGAGCAGCTTCCATCCTGAGTTTTCGTTTCTGCCGCGCAAGTTCAAGATCGCGGTGACGGGCGCGGAGAACGACCGCGCGGCGGTGCAAGTGCACGATATCGGCCTCCATGCGCGGCGCGGCGGCGATGGGGGCATCGTGTTTACGGTCTATGTCGGCGGCGGTCAGGGGCGTACGCCGATTGTGGCGCCCGCGATCAAGCATGGCCTGCCGGCCGGCGAACTCCTCTCTTATCTCGAGGCGGTTCTGCGCGTTTATAATCGCCATGGCCGGCGCGATAATCTCTACAAATCCCGCATCAAGATTCTCGTCGCGGCGCTGGGCGCCGAGGAGTTCGCCCGCCAAGTGGAGGCGGAGTGGGCGTCCGCCCCCAAGGCGTCCATCAACCTCCCGGAAGCGGAGCATGCGCGCATCCGCGCCTATTTCGCGGCCCCGCAATTCAAGACGCTAAAGCCCGTCAACCGAGAATATGAATCCGCGCAGGCGACCGATCCAGAGTTCGCGCGCTGGGCATCGAGCAATGTTCACGCGCACAAGACGCCCGGCTACGCCATCGTGACAATCAGCCTGAAGCCCATCGGCGGCATACCGGGGGACGCGACGGCCGAGCAGATGGACGCCGTGGCCGCGCTTGCACGGGCGCATTCGTTCGACGAAATCCGTGTCAGCCACGAGCAGAATCTGGTGCTGCCGCATGTCGAGCTTGGCGCGCTTCACGAGGTTTGGCGCGCCCTACGTGCGCATGGTCTTGGCACGCCGAATGCTGGGCTCATTTCCGACATCATCGCCTGCCCGGGCCTCGATTATTGCGATCTCGCCAATGCGCGCTCAATCCCGATCGCCCAGGCGATCTCCGCGCGCTTCGCGGATTTGGAGCGCCAAGCCCATATTGGCGAACTCAAGATCAAGATTTCCGGCTGCATCAATGCATGCGGCCATCATCATGTCGGCCATATCGGCATTCTCGGCGTCGATAAGCAGGGCGAGGAATTTTACCAAATTCTGCTCGGCGGACGCGGTGATGAGAACGCGCGCCTTGGCAAAATAACGGGCAAAGGCTTGCCCGCTGAGGACGTGCCGGACGCCATCGCCCGCGTCGTGGAGGCTTATCTGGCGCTGCGCCGCGATGCTGGAGAACGCTTCATAGACGCCTATGAGCGTTTGGGCCCGCGCCCGTTCGAGGCCGCGCTGCACGAAGCACGCGCGGGCGTGCTCGCATGAGCGCGCCTGTGTTCGATCGCGCGGGGCGCAAGCTCGATGAGCTTTGGCGCGAGGTTGGTGACGATGAAGCCATCGGCGCAGAGGCTTGCATCATTTCGTTCGCGCGCGCGGTGCGCGAAGGCGCGGCGCTCGCCGCGCGCGCGGGGCGCCTGGGCGTGCGGATCGGGCCGGCCGACGCGATCGAAGAGATCGCGGCCCTCGTTCCAAGGCTCAGCCTCATTATCGTGGTGTTCCCGGCCTTTCGTGACGGGCGCGGCTATTCGACGGCGCGGCTAGCGCGAGAAAGATATCATTTCACAGGCCAATTGCGGGCCGAGGGCGATGTCGGCGTCGATCAGTTGTTCTTCATGATGCGCTGCGGATTTGACGCGTTCGCGCTCACAACGCGCGCGCCCGAGGCGGCGCTCACGCGTGCGGCGCGGCGGTTTTCTCAGGTTTACCAAAGCGCGGCGGACGGGCGCGAACGCGTCGCCGTGTTGCGCCATGTCGATGTTGAAGGAGCGGGCGAATGACAGTGCTGCTGCAGGCCCGCGCTTTGCCAGAGTTGGACGCGCACGCAATCCGCGCTGTGGCGCTGGCGCAGGAATTGGAGCCGCTGAGCGCGGAAGCCGCGTTGCGGATCGCCATCGAGCGAGAATTTCCCGGCCGCATCGCGCTGGTTTCTTCCTTCGGGGCGGAATCGGCGGCGCTGCTGCATCTTGTCGCCGCGATCGACCGGGCGCTGCCGGTGATTTTCATCGATACGGGCAAGCACTTCGCGCAGACGCTGGATTACCGCGATGCGCTCGTCGCGCGGCTAGGTCTTAGCGATGTGCGCGTCGCCGCGCCGGCGGCGAATGAACTCGCGGCGGCGGACGCGAAGGGCGATCTGTGGCGGCGCGATCCGGATGCGTGCTGCGTGTTGCGCAAGGTGGCGCCCAATGAAGCCGCGCTCGAGGGTTTCGATGCGTGGATATCGGGGCGCAAGCGCCATCACGGGGCGATCCGCGCCAGCCTGGCGAAAGCCGAACATGACGGCGCGCATTTCAAAATCAATCCGTTGGCGGCGTGGGCGCCGGCGGATATCGACGCCTACATGGCCGCCTATGACCTGCCGCCGCACCCGCTTGTGGCGCAAGGCTTTCCCTCCATCGGCTGCTGGCCCTGCACTTCCCCAAGCGAGGGAACCAATGCGCGCGCCGGGCGCTGGGCGGGCTCGGGCAAGACCGAATGCGGCATTCACCGCCCATCAGCGCAACGCAGGCATGCCTTTTGAGCCTGCGCATGCGCCCTGACTTGGCAGGCGGAAGCGTCTATCCTCAGGTCGCGAGTCTCGCGCGGCGCCGGAGCCTGAGCGTCTATGCCGTTTGATCCGGAACAGGTTTTCGCCCTCGTGGCGCCGCTGACCCTGTTCCTGGGGATCGGCTTTCTGGCCCAGTTGATCGATGGCTCGCTGGGCATGGCCTACGGCGTCATCTCATCGACGGCGCTGCTTACCTTCGGCGTGCCGCCGGCGCAGGCTTCGGCGATGATCCATGCCGCTGAATGCGTCACCACGGCCGCGTCCGGCACATCGCACATCGCGCATCGCAACGTTGATTGGGCGCTGTTTTGGCGCCTCGCGCCGGCGGGGATCGCGGGCGGCGTGCTGGGCGCTTACGTGATAACCAGTTTCGATCAGGCCTTGGTCAAGGCGTTTGTCGTCGCCTATCTCGCGGTGTTGGGCGTCGTCATATTTCTGCGTGCGTTCCGCGAATTGGCGGATCGCGAGCCGCAGGTGAAACACGCCATTCCGTTGGGCGTCGTGGGCGGCTTCCTTGATGCAAGCGGCGGCGGCGGTTGGGGGCCCATCGTCGCGACGACTTTAATGGGGCGCGGGCATACGCCGCGCTTCGTGATCGGCACGGTGAACACGGTTGAGTTTTTCGTAACCATGGCGATTTCGATCGCCTTCATCTGGGCGATCCTCACCGGGCGCTTGGTGGTGGCGGGCGGCCTAGGCCAGCTCGGCATGGCGCTGCTGGGCCTGCTGGTCGGCGGTGTGCTGGCGGCGCCCTTGGCTGGGCGGGTCACGAAGATCGTGCCGGCGCGCTTCCTGATGGGCGCCGTGGGCGCATTGGTGATCGCCCTCTCTATCTGGCAGGGCGTGGAGCTTTGGCCGCGCCTGCTGCAGAGCCCGACGACGGCGTTCGTCACTGGCTGGCTTGTATCGTAACGAGCGAACGGCCCATTCACCCTATTCAGTTATTGTGCGTTCTGGACCGCTTTCAGGAAAAGTGGATACCGGTTTTCCGTCCGAAAGCGGTCCAAGTATTAGATTTGTGCGGTTTCCGGGCGGCCGACCGGTTTCCACTCGGCCTGAAACCGCACTAGAGCGCGATAGCCAAAAGTGGATACCGGTTTTGGCGACCATCGCGCTCTAAGCTTTTGGTTTAGAGCCTGATTCACGTTTGAGATCGATTCAATCTCAAACGATCAGGCTCTAGGGCCGCTGCGCGGCGCGAGCGAACTCGCTTGCCCCGCCCGGCGGGGCGGTGCGACATCGAGCCGAACGCGGAGCGCGCGATGAGGGCGATATTTCTGAGCGTCGCGGCGGCGCTTGCGGTCACGGCCTGCGGCGCGCCGGTGCGCGATACGCTGCAGGGCTATGCCGAGGCCGATTACATCTATGTGTCGGCGCAGGACCCTGGCGTCGTGGAGCGCCTCGCCGTCACCGAGGGCGCGAACGTCGCGCGGGGCGATGCGCTGTTCACGCTCAATCAGGAGCGCGCGCGAGCCAATCTTCAGTCCGCGGAGGCGCAGGCGCAAGCTGATCGCGCGCGCGTGGCGGGCGAGGCGCTGGCGGCCGCGCGCGCGGATGCGCGTCTTGCGGCGCAAACTTTGGAGCGCACGCGCGCCATGCTCGCGCGTGGATTTGTGTCGCGCGCGCGTGTGGATCAGGACCTCGCGGCCCGCGACGCGGCGAACGCCCGCGTGCGTCAGGCCGCGGCTGAACAAGCCGCGGCCGCGCGCGATATTAACGCCGCTTCGGCCCGCGCGGGGCTGGCGCGCACGCAATTGTCCGATCGCGCGGTCGCCGCGCCGGCGGCGGGCCGCGTCGAGCGCATCTTCCGGCGCCCCGGCGAATATGTGCAGCCGGGCGAGCCCGTGCTCACGCTGTTGCCGCCGGCCAACATAAAGCTGCGCTTTTTTGCGCCGGAAGAGATGCTGGCGCGCTTGTCGTTAGGCCAGACGGTGCACGTGTCGTGTGATAATTGCCCGGACGGGCTCACCGCGCGGATATCCTTCATCGCCAGCGAGCCGCAATTTACGCCGCCTGTGATCTACAGCACCGAAGAGCGCGCCAAGCTCGTCTTTCTTATTGAGGCGCGGCCCAATCGGCCCGAGGCGCTGCGGCCCGGCCAGCCGCTGGACATTCGCCTCGCGCCGGCGCGATGAGCGGCGATCTTGTCATCGATGTGCGCGGGCTCACCAAGCGCTTTGGCGCGCTCACCGCCGTCGATGACTTGGCGCTTAACGTACCGAAGGGCGCGATCTACGGATTCCTCGGTCCGAACGGTTCCGGCAAGACGACCACGATCCGCATGGTGTGCGGGCTATTGAAGCCGGACGCCGGCGAGGGCCGCGTGCTCGGCCACAACGTGCTCACCGAAAGCGCCGCGATCAAGGCGCGCGTCGGCTACATGACGCAGCGCTTCTCGCTCTATGAAGACATGTCGATCCGCGAAAACCTTGAATTCATCGCGCGCCTCTACGAGCTTGGCGATATCGATGGTCGCGTGGAGCGCTCGCTGGAGCAGCTGGGGCTCGCTTCGCGCGCCGCGCAATTGGCCGGCAAGCTGTCGGGCGGATGGAAGCAGCGCTTGGCGCTGGCCGCATGCATGATTCATGAGCCGGAATTGTTGCTGCTCGATGAGCCCACGGCCGGCGTCGATCCCAAGGCGAGGCGCGACTTTTGGGACCAGATTCGGAAGTTTTCCGAGGACGGCGTGACCACGCTCGTCTCGACGCATTACATGGATGAGGCGGTGCAATGCGATTACATCGCCTACATCGCCTTCGGGAAAAAGCTCTTGGATTCGCCGACGCGGGAGATCGCGGCGAGGGTCGGCCTGCATGCATGGCGCGTGGCTGGGCCAGATCTTGGCGCGCTCGCGCACGCGCTTGAAGCGGCGCCGGGCGTGGATTTCGTCGCGCGCTTTGGCGTTGAACTGCACGTCGTCGGCGCCGATGAGGCCGCGCTCGCGCGCGCGGTGGAATCGGTGCGGGCGCGCCCAGGCGTCACGATCGAACGCATCCCAGCCGGGCTGGAGGAAGCGTTCATCAGCCTCATGGCGCGGGCGCCGGAGGCCGTCCGATGAGCGGATTTTCCTTTGCGCGCCTCAAGGCCGTGTTCTTCAAGGAATTCGTGCAGATGCGGCGCGACCGGCTGACGTTCGCCATGCTGATCGGCATGCCGGTGATGCAGCTTCTGCTGTTCGGTTACGCCATCAACAACGATCCACGCCACATGCCGGCGGCGGTCGAAATTCGCGAAGACGGCGTGTTCGCACGCAGTTTCCTGGCGGGCCTCTCGCAATCCAGCTATTTCGACATCGTGGCGCGCACGACCAGCGAGGCGGAAGGCGAGCGCCTGATGCGCAGCGGGCGCGCGGCGTTTCTCATCGTCATTCCAGAAGGGTTCGAGCGGCGCCTCGTGCGCGGGGAGCGCCCGCAAATCTTGATCTCAGCGGATGCGACTGATCCCGTCGCTTCTGGCGGGGCGGTTAGCGCCGTGCAGGAGATCGCGCGGCGGGCGTTTGCACGCGATCTTGAGGGCCCCCTGGCGCGCCTGGCGCCGAGTCCGGCGCCATTCGAGATTATCGTCCACCGCCGCTACAATCCCGCCGGCATCACCGCCTACAACATCGTGCCGGGGCTGCTCGGCGTCATCCTCACCATGACGCTGACCATGATCACGTCGATCGCGCTGACGCGCGAGATCGAGCGCGGCACGATGGAGACGCTGCTGGCGACGCCGCTCCGGCCCGAGGAGATCATGATCGGCAAGACCGCGCCCTATATCCTCGTGGGCGCGATCCAAGTGGCGCTGGTCGTGACGGCGGCGATGACGCTGTTTCGCATCCCGTTCTCGGGCTCTGCGCCGATTTTCGTTCTGGCGGTGACACTCTTTGTGTTCACCAATCTCATGCTCGGCTATCTCATCTCCACGGTCGCGCGCTCGCAGATGCAGGCCATGCAGATGACGTTCTTCGTCTTCCTGCCCTCCATGCTTCTGTCTGGTTTCATGTTTCCGTTCCGCGCCATGCCCGCCTGGGCGCAAGGGATCGGCGAGGCGCTGCCGATCACCCACTTCCTGCGCATGGTGCGCGAACTGATGCTCAAAGGCGCGGGCGCGGCGGATATTTGGGACGATCTATGGCCGCTGGCGATCATTCTCGCCGCGCTCTCAGCCGCCGCGCTGCTGCGCTTCCGGCGGACGCTGGATTGATGCGGAGGATACTGGTGCCGTTGGGGAGGATTGAACTCCCGACCTCAGCCTTACCAAGGATGCGCTCTACCACTGAGCTACAACGGCTTAAGAAGGCGCGCATATAGCCGGGCGAACCGCTCGGCGCAAAGCCCCTGAGGAGTTCCGCCCTCGATGTCCGATTCGGCCAATCCCCCACCGCCCCCGCCGCCCGACAAGGAGGCGCGCCTGGCCGCCGCCCTCCGGGAGAATCTCAAGCGGCGCAAGGGTGCGAAGGCCAAGGAAAAGCCAGCGGACGAGGATTAGGCGCGCTTGCGCGGGCGCCGCCCACGCCCCATAACCCTCGCCCGGCGGGTGGGCGCTTCGGGCCCCTGGATCGAGTTTGATGGATCGCATTTCAATCACAGGCGGCGCGCCTCTGCGCGGTGCGATTCCGATATCCGGCGCCAAGAATTCCGCCTTGAAGGTGATGGCCGCCGCGCTGCTCAGCGCCGAGCCGTTGACGCTCGATAATGTGCCCGAACTCGCCGACACGCGCTTCATGGCTGAGTTGCTGGCCACGCTGGGCGTCGCGGTCGATTGGCCGCGCACGGCGGGCGCGGCGGCGCTGCACGCCGCCGAGATCACCTCCACGATCGCGCCTTACGATCTCGTTCGGAAGATGCGGGCCACGTTCAATGTTCTGGGCCCGCTGCTGGCGCGTGTTGGGCACGCCACGGTCTCACTGCCTGGCGGCTGCGCGATCGGGGCAAGGCCGGTTGATCTCCATCTCAAGGCGTTCGAGGCGATGGGCGCCGATATCCACATCGAGGCCGGCTATGTGAAGGCCGCCGCGCTGCGCGGCCTCAAGGGCGCGCGGATCGCGTTTCCGTTCGTCTCCGTCGGCGCGACCGAGCACGCCATGCTCGCGGCTGTGCTCGCCCACGGCGATACGATCCTCGAAAATTGTGCGCGCGAACCGGAGATTGGCGATCTGGCTGATTGCTTGACGGCCATGGGCGCCCGGATCGAAGGCGCGGGGAGCGACACGATCCGTATCGAGGGCGTGACCAGCCTCCACGCCGCGCGCCACCGCGTGATGGCCGATCGCATCGAGGCGGGCACCTATGCGATCGCCGCCGCCGCCGCGCACGGCGATGTTCTGCTTGAAGGCGTGCGCGGCGAACACATTGGCGCGCTGATCGAGAAGCTGCGCGCTGCTGGCGTTGATATTCTGGAGACCAATGAAGGCGTGCGCGTGCGGCGGGTCAACGGCAGGCTCGCGCCCGTCGATATCGATACCGCGCCCTATCCGGGCTTTCCCACGGATATGCAGGCGCAGTTCATGGCGTTGATGACTCTGGCGGACGGCCAGTCGCACTTTCACGAAACCATATTCGAGAACCGGTTCATGCATGCGCCGGAACTGGCGCGCCTCGGCGCGGACATCGCCGTGCATGGCGCGCATGCGGTTGTGACTGGCGTGGAACGTCTGATCGGCGCGCCAGTGATGGCGACGGATCTGCGGGCGTCCGTGAGCCTTGTCGTGGCGGGGCTCGCCGCCGAGGGCGAGACGATCGTGAACCGCGTCTACCATTTGGATCGCGGCTTCGAGCGGCTCGAGGAAAAGTTGACCGCGGTTGGCGCGCGTGTGGCGCGACAATCGGCATGACGCAGGCCGTCGGCGGCACGTCGCTGCGCCTCACCGCGGAGGATGGCGCCGACCTGGAGATCATCTCCGCCGCGATGCAAGATGCGCTGGTGCGCATGAGCGAAATCGCCTTCGATGCGAAGGCGCGGCGCTTCACGCTGCAGGCGCGGCGGTTTCGATGGGAATCAGAGAAGACTGGCCCGCCTTATGAGCGCGTGCACACGGTTCTGGCGTTCGAGAGCGTTCTCTCCGTGAAGAGCCGCCATGTGCGGCATGAAGCTTCACGCGCGCTGGCTTCGATCCTCTCCATTACGTTCGATGCTTCGGGCGAGCCGCCGGGCGGCACGGTGCGTATTTTGCTCGCGGGCGGGGGCGAAATTGCGCTTGAAGCTGAATGCCTTGACGCCTTGCTCATCGATGTGGGCCAGCCTTGGCGCACGCCGCGCAGGCCCGATCACACCGGCGCGGACTGACGATGGCGCGCCGCCTCGATGCGAGCGATCAAGGCTTCCCGGACGCGTTCGCGGCGCTCATCCGTGCGCGCGGCGCGCGCCTGGATGAGGCGGAAGGCGCCGCGCGCGAGGTGATCGCGGCCGTGCGTGCGGAGGGCGTCGCCGCGGTGCTGCGGTTCGCGGCGCGGTTTGACGGCGTATCGATGCGGGCCGAGGATTTGCGGGTGTCTGAGGCTGCGCGCAAACGTGCGCGCGCGGAATGTGCGCCGGAGCTTATCTCGGCGCTCGAACTCGCGGCCGCGCGCATCGCGGCGTTCCATGAGCGCCAGAAGCCCAGCGATGCGCGCTGGACGGATGAGGAAGGGCTGGCGCTTGGGTGGCGATGGTCGCCCGTGGACAGCGCGGGCCTTTATGCGCCTGGAGGCCTCGCGGCCTATCCGAGCTCCGTGCTCATGAATGCGGCGCCAGCCAGGGCCGCGGGCGTGTCCCGCCTCGTCATGACGACGCCGCCAGCGAAATTGCACGCCAATCCCGCGATCCTGGCGGCGGCCGACATCGCCGGCGTCGATGAGATATGGGCGATCGGCGGCGCGCAGGCGATCGCCGCGATGGCGTATGGCGCGGGCGATCTCGCTTCCTGCGATGTGATCGTGGGGCCCGGCAACGCCTATGTCGCGGCGGCCAAGAAGCTCGTGTTTGGCGATGTGGGAATCGATGCGGTCGCCGGCCCGAGCGAAGTGTTCATCGTCGCTGACGATACGGCGCCGCCGGCATGGCTCGCGGCTGATCTGCTGGCGCAAGCCGAGCATGATGTCGATGCGCAGGCGGTTCTGTTTACGGCCGATTCCGCTCTGGCGGACGCGGTGGACGCTGAAGTCTCGCGCGCGCTCGGCGCCGGCGAGGCGGGGCCCTGCGCGCGCGAGTCCTGGGCGCGCCATGGCGCGATCATTCGCGTCGCACGCGCCGAGGACGCGGCCGCGTGGATCAATCGCGCCGCGCCGGAGCATGTTCAACTCGCGCTTGCCGATCCCGCGCCGCTGATGGACGCCATTCGCCACGCGGGCGCGATCTTCATCGGCGCGCACGCGCCAGAAGCGCTGGGCGATTACATCGCAGGGCCCAGCCATGTGCTGCCGACAGCGCGCGCCGCGCGCTACGCGTCGGGCGTGTCCGTGCTCACCTTCATGAAGCGGACGACGCTGATCGGCGCACGCGGCGCGACCAGCCTCAACGACGCGGCCGCGCGCATCGCCGACGCGGAAGGCCTGCCGGCGCACGCGCGCTCCTTGCGCAAGAGGGCGCCATGAGCGGCGCGCGTCACCGGCTCTACGAGGTGGTGATCGATGAGGCGTCCCTGGCGCCCGCTACGCCGGATGCGCAACACGAACGCCGCATCGCCATCTTCGATCTGGTGGAGCGCAATTATTTCGAGGTCGAGGCGACTGATTCCGGGCCCTACGCGCTGCATCTATCCCTAGCGGATGCGCGGCTGGTGCTTGATGTGAAGTGCGAGGATGGCGCGGCCGCGCGCACCTTTCTGCTTTCCATGACGCCGTTCCGGCGTGTGATCCGCGATTATTTTATGATCTGCGATTCCTATCACGCCGCCATTCGCAGCGCGACGCCGGCGCAGATCGAAGCGATCGACATGGGTCGGCGTGGGCTGCATGACGAAGGCAGCGCGCTGCTCGCCGAGCGGCTGGACGGGAAGGTGAAGCTCGATCACGACACCGCGCGGCGCCTCTTTACGCTGATTTGCGCCCTGCATGTGCGGGCGTGAGCTTGGCGCCCGCGCCGCCGCCCTCGGCGATCCTGTTCGCCTGCACGCACAACATTATCCGCTCACCCATGGCGGCCGGGCTCATGCAGCGCCGCTTCGGCCGGACGATCTGGATCGACAGCGTGGGCCTGCGCGCGGGCGGCGAGGTGGACGCCTTTGCGTGCGCCGTCATGGACGAGGTGGGGGTCGATATTTCGCGCCACCGGCCCAAGGCCTTCGCGGCGCTGGAGGATTTCAATTTCGACCTGATCGTCTCCTTGTCGCCCGAAGCGCATCACCGCGCGCTCGAATATACGCGGACGCTGGCGCTTGAGGCAGAATATTGGCCCACCTTCGATCCTTCCCTGGCGCAGGGGTCCAGGGAACAGCGGCTGGATGAATACCGCCGCGTGCGCGACGCGATCGATGCGCGCCTGGAGGCGCGCTTTGAACGCCAGTCGACGGGCTAGAAGAGGGCCACTATAGTCCGCCGCTTCGCTACAACCTGGGAGGGAGAATGCCGAAGGAAGAATTGCTGGAGTTCGCAGGCACGGTGACGGAACTTCTGCCGAACGCGACCTTTCGCGTGAAGCTCGAAAACGACCATGAGATCATCGCTCACACGGCCGGCAAGATGCGGAAGAATCGCATCCGCGTGCTCGCGGGGGACAAGGTCCTCGTCGAGATGACGCCCTATGATCTGACCAAGGGCCGGATCACGTATAGATTTAAATAACGGGGACAAATCAAGCATGGCCAATGCACGCACGATCGTGGTGACCGGCGCTTCGACGGGCATCGGGCGCGCCTGCGTGGCGAGAGCCGCGCGGGGCGGCGCGCATGTCTTCGCGGCGGTGCGCAAGGATGGCGATGGGGCCAGCCTGAAGCAGGAATTCGGAGACGCCGTCACACCGCTGATCATGGATGTGTGCGATGAGGCCCCGATCGGCGCGTCCGTGCGCACAGTGGGCGAACACCTCAAGGGCGCGAAGCTCGCGGGGCTCGTCAACAATGCCGGCATCGCGGTTTCTGGTCCGCTTGAGCTCCTGGATACAAGCGAATTGCGCCGCCAGTTCGAGACGAACCTGTTCGGTCTGCATGCGGTGACGCGTGCGTTTCTGCCGCTGTTGGGCACGGATGATGCGCGCGCGGGCGCGCCCGGCCGCATCGTGATGATGTCCTCGGTCGGCGGGAAGAGCGGCAGCCCGTTTGTAGGGCCCTATGCGGCGTCGAAACATGCGCTCGAAGGATATTCTCAAAGCCTGCGGCGCGAATTGATGCTGTTTGGGATCAAGGTCGTGGTCGTGGCGCCGGGCGCGGTGGCCACGCCGATCTGGGACAAGGCCGATCGCGAGGCCGATTTCAGCCGATTTGATAAGACGCCTTACGGGCCCGCCGGGCGCGCCATCGCCGCGTATATGCTGGAGCTTGGACGCAAAGGCCTGCCCGCCGCCGCGATCGGCGATGTGGTGTGGCGCGGCCTTACCGCAGAAAAACCGCGCCAGCGTTACACCGTGCTGCGCGGTAAATTCATGAATTATGATTTGCCGCGCCTGCTACCGCCCGAAACGGTGGACAATATCATTGCGCGTCGCCTTGGGCTCAGCCCGCGGCGGTGAGCGCGCGGCCGCTTCTTATTCTCGCGAGCGAAAGCCCGCGTCGTCTGGACTTGTTGCGTCAGATCGGCGTGACGCCGGATCGCGTCGTTCCAACCGCCATTGATGAGACGCCGCGCAAGGATGAACTGCCGCGTGAAGCGGCGCGGCGGCTTGCGCGGGACAAGGCGCTTGCGGCGCGCGCGCCGGGCGCCCTCGCGCTTGGCGCCGATACGATCGTGGCGTGCGGGCGGCGCATCCTGCCCAAGGCGGAGAGCGAAGCGCAGGCGCGCGCCTGCCTCGCGCTGCTTTCCGGCCGCGCGCATCGGGTGTTGACGGCGATCGCCGTGGCGGGCCCGGACTTTGTGCGCGAACGCCTGGTCGAAACGCGCGTGACCATGAAGCGCCTCTCGGCGCGCGAGATAGACTGGTACGTGCGCGGCGGCGAATGGCGCGGGAAGGCCGGCGGCTATGCGATCCAGGGCGCGGCGGCGCGCTTCGTGAGCGCCATCAACGGTTCCTACACGGCTGTAGTCGGCCTGCCGCTGCTTGAGACGGCGCAATTGCTGGAAAGCGCCGGCGTGGCGATCCCATGAGCGCGTCGATCACGCGGCTGATCGATGGCGCCATCGGCGAAACACGCGAGGCGCTGGTGCGCGATGGGCGCGTCATTGCGCTCAATATAGTGCGCGCGCGCGATGAGGGGCGGCGCGCACGCTGGGGCGAGCTTTATGCGGGGCGCGTGCGCGCTGTCGAGCCGCGCCTGCGCGGCGCGTTCGTTGACCTGGGATTGAGCGAGGACATTGGCTTTCTGCCGCTGACGTCGCGTGTCCAGGTGAGCGAGGGCGCACGGATTACGGTCTCCGTCGTGCGCGAGGGCGCCCGCGCGAAAGGCCCGGTTCTGAAGCTTGAATCCACGCCCGCGCCGGAGGGGCCGCCCCACCGCGTCGCGCGGCCGGAGTGCGATGAGGATTTGCTCGATGCGAAGCCCGCGGACCGGGACGCACGCGCGCTTATCGATGAAGCGATCGAGGAAGCGCTGGCGCGTGAAGCGCCGCTGGCCGGCGGCGGCAAGATCACGATTGAGCCGACGGCGGCGCTCGTCGCGATCGATGTGGACGCTTCGGCGCGAACCGGAACGCGAGACCCGGAGCGCTTCGCGCTGGACCTCAATTGCGTGGCGGCGGGCGATATCGCGCTGCAATTGCGTTTGCGAAACCTTGGAGGCCTGGTCGCGATCGATTTTGTGTCCATGCGCGCGGAAGCTTCGCGCGCGGCGTTGCTCGAAGCCGTGAAGCGCGCCTTCGCGGATGATCCGTGGAGCGTTCAGGTCGGGCGCATCTCCCGCTTTGGCGTGTTGGAACTGGCGCGGGCGCAATTACGCACGCCTGTGCATGAAGTGCTTCTCGATCGCTCTGGCGCGCGAAGCAGCGAAACGCTCGCCTGGAGCGTGTTGCGGGCGATCGAACGCGAGGCGGCCGCCCAAGGCGGGCGGCGCATCGCCGCGCGCTGTGCGTCGGAGATCGTGGATTGGCTGAACGCCGCGCCGCTTGACTGGCGCGCGACGCTCGATGCGCGCATCGGCGCGCGCTGGGCGATCGAGGCGGCGCCCCTTCCGCGTGAACGCTTCGATGTGAGTGCGGTGTGAACGCGATGGACAAGTCAGCTCAGGCGCCGCGCTGCCCGGTTTGCACAAAAAACGCGCCCGATCCGCGCTACAGGCCATTTTGCTCAAAGCGTTGCGCCGATGTCGATTTGGGCCGCTGGTTTTCCGGCCGCTATGTCGTGCCTGGCGCGCAAACGGATGATGAGTCCGACAATGCGCCGGATGAAGAGAGTGGTTAAGCGCTCGCGCGCGCCTGCAATTCCATCACATGGGCGCGGCCCGCTTCGTCGCCGGCGGCGAGTTGCATGCGCACGGCGCTCCACGCCAAGGCGGCGATCGGCGCGCCGGTCGGCGCGATGATCTCGGCGGTTGCATTCTCGGCGATGTCGGCGATGAGCACGGCGCCATCGGCGTAGCCAATGGCGACGATCTCTTCGCGGGGATGGAAAGCGACGCGCGTGACCAACGCTTCGCGCCGGCCGAGCAACAGCGGCGGCTTTCCTTGCGGGCCCATCTTGCCGACGAACGGCCAGAGCACCGCGCAATCGGCGCCGCTTGTGGCGAGCCAGCGGCCGCGACGATCCCACGTGAAATTGCGTGTTTTAGCCGCGTAGCCGCTCATGCGGAGGTCTTTTTTGTCCGAGACGCGCCAGCCATGCAGTTCCAACTCTTGCATCGCGGTGATGACGAACTCCGCCTGCGGCTCAAGCGCGATGGCGAGGTGCGAGCCCGCCCATTTGAGCGCGACGCCGGCATCGTCCGCCATCAGGGCGTAACGCAGCGTCGCGCCGCCATAATGGCTGGCGGCGAGCCGCCTCCCCTTTGCGTCGAGCGCCAGGCCGCCGATCGTCGATGGATAGGTGAAGACGTGAAGCGCCGCGTCCTCCTTGAGCACGTGCGCGTCCTTGCCCGCGGCCGCGACAATGACGCCGGACGCCGCGCTGGCGACGACGTGATCGATCCATTTGCTTTTCAGCTGAAGGCGTTCACGTGGACCGCCGCCAAGGCCCGTCATCATGAGCCGCCCATCATCCCCGCCGGTGAGGATGTGGGCGCCATCGGGCGCAAGGGCTGAACAAAGGATCGCGCCGTCATGCGCCTTTATGGTGCGCTCATCGGATATGGTGATCGCGCCATCGCCGCGCGCGAAGAGCGCGCGCTCATCAACCCAATGAACGCCCGTCGCCGGCGCGCCGAGTTCTAGTATTTGCGCGCTCACGCCGCGCACGCAAGAAAGGCGTGTTCGAGCTCGGTGCGATCAAGGTTGCGGCCGATGAACACGAGGCGCGAGACGCGCGCTTCGTCCGCGCGCCAATCGCGCTGCGTATCGCCCTCAAGGATCATATGGACGCCCTGGACGACAAAGCGCTTCGGCTCATTGGGAAAGGCGAGAATGCCCTTGAGGCGCAGGATGTCCGGCCCGCGCGCCTGGGTGAAATCATTGAGCCAGGGCAGCAATTTGGCCGGGTCGATGAGGCGCTCCGTGCTGAGCGAGACGGAGGCGATGTCATTGGCGGCGATGTGATCGTGCGCATGGTGATGATGATCGTTATGGTGCTCGTCGTGGTGGTCGCACGCGGCGGCACAATCGTGATCGGGCAGAAAGTGCGGATCGATCTCTTGAATTCGATCCAAGTCGAACGCGCCTTGCTCCAGAATGCGGGACAGATCGATGCCGCACCGCTCTGTGCGATAGAGCCGCGCCGTGGCGTTGATCGCGCGTAGGCGCGCTTCGACGGCGCCAAGCGCTTCGGCGCTGACAAGATCGGTCTTGTTGAGCAGAATTATGTCGGCGAAGGCGACCTGCTCTTGCGCTTCGGGCGCTTCGGGCGCATCGGCAAGGCGCGCCTCGATGTGGCGGGCGTCCACCACGGCGATCACCGCATCGAGTTTGGCGCGGGCGCGCACCTCGGCGTCGACGAAGAAGGTTTGCGCAACGGGCGCTGGCTTGGCCAGGCCCGTCGTCTCCACCACGATGGCGTCGAACGCGCCGCCCTTGGCGCTCTGGCGTTTCATCAGGCCCTCGATGATGCGGATAAGATCGCCGCGCACGGTGCAGCACACGCAGCCATTGTTCATCTCGAAGATTTCCTCATCGGCGCCGACGATGAGGTCATTATCGATGCCGATCTCGCCAAACTCGTTGACGATGACGGCGTAGCGCCGCCCATGGTTCTCGCTGAGAATGCGGTTGAGCAGGGTGGTTTTGCCCGCGCCGAGATAGCCGGTGAGCACGGTGACGGGAACGGGGTGAGGGGCGGTCATGCGGCTCCTTCGCGGGGTTGGCCCCGGATATAGGGCGTGAGCGGGCGCCGCTGGAAGAGGGCGCCCGCGCCGGCTATGGTTTCTGGATAGGGGATCGTCATGCCGCCACGCACCTGGACCGGTTGGGTATTGTTCATCGGCGGCGCGCTCGTCGCCCTGCTCCTGGGCGGGGCGGCGCTGGCCTTCTTTCTGCTGCCGCGCACCCAGCTCAAGGGCGAGTTCGAACGCCGGATCGAGGCCGAGATCGGGCGCGACATCGCCATACGCGGCGCCTTCGGGGCGAGCTTTTTTCCAATTCTGGGCTTTCGCGCCGAGGACGTGGCGGTGGCCAATGTGCGCGGCGGGCGCGCGCCGCACCTGGCCGAGATCGGGGCGATTTCGGCGGGGGTCGAATTGTGGCCGCTGATCGCGCGCCGGCAGGTGATTGTTTCGGAGATCGTGGTCACGAATGCGCGCGTGGCGCTCGAAGTGGACGGGCAGGGCCGGCCCAATTGGAATCTCGCCCCGTCCCGCGCGCGGCCGAGCCAACCCTCGCCGCGCGGCGAAGGTCCGCATCTTGACGATCTCGCGCTGCGCGAACTGCACGTTCAGGGCGGCGCCGTCAGCTATCGTGACGCGCGCGACAATGGCGCGTGGAACATCGAGGATCCGGACCTGACCTCCGCGATCGAGAGTTTCGATCGGCCCATCCGCGTCACCGGGCAGATGACGTTTCGCGGCGAACGCCTGACGCTGGATCTATCCGTCGCGCAACCGCGCCGCATCATGCTCTCGCAGACATCGCCCGTGACCATGCGGCTCGATGGCGCGCTGCTCAATGCGCGGCTCGAAGGCCAGGCCGCGGGCGTTGGGGAATGGTATGTCGGGCAGGTGCAGGCGCAGGGCGTGAGCCTCAGGCGCCTCTCGGCCTGGCTGGGCGCGCCGATCGCGGGCGCGGCGCGGCTTGGGCAATTCAGCGTCACTGGCCGCTTGACGACGCAGCAGGGGCGGATCGCGTTTGAGAACGCCGCGCTGTCGCTCGATGGCACAAGCGGACGCGGCGATTTCACCATCGAACGGCATGGGGCCCGTCCCTATCTCAGCGGCCGTCTTGAATTGCCGCAGATCGATATCAACCCGTATCTTTTCCCCGCGCCGTTGCCGGAGGATGGCGCCGAGCTGACGCAAGCTGCGAGCGCTCCGCCGCAGGCGTCCGCCGCGCAAGGCCTCGATGCGCGCCGCCCCTGGAGCACCGCGCCGATTGACCTCTCTTCATTACGCGGCGTCGACGCCAATCTTGAGCTGACCACCGGCCAGTTCCGCCTGCAGCGCATCACCGCCGACAGCGCGGTGCTGAACGCCGTGCTGAACGAGGGCTTTCTCGCCGCGACCTTGCATCGCCTGACGCTTTATGGCGGCGCGGGGCGTGGGCGCGTCGAGATCGACGCGCGCGAACTCGATGTGCGCCTGGCGCAGGAATTGACCGTCGAGGGCGTGCGCGCGCGGGATTTCCTGCGTGATGCGGTGGGCTTCGATGGCCTCGAAGGCGCGGCGAATGTGACGCTGTCCCTGCGCGGGCAGGGGCGCCACCAGGACGGCGTCATCACCTCGCTCGATGGGCGCATGCAGATTAATGTACGGGACGGGGCGTTGCGCGGCGTCGATCTCGGCGGCGTGGCGCGCACAATCAGCAACGCGCTCTCTGGCGAGCTTATCAACGCCAGTGCGCGCACGCGCTTTTCCAGCATGAGCGCGGCGTTCGCCGTGTCTGATGGCGTGTTCGCCAGCGATAATTTCCGCGTGGTGACGCCGGAACTCAACATCGATGCGCTTGGCGTCATCGATGTGGGCGAGCAGGCGCTCGATATGCGCATCACGCCGCGCGAAGGGGGCATCGCCATTCCCTTTGTGATCCGCGGCCCCTGGGCGCGCCTGCAGTACGCCTCCGACCTGCGCGGGCGTGAACGCGCGGCTATCGTCGCGCGCGTGCGCGCGGTGCAGGCCGCCGCGCCGCCGCCCGCGCGCGCGGCGGCGCGGTGACATTGGCCGCGAATTCGTCGAATTGCGATTGAGCCGACGCGCAACGCGCGCGAAGAGCGTCTGATGCGCCTTATCACCCTCTTCCTCGCCCTCACTGTGCTTGCCTCCTGCGCCGCGCCGATGCAGCCGGATGCGCCAAACGCGGCCGCACCACCGACGCTGGAAGAGGCCTGGCGCGTCACGGGCCTTGCGGCGCCGGAAAGCGCGGCGCTCTCGGCCGATGGCGCATTTCTCTATGTGACGAATGTCAATGGCGAGGGCGAGGCGCGGGATGGGAATGGGTTCATTTCGCGCATCGGGCTCGATGGACGCGTGCTTGAACGCGAATGGGCGCGCGGGCTCGATGCGCCGAAGGGTGTCGCGCGAGCGGGGGATCGGCTCTACGTGTCTGACATCGATCGCCTTGTCGTGCTCGATGCAACAACGGGCGCGGTGCGCGAACGCCATGTGATTGCCGGCGCCGGTTTCCTCAATGACGTGGCCGTCGCGCCGGATGGCGCCGTGCTCATCACCGATTCCGCCAATGCGCGCATCTATCGCTTCGCGGATGGGCGCGCCGAGACGTGGCTTGAACAGCCCTTGCTTGACTCCATCAACGGCCTCCTGCCGGAAGCCGATCGCCTCATCGTCACCACAATGGCGGGGCGACTCCTTGCCGTGGATTGGACGACGCGCGCGGTCACAGAATTGGCGGAGGGCTTGGGCGACGGCGATGGCGTCGCCGCGCTCGGCGCGGGCGCCTATCTCGTCAGCGAATGGCCGGGCCGGCTCTTCACGGTGGACGCTGATGGAAGCGTGGCGACATTGCTCGATACGCGCGCGGCGAATGCGTACATGAACGATTTCCTGCTGGTGGGCGATCTATTGGTCATTCCGAATTGGCAGCCAGGGAGCGTCACAGCGTATCGTCTGCGTCGCTAGACGCCAGACGCACGTCTGCATCCGCGCCAAGCTCGGCTTTCGCGGACACGCATCATTTCCACTTCACTTCACCATCTCCCGACTTTTTGTCTCCTTGGTTCGTCAAGCGAACCAAGATGGGAGCCCGGGGCGCGTCGCCGCGCCGAAGGGGTGGGTGTGCCGACATTGCTGCCGGCTTCTGAAAAGACGCGACAAACGCGCCCCGGACGAAACGTTGATGCTCGCATGCGGCCCAGCGAAGAGGTCTTAACTCCCGCCGCAGAGGCGCTCAGCGCGCGGGCCGCGTCCGTTCGCGGGCCCCGGATCTCCAACCAATGCCGAACTCGGCTGGCTTTCGTGAGATTGCTCTCACAGTTCGCGCTCGTTTCGCCCTCTTGCGTCGGTTTGGCTCGGATCCAAGCGACCTCCCGTGCAAGAGGAGCGGAGATATTATCCGTGGACGGACTGGGTCGGATATCTTTGTGTGAGTTCCCCGAATTCGCCCCGATCCTGAATCGTCCCGCGCTTCGACAAGCGCGGCGCGACGTGATCATATTCTCCAACGCCACCAGGAAAAACGTTTACGCACCGTCGCGCTGAGCATGCCCTGAGCTTGGCGAAGGGCTTGTCGAAGCGCGGGCGGCGCGCATCACTATTGTCCCCCGGTTCGGTGCGCCGCTATCCCACACCCGCGCGGCGGCATGCATTAGCAGCCTCGCGCCCAGCCGCGTAGCGCTTTCACCCCTCATCCGTCTCGCCGCTTCGCGGCGATCCACCTTCTCGGCAGCAATCGATCCACTGGATCGATTGCGACAGCCTCGAACCCACAAGGGGAGAAGGTGATGTTTGCGCCGCCCCTCTCCTTCTCCCCTTGTGGAGGAGGGTGGTTTTACACAGAAAAACCGGATGAGGGGTGAAAGCAACGCGATGCGCCAAGATCGCGGACGCTCGCATTCATTGTCCGCCGGGCGCGCCCTTTGCGCGCGCCCGGGGATGGGCGCGATGGTTGTAGACGCGCTTATTGCGGTTTCAGGCCGAGTGGAAACCGGTCGGCCGCCCGGAAACCGCAATAATCAAATAGTTAGACCGCGTTCGGACCGAAAACCGGTCTCCACTTTTCCTGAACGCGGTCTAGAACGGAATCTCATCGTCCATGTCGGCGGAGAAATTCTCGCGTGGACCTTCGGCGACGCGCTTCTTGCCGCCGCCATTGAAGCCGCCTTCATCATAGGACCTGCCGGGGCTCGCTTGGCGGCCAAAGCCAGCCTACGGCGCCGCAGCCGGGCCCTTTGGGTACGCGGCTGTGCTTCGGGCGGCGCGGTGCGGCGCCAAGCGCCCGCCGAGCGAGGGGGAGCGGAACAGACTCTCGGGAAAATGCAAGCGCCCCTTGCAGTCCTTAACAAACCGTCGCATATCACCCGGCTGGGCGGGCCGGTCGGCTCGCCAACCCTGTCCAAGACTGTCGGCGCCCTGCCTACGGCCGCATTAAAGCGCGGCCCAAGCAGGGCTTAATTCGTCGGGCTATGCGGTCCCCCCAGACGCGAAAAAGGGGCGCGCCAAGCCGGAGCCGCCACGAGGCAGAGCCAAAAGTTCGAGCCCCTTCCAGCCTCGGCGGGAAGGATTTCGGCGATCGGCCCTGGGGCAGGCAGCGCGTCGCGCGCCGTCCGGGGCTTGTCCCGCCGGTTCGCGGCGCCTGTTTCAGGCGCCGGATGGGCCGGTTGTCTGAGTGAGGAGACCGCAATGGATCGTGCTGGCAAAGCCGAAGCGGTGGAGACGCTCAAGGGCATCTTCGCCAAGGCCGGGGTGGTGGTGGTGAGCCATTATTCCGGTTTGACCGTTGCGGACATGCAGACCCTGCGCGGCCGGCTTCGTGAAGCCGGCGCGGGTCTTAAAGTGGTGAAGAACAGGCTGGCCAAGATCGCGCTGGACGGAACGCCCGGCGCGGGCGCGGCTCAACTGTTCGAGGGCCCCACGGCCATCGCCTATTCCGCGGATCCGGTCGCGGCGACCAAGGTCGCCGCCGCCTACGCCAAGGAAAAGGAACAGTTCGTCCTGCGCGGCGGGTTGATGGGCGTGACGGTGCTCGACGCGAAAGGCGTGCAGGCTTTGGCCACGCTGCCTTCGCTGGACGAGCTCCGGGGCAAACTCATCGGTCTCATCAACGCGCCCGCGACCAAGATCGCCGGCGTGTTGCAGGCGCCGGGCGGCCAGCTCGCGCGCGTGATCGGGGCCTACGCCGCCAAGGACCAAGCAGCGGCCTGAAGCGTCCGCTTTATCGTTTGAAATCAAATCTACTAGGGGTGTGAACCATGGCTAAACTGGAAAAGATCGTTGATGATCTCTCGTCGCTGACCGTGCTCGAAGCGGCGGAACTCGCCAAGCTGCTTGAAGACAAGTGGGGCGTTTCGGCCGCGGCGCCGGTCGCGATCGCGGCGGCGCCGGCCGCTGGCGGCGGCGCGGCCGCCGCTGTCGAAGAGCAAACGGAATTCACCGTCATGCTCGTCGGCGCTGGCGATAAGAAGATCGAAGTCATCAAGGAAGTGCGCGCCATCACCAATCTCGGCCTCAAGGAAGCCAAGGATCTGGTCGAAGGCGCGCCCAAGCCCGTGAAGGAAGGCGTGAACAAGGCGGATGCCGAAAAGTTCAAGGCCCAACTCGAAAAGGCCGGCGCGAAGGTCGAGCTGAAATAAGTCCGATTAGGTAAACGGGGCGGGCCGCGCGCGCGTGCGCGGCCCAAACCGGCTTTTGCGCGTCGAGATGAACGCGCCGGCGTTTCCGCCCCGCCCGCGGAGCGCTGACTGACGTGGGGAGCGTCGCTGCTGGCTAGCGACCAGCGTGGGTGGAACGGCGAGGCTGCTCGCGCGTTTTAGGACTCCATCTGGCCGGGGAGTCTTGGCGCGCGGCCAAGGGAAGCGTGATGGCTCTATCATTTACTGGCAAGAAGCGCATCCGGAAATCGTTCGGCAAAATCCCCGAAGCGGGGGCTATGCCAAACCTCATCGAAGTTCAGAAAAGCTCCTACGATCAGTTCCTGCAGAAGGATGTGCGCGCCGCCGATCGGCGCGCCGAGGGGATCGAGGCTGTCTTCAGGTCCGTGTTCCCGATCAAGGATTTCTCCGAGCGCGCGACGCTTGAATACGTCTCCTACGAGTTCGAGGAGCCGAAATTCGACGTCGAGGAATGCCAGCAGCGCGACATCACCTACGCCGCGCCGCTCAAGGTGAAGCTGCGCCTCATCGTGTTCGAAAGCGATGAGGAGACGGGCGCGAAGTCCGTCAAGGACATCAAGGAGCAGGACGTTTACCTCGGCGATATTCCGCTGATGACGGACAAGGGCACGTTCGTCATCAACGGCACGGAGCGTGTCATCGTCTCGCAGATGCACCGCTCGCCGGGCGTCTTTTTCGATCACGACAAGGGCAAGACGCACGCCTCGGGCAAGCTGCTCTTCGGCGCGCGCATCATTCCTTATCGCGGCTCATGGCTCGATTTCGAGTTCGACGCCAAGGACATCTTGTTCGTCCGCATCGATCGTAAGCGCAAGCTGCCGGCCACCACGCTGCTCTACGCCCTCGGCATGGACAGCGAACAGATTCTCTCGGCCTTTTACGACAAGGCCGTCTACAAGCGCACGTCCAAGGGCTGGACGACGCGCTATCGCCCCGAGCGTTGGCGTTCGGTGAAGCCGAATTTCGATCTCGTGGACGCCAAGACCGGCAAGGTTGTCGCCGAGGGCGGCAAGAAAATTTCCGCGCGCGGCGCCAACAAGATCGCCGAGGATGGCGTCGTCGATATCCTGGTGCCGAGCGAGGACCTCTTCGAACGCTTCGCGGCCGAGGACATCGTCAATCTCGAAACCGGCGAAATCTTCATCGAGGCCGGCGATGCGCTGAGCGAAAGCGCGGTGGCGACGGCGATGGAGGCGGGCGTCAAGGAATTGCCCGTGCTCGACATCGATTATGTCAGCGTCGGCCCGCACATCCGCAATACGATCAAGCTCGACAAGAACGAAACGCGCGAACAGGCGCTGTTCGACATCTATCGCGTCATGCGCCCGGGCGAGCCGCCAACCATCGACACCGCGGAAACGCTGTTCAACGCCCTGTTTTCCGATTCCGAGCGCTACGATCTTTCGGCTGTCGGGCGCGTGAAAATGAACATGCGCCTCGGCCTCGATACGCCGGACGATCTGCGTATCCTGCGCCAGGAAGACATTGTCGAGGTGCTGCGCACTGTGGTCGGCCTGCGCGATGGGCGCGGGGAGATCGACGATATCGACAATCTTGGCAATCGCCGCGTGCGCTCGGTCGGCGAACTGATGGAAAATCAGTATCGCGTGGGCCTCTTGCGCATGGAGCGGGCGATCCGCGAACGCATGAGCTCCGTCGATATCGAGACGGTGATGCCGCACGATCTCATCAACGCCAAGCCCGCGGCTGCGGCGGTGCGCGAGTTCTTCGGCTCATCGCAGCTCTCGCAATTCATGGACCAGACCAATCCGCTTTCGGAAATCACCCATAAACGCCGCCTTTCGGCGCTTGGGCCGGGCGGCCTCACGCGCGAACGCGCGGGCTTTGAAGTGCGCGACGTGCACCCGACGCATTATGGCCGCATCTGCCCGATCGAGACGCCGGAAGGACCGAATATCGGCCTGATTAACTCGCTGGCGACGCATGCGCGGGTGAACAAGTACGGCTTCATCGAAAGCCCGTATCGTAAAGTGCAGAACGGCAAACCCAGCGAGGAGATCGTCTATCTCTCCGCCATGGAGGAGAGCCGCCATAAGATCGCGCAGGCGAACGCGGCGCTCGATTCAAAAGGCAAGCTCTCGGAAGATCTCGTGCAAGCGCGCGCCAATTACGACGCCCAGCTCATCCCGCGCGAGGAGATCGATCTCATCGACGTGTCGCCCAAGCAGGTCGTGTCGGTGGCCGCCGCGCTCATTCCGTTCCTAGAGAACGATGACGCCAACCGCGCGCTGATGGGCTCGAACATGCAGCGCCAGGCCGTGCCGCTTCTGCGCGCGGAGGCGCCGCTCGTGGGCACCGGCATGGAATCTGTCGTGGCGCGCGATTCCGGCGCCACCATCACGGCGCGCCGCACCGGCGTTGTCGAGCAGATCGACAGCCAGCGGATCGTCGTGCGCGCTACGGAAGAGCGGGACCCGGCCAAGCCCGGCGTCGATATCTTCCGCCTGCTGAAGTTCCAGCGCTCCAACCAGAACACCTGCATCACGCAGCGCCCGATTGTTAAGGTGGGCGACCTTGTCCGCGAAGGCGACATCATCGCCGATGGGCCTTCGACGGAGCTGGGCGAACTGGCGCTGGGCCGCAACGTGCTGGTCGCGTTCATGCCGTGGAACGGCTACAATTTCGAGGACTCGATCCTGATCAGCGAACGCATCGTGAAGGACGATGTGTTCACCTCGATCCATATCGAGGAATTCGAGATCGCGGCGCGCGACACCAAGCTCGGGCCCGAGGAAATCACCCGCGACATTCCCAATGTCGGGGAAGAAGCGCTGCGCAATCTCGACGAGGCGGGCATTGTCGCCATCGGCGCGGAGGTCGAGGCGGGCGATATTCTGGTCGGCAAGGTGACGCCGAAGGGCGAGAGCCCGATGACGCCGGAAGAAAAGCTGCTGCGCGCCATCTTTGGCGAAAAGGCTTCGGACGTACGCGATACGAGCTTGCGTCTGCCGCCGGGCGTCAATGGCACGATCGTGGAAGTGCGCGTGTTCAATCGCCACGGCGTGGAGAAGGATCAACGCGCCCTGCAGATCGAGCGCGAGGAAATCGAGAGCCTGGCGCAAGACCGCGACGACGAATTGGCGATCCTTGAGCGCAACATCTTTGGGCGCCTGCGCGAGATCATGGTCGGCAAGACAGCCGTTTCAGGTCCGCGCGGGTTCAAGAAGGGTGAAGTCACCGAAGCCATGCTGGAGAATTACTCCAAGGGCCAATGGTGGCAGATCGGCCTTGAGGATGAGCCGGCGATCGCGGAAATCGACGGCCTCAAGAAGCAATATGATGAAGCCAAGAAGCGGCTCGATGCGCGCTTCGCCGATAAGGTCGATAAGCTCCAGCGCGGCGATGAATTGCCGCCGGGGGTGATGAAGGTCGTCAAAGTGTTCGTGGCGGTGAAGCGCAAGCTGCAGCCGGGCGACAAGATGGCCGGGCGCCACGGCAACAAGGGCGTCATCTCCAAGATCGTGCCGGTCGAGGATATGCCGTTCACGGTCGATGGAACGTCCGTTGACGTCGTGCTCAATCCGCTCGGCGTTCCGAGCCGGATGAATGTCGGCCAGATTCTGGAGACGCATTTGGGCTGGGCCTGCGCGGGTCTGGGCAAGCAAATAGGCGCCGCGCTCGAAGCCTATGATCGCGGCGGCGATAAAAAGGCGCTGAGGGCCAAGATCAAGGAGGTCTACGGCCCCGATCAAGATCTTCCGGCCACGGATGATGAGATTCGTGAACTTGCGACGAACCTCGTCAAGGGCGTGCCGGTGGCCACGCCCGTGTTCGACGGCGCCAAGGATGCGGACATCCGCATCATGCTGAAAGCGGCGGGCCTCGCTGAAACCGGCCAGGTTCAGCTCTATGACGGGCTGACGGGCGAGGCGTTCCAGCGGCCGGTCACGGTCGGCTACATCTACATGCTGAAGCTGCACCACCTCGTGGATGACAAAATCCACGCCCGTTCCATCGGCCCCTATTCGCTGGTCACCCAGCAGCCGCTTGGCGGCAAGGCGCAGTTCGGCGGCCAGCGCTTCGGTGAAATGGAAGTGTGGGCGCTGGAAGCCTATGGCGCCGCTTACACGCTGCAGGAAATGCTGACCGTGAAGTCCGACGACGTGGCGGGGCGCACGAAAGTCTATGAGGCGATCGTGCGCGGCGACGATACGTTCGAGGCGGGCATTCCTGAAAGCTTCAACGTTCTGGTCAAGGAGATGCGCTCCTTGGGCCTCAATGTCGATCTTTCGCAGCTCACCGTCGATGAGACGCCGCAAGGCGCCGAGTAATTTTCACCAAGCGGCCGCGCCAAGTTCGCGCGCGGCCGTGAAAGGACGAGCATGAACGCCATGGATCGTGACATCGCCAACGTGTTTGGGCAGCAGAACCAGCCGCCCGCGCCCGTGTTCGACCAGATTGCGATATCGATCGCGTCTCCGGAGCAGATCCGCTCCTGGTCCTACGGCGAAATCAAGAAGCCGGAAACGATCAATTACCGCACGTTCAAGCCCGAACGCGACGGCCTTTTCTGCGCGCGCATCTTCGGGCCGATCAAGGATTATGAGTGCCTGTGCGGCAAGTACAAGCGGATGAAGTACAAGGACATCATCTGCGAAAAGTGCGGCGTGCAAGTGACGCTGCAGCGCGTGCGGCGCGAGCGCATGGGCCATATCGAATTGGCCGCGCCGGTTGCGCACATCTGGTTCTTGAAGTCCCTGCCGTCGCGCATCGCGCTGATGCTCGATATGCCACTTAAGGATATCGAGCGCGTGCTCTATTTCGAGCAATATGTCGTCACCGAACCGGGGCTGACGCCGCTCAAGACCAAGGAGCTGCTGACCGAGGAGGATTATCTCGCCAAGCAGGAAGAATATGGCGAAGACAGCTTCTCCGCCGGCATCGGGGCCGAAGCGGTGCGCGATCTTTTGCTCCAGCTCGATCTCGACAAGGAATCCGAGCATCTGCGCAAGGAGATCGCCGAGGCGACCACGGAACTGAAGCCGAAAAAGCTCGCCAAGCGGCTGAAGCTGATCGAGGCGTTCGTGAAGTCCGGCAATCGTCCCGAATGGATGGTGCTGACGGTCGTGCCGGTCATTCCCCCGGAACTCAGGCCCCTCGTGCCGCTCGATGGCGGCCGCTTCGCGACCAGCGATCTGAACGATCTCTATCGCCGCGTCATCAACCGCAACAATCGCCTGAAGCGGTTGATGGAGCTGCGCGCGCCGGACATCATCATCCGCAACGAAAAGCGGATGCTGCAGGAATCCGTCGATGCGCTGTTCGACAATGGCCGGCGCGGGCGCGTGATCACCGGCGCCAATAAGCGCCCGTTGAAGTCGCTCGCGGACATGCTGAAGGGCAAGCAGGGCCGCTTCCGGCAGAATCTGCTCGGCAAGCGCGTCGATTATTCAGGCCGCTCGGTGATCGTGGTTGGGCCCGATCTCAAGCTGCACCAGTGCGGGCTGCCGAAGAAGATGGCGCTCGAACTCTTTAAACCGTTCATCTATTCGCGCCTCGACGCCAAGGGCCTCTCAGGCACGGTCAAGCAATCGCGGCGCATGGTCGAGAAGGAACGCCCCGAAGTGTGGGATGTTCTCGAAGAGGTCATTCGCGAGCATCCAATTCTGCTCAATCGCGCGCCGACCCTGCACCGGCTTGGCATTCAGGCGTTCGAGCCGAAGCTCATCGAAGGCAAGGCGATCCAGCTTCACCCGCTGGTGTGCGCGGCGTTCAACGCCGATTTCGATGGCGACCAGATGGCCGTGCACGTGCCGCTCTCACTCGAAGCGCAGCTTGAAGCGCGCGTGCTGATGATGAGCACGAACAACATCCTCTCCCCCGCCAACGGGCGCCCGATCATCGTGCCGTCGCAGGATATCGTGCTCGGCCTCTATTATCTCTCCACTGTGAAGGAGGGTGAGCCTGGCGAAGGCAAGTCGTTCGCCAGCATGGGCGAGATCGAGAGCGCGCTCGAAGCCGGCGTCATCACGCTGCACTCGAAAATCAAGGCGCGGTTTGAGACCGTCGATGACAAGGGCAAGCACGTCTGGAAGACGATCGAGACGACGCCGGGCCGTATGAAGCTCGCCGAACTGCTGCCCAAGCACCAGAAGATCGGTCACGAACTCGTCGCGCTTCAGCTGACCAAGAAGGAGATCGCCAATCTGATCGACGCCGTCTATCGCCATTGCGGCCAGAAGGCGACGGTGATCTTCGCCGACCGGATTATGGCGCTTGGTTTCCGCGAAGCATGCCGGGCCGGCATTTCCTTCGGCATGGGCGATATGATCGTGCCGCGCGCGAAGGAGAAGCTGGTCGAGGATACGCGCAAGCAAGTCACCGAATATGAGCGTCAATACGCCAATGGCCTCATCACCAAGGGCGAGAAATACAACAAGGTCGTCGATGCGTGGTCCAAGTGCACGGACCGCGTCGCCGACGCCATGATGGACGAGACATCGAAGCTGCCGAAGCTGCGCGATGGGCGTCAGGGCGAGTTCAACTCCATCTTCATGATGGCGCACTCGGGCGCGCGCGGCTCGAAGAACCAGATGAAGCAGCTCGCCGGCATGCGCGGCCCGATGGCCAAGCCCTCCGGTGAAATTATCGAGACGCCGATTATCTCCAACTTCAAGGAGGGGCTCTCGGTTCTCGAATACTTCAACTCCACCCACGGCGCGCGCAAGGGCCTCGCGGACACCGCGTTGAAGACGGCGAACTCCGGCTATCTCACGCGGCGTCTTGTGGACGTCGCGCAAGATTGCATCATCACCGAGGAAGATTGCGGCACGATCCAAGGCATCGATCTGCGCGCCGTGATCGATGGCGCGGATATCATCGTGTCCCTGGGCGACCGCATCATGGGCCGCACGGCCGCGGTCGATATTCTCGATCCCGGCACCGGCAAGGTGATCGCGCCGGCGGGCACGTACCTTATTGAGGATGTGGTCGCGCAAGTCGAGAAATCGGCCGTGCAATCGGTCAAGGTGCGTACGGTGCTGACCTGCGAAACCCGCACCGGCGTGTGCGGCGCTTGCTACGGGCGCGATCTTGCGCGCGGCACGCCGGTTAATATCGGTGAGGCTGTCGGCGTGATCGCGGCGCAGTCGATCGGCGAGCCGGGCACGCAGCTGACGATGCGCACATTCCACATCGGCGGCGCGGCCCAGGTGGCCGAGCAATCGGTCATGGAAAGCGCGCACGAGGGCGTCATTCGACTGGTCGACCGGGCCACGATCAAAATCGATAGCGGCGAGTTCGTGGTCGTGTCGCGCAACATGCAGGTGCTGGTCGTCGATAAGGACGCCAAGGAACGGCAGAGTTTCAAGCTGCCGTTCGGCGCCAAGCTCAAGGTCGATGACGGCGCCAAGATCGCGCGCGGCGATCGCATCGCCGAATGGGATCCCTATTCGACGCCGATCATCTCGGAAGTGAAGGGGCGTGTGCGCTTCGAAGACCTTGTCGACAACATTTCCGCGCGTGACGAAGTCGATGAAACAACCGGCATCCCGTCCAAGATCGTCATCGATTGGCGCTCGACCTCGAAGGGCAACGAGCTGCGCCCGGCCGTCGTCGTCATCGATGAAAAGAAGAACGCCCCGGTGAAGCTCGCGAACGGATCGGAGGCGCGCTATCTCCTGCCCGTCGGGGCGATCTTGTCGATCAATGACGGCGATGAGGTTTTGCCAGGCCAGGATCTCTCCCGCATCATGACGGGCGGCGCCAAGACGCGCGACATCACGGGCGGCCTACCGCGCGTGGCGGAGCTCTTTGAGGCGCGCCGGCCGAAGGATCACGCCATCATCGCGGAAGCCGATGGGCGCGTGGAGTTCGGCAAGGATTATAAAAACAAGCGCCGCCTGCGCGTCGTTCCGGAATCGGACGATGAGGAAACGATCGAATACATGATCCCGAAGGGCAAGCACATCGCCGTTCAGGAAGGCGATTTCGTCAAGCAGGGCGATTATCTGCTCGATGGCAATCCCGCGCCGCAGGATATTCTGTCCATCCTGGGCGTTGAGGCGCTGGCCAATTATCTCGTCGAGGAGATTCAAAAAGTCTATCGCCTGCAAGGCGTGCCGATCAACGACAAGCACATCGAGGTGATCGTTCGCCAGATGCTGCAGAAGGTCGAGATCATCGATGGCGGCGATACGGAATTTCTGAAGGGCGAGGCTGTCGAGGCGCTCGACCTTGAGGATGAAAATCGCCGCGTGACGGAGCTGGGCCTCAAGCCCGCGACCGCGCAATCCATGCTGCTTGGCATCACCAAGGCGAGCTTGCAGACGCGCTCCTTCATCTCGGCGGCGTCCTTCCAGGAGACGACGCGTGTGCTCACCGAGGCGGCGTCCTACGGCAAGAAGGACACGCTGGAAGGCCTCAAGGAAAACGTCATCGTCGGCCGTCTCATCCCGGCGGGCACGGGCGCGCAATTGCGCCGCTATCAGCGCCTGGCGGCGGAGCGGGACGCAAAGCTCGCGCTGCTGCGCCCGGCGCCAAGTCTCGATCAGGCGGCGGAATAGGCCGGCTATTTATGTGAAAGCGAAGGGCCGGGCGCGATCCCGGCCCTTTTGCTGTTGCATGAACCGTTCGGATTGAGTTGCAATTTTACCCATCCCCGGATTGGCGCGCGAGCGTCAAATCCGGGGCCCATTAACGCCGTCGGCCTGTGTTTATGGGTCCCGGGCCCGTTGCTTTGCAACGTCCCGGGAATGGGTGGCGCCTTGGGAAATGTTTATGCGTTAGGACTCGTCGAGCAGGCCGGAGCGCGCGAGCGCGGCGAACCATTGGTGCGAGCGCTTGGGCGTGCGCACGCCCGTGGCGCGGTCCATCGCCACAAGGCCGAATTTGGAGCGGTAGCCCTCGGCCCATTCCCAATTGTCGATCAGCGTCCAATGGAAATAGCCGCCGATGCGCGCGCCCGCCTCCATCTCGCGCTTCACGGCTTCGAGATGCGCGCGCACATACGCGATCCTGAACTCATCCTCGATCAGCGCCGGGCCGTCGCTGAACGGATCGGAGCAGCCGTTCTCGGTGATGAGCACGTTGGGATTGGCGTAGCGTGTGCGCAGGCGCGCGAGCATTTCGCCGAGGCCGGAAGGATCGATGTGGCGCCCGAACGCGTCTTTCGGCGCATCGCGGGGCGGGGCGCCGATATTGACGAAGCTGGGGTTGTTGAGATCGAGGCGCATATAGGTGGGCGCGTAATAATTGACGCCGATGAAATCGACGCCCTGGTGGATGGCGGCCATGTCGCCGTCGCGCACGCTGGCCGCGACGAGGCTTTGCGCCTGTTCGGGATAAGTCCCGTGGAGCAGCGGATCGAGATAAGCGCCGTTCCACAATTCATCGAAGCCGGCGGCGGGCAGGCGGTTCCACAGCGCGAGCGCGCCGCCGGCCGGACGGGACGGCATGAGGGCCAGCGTGGTTCCCACGACCAGCCCCGGTCGCGCGGCGCGCAGCGCCGCGATGGCGCGGCCTTGCGCGAGGTTGAGGTGGTGCGTCACGGGGCCGAGGAGGTCTCCGTCGCGCAGGCCGGGCGCATGAAGGCCCGTGACATGGCCAAGCACCGTGTGCACCGCCGCTTCGTTGAGCACGACATAGCGCGCGAGCCGATCGCCCAGGCGGCGGGCGACGATATCGGCATAGTCCGCAAAGCGGGCGGCCGTGTCGCGGTTGGCCCAGCCGCCAGCGGCCTGAAGCGTCTGCGGCAAATCCCAGTGATAGAGGGTGGCGAACGGCGTGAGGCCGGCTTCAAGCATACCGTCAACCACGCGCGCATAATGATCGAGCCCAAGCACATTGGCGGGCCCCGCGCCCAGCGGCTGGACGCGCGGCCAAGCGATCGAAAAGCGAAAGGCGTTGAGGCCGCCCGCGCGGGCGAGGGCCGCATCCTCCCCATAACGGCGGTAGGAATCACAGGCCGTGGCCGCGTTGGAGCGGTCATGAATGTTTGAGGGGTTGGCGGCGAAGACGTCCCAGATGCTGGCGCCGCGGCCATCGGCCTCAAGCGCGCCCTCGGTCTGATAGGCGGCGGTGGCCACGCCCCACAGGAAGTCCGGCGGGAATTGGCGTGACGCCAGCGGGCGCGGCGGCGCCTCCCGCGCAACGCAGCCCTGCAGCGCAAGGGCGCCCGCGCCGGCGGCTAGTCCGCGCCGGGTGAGCCCGGAAATCTTGTCGCTCATGATCGCCGCCCTTGGCCCAATTCCACGCGCAGTGTGCGGGCGGGCCAGGACAAAGAAAAGGCGGCGCGCTTAATCGAAGATATCGAAAAGCTCGAAGCCGCGCCGGCGCCGGCCGGTGCGGGGATCGTAACCGCCCTCGCCGCGCTCGCCCTGTTCGCCGCGTTCCCCCTGTTCATAACGCTGCGGCGGCGGTGTTGGCTGGGGATGGGACCGGCGGAACGCTTCCGGATCGCGGTAGAATTCCTCGCGCTCGCGTGTGACTTCGGTGCGCACGGCGCGCGCGCCTTCGATGATCTTTTCAAGCTCGCCCCGGTCCAGCCAGACGCCCCGGCAGGTCGGGCACATATCGAACGCGACCTCGTCGCGCCGGACTTCCTGCATGGAGGCGTTGCAGTTCGGGCACATCAGCAGCGGCATCAAAGGCTCCCATGGGGTTGTTTCGCTCCGCCAAGATGGTGCGCCGGGCGCGTTTCGCCATAGGGCGGGCGGCGAGTTTTCACTGGCTTGACCTTGACGGGCGAGGTCCCTATTTTCCGCCGCTCATTCGGCTACGGCTGTCCGTAAAACACGGAAACGCGTCGCCGCCGCAATGAACCGACAAGCCGGCGCGCCGGACCCGTTTCCCCGAAGGGGGATGGGCCTGGACGCGCCTATTCATGTTCGCCAGTGCGGCCCATCCTGACCGCGAGACGAGAGGACCATAGGCGGCCCATGCCGACGATCAACCAACTGATCCGCAAGCCGCGCAGTCCGCTGGCTTTCCGCAACAAGGCGCCCGCGCTCAAGGCCTGTCCGCAGCGGCGCGGCGTGTGCACGCGCGTTTACACAACGACGCCGAAGAAGCCGAACTCGGCGCTGCGCAAAGTCGCCAAGGTGCGCCTCACCACCGGCATCGAAGCCGTGTGCTACATCCCGGGCGAGGGCCACAATCTGCAGGAGCACTCCGTTGTGCTGATCCGCGGCGGCCGCGTGAAGGATTTGCCGGGCGTGCGCTATCACATCCTGCGCGGCGTCTTGGATACGCAGGGCGTCAAGAACCGCAAGAAGCGCCGCTCCGTCTACGGCGCCAAGAGACCGAAATGATCCTCGCCTAGCGCGGGGAGCGCTCCGGCGGCTCGCAGGCCGATTGTCCGGATCCGACCCATTCAAGAAGGAAGAGAAGCATGTCCCGCCGTCACCGCGCCGAGCCCCGCGAGGTTTTGCCCGATCCCGTTTATGGGGATTTGGTGCTCACCAAATTCATGAATTACGTCATGTATGAGGGCAAGAAGTCGGTCGCGGAAACGATCGTATATGGCGCGCTCGGCAGCGCGGAGAAAAAGCTGAAGCGCCCGGCGATCGAAGTGTTCCACGATGCGCTGACGAATGTCGCGCCCTCGATCGAGGTGCGTTCGCGGCGGGTGGGCGGCGCCACCTATCAGGTGCCGGTTGAGGTGCGCCCGGAGCGGCGCCAGGCGCTCGCCATCCGCTGGCTCGTGAACGCCGCGCGCGCGCGCAACGAGAATACGATGGAGGATCGCCTCGCCGGCGAACTGCTCGATGCCTCCAACAATCGCGGCTCGGCCGTGAAGAAGCGGGAAGATACGCACCGTATGGCCGAAGCCAACCGCGCCTTCTCCCATTATCGCTGGTAACGAAAGAACTTCTCATGCCCCGGCAGTACGCCATCGAGGACTATCGCAATTTCGGCATCATGGCGCACATTGACGCCGGCAAGACGACCACGACCGAGCGCATCCTGTTTTATTCCGGCAAGAGCCATAAGATCGGCGAAGTCCATGACGGCGCGGCCACCATGGACTGGATGGAGCAGGAGCAGGAACGCGGCATCACCATCACCTCGGCGGCGACGACGACGTTCTGGAACGGCAAGCGGCTCAACATCATCGATACGCCCGGCCACGTTGACTTCACCATCGAGGTGGAGCGCTCCTTGCGCGTGCTCGACGGCGCGGTCGTGGTGCTTGACGGCAACCAGGGCGTCGAGCCGCAAACCGAAACCGTGTGGCGCCAGGGCGACAAATACAGCGTGCCGCGCATCATCTTCGCCAACAAGATGGATAAGATCGGTGCGGACTTCTTCAATTGCGTCGCCGACATCAAGAAGCGCCTGGGCGCCAAGCCCGTGCCGCTGCAATTGCCGATCGGCGCGGAATCGAACTTCCGCGGCGTCGTCGATCTCGTAGAGATGCGCGCCATCATCTGGAAGGATGAAAATCTCGGCGCCAAATACGATTACGTCGACATCCCGGACGATCTGAAAGAGCAGGCGAACGAATATCGCCACGCGCTCGTCGAGGCCGCCGTCGAACTCGACGACGATGTCATGGCCGAATATCTGGACGGCAAGGAGCCGGACGTTCCCACGCTGAAGCGGCTCATCCGCACGGCCGTGCAGAAGGCGGCCTGGTATCCGATGCTGTGCGGCTCTGCGTTCAAGAACAAGGGCGTGCAGCCGCTGCTTGACGCGGTGGTGGATTATTTGCCCAGCCCGCTTGATCGCCCCGCGATCAAAGGCGTCGATCCGGACAATGAGGAAAAGGAACTGGTCCGCACCGCTTCGGACACGGAACCCTTCTCCATGCTCGCCTTCAAGATCATGGATGACCCGTTTGTCGGCACGATCACGTTCTGCCGCATCTATTCCGGCGTGCTCAACGCCGGCGACGGCCTTTTGAATTCGACGCGCGACAAGAAAGAGCGCGTGGGCCGGATGCTGCTCATGCACGCCAACAATCGCGAGGACATCAAGGAAGCCTATGCCGGCGATATTGTCGCACTGGCGGCGCTGAAGGATACGCGCACGGGCGATACGCTGTGCGATCCCAACAAGCCGGTGATCCTGGAGCGGATGGAGTTTCCCGAGCCCGTAATCGAAGTGGCGATCGAGCCGAAGACCAAGGGCGATCAGGAAAAGCTCGGCGTCGCGCTGCAAAAGCTCGCGGCGGAAGATCCTTCCTTCCGCGTGTCGACCGATCAGGAAAGCGGCCAGACCATTCTCAAGGGGATGGGCGAGCTGCATCTGGACATCAAGGTCGATATTCTGCGCCGCACCTATAAGGTCGAGGCCAATGTCGGCGCGCCGCAAGTCGCGTATCGCGAAAAGCTCGGCCGCGCGGCGACCATCGATTACACCCACAAGAAGCAGACCGGCGGGTCTGGCCAGTTCGCGCGTGTGAAGATCGCGTTCTCGCCGGGCGAGCCGGGCACGGGCTTCGTGTTCGAGAACGATATTGTCGGCGGCGCGGTGCCGAAGGAATTCGTGCCCGGCGTCGAAAAAGGCCTCAAGACGCAGAAGGAAAACGGCCTCTTGGCCGGCTTTCCGGTGATTGACGTGAAGGCCTCGCTGATCGACGGCGCCTATCATGATGTCGACTCGAACGTCATGACGTTTGAAATCGCGGCGCGCGCGGCGTTCCGCGAACTCGTCGAGAAGGGCGATCCGCGCCTGCTTGAGCCGATCATGAAGGTCGAAGTCACCAGCCCGGAAGATTATGTCGGCTCGGTGATCGGCGATCTCAACTCTCGGCGCGGCATGATCCAGGGCCAGGACATGCGCGGCAACGCCACCATTATCAATGCGCTGGTGCCGCTCGCCAACATGTTCGGGTACGTCAATACGCTGCGTTCTTTCTCGCAAGGCCGCGCCAGCTATGTGATGGAATTCTCGCATTATGAAGAAGTGCCGCGCGCGGTCAGCCAGGAAGTTCTGGCGAAGCTCCGCGCGTGAGATGGCGCGGCGCGGAAGCAATTGATAACGGCTAAGACGAAACCAAGAAACGACTAGAAGGACGGAGCCTCGCACATGGCCAAGGAAAAGTTTTCGCGGACGAAGCCGCACTGCAACATCGGCACGATCGGGCATGTCGATCACGGCAAGACGACGCTGACGGCGGCGATCACGATGGTGTTGGCCAAGGCCGGCGGGGCCAAGGCGATGGCCTATGCCGATATCGACGCGGCGCCCGAGGAAAAGGCGCGCGGCATCACGATCAACACGGCGCATGTCGAGTATGAAACGGCGAACCGCCATTACGCGCACGTCGATTGCCCGGGCCACGCGGATTATGTGAAGAACATGATCACGGGCGCCGCGCAGATGGACGGGGCGATCCTCGTCGTCTCCGCTTCGGACGGGCCGATGCCGCAAACGCGCGAGCACGTGCTCTTGGCGCGTCAGGTCGGCGTGCCGGCGATGGTGGTGTTCTTGAACAAGGTCGATCTCGTCGACGATCCCGAGCTCATCGAGCTCGTGGAGATGGAAGTGCGCGAGCTTCTCTCCAACAATCAGTTCCCGGGCGACGACATCCCGATCGTGCGCGGCTCGGCGGTGGCGGCCGTGGAAGGCAAGACGCCGGAGATCGGCGAGAACGCGATCCTTGAACTGATGAAGGCGGTCGATGCCTATATTCCGCAACCGGAGCGTCCGATCGATCAGCCGTTCCTGATGCCGATCGAGGATGTGTTCTCGATCTCGGGCCGCGGCACGGTGGTGACCGGGCGCGTCGAGCGCGGCATCGTCAAGGTCGGCGAGGAAGTCGAGATCATCGGCATCCGCGATACGGTGAAGACCGTGGTGACCGGCGTTGAAATGTTCCGCAAGCTCTTGGATCAAGGCCAGGCGGGCGACAATATCGGCGCGCTGTTGCGCGGCGTCGATCGCGAGGGCGTCGAGCGTGGGCAAGTCTTATGCAAGCCGGGCTCGATCACGCCGCACAAGAAGTTCGAGGCGGAAGTCTATATCCTGACCAAGGACGAGGGCGGGCGCCACACGCCGTTCTTCGGCAATTACCGGCCGCAATTTTATTTCCGCACCACGGACGTGACGGGCATCGTGGAATTGCCGGCGGGCACGGAAATGGTCATGCCGGGCGACAATCTGAAAATGACGGTCGAGCTCATCACGCCGATCGCCATGGAGGAAAAGCTGCGCTTCGCCATCCGCGAAGGGGGCCGCACCGTCGGCTCCGGCGTCGTGGCCAAGATCTTGGCGTAACCGCCTCGCCTGACGCGCGGCGCAGAGCAAAATCTAACCAAACAAAAAGGCCGCTTCCCGAGGGAAGCGGCCTTCGTTGTTGAAGGGGCAGGGCGATTAGCGGCCGAATGCGTCGGTCGCGAGCGCTCTATCCACGAAGCCGACCGGCCTTGTCAGGCTCGCGCCCGAGCGGTTGCGCTCAAACAGAGACTGGCCGCCGAAATTCCACCGTGCGCCGATCGTGAAGGCGTCGGATTCCGGGCCGTCATAGTCCGCATGCTGATAGCCCCCATAGAGGCTGATCGGCGCGCCATCGAACTGGAACTCACCGCCGACGCCAGCTGTCCAGCCGTCAACATCAACGTCACTGACGTGCGCGAAGCCGACATTGCCTTGGAGGCTAAAATTATCGCTCACGAAGTGGCGCAATTCTCCGTCCAGGGCCCACTGATCGAGATCACCGATGTAGTCGCTGCTGGTGTAACTCAGCACGCCCGTCAGCGTGGTGCGGCTCATATAGAATTGCGTTTCGCCCGCGATCGTCCATTCGTCGAACGACAGACCGGACGAATCGAAGGTCGTAAAGCCGGCGTACCCGCCCCACAGCCATTGCGGGCCGCGGCTGAAAAGGTGGCCGCCAATGGTCCAGACATCAAGATCACCCTCGAAACTGGCGTAGCCGGCGCCGAGCTGGAAGTTTTCGCCAAGCGCGGCCTGCCCGTTGAGCGACCACACATCACCATCAGAGCCCCCGATGTCCGCGCGCTGATAGGACGCGCCGACATAGCCGCTGCCGGCCAGCGCGGGCGTGGCCATCATGGCGACGGCGCCGAGCGCGCCAAATAATATCCTGCTCATTCTACCGTCCCCTTGTTGACCTCACGCCCTCGATGGCGGCGCTGGCGCAGCACATAGCGAGTCGGCGTTAACGCCAACTTGACCACGTTCAGGGTGGACGGGGTAACAAAAAGGGCCGCCCCATGGGGCGGCCCTTCGCAAAAAAGATAATATTGGGCGCCGTCACATTGGGTTGGCGCCGCCGACCAGCCGCTCGATAAAGCCGCGCGGGCGGTTCAAGCTCGCGCCCGACCGATTCCGTTCAAAGAGGGTCTGGCCGCCGAAATTCCAGCGTGCGCCGATCCCGAAGGCGTCAGTTGAATCTGGCGCACTATCAATATCGAACCGCTGGTAGCCGCCATAGATGCTGATTGGAGCGGACTCGAGCTGCCATTCCGCACCGAGCCCCATCGACCAAGTATCGGCGCTGCCGCCGGAATCTATGCGCCCGTAGCCCAGGTTACCTTGGATGCTGAAATTGTCCGCCACGAAATGCCGCACTTCCCCGTCGAGCGCCCAAAAATCAAGGGGTCCAATGAACTCGGAGTCAGTGTAGCTCAGCGCGCCGCTAATGGTCGTGCGCGCCATGTAAAATTGGGTCTCGGCGGCCACCATCCATTCATCAGAAGAGGAATCGATATCAGAATAGCCGATGAATCCGCCCCACAGCCAATGATCGCCGCGAGAGAAGACATGGCCGCCGATGTTGAATCCATCGAATGAGCCTGAGCCGTCGAAATTCGCGTAACGGCCATCCAATTGGACATTCGATCCAAGCGCGACCGATCCGCCAAGCGAAAACGTGTCGAAATCCTGGGAGCCCAGGAGCACGAATGCGTCAGCGCTTTGATAGGACACATCGACATAGCCGCTGCCGGCCATCGCAGGCGTCGCCATCATCAGCGCGGCGGCGGCTGTCAATAATGCTGTCTTCTTCATGAGATCACCTCTTGGTCGCGAGAAAAATGCTGGCTCTGGGCGCACTTTTCAGGCGCTTCGCGCCGCCGCGCCACACCAAATGCCGCGTGAAGCTCACTTCGCGGCAAGTCGATGCGCGGCGGGCACACTCGTTACGAAAAAGCAATAAAAACAATGCGGCGGCGAGAGGTGAAACGCAAAACGGCGGACCCAGTGGGCCCGCCGTTTTTCCAACCCCATTGGGTGTGGATTATTTCTTCTTGTCCATCGGCTTGCCGGGCATGGGCTTGCCGCCGCCCTTGTCCATCGGCTTGCCGCCGCCCTTATCCGGAAACTTACCGCCGCCCTTGTCCTGGGACATGTCACGCTCCCTGCGTTGAAGACGGCTCGTTCTAGCATCGCCGCCCAGAGGGGTCATCACACTTCATGAGCCGCGCCGCGGCGAAATCCGTTGAAGCTGGCCCGGGGACGCACTAGAACGCCCCCTTCCCGGAACAACGCCAGAAGGACCCCGCGCCCGATGGGCGGCGTGAAGGAGTGTAGCTCAGCTGGTAGAGCGGCGGTCTCCAAAACCGTAGGTCGGGGGTTCGAGTCCCTCCACTCCTGCCAGGCCGCGCCCCATATGGATTTCAGCGCGCCCCCCGGCGCCAATGAGGATTGCGAATGACAACCGAAACCGCCGATCGCGGCGAGAATGAACCAAAGCGCCGCACCGGCCCGCTGACCTTCATGCGCGAGGTGCGCGCCGAGGGACGCAAAGTGACCTGGGCGACGCGCCAGGAAGTCACGGTTTCCGTGATCATGGTGATCATCATGGTGATGCTGGCGGCGGTGTTTTTCTACATCGTCGATTTCCTCGCGTCGAACGGCGTGCGCTGGCTACTGGATTTGAATTGATGAGCACCGAAACAATCACGGATCCCATCGCGGCACCGGCGCAGGAAGACGAGGCGCCCGCGCGTTCGGCCGGCCCGCCGGCGCGCTGGTACATCGTTCACGCTTATTCGAACTTCGAACGGCGCGTGGCCGACACCATCCGCGAACAGGCCGAGCGGCAGGGCCTCACGGATCAGTTCGAGGACATCCAGGTGCCGACCGAGGAAGTGGTCGAAGTGCACCGCAATCAAAAGCGCATCCGCGAACAGCGCCATTTCCCGGGCTATGTGCTCGTGAAAATGAAAATGACGGATGACGCCTATCACCTCGTCAAGAACGTGCCGAAGGTGACGGGCTTTTTGGGCACGCAGAACAAGCCCCAGGCCGTCAGCGAAAACGAAGTGAAGCGCATCCTTGGCGCCGGTGATCAGGCCGCGCAGGCCAAGCCGCGCCGCGTGATCTCATTCGAAACAGGTGAACGCGTGCGCGTGGTCGATGGTCCGTTCCAGAGTTTTGAGGGCCTCGTTTCGGAAGTTGATGAGGAACGCGGCCGCCTGAAAGTGGCGGTGATGATTTTCAACCGCGAGACGCTGGTTGATCTCGAATACAGCCAAGTCGAGAAGATGCGTTAAGCTGGCTCAAGTTCGCGGGCGTTCGCGCGCGCGGCTTCGCCCAGAACTTCCGCGATATCGCCCTCGGCCGGCGCGCCGAGCATGTGGCGGCTATGCCAGAGCGCGTAATAGAGCAGGCTCCAGGCGCGCTGTGCGTTGGCCTGCGCATCCGCGAAGGCGGCGTGCACGATGTCCGGCGTGAACACGGCGCGTACGCCCGGCTGCGCGCTGACGAGGCGGGAAAGATCACCGCCGCGCCGCGCCATCCACGCGCCGACCGGCGCGTTGAAGCCTTTCTTTTTCGCGAACGGCCGCGCCTGCGGCAGATGCCGCGCCAGAAGCGCGCGCAACAGGATTTTCCCCATGCGCCAATCGGCCTTGTAGGCGTCGGGCAGGCCGCGCGCGAACGCCACGACCGTGCGATCGATGTAGGGCGTGCGCCCCTCCACCGAATGCGCCATCAGGCAGCGATCCAGCTTCACCAGCAGATCGTTCACCATCCACTCGCGCCAATCGAGCGCCTGGACGGCTTCGAGACGTGAGGGCGCGCGTGCCTCTTCACGCGCCTCGGCGTCGGCGATGGCCCGGTCCCAGCCGGCGAGGCGTCGCTGCGTTTCTTCATCCGCGAAGACGCCGCGCCGCTCGCCCGGATTCTTCGCGCGCGCCCATGGTAGGGAAGCGCGCCGATAGCGCGCATAGCCGCCGAAGAGTTCATCGGCGCCCTCGCCGCACAGCGCGACTTTGAAGCCGCGGTCGCGCGCGATCTTGCCAAGCAAATAGGTGGGCAGCACAGCCGTATCGGCCGTAGCATCGTCGATGGCGGCGGCGATGCGCGGCGCGAGGCGCCAGAAATCCTCCTCGCCCATCTCGATGCGCTCGCACTGGGCGCCAAGCGCATCGGCGGTGCGTAGCGCATCCCAGCTTTCGTCATTCGCGTGCGCGCCGGCATAGCCGACGGTGAGCGCCGCGATCGGCTTCTCCGACAGGCTCTGCATCAGCACGGCCAGCAAAGAGGAATCGACGCCGCTGGACAGGAAGAGCGAACATGGATCGTCCGCACGCAGATGCACAGCGATGCTATCCAGCAGCGCGGCCTCGATGCCGACGAGCTCCGCATCGCGTGACAGGCGCCGCTTCGCTGGGCTGGGCAGAGACTCGAGCCGTGTGCGCAACGCGATCCGCCCATGCTGGATCACCAGCGTCTCGCCGGGCAGCACGCGTTCGACGCCCGCGAACATGGTGCGCGCGCCGCTGATATATTTGAGCTGCAACATCTCGTTGCGCGCATCGGGAGCTTCAACAGCAGTCACCAGCCCCGAAGCGATGATGGCCTGAGGTTCCGACGCGAAGATGATGAAGTCATCCGTTTGCGCGAAGCAGAGCGGCTTGATGCCGAATTCGTCGCGCGAGAGCACCAGGCGATCATTCGCCGCGTCATGGACGGCGATGGCGTACATGCCGCGCAGGCGGGTGACGTAATCGAGGCCGAGCCGCTCGAACACGTGCAGCGCGGTCTCGGAATCCGAGCCTGTCTGGTAGGGCGCGTCAGGGAATTCGGCGCGCAGCTCGGGCGAGTTATAGATTTCTCCGTTGGCGACCAGCACCGCGCCGCCGGGCCCGGTGAAGGGCTGCTGGCCGTGCGCGACGTCGACGATGGCGAGGCGTGTGCTCAATATGCCGATGGGGCCGGCGATGTGCGTTCCGGTCGAATCCGGTCCGCGCAGATGGAGCGCCTTCGCCATGCGCGCGAGCGCCTCGGCGTTTGCCGAGGCGCCGTTGCGCATGAAGATGCCCGCGATGCCGCACATGTCCGCTCACATAAAGCCGGTCTCGCGCGGGCTTCCAAGCAGTTTTTCACTCGGCGCGAACGCTCGCGTCAGACCGCCTTGCGGCTCACGGCGATAGCGGTGTCTCGCACACTGTCATCGGCGGGCGTCTTACGCGCAAACCGCATGACGGTGGCGACCAGTTTCGCGCGGCTCGCCGGCTTGATCATGTGTTCAGCGGCGCCTGCGGCGATGGCGTGACTTCTATTCTCATTGATGGACAGCACGACAACGGGAATGCCGGCGAGGCTTGAATCGTTCTTAAGCGATTGAAGCACTTGCCAGCCCGAGAGGTCAGGCAGGTAGATGTCCAGCAGGATGAGCGCCGGCGCCAATGTTCGCGCGGCGGCAAGGCCCGCCGCGCCGGTTTTCGCGCCCTGCACGGCGAATCCAGCATGCATGAGCGCGCGCTTCGCGATGTCACGTTCCGCCGCTTCGTCCTCGATGATGAGAATAAGCGGCGCCGCATCGGCGCCTTCGCGCATCTCAATGTCGCGCGCGGCCTCCGCGTTGAGGCTCGTAAGATCGGCGCGGATTGCAAGCGTGAATGTCGACCCAATATTCGGCGCGCTCTTGACCGTCACATCGCCGCCCAGCATCTGAGCGAAACGGCGTGTCAAGGCGAGGCCAAGGCCGGTGCCGCCATATTGGCGGGTGATGGATGGATCGGCCTGCGTGAACGGCTGAAAGAGGCGCGCGGCTTGTTCGGGCGACATGCCGATGCCGGTATCCTTCACTTCAACGATTAGCCAATCGACACCATCTCCGCGCCGGCGTTGGTACGATACAGTGATCGCGCCGCGCTCGGTGAACTTGCCGGCGTTCGACACAAGGTTGTAAACGCATTGACGCAATTTCAGTGAGTCCGTGTAGGCTGCGCCGCCGTCTGGCGCCGCACGCCATATGAGATCGACGCCCTTGGCCTCAAGCGTGGGGCGAATCGTGTCCAGGATCGCACCGATCTCCTCGGCTGGATCGAACGATACGGGCGAGACCTCCATTCGCCCGGCTTCTATCTTTGAAATGTCGAGAATTTCGTTGATCAGCCCGGACAAGTGTTTGCCGGCGCCGATGATGCGGTCGAGATCGCGCGCGGCGGTGGAATTGTCATTCGCGTCCTCACGCAACAATTCCGAATACCCGATGATTGCGTTGAGAGGCGTTCGAAGTTCGTGACTCATGTTCGCCAGGAATTCTGATTTTTGCCGATTGGCGTGTTCTGCGGTTTCTTGAGATTCCTTCAGCGCCAGCGCGTGGCGGCGCATCACCTGGCCGATTTTATGGCCATAGAACGTCACGCCACACACCATCAAAATAATGAGGCCGCCGATAACGAATTCAAACCGCCGTAAATCCTGCGCAAGTTGAACCTGTTGCTCGAGGTAAGCTGATTGCACGGCTTGAACCGCATTCACGGTCTGTGAAACGCTGCGCGTAAGACGGCCATAGGCGCGATCCATCGTGGCCATGCGTTGACCAGCCGCGCGGCGATTGCCCTGCTCGAAATGCCTAAAAATCAGGTCGGCTTCAGCGATCATATCGTCCATGGCGCGCTCGGTGAGGCCGAGCGCGCCGACAATGCGCGCGCTTTGAGTTTCGCTGGTGTTGGCGTTGAGTTCGGCCGTGACCGCATGAAGCTGGGCGTTGAACCTGCCAAGCGCAGCGTCGCGTTGTGCGCGCTCGGCCGCGACATCGCCGCTGTCGAACACGTCGTTGCCGGGGGCGTTGGTTTCCTGAGCAAGGTCCCCGAGCCGCGTGATGGCGCCGAGGCGGCCTGCCCATTCGCGGCTGGTGAGCACGGATTCGGAGTAAATCGACATCAGATTGTGCGTCAGCGACAAGCTGAACAGTACGGTGACCAAATCGAACGCGGCGAGGAGGAAATAGACAAGATGCCAACGGGGCGCGCCATCTTTGGATCGAAACAAATTCATCCGCGCACGCCCAACCTTACCCAAAATATAGCTTTGAAATTGCTTGGGTCTGGCAAACAATTAGTTAACCGCGTGGTGGGCGAGGCTACTGGGCATGCCCGCCCAGGTGACAAGCGCGGCCCAAGCCTCTATAGCGGCCCGCTTCCGGGTCTCCGGATGACGCGTGGGAGGCTGACGCCAGCCCCACCACGCACCCACTCAGGCGCGCCAGCTCGAAAGACCGGCGCGCGGTAAGCGAGAGGATCACATGGCGAAGAAGGTTCTGGGGCAGATTAAGCTCCAGGTTCCGGCTGGGGCGGCCACGCCGTCCCCGCCGATCGGCCCCGCGCTCGGCCAGCGCGGGCTTAACATCATGGAATTCTGCAAGGGCTTCAACGCCCGCACCCAGGACATGGAGAAGGGCCAGCCCTGTCCGGTGATCATCACCTATTATCAGGACAAGAGCTTCACCTTCGAGGTGAAGACGCCGCCCGCCTCCTTCCTCATCAAGAAGGCCGCGAAAATGGCCACGGCGAAGAAGCCGGGCTCAGGCTCGAAACTGCCGGGGCGGACCAATGTCGGCACGGTGACGAAAGCCCAGTGCCGCCAGATCGCGCAAGCGAAGATGAAGGATTTGAACGCTCACGATTTGGACGCGGCGACGCTGCAAATCATGGGCACGGCCCGCTCCATGGGCGTCGAGGTGACGGAGTAAGCCGATGCCCAAAATCACAAAAAGAATGGCCAAGAGCCATGCCGACGTCGACGCCCGCAAACTCCACTCGCTCGATGAAGCCGTGAAGCTGGTCAAGGAGCGCGCCAACGCCAAGTTCGATGAAACGATCGAAATCTCCATGAATCTCGGCGTCGACCCGAAATATCCCGATCAGCAGGTGCGCGGCGTGTGCTCGCTGCCGAACGGCACGGGCAAGTCGCTGCGCGTGGCCGTGTTCGCCAAGGGCCCGAAGGCCGAAGAAGCCAAGAAGGCCGGCGCCGATATCGTCGGTGAGCAGGACCTGTTTGAAACCATCAATGGCGGCAAGATCGAGTTCGATCGTCTAATCGCGACGCCGGATTTGATGGCGCTGGTCGGCCGGCTCGGCAAAGTGCTGGGCCCGCGCGGCCTCATGCCCAATCCGAAGGTCGGCACCGTGACGATGGACGTCGCCAAGGCGGTGAAGGATTCCAAGGGCGGCGCCGTCGAGTTCCGGGTCGAGAAAGCGGGCATCATCCACGCCGGCATCGGCAAGGCCAGTTTCTCGGAAGAAGCGCTGCGGCAGAATGCGAAAGCGTTCGTCGATGCGGTGGCAAAGGCCAAGCCCAGCGGCGCCAAGGGCACCTTCATCAAGAAGGTGGCTCTGAGCTCAACGATGGGCCCGGGCGTGCGCATCGAGCCAGCCAGCGCGCACTAAGTAATACCTGCGGCTTTGCGGCGCTGGCGTGCTTCGGCGCGGTAGCGCGGCAGTCGCTCGCCCATGCGGCTCAGCAATGAAATCGTCATGTCCGAAAGCGGCGAGCGCATCGGCGCCGCCGCGCCTATGATGCGGGCATTGGAGGCGGCGATGACGTTCCGGATTAGGGGTTTGCCGAGGGATCGGTTCGCGCATCTCTTCGGGCTGGATGTATCCGCGCTCGCCGAAGCGGGCGCCGAGCGACACATCATCACCTCGTCCGAAAGCGCACCGTGCCGCGTTACGCTCGATGACGCGGCGCCGGGCGAGACGGTTCTGCTGTTGAGCTACGAGCATCAGCCCGCCGGCACGCCTTATCGCCAAGCGGGGCCGATTTTCGTACGCGAGGCGCCGGGCGCTGCGTTCGATGCGCGCGACTGCGCGCCCCCCGCCCTGGCGCGGCGCATGCTCTCCGTGCGCTGCTATGATGGCGCCGGCGCCATGATCGAGGCGGACCTCGTTCAGGGCGAAGACCTGCCCACGCTCATTGCGCGCTTCTGGGCTAATCCCGATGTGTCCTACGCACACGCCCATTATGCGCGGCGCGGCTGCTTCGCGGCGGAGATTTTGCGCTAAGCTGAGTGGATGCGAATCCTCATCGCCGGGGCGGCGGGCTTCATCGGATCCCATATCGCGGCGCGGCTTGCTGGCGAGGGGCACGAAATCGTCGCCGCCGCGCGAGATGCGGCCGGGGCGCGGGCGCGCTTTCCCCGCTATCGCTGGGCCGAGGCTGATTTTCGCAAGCGCGTGAATTGGGCCGCGCACCTTGAGGGCGTGGACGCGGTGATCAATTGCGTCGGCGTGCTGCAGGATGGCGGCGCCGATTCCACCCGCGCCGCGCATGTCGATGGCGCGCGGGCGTTGTTCGATGCGTGCGAAGCGGCCGGCGTGCGGCGCGTCATTCAGATATCGGCGGTCGGCGCGGAAGCGGCCGCGGGCACCGCCTATGCACGCACCAAGGAGAAAGGCGATCAGTCCCTCATGGCGCGCGATCTGGATTGGGTGATCGTCAAGCCATCCCTCGTTGTCGCGCGCGGCGTCTATGGCGGCACGGCCCTTGTGCGCGGGCTGGCGGGGGTGCCGTTCGTCACGCCGCTGCTGGCCACGAGCGGCCAATTTCGCCCGATCCATATGCGCGATCTCTGCGAAGCGGTGAGCCGCCTCCTGCGCCTCAATGCGCCGCGCCGTGTTGTGATCGACGCCGCCGGGCCGCTTGCGCAGTCCTTGCCCGAGCTGATCGCCGCGCACCGCGCTTGGCTTGGCTTTGGGCCGGCGCGGGCATGGACTGCGCCGGGCTGGCTGGCGGATATCGCCTTTACGGTCGGCGACATGTTGGGCGCCATCGGCGTGCGCACATCGTTGCGTTCAACTTCGCGCGCCCAGATGGCCCATGATGTGGGCGGCGATCCAGACTCGTTAAAGCGCGAACTCGGCCTCGATGTGCGCGCCGGCATGGCCGCGCTGGCCGATGAGCCGGCGAGCGTCCAGGATCGCTGGCATGCGCGGCTTTATTTTGTGAAGCCGGCCGCGCGCCTGGCGCTCGCGGCGTTCTGGATTTTGACCGGCCTTGTGTGTTTGACGAGCGGGCGCGCGGAAGCCATGGCGCTGGCGCGCGCGGCGGGGCTTGGCGGAATGGACGCCTTCGCGGCGGACGGCGGCGGCCTGTTCGACATCGCCATCGGCGCGGCGTTTCTGTTCCTGGCGCGCTGGCGCCGGCCACTCCTCGCGATCATGGCGGCGGTGACGCTTGGATACATTGGCGTGCTGACGATCACGCTGCCGCATCTGTGGTCCGATCCGTTGGGGCGGCTGATGAAGCTCATTCCGTTCTTCGCGCTGCTGGGGTTCGTCGCCGCCGTGGAGGATGAGCGGTGATCTATGAGGCGCTGAAGACGCTGCACGTGCTTTCCGCCGCCGTCCTGTTCGGAACGGGCATGGGCATAGCATTTTTCCAATTCATGGCCTGGCGGACCAAGGATGTCGCGCTGTTCGCCGGCGTTGCGCGGCTCACCGTGATCGCCGACTGGCTGTTTACGGCGAGCGCCGTTATCGCGCAGCCGATCACGGGCGTCGCTCTCATGTTGCATGTCGGCTATTCGTGGAATGAGCCGTGGCTCTTGTGGGCTTATGCGCTCTATGCGGTGGCGGGCCTGTTCTGGGCGCCGGTCGTGGCGATGCAGATGCGGGTGGCGAAGCTCGCCTCTGAAGCGCGCGATGCGGGCGCGCCCATCCCCGAGGAGGCGCACAGGCTGATGCAGGCGTGGTTCTGGTGCGGCTGGCCGGCCTTCGCCGCAGTGCTCGCGACCTATTGGCTGATGATCGCGCGGCCGGCGTGACGCACGCCGCCGCGCCCATCACACGTCGCGATGCGTTTGCGCTGGCGCTGATTGCGGTGGTGTGGGGCGTCAATACGGCGTTGACCAAATACGTGCTGCTGCATCTGCCGCCGCTTTTTTCATCCTGCATACGATTTGCACTGACGGCTGCGCTGCTCTTCATGTTCTGGCGTCCCGCGCCGGGGACGTTGCGCCCGCTTATCGTCGTGGGGCTGCTGACATCGCTGCATTTCGGCGTGCAGACCGTGGGCCTGTGGCTGGCGGACGATCTTTCGCCGATGGTCGTGGCGATGCAGCTCTGGATCCCGGCGGCGGCGGTGTTGGCTTCGATCTTTCTGCATGAGCGCATCGGCCTTGCGCGCATGATCGGCGTTGGCGTCTCGTTCACGGGCACGGCGCTGCTGGCGGGCGATGGCGCTGTAATCCCACAGCTCGGCGCGTTCGTGCTGGTTGGCGTCGCCTCCACGCTCTATGGCGCGGTGTCCGTCTATGTGCGCCGCGCGCCGGCGCTGCATCCGCTGGCCTACCAGGCCTGGATCGCATTCGCCGCGCTGGCGACGCTGGGGCCGCTCTCAATCGTGACCGAACGCAACCAGATGGACGCCGCCGCAGCCGCGGGCTGGGGGCCGTATGCGGCGTTGGCGTTCGCGGCGGTGGCGTCCAGCATCGTGGCAAATGCGCTGATGTTTCAACTCGTGCGCAAATACGAAGTGTCGCGCACCACGCCCTACATGTTTCTCTCTCCCGTGATCGCGATTTCGCTGGGCATCGTATTCTTCGACGATCCGATCTCGCCGCAATTGCTGATCGGCGCGGCGCTGACGCTGCTGGGCGTGGCGATCGTGACGATGGCCGAACGACTGACGATTCTGCGCTGATCAGCCCGCATTGAACGCCGCGCAGGCGACCCGCCCGCCAGCGCCGCCGATCGGTTGGCTGGACTGATCGTCATGCGCGGCGTGAATGATGAGGGCCGAACCGTCCGCGTCGGCGATCGCCATGCGCGCGCCTGACCCCAGCCCCAAACGCAGGAAGGGCGAATAAAGCTCCGCCCCGAACGCGCCGGAGGCGGGCGCGAAGATCGACGGCAAATCGCCGGGCTCCGGCCCCGCCGGGTTGAGAAGGCCGTGGCGCCCAGCGCCGTGGCCCGCGTGCGCGCCGGCGGCCATAAAGCCCGCCGCGCCGTCCGAACAGCTTCCAACCGCGTGCATATGCAGGCCGTGCCAGCCGGGCGCGAGCGCGCCTTCGTTGAAATCGAGCCGGATCAGCAAGCCGGCCGGCCCTTCGGTGAGCGTGGCGCGGCCGATCTCCGCGCCTGCCCGATTTACGATGGGATTGGTGAGGGTCTGGCCCACGAATTGGGACGGCGCGCCGGCATGCGCACAGGCGCTTAGGGCGAGGGCGGGTAACAGGGCTGAGAGGCGCATGACGAGAGGTCCCTCGGTTTGCGGGCAATGGCCGCGAGTGCTAGCAAAAGACTCAACTTAACCGCCCAGAGCTGGGCGCGGATTTCAGGCTAACGTGGCAGATATAGACGATCCCGGCGAGGGCGAAGGCCCGGCTCCAACGCCTGGCGTGGCGCCCATTCATTTGGAGGATGAGCTTAAGCGCTCCTATCTCGATTACGCGATGAGCGTGATCGTATCGCGCGCGTTGCCGGACGTGCGCGACGGCCTGAAACCCGTGCACCGGCGCATCCTCTACGCCATGGATGAGGCGGGCAACCGCCACGACAAGGCCTATCGCAAGAGCGCCAACACGGTCGGCGAAGTGATGGGCCGCTACCATCCGCACGGCGACCAGGCGATCTATTTCGCGCTGGTGCGCATGGCGCAGGATTTCTCGATGGGCCTTGTTCTCATCGACGGGCAGGGCAATTTTGGCTCAATCGACGGCGATATGCCGGCGGCGATGCGCTACACGGAAAGCCGCCTCGCCAAGACCGCGACAAATCTTCTGGACGATATCGATGAGGACACCGTCGATTTCCAGCCGAACTACGATGAATCCCGCCGCGAACCGACCGTGCTGCCGGCGCGCTATCCCAATCTTCTCGTCAATGGCGCCGGCGGCATCGCCGTCGGCATGGCGACGAACATCCCACCCCATAACCTCGCGGAGGTGATCGACGCCGCGATCCTGCTCATCGATCGTCCGGACGCGAGCGACTTGGAACTGCTTGAGATCGTGCCGGGTCCGGATTTTCCGACCGGCGGGGAAATCCTCGGCCGCACCGGCGCGCGCATGGCGCTGATGACGGGGCGCGGCTCGGTCGTGATGCGTGCGCGCCATCATATGGAGACCATTCGCGGGCGCGAGGCTCTGGTGTTCACCGAAATTCCCTATCAGGTGAACAAGGCCGAAATGGTTGAGAAGATCGGCGAGATGGTGCGGGAAAAACGCATCGAGGGCATCGCCGACATGCGCGACGAGAGCAATCGCGAAGGCGTGCGCATCGTTGTGGAGATCAAGCGCGACGCCGTGCCGGACGTGGTGCTCAATCAACTCTATCGGTTTTCGCAGCTGCAAACTTCGTTCGGCGTCAATATGCTGGCGCTTAATCGCGGCCGGCCCGAGCAGATGGGCCTGAAGGCCATGCTCGCGGCGTTTCTGGCGTTTCGCGAGGAAGTCGTCACGCGGCGGACCAAATTCCGCTTGGCCAAGGCGCGCAAGCGCGGCCACGAAACGGTGGGTCTGGCCATCGCCGTCGCCAACATCGACGAAGTGATCCGCACCATCCGCGAAAGCGCCGATCCAAACGAGGCGCGCGAACGGTTGACCTCTCGATCCTGGCCGGTGGGCGATATGCTGCCGCTCATCGAACTGATCGCCGATCCCCGCTCCAACGTGATCGAAGCGAGCACGGCGGGGCCCTCGCTGCGCATATCGGACGAGCAAGCCAAAGCGATTCTCGAATTGCGCCTGCAGCGGCTTACGGGTCTGGGGCGAGACGACATCGCCAAGGCCGCCAACGAGATCGCCGAGGAAATCCGAACGCTCCTGGAGATACTGGGCTCGCGCGCGATGATCCTCGATATCGTCAAGAGCGAGATGGCGGCGGTGAAGACGGCGTTTGGCGTGCCCCGCCGCACGCCGTTCAGCGAAGCCGAAGGCGAGATCGACGATGAAGCGCTGATCGCGCAGGAGGATATGGTCGTCACCGTCACGCATGGCGGGTATGTGAAGCGCACACCGCTCAGCCAGTACCGCACGCAGCGGCGCGGCGGGCGCGGCCGCGCCGGTATGATGACCAAGGAAGAAGATTATGTAACGCGCCTGTTTGTCGCCAACACGCACACGCCGATCCTGTTCTTCAGTTCTACCGGCCAAGTCTACAAGGAAAAGGTCTGGCGCTTGCCGCTGGGCGATCCGCGCGCCCGCGGGCGCGCGCTGGTCAATATCCTCAATCTTGATCCGCGCGAGCGCATCACGTCCGTCATGGCGCTGCCGGAGGATGAGTCGGCGTGGGATGGGCTTGACGTGATGTTCACCACGACAAGCGGGACCGTGCGCAGAAACAAGCTTTCGGATTTCACGGATGTGCGCCGCTCCGGCATCATCGCCATGAAGCTGGATGAGGGCGAGGCGATCGTCGATGTGCAGATTTGCACCGAGGCGGACGATATCCTGCTCACCACCGCGCAGGCCATGTGCATCCGTTTCCCGGTGGGCGATGTGCGCGTGTTCCAGGGGCGCACTTCGCGCGGCGTGCGCGGGATCGATTTGCGTGAGAACGACCGCTTGATCGGCATGTCCGTGTTGCGCCATGTGGAAGTGACGGCGCAGGAGGCGCGGGACTTCTTCAAATGGGACGCGAAAAATCGCGGCGAGGAATACGAAGCCGGCGATGAGGCGGGCGAAGCGGCCGGCGATGGCGATACGCCGTTCGAGCGCCTCACCTGGCTCAAGACGCAGGAGCAATTCATCCTCACCGTCACATCCGATGGGCTCGGCAAGCGCGCGTCTTCCTTCGCCTACAGGACGGCGGGGCGCGGCGGCAAAGGGCTGATCGCGCACCGCATCGGCGCCGGCGCACATCTTGTCGCGTCGTTCCCGGTGACAGAGGGCGAGGAGCTCATGCTGGTGACGGACAAGGGCCAACTCATCCGCATGAGCGTGGCGGATATTCGCGTCGCCGGCCGCGCCACGCAGGGCGTGTGGCTCATTCGGCCAGGTGAAGATGAGCACGTCGTCGCCGCCGAGCGGCTGGAGGACGTGGGCGAGGAAGGTGGCGCGGAGGGCGATTGACGCACATGAGCAAACGCATCGGCCTTTATCCCGGCACGTTCGATCCGCTGACGAACGGGCACATCGACATCATCCGCCGGGCCGACAAGCTTGTGGATAAGCTGGTCATTGGCGTGGCCATCAACACCGATAAGGGCCCGCTCTTCAGCCTGGAGGAGCGGGTCGACATGGTGGAGGCCGAATGCGCCGGCCTCAAGCTGGCGATGGAGATTGAAGTCCGTCCTTTTGACACATTGTTGATGAAATTCGCTGAGGCGGTCGCTGCATCCGTGATCGTGCGCGGATTGCGCGCGGTCTCTGATTTCGAGTACGAATTCCAGATGGTGGGGATGAACCAGAAGCTCAATCCCGACATCGAGACGGTGTTCCTGATGGCCGATCCCACCCACCAGGCCGTGGCCTCGCGGCTGGTGAAGGAAATCGCGCGTCTAGAAGGGGACGTGTCGCACTTTGTGCCAAAGGCCGTCGAAGCGCGGCTGAGGGCGAAATTCTCGTAAGCCTTATTCCTTAGATCACCGGGTCAGCACATGCGCAGTCTTGCTCTCGTTTTTCTGACGCTCGCCTTGCTCGCGGCGCCCGCCTACGCCCAGCGCGCGCCCGATCCAACCCGCTGGCGCCAGCTCGATCCGGAAAGCACGCTCTACATCGATACCTCACGCGGGCGCGTCGTGGTGGAGATGTATCCGGAAATCGCGCCCAACCATGTCGATCGCATCCGCACGCTGGCGCGGCGCGGCTTCTACAACAACCTCATTTTCCATCGCGTGATCGACGGCTTCATGGCCCAGACGGGCGATCCGCTCGGCACCGGCGAGGGCGGCTCCGATCTCTCCGATCTCGACGAGGAATTCCTGTTCCGCCGCGGTGCGGATATGCCCTTCGTCGAGGCCGCGCTGCAGGGCGGCGCGCGCTCGGGTTTTTTCAAAACGTTGCCGATCGAAACGCAGCCGGACTCGCAAATGGCCGTGACGCGCGATGGCCGCGCCTCGGCCTGGGGCCTGCACTGCCCCGGCGTCGTCTCGATGGCGCGCGCCGAGGATGTGAACTCCGCCAACAGCCAGTTCTTCATCGTGCGCGCGGCCTATCCATCGCTCAACAAACGCTACACGATCTGGGGGCGGGTTGTGTTTGGGCTTGATATCGTCCAGGCGCTCAATGTGGGCGAGCCGCCGGCCAATCCCGATCGCATGACGAACGTGCGCCTGGCCTCCGACGTGCCGGATGAGGAGCGCGCGCCAATTTACGTCATGCGGACGGATAGCCGCGATTTCCGCGAACTCATTCAAGATACCCGCCGCGAGCGCGGCGCCGATTTTCATGTCTGCGATGTCGAGATCCCGACGCGCGTGGCCAACACAGGTGAGAGAGAGAGGCGCTGGTGGTCGATCATCCCGTTCGTAAACTGATCATGACGCTGGAGAGCGGGCCGGTGGAGATCACCCTGCGGCCCGATCTCGCCCCCGGCCACGTGGCGCGCATCAGTGAATTGGCCGAAGAGGGCTTTTACGATGGCGTGGTGTTTCACCGCGTCATCGAGGGCTTCATGGCGCAGGGCGGCGATCCCACCGGGCGCGGCAGCGGCGGCTCGCCCAAGCCGAACCTCAAGGCTGAGTTCTCGCGCGAGCCGCATGTGCGCGGCGTGTGCTCCATGGCGCGCACCAGCGATCCAAATTCCGCCAACAGCCAATTTTTCATCTGCTTCGATGACGCGCGTTTTCTTGACGGGCAATACACCGTCTGGGGCGCGGTGAGCGCCGGCATGGAGCATGTCGATGCGCTGCCCAAGGGCGAGCCGCCGCGCGCGCCCGGCAAGATCGTTTCCATGCGCACGGCGTGAGGCGCGAGAACGCGATTTTTTTCTGCCCCGTTTTCGGGGGAAGACATGCGCCTCGACCTATTCGATTTTGAACTCCCGCCGGAGTTGATCGCGCTACGTCCAGCGCGCCCGCGGGACAGTGCGCGGCTGCTGGTCGCCGGGCCCGAGGGGCCGATCACGCATCGCTCGGTCGCCGATGCGCCAACTCACTTCCGTCGCGGCGACGTGCTGGTGTTCAACGATACGCGTGTCATCCGTGCGCGGCTTCACGGTGTGCGCGTTCGGCAAGAGTCCAGCGTCGTCGTGGAGGCGACCTTGTTGCGCCGGCTCTCACCATCGCGTTGGCGCGCGCTGGCCAAACCGGGCAAGCGCCTGCGCCCCGGCGATCGGATTCGCTTCGGCCAGATGGACGAGCGCGCCTGCCTGATAGGCGCGCTCGATGCGGTGGTGATCGACAAGGGCGAAGAAGGTGACATCACGCTCGATTTCGCGCTGTCAGGCGCGGCGCTGGATCAGGCCATCGAAGCGTGCGGCGACATGCCCTTGCCGCCCTACATCGCCGGCAAGCGCGCGCCCGATGAGGATGACGCAATCGATTATCAAACCATCTACGCAGCCAAGGATGGGGCGGTGGCCGCGCCCACGGCGGGCTTGCATTTCACGCCCACCCTTCTGGCGGCGGTTGATGCGGCTGGCGTCGAGCGTGTGCATGTCACGCTACATGTCGGCGCCGGCACATTTCTGCCGGTGAAGGCCGATGATATCACCGCTCATGTCATGCACACGGAGTGGCGCGAGGTGAGCGAAGAAGCCGCCGAGGCGATCAACCGCGCACGCGGCGAGGGCCGCCGCGTCATCGCCATCGGCACGACGGCGCTACGGACGCTCGAATCCTCCGTGGATGCGGCGGGGCGCGTCAGCGCCGGCGCGGGCGATACGGATATATTCCTGGCGCCCGGCGCGCGGTTTCATGTCGTCGATGGGCTCTGGACAAATTTCCACTTGCCGCGCTCGACGCTGTTCATGCTGGTCGCGGCTTTTGTCGGGCGTGCGCGCGCACATGAGATTTACGCGGCGGCGATCGCCGCGCGCTACCGCTTCTATTCCTATGGCGATGCGAGCTTGTTATGGCGCGGAGAAAGCAAAAATGGTTGAGCGCCTGAAAATTCTCCCCCTCCCCGTGAGTGGAGGGGGCAGGGGGAGATGAGCGCATTTCCCTTTGTAATTCACACGCACGACGGCGCCGCACGCACAGGCGCGCTGGAAACGCCGCGCGGAATTATCCGCACGCCCGCTTTCATGCCGGTGGGTACGGCCGCGACCGTGAAGGCGCTGACGGTCGATCAAGTGCGCGCGGCTGGCGCGGACATAATCCTCGGCAACACCTATCACCTCATGCTGCGCCCCGGCGCCGAGCGCGTCGCGCGTCTTGGCGGCCTGCACACATTCATGCGCTGGGACGGGCCGATCCTGACCGATTCCGGCGGCTATCAGGTCATGTCGCTGTCGGGTCTGCGCACGCTGACAGAAGAGGGTGTCACCTTTCGCAGCCATATAGATGGCTCGACGCATCACCTCTCCCCCGAACGCGCCATCGAGATCCAAGCTGATCTTCTGGGCGCGGACATCGTCATGCAATTGGACGAATGCCCCGCTCTGCCCGCGCCGCGTGACGAGGTGGAGAAGGCGATGGAATTGTCAATGCGCTGGGCGGAGCGGTGCAAGCAGGTGTTCGGCGCGCGCGCCGCGCAAAACCTCTTCGCCATCGTGCAGGGCGGAACCGATGACGCTTTGCGTAGGAAATCCGCGGAAGCGCTCGTCGCCGAAGGCTTTGACGGCTACGCGATTGGCGGGCTCGCGGTCGGCGAGGGCCATGACGAAATGGTGCGCACCTTGGGGGCCACCGCGCCTTATCTACCTGAAGATCGGCCGCGTTACCTCATGGGCGTTGGCAAGCCGATCGATCTAGTCGAGAGCGTCGCGCGTGGGATCGATATGTTTGACTGCGTATTGCCGACGCGCTCTGGCCGCCACGGCCAGGCCTGGAGCGATGCGGGCCCGCTCAATTTGAAGAATGCGCGCTTTGCGGAGGATGCGGCGCCGCTGAATGAAGCGCTCGATTGCCCGGCGAGCCAAGAGTATTCCCGCGCTTATCTTCACCACCTGGTGAAGTGCGAAGAGGTGCTCGGCCAGGTTCTGCTCTCCTGGCACAATGTCGCGTATTACGAGGACCTGATGGCGCGCATGCGCGCGGCGATCGCGGCGGGGACGTTTGAGGAATTTGTCGCGGCGTTCAGGGCGCGCGTGACGTAGTCCAACCCCTATTGCGGCGCGCCGACATTCGCCTGGCGTGGGCTTGGATCGGGCGGGCGCGTCGCCGGCCCGGGTGGTGGCGCGGGCAGCACGGCCCGGCAGCCGAGCGAGGCGCCATAGCCGCGCAGGAAGGCGCGGCGCATCTGGCCCATTTCGATGGCGCGGGCGTAGCGCTGGTCGGCCCGCTGCGCGCCCGAGAGCCGCCGCACCCAGCCGCGGAAGGGAATCGCGTCGGCGGCGAGGTTCTCGGCCGCGTCCACCGTGGCGTTCGAGGCCGCCTCCATGCCCTGTTCGCGGCGCGTGCGCGTCGAGGGCTGGTAATTTTCCCCGCCGATGATCGCGTCCAACTGCCCGATCTCATATTGCACGTTCGGGCAGCCGCCCGCGAGCGACAGCGTCGAATAAGGATAGCGCATGTTTTCAAGGAGATCGGGGATGTCCGGCCGGACGAGGCCGACATCGCGGAGCGGCTGCTGCGCCGCGCCGGCGATGCCCCGCCGCGTTCGATCCGCGCGCGTGTCATCGTCGCCCGTCTGGGCGCGCGAGGCGCACGCCGTCGCCGCCAGCGCCAATACGATCACGCCCAAACGCAAAATTGACTTCACCGCCATACCCGTGCTCCCAGCCCCCTTTTAGCCGGTAGAGATGCGCCAGGGAATGGGCGGAGAGCGGGGCCTGATGCTGCCGGTCGATGCGGTTCTGCCCGATCTTCTGACGGCGCTGGAGGCGCGCGCCACCGCCGTGCTCGTCGCGCCCCCAGGCGCGGGGAAAACAACGCGCGCGCCTTTGGCTCTGCTTGAAGCGCCGTGGGCGGCGGGGCGCAAAATCCTGCTCCTGGCGCCGCGCCGGATCGCCGCGCGCGCCGCCGCCCAGCGGATGGCGGCCACATTGGGCGAACGCGTGGGCGAGACGATCGGCTTTCGCGTCCGCCTGGAAAGCAAGGTCAGCGCGCGCACGCGCATCGAAGTGATGACCGAGGGCGTGTTCACGCGCCGCATCTTGGGCGATCCAACGCTCGGCGATGTAGCGGCGGTTCTGTTCGACGAATTCCACGAGCGCAGCCTTGAGGGCGATCTAGGCCTGGCGCTCGCGCGCGACGCGCAGGCGGGTCTGCGCGAGGATATGCGCATCGTCGTCATGTCGGCGACGCTGGATGTCGCGCGCGTGTCGGCGCTGCTCGGCGATGCGCCGGTGATCGAATCCAAGGGCCGGATGCATCCCGTGCGCATCGAGTATCGCCCGCGCAATCCGCGCGGCGATCTGGAAGCCGACGTGGCCGATGCGGTGTGCGCCGCGCTGCGCGCGGAAAGCGGGAGCGCGCTTATGTTCCTGCCAGGGGCGCGTGAGATCGAACGCGTCGCGGCGCTGCTGCGCGCGCGCGTGCACGATGCTGGCGTCGATGTGCATACGCTCTATGGCGCACTGAGCGGCGTGGACCAGGACGCCGCGATCGCGCCCGCGCCGCCGGGCCGGCGCAAAATCGTGCTCGCCACCTCGATCGCGGAAACCAGCCTCACCATCGAAGGCGTGCGCGTGGTGATCGATAGCGGCCTGGCGCGCCGCCCCCGCTACGAGCCGGACGTCGGGCTGACGCGGCTTGAAACCGTGCGCGCGAGCCAGGCCTCGATCACGCAGCGCGCGGGCCGCGCCGGGCGGCTCGAACCGGGCCTGTGCGTGCGGCTCTGGGCGGAAGGTGAAACGCGCGCGCTGGCGCCGGCTGACCGCCCGGAAATCCTGGAAGCCGATCTCTCCAACCTCGTTCTCGATCTCGCGGCTTGGGGCGTCGCCGATCCCGCGCCGCTCTCCTGGCTCGATCCGCCGCCCATGCCTGCGTGGCGCGAAGCGCGCGCGCTGCTGAACGCCATCGGTGCGCTGGATGACGACGGACGACTCACCGCGCATGGGCGCGCGCTGGCGGATTTGCCGCTACCGCCACGCTTGGCGCACATGGTGTGCGCCGCGCCGCCTGCGGATCGACGGGCGGGCGCGCATCTGGCCGTGCTGCTCACCGAACAAGGCCTCGGCGGGCGCGATGTCGATGTACGCGTGCGCCTCGACCGCTTCACGCGGGAGGGTTCGCAACGCGCCGGCGCCGCGCGCGGCTTGGCCGACCGCATAGCCCGTATGGCGGGCGCCGTCGGCGATGAACTGGATGTTGAACGCGTGGGCGTGCTGCTGGCTCTCGCTTTTCCTGATCGCGTCGCCAAGGCGCGCGGCGGCGCGTTCCTGATGGCCAATGGCCGCGCCGCCGGGATTGACGAGACCGAGGCGTTGGCGCGCGCGCGCTTCATCGCGGTTGCGGAGATCGCCGGTCGCGCCGAGCGCGCGCGCGTCATCGCCGCCGCGCCGATCGAACAAGCCGAACTCGAAACGATATTCGCCGATCGGATCGAGACCAGGCGCATCGTGGCGTTCGACGCCGCCAGCGGCGCGGTGCGCGGCCGGCGCGTGCGATCCCTCGGGAAGATCGCGCTCTCCGAAGGGCCGCTTGACGATGTGAGCGGGGAGGAAAGCGCTGCCGCGCTTCACGCGGCGGTGCGCGCGCACGGAATCGGCTTGCTTCCGTGGTCGGAGCAGGACGTTCAACTGCGCGCCCGCGTGGCGCTGCTGCGCAAATTTGACGACGCAGCATGGCCGGACTGGTCGGATGAAGCGCTGATGGCGAGCCTCGATTCATGGCTTGCGCCCGCGCTGCTGGGCGCATCGAAGCTGGCGGACATCAAAATTGGCGCGGCGCTGGAGCACGGCCTCAGCTTTGCGCAGCGACGTGCGTTGGCCGTAGAGGCGCCGCCGCGTTTCGACACGCCAGCGGGCGGGTCCGCCGCCATCGATTATGCGTGCGAGGGCGCGCCGGCGGTGGATGTGCGCTTGCAAGAACTGTTCGGCATGGCTGCGCACCCGGCCATCGCAAACGGCCGCGCGCCCTTGCTGTTGCGTCTCCTCTCCCCCGCGCAGCGCCCCATTCAGGTGACGCGCGATCTGCCTGGATTCTGGAGCGGTTCATACGCCGCCGTGCGCGCCGAGATGCGAGGCCGCTACCCAAAACATCCCTGGCCGAACGATCCGCTCTCGGCGCCGCCGACGAGACGGGCTAAGCCGCGCCAATGATCCCGCCCACCTTCGCCGACATCGAGACTGCGGCTGACCGCATCGCGCCGTTCGTGCGCCGCACGCCGCTTCTGCACGATGAGGCGCTGAGCGAAGCGCTTGGCGCGACTATCCATGTCAAGGCCGAATGCTTGCAGCGGTTCGGCGCGTTCAAGCTGCGCGGCGCGTTCAACCGGATCGCATCTCTCCCGGAGGAGACGCGCGCTAATGGCGTGTTGGCGTTCTCATCCGGCAATCACGCCATCGCGGTGGCGGCGACGGCGAAGCATTTTGGGATTCCCGCCGTCATCGTCATGCCGGCCGATGCGCCGGCGGCGAAAATGGCGCGCGTGCGCGAACTGGGCGGCGAGGTGATCGCCTATGACCGTGTGCGCGAAAGCCGCGAAGAGATCGGCGCGCGCATTGCGGAAGAGCGAGGCCTGCCGATCGTCAAGCCGTTTGACGATTCCTACGTGATCGCCGGTCAGGGCACGGCGGGGCTGGAGATCGCAAGGGACATCACGCCGGACATTGTCATTGCGTCGGCGAGCGGAGGCGGGCTCGTCACGGGCGTGGCGCTCGCCGTGCGCCACCTTCATCCGCATGCGCTGATCTATGCGGCCGAACCGGAAGGCCATGACGACATCGCCCGCTCGTTGGCGGCCGGCGCGATCCAATCCAATCCGCCCGGCGTGCGCTCGATGTGCGATGCGCTGCTCGTTGAGCGCATGGGTGAAATTCCATTCAAGCTGGCGCAAGCGCATCTGGTCGGCGCGGTGGCTGTGAGCGACGCGGACGTGAAGGCCGCGATGCGACATGCGTTTTCGGCGCTGAAACTCGTCGTCGAGCCTGGCGGCGCGGTCGCGCTTGCGGCGGTGTTGGCGGGCAAGATCGATGTGCGCGGTAAAACCGTGGCCATTATCGCCAGCGGCGGCAATGTGGATGCGGAAACGTTCTGCGATGCCGTAAGCGCCTAAAGCGCGCCGCGCCGCATGTCCTGCTCGATGGCGATGGGCGTCGGCGCGCCGGCGATGCGGTGGCGATAGACCTGCACATTTTCCAAGACGCGTTGCACATAATTGCGCGTTTCGGGGATCGGAATGAGTTCGATCCAATCGACGACATCCGCGCTCGGCCGGCGCGGATCGCCCCAATCCGCGATCCATTCGCGCGCGCGCCCGCCGCCGGCATTGTAGGCCGCGATGGTGAGCACATAGGAGCCGGAGAATTCATCGAGTAGATCAGAGAGGTGCGCCGCGCCGAGGCGCATATTGTATTGCGGATCGCCGGTGAGATTGGCGAGCTGATAGGGCAGCCCATAGCGATTGGCCGTGATGCGCGCCGTCGCCGGCATAAGCTGCATGAGGCCGCGCGCGCCAACCGGGCTCATGGCGCGGGGATCGAATTCGCTCTCCTGGCGGATGATGGCGTAAACAAGCGCTGGCTCGGGCCGCGATGATTGGCGCACTTCCGCCGGCAGCTCCGGCATCGGGAAGGCGGCGTTGACGGCCACGAGCCCGCGGCGAATGCCGGCCTTGGCCGCGCGCAGTGATGTGCGGGTGAAGCTCGCCTCACGCGCCATGGCGGCGAGCATTTCAAGTTCTTCCGCACTCCCCAGCGTGTCATCGAGATGATAGGCGATGCTTTCGAAATCGCGTTGCGTGCCGAATTCGGCGATCAGACGCAGCAGGCGAACAAGTTCGTTGGATTCAAACCGCGCGCGCGCCTCTCGGGAAATCGGCCCCGGCGGATGGAGATTCATCTGTGCGCCGCGCCGCGCCGCGGCGATCTGGCCGTAATAGGTGAAGTCATAACGCGCGGCCTCGGTGAGGCGCAGATCGGCCTCCGCCGTTTGCCCGAGCGCGCGGGCGGCTTGCGCGCGCCAATAGAGCGCGCGCGCGCGGCTGACGGGCGTTGAGACGTTTTCATCCAGGTGCGCGAAGTGCCGTGCGGCGGCCGGCGCGTCGTTCAAGAAGCGCAGGGAAAGCCAGCCGGCCATCCATTCGGAATCCGCGAATTGCTCGCCCGACGTGAGGGCGTGGTTGGAGACCAGGCGATAGGCGCCGCGCCGATCGCCCCCGCGCATGGCGCGCGGCACGTAAAGGCGGCGCTCCTCGGCGATCTCATCGCGCGCGGCGTGCGGCGCGGCCGAAGGCGTGATGCGCATGGCGTAGGTGATCGCCTCTTCCGGGCGACCTGTGCGGCGCAAATAGCGCACCCGGTCATACAGAAAGCCGGGGTCTTCCGCGCGCGAGGCGGGCACCGCGTCCACGGCGGCCTGGAGCCCGCGGCGCGGACGCGTCTGCAGTGCAATGCGTGCGTTAGCGACCGCGCGGTCGGCCGGCGAGACACGCCCCATCAGGCGCTGCGCCGCCCCGCGTTCGCCGCGCCACAAGGAAAGATCAAGCCGCGCGGCGTGATCCTCCTGGGTCAGCGCGCCGGAGAATTCATCGAGCGCGATCGCTTCCGAGCGCGCGGTCAGCGCGTTCTCGCGCCAGGCCTGACGCGCCAACTCGTTGGCCTCGCGTGTTTCGCCGCTGGCGCGCAGCGCCTGCGCCAGCGCGATGCGCCCATCGCCGGAGACCGGCCCGCCATCGGCGCGCAGCCAGGCCACACGCTCGCGTGGGCTGAGGCCGGAATCCAGGATCGCCTGTTCGGCGCGTTGGCGCATGGTTGCGCGGCTGGGCCAATCTTCGAGCTCGCGCAGCGCTTGAGACAAATCCGAAAACAGGGCTGGCGCGTCCGACGCGGACGCGTAGCGCCATTGCAGCGCGCGCCGCACCAGCGGATCGGACGCGGCGTCACGCTGCATGCGCAGGCCCGCCCAATCATTGGCGGCGGCGGCCGCCATGCCGTCGCGCAGCCGCGAATATTCGGGCGGCGCGGGGCGCGCGGGCGCGGCGATGGTGAACGTCACCGGCTCGGCCTGTTCGGCCAGGGCGATCTGGCGCGACGCCCCGCCAATGATCAGGCCGACGAGCCCCAAGGTCGCGGCGATTCCGCCGATCGGCGCCCAGTGCTTCATCGTTCCGCGCTTCATCGTTCCGCCTCCGCTTGCGGTTCGCCTGATCGACAGCCTAGATTGCGCGGAGGTTCAACGCGACTCCCGCTCTCAAATCTTACCTTGCGGGCTTCGCCGGAATTGGGGCGAAACGGCGCCGGCGCGCGCACCCGCGCAATCGGCCGCCAGCATGCGGCAGGATTCGCGCCTTTTCCAGTGTGGGCGAGAGTCAGAAGAGGTCGGATTGCGCGCGCGCCTAATGAACACAATTCGCGGCTCCATCCCCGCCCTGGTTACGCCAATTCGCGGCGGGGCTGTGGATTTGCCGGCTTTTCAAGCGCTTGTCGCGCGCCAGGCGGCCGCCGGGACACATGGGTTCGTCCCCTGCGGAACCACCGGCGAATCACCAACGCTGTCCGATGCGGAGCATGCGGGCCTCATACGCGCCTGCGTCGAGGCGGCGGACGGCCGGCCCGTGATCGCCGGGTGCGGCTCGGCCGCCACCGATCACGCCTTGCATTTGATGCGCGCGGCGAAGGCGGCGGGGGCGGATGCGGCGTTGGTTGTGACCCCCTATTACAACCGCCCGAGCCAGGAGGGGCTTTATCAGCATTACAAGGCGTTGAATGACGGGGTCGATCTGCCGATCATCGTCTACAATGTGCCGGCGCGGACAAGCGTCGATCTCGCGCCCGAAACGCTCGGCCGCTTGGCGGGCCTGGCCAACATTGTGGGCGTCAAGGACGCCAGCCGCGATCTCGGCCGCGTGGCGCGCCATCGCGATCTCTGCGGCGCGAATTTCATCCTCCTGTCGGGCGAGGACGATACGGCTTTGGGCTTCAATGCGCTCGGCGGCGCCGGTTGCATCTCAGTGACGGCGAATGTCGCGCCCGCGCTCTGCGCTGCGATGCAGGAAGCCAGTCTCGCCGGCGACTACGCCGGCGCGCGCGGGATCAACGAAAAACTCGCCGACTTGCACAAGGCGCTCTTTATAGAGCCATCTCCGGCGCCGACCAAATACGCGCTTTCATTGCTGGGCCTGTGCGTGCCCGACATCCGCTTGCCGCTCGTTGAACTCAGTGATGGCGCCAAGGCGGCCGTGCGCGCCGCGATGAAGCGGGCGGACCTGCTATGAGCGAACCGCGCAAACTCATCGCCGAGCATCGCCGCGCGCGGTTCGATTATCTCATCGAGGAGACGTTCGAGACCGGCATCGTGCTGCTCGGCAGTGAAGTGAAATCACTGCGCGCGGGCCGCGCCAACATCGCGGAAAGCTATGCGAGCGCGGAGCGGGGCGAGCTTTACCTGATCAATGCGCACATTCCCGAATATGCGCCGGCCGCGCGCTTCAATCACGCGCCGCGCCGCCCGCGCAAATTGCTGGTGAAGAAAAAGGAGCTGGCGAAACTCCTAAGCGCGGTCGAACGCGAGGGGCGCACGCTCGTGCCCTTGAAGCTCTATTTCAACGACCGCGGCATCGCCAAGCTGGAGATCGCACTGGCGCGCGGCAAGAAGGCGCACGATAAGCGCGAGGCGACCAAGGATCGCGAATGGAAACGCCAGCAGGGACGGCTGTTGCGGGATAGGGGCTGAACCTAAGCGCCGCTTAGGAGCATGTTCGCCCGTTCAAACACCGCTTCGAACATCTCCGTTGTGAGCCGGCGCGTTTGCGTATTGTAGCGCGAGCAATGATAGGAGGAGAGGAGCGTGCGTCCCCCTGGCAGCGCCGCCTCCGCGCCATGCGAGAACTTGGCCGTCGCCGGTTTTAAATCGTGCGCGCGCAACACGCTCTCATGCGCGATGAGGCCAAGTGCGATGATGACCTTGAGATCGGGCAGGGCGGCGATGCGCGCCTGCAAAAACGGCCGGCAGCGCGCGACTTCATCCGGGTTCGGCTTGTTCTCGGGCGGCGCGCAGCGCACGCAATTGGTGACCATGGCGCCGACGAGTTCGAAGCCGTCATTCGGATCGGCCCGGTAGGTTCCGCGCGCGTAACCGAATTTCGTCAGCGTGCCATAGAGAAGATCGCCGGCGTAATCGCCAGTGAACGGCCGGCCCGTTCGATTGGCGCCGGTGCGCCCAGGCGCGAGGCCGACGATCAAGAGGCGTGCGTTCGCATCACCGAACGAGGGCGCTGGGCCATTGAACCAAGCCGGCTCTGCACGCTGATTGGCGGCGCGGTAGGCCACGAGACGCGGACAGCGGGCGCAATCGCGCGGCGCTTCCGCGCGCGCCTCATGCATTGTCGTCTTCTTCGTATTCAGGCTCGTATCGGCGTTCAGTGCGCCCCTCGCGCGGCGGGCGCCCGATCAGTGTGGCGAGTTCGGCCAGGTCGATGAAATTATCCGCCTGCCGGCGCAATTCGTCCGACGCCATGGGCGGATTGGACCGCACCGTCGAGATCACCGATACCCGCGCGCCTTTGCGTTTCACGGCGTCGATCACGGAGACGAAATCGCCGTCGCCTGAAAACAGGAAAAGATGATCCGTGAAATCGGCGGCGGTCAGCATGTCGACGGCCAATTCGACGTCCATATCGCCCTTGATGCGACGGCGCCCCGTCGCGTCCGTGTATTCCTTCGCCGGCTTGGTGATCAGCGCATAGCCGTTGTAATCAAGCCAATCGACCAGCGGGCGCACGGGCGAAAAATCCTGATCCTCCAAGATCGCCGTGTAATAATTGGCGCGCAGCAGCCTGCCGCGCTTCTTGAATTCCTCGAGCAGGCGTTTGTAATCGATGTCAAAGCCAAGGCCGCGCGTGGCGGAGTAGAGATTGGCGCCATCGATGAACAACATGGTTTTTTCATCTGGGTGGATGGCGCGGTCGAGCGGCGTGGTCATGGGGGAGCCTTCAAGCATCGAATGAATGAATTGGGCCCTTGTAATGTCTCGGATTTGAATTGCGATAGCCCCTGGGCTCATACGAACATCACAATTCAAATCCAAAAGAGACATTAGAACCAATATTTTGTAGAGCGGCACATGGACTTAAAATTCGCGCCCCATTCGCCATTAAAGCGAGGCGAATTTGAAGTCCGCCGCTCTAGCGGAGAGTGGCCTGGGCGCGCCATCGTCGCGCTCGGCTCCAATCTGCCGTTCCAGGGATTGGCGGGGCCGGCGCTGATCGCCGCGGCGATCGCGGCGCTGGGGGAGGCGGGGCTTATGGTCCTAGCCCGATCCTCGCCATGGGCGAGCCCGGCCTGGCCGCCCTCCGATCAGCCGGATTTCGTCAACGCCGTGATCGCCGTGAGGCCCGGTGGGCGATCACCGCAGGCGCTGCTTACACTCTTGTTCGAGGTCGAGACGCGGTTCGGGCGCAAACGCGCCGGCGAGACGCGCTGGGCCGCCCGCACGCTCGATCTCGATCTGATCGACTATGGCGGCGCGGTTGTGGACGAGCCAGGGCTCATTCTGCCCCATCCGCGCGCGCATCAGCGCGCCTTCGTGCTCGCGCCCCTGGCGGAGGCGGCCCCGGATTGGCGCCACCCGGTCCTAGAGAAGACGGCCGCTGAGTTGCTGGCGGCCCTGCCGGCGGACTGCGAGGGGCTCAGAAAGCTGACTTAACCGCGTGGCGAGCACGTCTTCGCGGTTGCGAAACAGGCGGCGCGCCCATATCCTCATCGTTTCCCCGAACCTTGAGGACCCACCTTGGCCCGCGTCACTGTTGAAGATTGCGTCGATAAGATCCCAAACCGCTTCGCGCTCGTGCTGCTGGCGGGGCACCGCGCCCGCGCCATCACGTCGGGCTCCGCCCCGCTGGTGGAGCTGGAGCGTGACAAGCCGCCCGTCCTGGCGCTGCGTGAAATCGCCGAGAGCGCGGTCGAGCCGGACGAAGTGCGCGACAGCCTGGTTCTCCAATTCCAGGACGTTCAGCCCTCCGCCCAGGCTGAGGAGGAGCAGGATCGCCTCGCGCTCGCCGCGCCGGTGACCACGAGCGAGGACGAACTGATGCGTGCGCTGCAGGCCGAGGCGGAAGCTCAGCGCGACGAACGGTATTAGGCGTATGGACGGCGGCGCCCCGGCCGCCGAAGCGCCCGCGCCGCCACAAGGGGGCGTGGGGGCCGTGGCCGCGCCGCCGGCGCGGGCGAAATATCTGCGCCAGTTCGAATTGCTTGAGCGTGTGCGCGGCTACGATCCGGACGCGGACGAGGGCCTCATCAACCGCGCCTATGTGTTCGCCACCGCGATGCATGGCAGCCAGAAGCGCCACTCGGGCGATCCCTATTTCGCGCATCCGATCCAGGTCGCCGGCATCCTCACCGAATATCGCCTGGACGCGGCCACTATCGCGGCCGGCCTCTTGCACGATACGATCGAAGACACCGTCGCCACCTATGAGCAGATCGAGAAGCAGTTCGGGCCGCAGATCGCCGAGCTGGTGAACGGCGTCACCAAGCTCTCCCGCCTCGAACTCGCGGGCGAGAAGGATAAGCAAGCCGCCAATCTACAGCGCTTTATCCTGGCGATGTCTAAAGATGTGCGGGTGCTGCTGGTGAAGCTGGCGGACCGGCTGCACAATATGCGCACAATCACGCATTTGCCGAAGCCGGAAAAGCGCGCGCGTATCGCGCTTGAAACACTGGAGATATACGCTCCGCTCGCGCGCCGCATCGGCATGGAGAAGATGGCGCGGGAGTTGGAGACGCTGTCCTTCCATGAGGCGTTTCCCGAGGCTGAAGCCGCGATCCAGGCGCGGCTCGAGGCGCTGCGCTCGGATAAGGGCGCGAACATCGCCATCATCACCCAGAAAATCACCGACGCGCTGATCGCGGCCGGCGTCGAGGCGCGCGTCTATGGACGTGAGAAGCAACCCTATTCGATCTGGCGCAAGCTGCAGCGCAAGAGCGTGCAGTTTTCCGACCTCGCGGACATCTACGCTTTCCGTGTCATCGTCGAGAACACCAACGAATGCTATCGCGCGCTTGGTGTCGTTCATCAGACGTGGCGCTGCCTGCCCGAGGCGTTCGAGGATTATGTCTCGAACCCCAAGCCGAACGGGTATCGCTCGATCCATACCATCGTGATCGGCCCATCGAATGTGCGCGTTGAGATTCAGGTGCGCACGGACGAGATGGATTCCATCGCCGAAAACGGCGTCGCCGCGCACTGGCGGTATAAAAACAGCGCCTATGGCTTCGATGAAAAGGGCGCGATCAAATCCGGCATCGATCCGCGCGAGGCGGTGCGCGCATTGATGGAGATCGCCGAGCATGGCGGCGATCCCGGTGAATTTCTCGAGCACGCCAAGCTTGAGATGTACCAGGATCATGTGTTCGCCTTCACGCCGAAGGGGCAATTGATCGCGCTGCCGCAGGGGGCTACGCCGCTTGACTTCGCTTATGCGGTCCATTCGGACATTGGCGATGCGTGCATCGGCGCAGTCATCAATAGCGAGGAGCGCCCGCTGCGCACGCAGCTCAACAATGGCGATGTGGTCGAGATCGAAATCGGCGATCGGCCTGCGCCCGTGCCGGGCTGGGAATCGCTGACAAAGACCGGGCGGGCTAAATCGCACCAGAAGCGCCTGGAGCGGATGGCGCGGCGCGCGGAATTCCTGAAGCTCGGCCAGGAATTGGTGGCGCATGCGCTGCACCGCTATGGGCACGATCTAAAGGAAACGTCGCTGGCGGGCGCGGCCGCGCGGCTCAATGAAGAGAGCGTCGAGGATTTGTTTGTCTCCGTCGGCGAAGGCAGCGTGAAGGCGTCCAGCGTGGCCGCCGCCGCCTTCCCGGGCCTGGCCGAACGCATCCGCATTGATGAGGAGCGCCGGCCCATCGAAGAGAAGAAGGCGCGGCTTTACGTGCGCGGTTCGGGCCTCACGCCCGGCGTGGCGCTGCATTTCGCGCCGTGCTGCTCGCCCATTCCCGGCGATCGCATCGTCGGCGTCGTCACGCCCGGCAAGGGCGTGATGATCCACACCATCGATTGCGCGACGCTTGAGGCGGCCGAGGGCGGCGATGAATGGATCGATCTGGGCTGGACGGAAACCGCGCTTGATCACGCGCTGGCGGTGGGCCGCATCGAGGCGACGGTTGAGCACGGGCGCGGGGTTTTGGCCAATCTGTGCATGATCATCGCGGAGAACGAAGGCAACATCCTCAACATCGCCACCAAGCGGCGCAGCGAGGATTTCTTCGATCTCGTGTTCGACATCGAAGTAGCGGATGCGCGCCACTTGACCAACATCCTCGCCGCCATGCGCACCAGCAAGGCGGTAAGGGAAGCGGAAAGGGTGCGCGGGTGATGGGTGGCCGCGAAGCGCGGCCGCTCGCCCCAATCGACCGCGCTTCGCCCGCGCGCTAAACGGGGCGGATGAGCGACTCTTCCATGACCGAGGCCGAGGTTCTCGCCGAATTCCGCGCCGCCGGCGCGCTGCTTGAGGGGCATTTCATCCTGTCCTCCGGCCTGCACAGCCCTGTTTTTTTTCAGAAGAACATCGTCTTTCAGGATCCGGTGCGCACGGAGAAACTCTGCCGCGCCCTGGCGGCGAAGGCCCGCGCCGCGTTCGGTGACATCGACGTGGTCGTCTCGCCGGCTGTCGGCGCGATCATTCCCGGCTATGAAACGGCGCGCCATCTCGGCGCGCGGGCGATGTTCGTGGAGCGCGAAGCGGGCCAGTTTCAGCTGCGCCGGGGCTTCGAGATCGCCGCGGGTGAGCGGGTGTTGATGGTGGAGGACGTGGTGACGACCGGGCTGTCTTCCCGCGAATGCCTGGACGCCATTCGCGGACATCCCGGCACGCTGGTCGGGGCGGCGTGCCTCATCGACCGCTCGAATGGAACCGCCGAGATCGGCGCGCCGCTCATTGCGCTCGCGCGCGTGGCCGCGCCTGCTTATCCTGCTGATGCGCTGCCGCCAGACCTCGCCAAGCTGCCGGCCGTGAAGCCCGGCTCGCGGGGGCTCGCGGCGTGAACGGGCGCCTGCGCCTTGGCGTCAACATTGACCATGTGGCGACCATAAGGAACGCCCGCGGCGGGGCCCATCCCGATCCCCTGCGCGCGGCCCTGATCGCGGCCGAGGCCGGGGCGGACGGGATCACGCTCCATGTGCGCGAGGATCGCCGCCATGTGCGCGAAGGAGACCTCCTGCGGCTCAAGGACGCGCTCGCTTTGCCTATCAACCTCGAAACGGCCTGCGCCGAGGAGATGCTGGAGATCGCCCTCAATGTGCGCCCCCGCGCGGTCTGCCTTGTGCCGGAACGGCGCGAAGAGCGGACCACGGAAGGGGGCCTCGATGTGGCGGCCCAGCACAATCACGTCGCGCCCTATGTACGGCAATTGGCGGAAGCAGGGATCAGGGTGTCGCTCTTTATCGATCCTGACCCGGCGCAGACGGCGGCGGCGCGATCACTGGGCGCGCCAGTGGTCGAGTTGCACACCGGCGCTTATTGTGAAGCCCTTGAGCGGGGCGATGAACAGGCCGCCGAGGCTGGCTTGCAGGCGCTTCGCGCGGCGGCGGCCGATGGCGCCGCGCGCGGCCTCGAAGTGCATGCTGGGCACGGGATCACGTTTGCGAGCGTAGGGCCAATCGCCGCGATCCCGGAGCTTAAAGAGCTGAATATAGGCCATTTTTTGGTAGGTGAGGCGATCTTCACCGGGTTGGCCGCCGCGATTTCCGAGATGCGCCGACGCATGGATGAGGCGCGCGCGGCCTCATGATTATCGGCATCGGGTCCGACCTCATCGACATCCGCCGCGTGGAGGCGGCGCTCGCCCGGTTCGGGGAGCGGTTCGCCCTGCGCGTCTTCACCGAAACGGAGCGGGCCCGCGCCGAGCGCCGACCCCGCGACCGGGCCTGGACTTACGCCAAGCGCTTCTGCGCCAAGGAGGCCTGCGCCAAGGCCTTGGGCACCGGCATCCGCCGGGGCGTCTATTGGCGCGACATGGGCGTGGTTAATCTCCGCTCCGGCGCGCCGACCATGGCGCTGACCGGCGGCGCGGCAGCGCGCTTGCATGAGATCACCCCACCCGGCATGACCCCGTTCATCCATGTGAGCTTGACCGATGACTTCCCGCTCGCGCAGAGCTTCGTCATCATTTCGGCCGAGTCCGCCGCGACTGAGCGGTTCTAAAGCCCAGGGTGCGAGAACCGCATGACCATGACCAGTGAAACGAGACCCGTGACCGCGATGGATTCCTTCTGGGAGAACGTCCGCACCATCATCTATGCGCTGGCCTTGGCCATGCTGATCCGGTTCGCGGTGGCCCAGCCCTTCCGCATCCCCTCCGGCTCGATGCAGCCGACTCTGGAAGTGGGCGATTATATCGTCGTGACCAAATGGTCCTACGGCTATAGCCGCTTCTCGCTCGCGCCGCTGGATCGGCTGCTGCCGTCCGGCCGCTTGTTTGGTCGGGCGCCGGAGCGCGGTGATATCGTCGTGTTCCGGCCCGAGGGCGAGACGCGCGATTTCGTCAAACGCCTGATCGGCATGCCGGGCGATCGCATCCAGGTGACCGACGGCGTGCTCTATATCAATGGCGAGGCGGTGCAGCGCGAGGCGCTTGGCCTACGTGATTTCGAGCAGCCGGACGGCACGATTGAGCAAATCCCAACCGTGCGCGAAACACTGCCGAACGGCGTCAGCTACAATACGTTCGATCGCTATCCGGAATGGGATCTGGATAATACGCGCGAGTTCCTCGTGCCGGCGGACCATTATTTCATGATGGGCGATGATCGCGATAATTCACAGGATAGCCGCACCGTGTTTGTCGGCATGGTGCCGGCTGACAATCTGATCGGGCCGGCGCAATTCGTGTTCGCATCATTCGACGGCTCGACATCAATTTTCCGGCCATGGACGCTGTTCACCGGCTTTCGCGCCGAGCGGTTCCTGCACTCGGTCAATTGATGGCGCGCCAGCCCGCGCCCGGCGAGGACGCGCTGGCCGCCCTTGAGACGCGCCTCGACTGGCGCTTCGCGGCGCGCGCCCATCTCGTCGAGGCGCTGCGCCATTCCAGCGCCTCTGATGGCAAGCCTGGCCCGCCGGACAACGAACGCCTCGAATTTCTGGGCGACCGTGTGCTTGGCCTCGTCGTCGCCGAGCATTTGTTCGCGCGCCGCCCGCCCTTGAGTGAGAGTGAACTCGCCCAGGGGCTCAACGCGCTCGTCAATCGCGGCGCGTGCGCGCGTGCGGCGCGGCGCGTCGATCTTGGCGCGGCGCTGACGCTGTCAAAGTCGGAAGCCCAAGGCGGAGGGCGCAACAAGGAAACGATTTTGGGCGACGCCTGCGAGGCTCTGATCGCCGCGCTGTATCTGGATGGCGGGATGGCGCCTGCGCGCGCCTTCATCGAGCGCTTTTGGGCCGAGGAGTTCGCGGCGCTCGACGCAGCGCGGCGCGACGCGAAATCGCGGCTGCAAGAATGGGCGGCGGCCAATAAGCGCGCCCTGCGCTATGACATCGTGGAGCGCAGCGGCGCCGATCACGCGCCGAACTTCATCATCGAAGCGATTGTGGATGGCGTTGCGTCCGCGCGCGGCGAAGGCGGCTCAAAGCGCGAAGCTGAGCAGAACGCGGCGGCGATCTTGCTTAAGGAAATCGTCGATGAGTGAGCGGCGCTGCGCTGTCGTCGCCATTCTCGGCGCGCCTAACGCCGGCAAGTCGACGCTGGTCAACGCGCTGGTCGGCGAAAAGATCGCCATCGTCACCCACAAGGTGCAAACCACGCGCGCGCCGCTGCGCGGCATCGCGCTGCGCGGCGATGCGCAGCTCGTGCTGATCGACACGCCCGGCGTGTTCGCGCCGAAGCGGCGGCTGGAGCGCGCCATGGTGCGCGCGGCCTGGGCCTCGCTCGACGGCGCGGACGCCATCGTCCATGTGGTGGACGCCGCAAGTTATGCACGCACGCAGGCGGGCGGTGCGAGCGGCGCGGATGGGCATGCGCGCGCGGATGTTGAACGCATCCAGGCGCGTCTGGCGGAGACCAAACGCACGGCGATTCTCGTGCTTAACAAGGTTGATGCGATGGCGCGGCCAGATTTGCTCACGGTCGCGCGGGCGTTCAGTGAAACCGGGCTTTACGCGGATGTGTTCATGATCTCGGCCCTCACCGGCGATGGCGTGGAGGATCTGGCGAAGAGGCTCGCGGAGGCCGCGCCCGTCGGCCCCTGGTTGTTTCCGGAGGATCAGATCGCCGATGCGCCCGCGCGTGTTCTGGCGGCGGAAACGACGCGTGAACAGCTCATGCTGCGCTTGCATGAGGAAATTCCGTATGAGGCGACGGTGGAGACAGAGAGCTGGCAGGCGCGCAAGGACGGCTCGGTGCGCATAGACCAAACGATCTTCGTGGCGCGCGAGAGTCAGCGGAAGATCGTGATCGGTGAAAAGGGCCAGACCATCAAGGCGATCGGCCAATCCGCGCGCAAGAGCCTGGAGGAAACGCTCGGCCGACGCGTGCATTTGTTCCTCCACGTCAAAGTACGCGAAGGCTGGAGCGAGGAGCGTGCGCGCTATGCGGCGCTGGGCCTGGACTACGACGCCTGAGATGGAATGGCTCGATGACGCCATAGTGCTGGGGGCGCGGCCCTTCGGAGAATCGAAGGCGATTGCGGAAGTCTTCGCACGTTCGCATGGGCGCTATGGCGGCGTCGTGCATGGCGGCATGGGCAAGACGATGCGGCCGATCCTACAGGCGGGCAATCTGGTGCGCGTGGGCTGGAAGGCGCGCCTGTCCGAGCAACTCGGCTTCTATTCCCCGCTCGATCTACTGGAACCGCACGCGGGAAAATTGTTCGACGATCCCATTGCGCTGGCGGGGCTATCGTCGGCGATCGAGTTGACGCGCGCGGCGACAGCCGAACGGCAATCCTATCCCGGCCTTTATGACGCGCTCCTCGTGCTGATCGCGGCCTTGCCGAATTCGGATATGTGGGCGCCGCTTTATGCGCGCTTTGAGATCGGTCTGCTGGCCGAAATGGGTTATGGGCTTGACCTGGAGCGCTGCGCGCTGACCGGCGTGGGCGAGGATTTGGCGTTCGTCAGCCCGCGCAGCGGCCGCGCCGCGAGCGCGGAAGCCGGCGCGCCCTATGCGGAGAAATTGCTACGCCTGCCGCCGTTTCTGGTGCGCAACGATGCGTCCATCGAAAGCGGTGACGTCGCGGACGCGCTGGCGCTGGCCGGCTATTTCCTGGAGCGGCGGGTGTTCGATGCGCGCGGCGAGAATTTGCCCGAAATCCGCCGGCGGCTGATTGAGCGTTTAGGATTTGCGGGGCGACTCTGAGTATGTGGCGAATGCGCCCCTCCTCCCTTGCGGAGGAGGGGCGGGGGAGGAGGGGCGTTCCAACGCGCCAGCGTTTTCGGCGGTGCTGGCCCCTCACCCCCTTACCCCCTCTCCGCAAGGGAGAGGGGGAATGGAGCTAGAATGGCCGACGACATCACTTTCGCGCCGGACGAAGGCGGGCGCATCATCGACGAGCCGATCGGCGAGGCGCTTTCCAAGCGCTATCTCGCCTACGCGCTCTCGACCATCACATCGCGCGCGCTGCCGGATGTGCGCGACGGCCTAAAGCCCGTGCATCGGCGCGTGCTCTACGCGATGCGCGAACTAAATCTCGATCCAGATAGCGCATTCAAGAAGTCGGCCCGCGTGGTCGGCGACGTGATGGGTCGCTTTCATCCGCATGGGGATCAATCCATCTATGACGCACTGGTGCGCCTCGCGCAGGATTTCAACGCGCGCTATCCGCTGGTCGATGGGCAGGGCAATTTCGGCAACATCGACGGCGATAACCCCGCCGCCATGCGCTACACCGAAAGCCGCCTGACGCGCGCGGCCGAGGCGCTGCTCGCCGGCATCGAAAATGACGCGGTCGATTTCCGCCCGAACTATGATGGCGCCGAGCAGGAGCCGGTCGTGCTGCCGGCGGCGTTTCCGAATTTGCTCGCCAACGGCGCGGCGGGCATCGCCGTCGGCATGGCGACGAATATTCCTCCGCATAACGCCGCCGAACTCATCGATTGCTGCATGCACCTCATCGAGAACCGAAGCGCCTCCATCGCCGATCTCGTGAAGATCATGCCGGGGCCGGATTTTCCCACCGGCGGCGTCCTCATCGAGCCGCCCGAGTCCATTCTCGAAGCCTACGCCACGGGACGCGGCGGCTTTCGTGTGCGCGCGAAATGGGAAGTGGAGGAGCTTGGCCGCGGGCAGTGGCGCGTCATCGTCACCGAAATCCCGCATCTTGTGCAGAAGGCGCGCCTTGTCACCCAACTCGCAGACATCATCGAGAGCAAGAAATCAACGCTGCTCGGCGACGTGCGTGATGAAAGCGCCGAAACCATACGTCTGGTGATCGAGCCGAAATCCCGCGCCGTTGAACCGGCCGTGCTGATGGAGAGCCTCTTTAAGATCACCGATCTCGAGACGCGCGTTTCGCTCAACATGAACGTGCTCGATGCGCAGCAGATTCCACGCGTGATGAATTTGAAGGAGGTGCTTGAGGCCTTCCTCGATCACCGCCGCGATGTGCTGAAGCGCGTCAGCGAACATCGTTTGAAGAAAATCGCCGCGCGGCTGGATATTCTCGCCGGGCTGCTCGTCGTCTATCTCAATCTCGATGAAGTGATCCGCATCATCCGCACTGAGGATGAACCGAAACCTGTTCTGATCACGCGCTTCCGCCTCAACGAGGCGCAGGCCGAAGCCATCCTCAACACGCGCCTTCGCCAATTGCGCAAGCTGGAGGAGATGGAGATCCGGCGCGAGGACGCCGCGCTCAAGGAAGAGCAAAAGGGCCTTATGGCGCTTCTGGCAGATACGCGCCGGCAATGGCGCAAGATCGCCGAGGAATTGAAGGAAACGCGCAAGTTGTTCGGGCCCGGAACCCCGTGGGGCAAAAGGCGCAGCGCGCTTGCGGCGGCGCCGGACGTGTCTTCGGAATTGAACGTCGAAGCCTTCATCGCCAAGGAGCCGGTGACGGTCGTTCTCTCAGAGAAGGGCTGGGTTCGTGCGCTTAAGGGCCATGTCGACGACCTTGAAGCCACCAAGTTCAAGGAGGGCGATCATCCCGCCTTCGCTATTCATGCGCAGACCACGGACAAAATCCTGCTGATGGCGTCTGACGGGCGCGCCTTCACGCTTGATGCGCACAAACTGCCCGGCGGGCGCGGCGCGGGCGAGCCGATCCGTTTGATGATCGAGCTTGAAGAAGAGCACACGATCATCGCGCTTTTTGCGCACGAGGCCGGCGCCAAACGCTTCCTGGCTTCGGACGATGGCTATGGCTTCATCGTTGGCGAAGAGGAGCTGGTGTCGGCGCGCAAGGCCGGCAAGCAGGTGCTCAATCTGAGCGCTGGCGCGCGCGCGCAGGTCGCCGCGCCGGCGCTGGGCGACCGCGTCGCCGTGGTCGGGGACAATCGCAAGCTGCTTGTTTTCAAGCGCGACGAGCTGCCCGAAATGGCGCGCGGCAAGGGCGTCAAGCTGCAGAGCTACCAGAAGGGCGGGCTTTCGGACGGCGTTCTGTTCGCCGCGAACGAGGGCCTCTCCTGGGTCGACGGCGCCGGGCGCGTGCGCGCCGTGCCGGAGTGGAAGGACCATGTCGGCAAGCGCGCCAGCGCCGGCAAAACCGCGCCGCGCGGATTTTCCCGCTCCGGTCGATTTAGGGACACGCTGGGGTGACGTTAGGGCTCGCGTTCCGCGCGCCAATCACTTACATATCCACAACCTTTGTTTCGGGGAGCAGCATGAGCGCCTTCTGGATTCTTCTGATCGTCATCGCCGTCCTGGCGTTCGTTCTGATCGGCATTTACAACCGGCTGGTCGCGCTTCGTCAGCGGACGAACCAAGCCTTTGGCGATATCGACGTTCAGCTCAAGCAGCGTCACGACCTCGTGCCCAACCTGGTCGAGACCGTGAAGGGCTACGCCGCGCACGAAAAGGGCACGCTTGAAGCCGTGATCCAGGCGCGCAATTCGGCGGTCAGCGCCGAGAAGTCCGGCGATCCAAAGGCTATGGCGCAGGCTGAAGGCGTGCTGGGCGCCGCGCTTGGGCGCCTGTTTGCGTTGAGCGAGGCGTACCCCGACCTCAAAGCCAACACCAACTTCCAACAGCTGCAGACCGAATTGTCCGACCTGGAAGACAAGATTTCCGCGGCGCGGCGCTTCTTCAACAACGCCGTTCAGGAATACAACACCTCGCGCGAGCAGTTTCCCGCCGTCGTCTTCGCGGGCATGCTCGGGTTCGGCCCGCGCGAATTCTTCGACCTTGGCGAAGATCGCGCCGCGGCCGAGACGGCGCCTAAGGTCTCCTTCAGCTAGAAGCAATATTCGGTGCGCGCCTACGGCCTCGCCACCCATATCTGGAGCAACAATTGGAGATCCGGGCTTTTGCTGCTCGGATTTCCAATATTGCTGTTGTTGCTCACCTATGGGCTTTTCCTGCTTTATGCGGGCTTCGCTGGCGAGACGTTCAAGGGCTCGCAAGAATTATCGGGCCCGTTCATCTGGGCGGGCGATGCGCTCATGCACGCTTGGCCTTATGCGCTCGTCGGCGCCGGCGTGTGGTTCGCGATCGCTTATGTGTTTTACCAGGGCATGATCGACGTCTCGACCGGCGCGCAAAAGATCGAGCGCGGCGATAACCCAGAGCTCTACAATCTTCTCGAAAATCTTTGCATTTCGCGGGGGATCACCACGCCCACGCTGCGCGTGATCGAAACACCGGCTCTCAACGCCTACGCGACGGGGCTTCATGAAGGGCAATACTCCATCACCGTGACGCGCGGCCTCATCGAGGCGCTAAGCAAGGACGAGCTCGAATGCGTGCTCGCGCACGAGCTCTCGCACATACGCAATCGCGATGTGCGTCTCTTGGTGATCGCGGTGATTTTCGTCGGCATCTTCTCGTTCATTGGGGAGATGGCCTTTCGCGGCTTGCGGTTTGGAGCGCTGGGCGGCGGCGGCTCGGGGCGCGGCGGCAGAAGCTCGGGCGGGGCCGCCGTGCTGGCCATCGTGGTCGCTATGGTGATCATCGCGCTGTCCTATGCGCTGGCCATCGTCATCCGCTTTTCCCTGTCGCGCCGGCGCGAATATCTGGCGGACGCCGGCGCCGTGGAGCTGACGAAGAATCCCGACGGCATGATCCGCGCGCTGCGCAAGATCGAGGGCCACGCCGTTATCGAAAGCGCGCCGGGCGAAGTGCGCGAGATGTTCATCGAAAACCCGCACTCGGAATTCGCCAGCCTGTTCGCCACGCATCCCTCGATCGACAAGCGCGTGGCGGCGCTGGTTGAGTTCGCGGGCGGTCAGGATTTCGCCGCTATGACAGCGCCGGATGCAACGCCCGGTGGCGCGCCGGCGCCTGGCCAATCGGCTTCGTTTGGGCGCCGGCGCAAGGGGCCTTGGGGTTAGGCGCCGCCGCCTTCGCCGCTTTTGCGAAATGGCGTCCAAGCGCCGGCGATGAGCAATTCAAGCGGCTGGAATTCCGCCTTGTAGTCCATCTTCTCGCTGCCGCGGACCCAATAGCCGAGATAGAGGTGGGGAAAGCCGGCCGCGCGCGCCTGCATGATGTGATCGAGAATGGTGAAGGCGCCGAGACTGCGCTTGGGCTCACGCGTGTCGAAATAGGAATAGACGAGAGAAAGCCCATCCTTCAGCACATCGACGAGCGCCGCGGCGGCGAGTTCGCCCTTGTCCGGCCCGGGCGCCGTGTAGCGATACTCAACGATGTGCGTGCGGACGGATGTTTCCTCCACCATCGCGGCGTAGTCGAGCAGGGTCATATCCGCCATGCCGCCCAGGGCATGGCGCGCGGCGAGATAGCGGCGGAGCAGCCAGAATTGCTCCTCTGTTGCGTCCGCTGGGCGCAGGCTGCGTGAGAGGTCTTCGTTGCGCGCCAAAATCTTGCGCCAGCGCTTGCTCGTCTCGAACGCCTCGACGCGCACGCGCGCGGAGACGCATGCGTCGCAGGCGTCGCAGGCCGGGCGATAGGCGATGTTCTGCGAACGCCGGAAACCGGCATGGGTCAGGGCGTCGTTGAGGCCGAGCGCTTCGACGCCCTCGAGGCCGGTGAAGACTTTGCGCTCGCGCCGGCCAGGCAGGTACGGGCACGGCGAGGGCGCCGTCAGATAAAAGCGCAGATTTCGCGTGGGAAATTGGCGCGTCACTTGGCCGATGTCTCCGCCCGTTCCCGGCAGGCGAGGTTCATGGCGTCCGGGCGCGCCGTCAAGGGCGCGCGCGCGGCGCGAGTCGCGCTTGCGCTCGGAGGTCATGGCGGCGCGAGTTCGTGGCCGGGCGGCAGGGGCGGCGCCTCGCGCAGCAGGGTGATGGCGATGCGGCGATTGCCGGGCAGGGTGGGATCGTCCGGGAAGAGCGGCTCGGAATCGGCCCGGCCCGCCACCTGATAGATGCGCCCCTCGGGGATGCCCTGGCCTTGCAGGGCGCGGCGCGCCGCGTTCGCCCGCGCCGCGGAGAGCTCCCACGGGCTCGCCCCCCGATTGGCGCTCGCGTCGCCATCCGTGTGGCCGCTGATTGTGAGGCGGTTCGGCAGCAGTGTGATCGCCCCGGCGACCGCGCCAAGCAGGCGGCGCGCACGCTCATTGGGCTCGGCCGAGCCCGGATTGAACATGGAGCGCCCTTCCTGATCGATGATCTGGATGCGCAGGCCCTCCGGCGTCTGTTCGACGATCACCTGGCGGGAAAGCTCCGCCACATCCGGCATATCCTGCATGGCTTGGCGGATGGCGATCTCCGCGCGCGAGAACTCCGCGTTCTCGCGGATCATCCGGGCGCGGTTGAGCGCATCCGTGGATGGATTGGTTTGGCCGGAATTCTCCACCTGTTCGCGGAGATTGTTGGTGGTGAAGGTTGGATCGGCGGGCGGCGTTACAGGCGCGCTCATGCCCTGGCGCACGCCTTCATCAGCGAACGAAGTGCCGGCCAGGAGCCCGCCCGCGCCGCTCGTGGTGCGCGAGACGCTGGCCGGCGCGAAGAACTCGGCGATCCCGCGTCGCTGCTCGGGGCTCGTCGTGTTGATCAGCCACATGAGCAGGAAGAACGCCATCATGGCGGTCACGAAGTCAGCGTAGGCGACCTTCCACGCGCCGCCATGATGGCCGCCGTGCCCGCCCTTTTTGATCTTCTTAATGATGATCGGGGCTTGGTTGGCGCTGGCCATTCTTCTAGGTCCGTGGGGCTTGGGCCGTTCTGGCCGCGCGGCCGCGAAGTTGAACGAAGGCCGTTAAGATCGCGTGTGCGGGTGGGACATGACCGGGACCGGAGATGACTTGGCCTACCGCGCCGCGCTCGGCGCTTATGCGACGGGCGTCGCCGTCGTCACCGCGCGGGACGGCGCGGGCGCGACGCACGCCATCACCATCAATTCGTTTACGTCTGTTTCGCTGCGGCCGCGCCTAATCCTTTGGTGCCTTGGCGATGAGTCGGAGCGCTATGAGACCTTCGCCGAAGCGGCGTACTTTGGCGTTTGCGTGCTGGGCACCGATCAGCGAGCGATCGCGGCGCGCTGCGCGCAAAGCGGGGCCGAGTTTGATGAAGGCCTAACGGAGGACTTTGCCGGCGCGCCGGTGCTCAAGGGCGCCCTTGCCCGGCTTGCGTGCCGCACGACCGCGCGCCAAACCCACGGCGATCACCTCGTCATCGTGGGAGAAGTCATGGCGTTCGACGCGCGCGCGGGGGCGGGGCTCTTGTTTTATCGCGGCGAATTTGGATCGGCGGGCGCCTCATGAGCGTGTGCGCGTTTATCGGTCTTGGCGCGATGGGCGCGCCGATGGCGGGTCATCTCGTTCGGGCGGGCCATGAGGTGCGCGTCTATGCGCGGAACGGCGCGAAGGCCGAAGCCTGGCGCGCCAAACATGGCGGCGCGGTCGCGCCTTCCGTCGCGGCGGCGGCGACCGGCGCCGATGTCGTGATCACCTGCGTCGGCGCGGATGGGGATGTGCGCGAAGTGTTTGACGCGGCGCTCCCTGCGCTGCGCGCCGGCGCGCTGTTCATCGATCACACCACGGCGTCGGCCGCGCTTGCGCGGACACTGCACGGCGAGGCCGCCGTGCGCGGTGTGCAGGCGCTCGATGCGCCGGTCTCGGGCGGGCAGGCGGGCGCGGAGGCGGGCCGGCTCAGCATCATGATCGGCGGTGAGGCTGGTGCTGTCGAGGCGGCGCGACCAGTGCTCGGCGCCTATGGCGCGGCGATCACACATATCGGGCCGGCGGGCGCGGGCCAACTCGCGAAAATGGTGAACCAGATCTGCATCGCGGGCGTGGTGCAGGGGCTGGCGGAGGGCCTCCACTTCGCCAGCCGGGCGGGACTTGATGAAGAGGCCGTGATCGCCGCGATTTCGAAAGGCGCGGCGCAATCGTGGCAGATGGACAATCGCTGGCGCACCATGCGCGAAGGCCGCTTCGATTTCGGATTCGCGGTGGATTGGATGCGCAAGGACCTTGGTCTCGTGCTCGATGAAGCGCGCGTCAACGGCGCCTCGACGCCGCTCGCCGCGCTCATCGATCAATTCTACGCCGAGGTGCAGGCCATGGGCGGTGGGCGCTGGGATACCTCCAGCCTGATCGCGCGGCTCGATCGCCGCTGAACGCGGTCTCGTGTCGCGATTTTAACAGATTTTAACGCTCGTCCGGTAACGCGGTTCCGTCACTGGGACGCGCGCATGGCCATGCTGAATCCGAAGGATTGGCCGGTCTTCCTGATCGAGCCGAACAAGTATGAGGCGCGGATCGCTTCTGATCTGCTCACCCAGGCCGGCGTTCGGAAAATCCGGTGCGAGGAGAACAGCGCGAACGCGCTCGAAGTGCTGCAGAACCTGCCGGCGACCGTGATCCTCATCGAACTGGGCGTGGCCCCGCTCGGCGCCCTTGAATGGGTGCGTCATTTCCGCCGCGATACGCGGATCGGTTGCCGCCGGACTGGCGTGTTCGTGATGACCAAGGCGCTCAGCCGCACGACGGTTGAGGCCGCGCGCATCGCCGGCGCCAACGCGATCATCGGCAAGCCGATGTCGGGCGCGAGCCTGATGGCCACAATCGGCAAGGTGATGTCCACGCCGCGCCCGTTCATCGAGTGCGCGGCGTATGTCGGCCCGTGCCGGCGCGCGGGCATCATTTCAACGTGCGCGGTGGACCGGCGCCAGCCGCGCGGCGCCGCGCCTGCGCCGCTGCGACTGGACGACCGGGCGAATGTAATCGGGGCGTTGCTGGCCGGCGCGGCGGATCTGGTGTCGGGCGCGGCGCTCTCGCCGGACTCGATCGCTCGGTTGGGCGAAGTCGCGACCATGAGCCAGGACGTGGACAAGGGCGGCGTGTTGCGGGGCATCGCCGCGTCTCTATTGCGTGTCGGCGCCCGCAAGGACCTCGACCCGGACGATCGCGCCACGCTCGCTTCGTGTCTGGCGGCGCTTCAGGCGCTCGCTGCGACGACTTCCGCAGCGGAGCGAGCGGCGGCGTAAAGCCTCAGATCAGCAACTCAGCCGCCTGCTTCGCGAAATAGGTGACGACGCCGTCAGCGCCGGCGCGCTTGAAAGCGGTCAGCGTTTCGAGGATCGCACGCTCTTCCTCGATCCAGCCATTGGCGGCGGCGGCCTTGATCATAGCGTATTCGCCGGAGACCTGAAATGCGAAGGTCGGCAACGCGAACGCCTCCTTCACGCGTAGGATAATGTCGAGATAGGCAAGGCCGGGTTTGACCATCAGCATGTCCGCGCCCTCGGCCACGTCGAGTGCGCATTCCTTCAGCGCTTCGTCCGAATTGGCGGGATCCATCTGGTAGGTTTTTTTGTCGCCGGTGAGCGCCTTGGCCGAGCCGATCGCCTCGCGATAGGGCCCGTAAAACGCCGACGCGTATTTGGCGGCGTAGGAGAGGATGAGCGTGTCTTGCTTGCCGGCTTTTTCAAGCGCGGCGCGAATGGCGCCGATGCGCCCGTCCATCATGTCCGAGGGCGCGATGATATCGGCGCCTGCCTCCGCGAGCAGCACGGCCTGGTCAACCAACCGCGCAACGCTCTCGTCATTGAGAATACGCCCATCTTTCAAGACGCCGTCATGGCCATGATCCGTATAGGGATCGAGCGCGACATCGACCATGAGGCCCACTTCCGGCGCGGCGGCCTTCATGGCTTTGACCGCGCGCGCCACGAGGCCGTCCGGATTGGTCGCCTCCGCGCCGGCGCCATCCTTCTTGGCGGAGTCGATGTGCGGAAAGAGCGCGATGGCCGGAATGCCAGCTTCGCGCGCCTCAATGGCTGCGCCCACGGCTGAGTCGATGTCGAGCCGCTCCACGCCCGGCATCGCCGCCACGGGCATGCGCGCCTGGCGCCCATCATGGATGATCAGCGCCCAGATGAGGTCGTCCCGCCGCACATGCGTTTCCGCGGTAAGGCGGCGGATCCAATCGGCCTGACGCAGCCGGCGCGGCCGCAGCGCGGGAAAGGGGGCGAAGGGGTTCATTTGATCGGCGTCAATCCGGAAAGATATTTCATATGGCGCTGTCCTGTGCGGTAACGTCCTATTCCCACGTTAACCTTGTGATCTGATATAGAGGAATGGCGGCGCTTAAGTGCGCTTTGTTGCGAATGTTTCGCAACACCTTGCGAGAGACAGATGAGACAAGAAGACGCTCAGGTGTTCGATAGCGCCGTCTCCGCGATCCGGGGGGAGGGGCGCTACCGCGTGTTCGCGGATATTTTGCGTCAGCGCGGGCGCTATCCGCATGCGCGGCTGCGCCAGCCCGAGGGCGGCTATCGCGACATCGTCGTCTGGTGCTCGAATGATTATCTCGGCCAGGGCCAGCATGATGATGTGCTCGCCGCCGCGCACAAGGCGATTGATGAAGTCGGCGCCGGCGCGGGCGGCACGCGCAACATTTCAGGCACGACAAGCTATCACGTCGATCTTGAGCGGGAGCTCGCCGCGCTGCACGGCAAGGAGGCGGCGCTGCTGTTCACCTCCGGCTATGTCTCCAATGACGCGACACTGTCGACGCTGGCGAAGCTGTTTCCCGATCTCTGGATTTTTTCGGACGCGATGAATCACGCCTCAATGATCGAGGGCATCAAGCGCGCGAAGTGCGAGAAACGCATTTTTCGCCACAATGACATTCAACATCTTGAAGCGCTGCTCAACGAGGCGCCGGCCGCCGCGCCAAAACTCATCGCCTTCGAGAGCGTCTATTCGATGGACGGAGACACCGCGCCGATCGGCGCCATCTGCGACATCGCCCAGCAATATGGCGCGATGACTTATCTCGATGAAGTGCACGGTGTCGGCCTCTATGGCGCGAATGGCGGCGGCGTCGCGGAACGCGACGGCGTCATGCACCGAGTCGATTTCATCGAAGGCACGCTGGCCAAGGCGTTTGGAACGATGGGCGGCTATGTGACGGGGCCTGCCGCCGCCATCGACGCCATCCGCTCCACGGCGCCTGGCTTCATTTTCACAACATCGCTCGCGCCGTCAGTGGCGGCCGCGGCGCTCGAGAGCGTGCGTATTGTGCGCGCCTGCCCGCATATGCGGGACCGTTTGGCTGAACGCGCCGAAACATTGAAGCGCCTGCTGCGCGAGGCAGGCCTGCCGGTGATGGCGTCGACGACGCACATCGTGCCCGTTCTGGTGGGCGAGGCGGCGCTCTGCAAGGATTTATCTGACGCCTTACTTGACGATCACGGCATCTATGTTCAGCCAATCAACTTTCCCACCGTGCCGCGCGGAACGGAGCGGCTGCGTATCACGCCCTCGCCTTTCCACGACGACGCCCTGATGGAAGGCCTTGTGCATGCGCTTGAAGCGGTCTGGGTGAAGTTCAAGCTCGAACGGGCCGCGTGAGGCATGGCCGCGCGCCCATCGCGCGAAATCTACATTGAATTGGTGCGCGTGGGCGATAGCGCGAAACTCACGGCGATCGATGCTGAGTCAGGCGTCGAGGCCGTGGTCCTCGGTCCGGCGCACGCGGCGCGTTCCGATCTTGAAAAGCTCGCGGTGCAAAAATTGGAACGGATGCTGAGCCAGCAGAGCGATTCCAATAAACCCACGCGCCGAGGTCTTGTCGTCTAGGTTTTCGGCGCTTTCTTCCGTACGCCCTTGCCGAGGCCGATGCGCTTGGCGAAGTCGGAGCGGCGGGCGGCATAACTTGGCGCCACCATTGGATAGTCCGCCGGCAGACCCCAGCGTTTGCGGTACTGGTCCGGCGTCATGGCGTACGTTGAGCGCAGATGCCGCTTCAGCATCTTCAGCTCCTTGCCGTCCTCCAGACAGACCAGAAAATCCCGATGGATAGACTTGTTGATAGGCACGGCGGGCTTGGGCCGCTCACTCGCCGGCGCCGGCGCGCGATCCGAAATCGCGGCCAGCGCGGCGTGAACGCTGCGGATTAGTGCGGGCAATTGGTCGGACGCTATGGTGTTGTTCGCGACATAGGAGGCGACGATTTCGACGGCGAAGCCGAGGGCGCTGTCGCGATCCTCAAGCTCTTCTTCAAGGTCATCTTTCATCCGTCAGCCCTGGTTCTTTTGTTATTCCCCGCTTGACTGAGCCATACCTCGCGAATGGAACTATTTGCAAGTATTAGGGCGGGCGCGCAGTAACGAAATCTAGCGTCGGCGGCGAGACATCGCGTCCGCGCCCAGGCGGCGCCTCGCTTTGGCTGGCGAAGCACCATATCTAGACCGTTTCCCGAAAAGTGTTACGCGGTTTTCGGACGAGAAACGGTCTAGATTCAAAGTGTAGACCCGATTCACCCGTTTTTGTTCAGAACGGGATCAGGTCTAGGGCGATGAGCCGGCGAGAGGATGCATGACCCAAGCGACAGAACGCGCCGCCGACGTGCGGGACCGCTTTTTTGAGGCCTCCCTTGAGCGCGCGGACCCGGAAATCGCCGATGCGGTCGCCGCCGAGTTGAAACGCCAGGGCCGCCAGATTGAGCTTATCGCTTCGGAGAATATCGTCTCCAAGGCGGTGCTCGAGGCGCAAGGCTCCGTGCTGACGAACAAATACGCGGAAGGATATCCTGGGCGGCGCTATTATGGCGGGTGCGAACACGTCGATACGGCCGAGCGCCTGGCCATCGAGCGGGCGCGGCGCTTGTTCGATTGCAAGTTCGCGAACGTTCAGCCGCATTCGGGCGCGCAGGCGAACCAGGCCGTGTTTTTCGCTTTGCTGCAGCCGGGCGACACATTTCTGGGCATGGACCTCGCGTGCGGCGGCCACCTCACGCATGGCTCGCCCGTCAATATCTCGGGCAAGTGGTTCAAGCCGGCGGCCTATGGCGTACGCGCCGACGATCATTTGATCGATTACGACGAGGTGGCTGAGATCGCGCGGCGCGAACGACCGAAACTCATCATCGCTGGCGGCTCCGCCTATTCGCGGGCGATTGATTTCGCGCGCTTCCGCGCCATCGCCGATGAGGTGGGCGCGCTGCTCATGGTCGATATGGCGCACTATGCCGGGCTCATTGCGGCGGGCGTCTATCCCACGCCGCTGCCGCACGCGCATGTGGTGACGACGACGACGCACAAGACGCTGCGCGGTCCGCGCGGCGGCATGATCCTTTCCAATGACGAAGAGATCGGCAAGAAGATCAATTCTGCGGTGTTTCCGGGCTTGCAGGGCGGGCCGCTCATGCACGTGATCGCGGCGAAGGCAGTGGCGTTCAGGGAGGCGCTGGAGCCCGAGTTCAAGCTCTATGCGCGCCGCGTGGTTGAGAATGCCCGGGCGCTGTCCGAGCGGCTGATCGAGAATGGCCTCGCCGTGGTGTCAGGCGGGACGGACAGCCATTTGATGCTGGTCGATCTACGCCCTAAGCGCGTCACCGGGAAAGCAGCCGAGCAAAGCCTTGAACGCGCGCTCATTACAGCGAACAAGAACGCCATACCTTACGATCCCGAAAAGCCGATGGTGACATCTGGCCTGCGCGTTGGTTCGCCGGCGGCGACGACGCGCGGCTTTGGGCCGGCTGAGTTTCGCCAGGTGGCTGACCTCATGTGCGAGGTGTTGGATGGCTTGGCTCGCTCGAATGGCGATAACGGCGCCGCGGAGGCCGCCGTGGCGGTGAAAGTCGAAGCGCTGACCGCGCGCTTTCCGATCTATTCATAAGCGTCTGCGCCTAAGGAGAGCGTATGCGCTGCCCGTTTTGCCAACACGAAGATTCCCAGGTGAAGGACAGCCGTCCCACCGAGGATGGCGCGTGCATTCGTCGCCGGCGCCAGTGCGACAAGTGCGGATCACGGTTCACCACGTTCGAGCGCGTGCAATTGCGCGAGCTGATCGTGGTGAAGCGGTCTGGCCGTCGCGTGCCATTTGAGCGCGAGAAGCTGACGCGTTCGGTGATGATCGCGCTGCGCAAGCGGCCGATCGAAAGCGAACAGATCGAACAATTAATATCCGGCATCGTGCGGCGGCTGGAGAGCCTTGGCGAGACCGAGATACCGTCGGAAATGATCGGCGAGATGGTGATGGAGGCTTTGGCCAATCTCGATCCGGTCGCCTATGTGCGCTACGCGTCCGTTTATCGCGATTTTACCAATGCCGGCGATTTCGCCGACATTCTGGATGATCCACAACTGGGCGGGGGAAAGGCGCGCGCCAAGAAGACGCCATGAGCGATCGCCCGCAAATCATTCTGAAGCTCGCTAGCTCACTTGACGGGCGCATCGCCACCGCGAGCGGCGAGAGCCGCTGGATCACGGGCGAGCAGGCGCGCGCCAAAGTGCACCGCATTCGCGCCGAGAGCGATGGCGTGCTGGTCGGCGCGGGCACCGCGCTGATGGACGATCCAGAGCTCACCGCCCGCCTCGTGCGCCCATCGAAAAAGCAGCCGTTGCGGATCGTGCTTGATACAGACCTGCGCCTGCCCTCCACCTCGAAGCTCGCCCGTACGATCGATCAAGGCGTCGTGGTGATCTACGCCGCGCGAGGTCTTGAGCCCACCACCGTCGAGCGTATGGAGGCGACGGGCGCGAAGGTCGTGCATGTGCCGCGCGCGCTTGGCGGCGTCGATCTTGACGCGGTGTTCGAGGATTTGAAACTCAACTGGGCCGTCAATACGCTGCTGATCGAGGGCGGCGGATCGCTGGCGGCGAGCCTCATCAAGCAGGGCTATGTGGATCGCCTCGAATGGTTTCGCGCGCCGATCCTGCTCGGTGAGGAAGGGCGCGCCGCGATCGGTCCGCTGCAATTGAAGCAATTGGCCGATGCGCCCATGTTCAAGCGGGTTGCGACACGTCAGCTTGGCCCCGATCTATGGGAAAGTTATGAGCGCGCGGAGGTTCCCGCCCTGACGCCGGTGGATGTGGAGGGGGCGGGCGCGTAGGCGTTGGGCCTGAATAGCATGTTCACTGGTCTCGTTACGGCAATTGGAGAGGTTGTTTCGGCCGAGCGTGCGGGCGCGCAGGCGCGCTTCGCCATCGCCTCGACATACGATCCTGCGGACATCGCCATCGGCGCATCAATCGCGCACGCGGGCTGCTGCCTGACGGTGGTTGAGACGAGCGGCGCGGCTGGCGCCAGGCGCCACGTGGTCGAGTGTTCGCCGGAAACGCTCGCAACGACGACCTTAGGCGCATGGCGCATTGGGTCGCGCATGAATCTGGAGCGCGCCGCGCGGTTCGGCGATGAAATCGGCGGTCATCTCGTCGCGGGCCATATCGACGGCGTCGGACGCCTCACCGCGCGCGCCGCCACGGGCGATTATGTGCGGTTGGAGTTTTCAGCGCCGATGAAGCTCATGCCTTACCTAGCGCCCAAGGGTTCTATCGCCATCGACGGCGTTTCACTCACGGTGAATGAGGTTGAGCGCGACCGGTTTTCCGTGATGATCATTCCGCACACCGCGTCTGTCACGACACTGGGCGCCCTCGGGGAAGGCGACGCCGTCAATCTGGAGGCGGATTTGATTGCGCGCTATGTCGCGCGCATGATGGCGATCAAGGGAGAGTGACATGGCCGCCGCGCGTCCATCCGCCATCGACGATTTGAAACGCTACATCTCGCCGGTCGAGGAAGTGGTTGAAGAAGCGCGTCAGGGCAAGATGTTCATCTTGGTTGACGCCGAACAGCGTGAGAACGAAGGCGATCTCATCATTCCCGCGCAGTTCGCCACGCCTGACAAGGTGAACTTCATGGCAAAGCACGGGCGCGGCCTCATCTGCCTTGCGCTCACAGGCGCGCGCACGCGCGAGCTTGCCCTCAATCCCATGGCGCCGCGCAACGAGACTCGCCACAAGACCGCCTTCACGGTGTCCATCGAGGCGCGCGAGGGCATCACGACGGGAATATCCGCGCATGATCGGGCGCACACGATCGCCGTGGCGATCGATCCGACCAAGGGCGCGGGCGACATCACCTCTCCGGGCCACGTGTTTCCGCTCGAGGCGCGCGATGGCGGCGTGCTGGTGCGCGCCGGCCACACGGAGGCGAGCGTCGATATCGCGCGGCTCGCCGGCCTCATTCCTGCGGCCGTGATCTGCGAGATCATGAATGATGACGGCACGATGGCGCGCCTTCCCGAACTCGTCGGCTTTGCGCAACTTCACAATCTAAAGATTGGGACGATCGCGGATCTCATTGCGCACCGGCGCATGCACGATCACATGATCGACAAGGTGGTCGAGCGGCCGTTTGCAAATCAACATGGAGACGATTTCCGCGTCTTTGTGTTTCGCAACGCGCTCAATGGGGCGGAATACCCAGCCCTCGTGCGCGGTGAAATCAGGCCTGATCGGCCTGCCTTCGTGCGCATGCATCGCGCTGATGTGGGACGCGATTTGCTTGGCGCGGCCGACCCGCGCGCCAATTTGCTGCCGCGCGCGCTTAAGGAGCTGGCGGCGGAAGGTGGGCCGGCCGTGCTCGTGTTGCTGTGGGATCGCGGGCCTTATTCCCTGTCACGCGCACTCGGCGGCGCAAGCGAACCGGCTGACCACGACCACGGCGATCACGAACACCGCGATCACGAACACCGCGACCGCATGCTGCGCGAATATGGCGTCGGCGCGCAAATCCTGCGCGAACTCGGCGTGCGGCAAATGGTGCTGCTGTCGGATTCTCCGCAGACGATCGTCGGCCTTGAGGGCTATGGCTTGAGCATTGTCGGCTGGCGTGGATTCAAGGCAGGCGCATGACCCAGTCATCGGATAAGACGCCCGCGGTCGCGGTCCCCGGCGCCCGGGTGTTGATCGTCGCCTCGTACTATTATCGCACCATCGTCGAGCAATTGGCGCAGGGCGCGCGCGCGGCCGTGGCCGCGGCCGAGGCGGAATGCGATCACATGGAGGTTCCCGGCGCCTTCGAATTGCCGACGGCGATCTCTTGGCGCGCCAAGGCTGGGCGCAACTATGACGGCTATGTCGCGCTTGGCTGCGTTATTCGTGGGGAAACTAGCCATTACGATTATGTCTGCGGAGAAAGCGCGCGGGCGCTGATGGATTTGGGCGTGCGCGATGGCATCGCCATCGGCTACGGCATCTTGACCGTTGATAACGAGGCCCAAGCGCTGGCGCGCGCCAATCCGGCCGGGCGCGATAAGGGCGGTGAGGCCGCGCGCGCTTGCCTGGCGCTAATCGCGCTGCGACGAACTCTTCTGCGCGGATGAGCGCCGCGACGCCTCCGAGTCTGTCGTCAGCGCGGAGCGCGGCGCGCCTGGCGGCGGTGCAGGCGCTCTATCAGATGGAGGTGTCGGGCGCTTCGTCAGCCGAGGTGACGGATGATTTCCGCGCCGGACGCTTGCCGCGCGGTGAGGCCGGCCCGTTCGATAGCGAGCCGGATAGCGATTTGTTCCAACACCTCGTTGATGGCGCGGTGCGCGAACAAGCTCATATAGACAGCGCCATAGCCAAGCATCTGCGCGGCTGGCGCCTTGAACGCATCGATGCGGTGGCGCGCGCCATCTTGCGCGCGGGCGTGGTTGAATTGTGGGCGCGCCGCGACGTGCCGACGCCCGTGGTGATCGATGAATACATCGAGATCGCCAAGGCGTTTTTCGAGGGCGCGGAGCCCGGCTTCATTAACGCCGCGCTGGACGCGTGCGCGAGAGATGCGCGTCCGGAGGGCGTGGCGTAGCGGCGCGCGGGGGAACGAGGCGGCCATGGACGAACTGGACCTCATCGCACGCTATTTCGCGCCGCTGGCCACGCATGCTGCGGCGCGCGGCCTTGCTGACGATGTGGCCGTGCTGCACACGCGCGGGCCTCTGGCGATCACGGCTGATACAATCGTCGAGGGCGTGCATTTTCACGCCAAGGATCCCGCCGATTCGATCGCTAGGAAGGCGTTGCGCGTAAATCTCTCGGATTTGGCGGCGAAAGGCGCGCGCCCGATCGGGTTTCTGCTGTGCTTGTCCTGGCCAGCGACGCGGCCTGAGTCCGATCTGGCGGCGTTTGCGCGCGGATTGGGTGAAGATATCGGGCGCTACAGCGTCGCGCTGCTCGGCGGCGACACAACGGCGACGCCCGGCCCACTGAGCATCTCGATCACCGCCCTGGGCCGTCCGCACAGGGAGCGCACGCCCGCGCGCGCGGATGCACATGCGGGTGATGATGTTTGGGTCACGGGAACAATCGGCGACAGCTTGCTCGGTTTGAGCGCGCTGCGGGGTGAGTTGACCGCGTTGAGCGCGCGAGATCGTGACGCGATGATCGCACGGTATCGCCTGCCGGAGCCGCCCGTAATCTTCGCCGGCGCCATCGCGCGCCTGGCGCGCGCGTCCATGGATGTATCGGATGGACTATTGCTCGATGCGCACCGCATGGCGGCGGCGTCGGGCGTGTCGTTGCGTCTTGAAGCAGCCGCGATCCCGCATTCCACCCCGGCGCAGCGCTGGCTGGAGACGCCTGACGCCTACCAATTGCGCCTGCTTAGCGCGGGAGACGATTACGAAATCCTGTTCACAGCGCCGCCGGAGCGGCGCGCCGCGATCCGCCGCGCGGGCGCGCGCGTTGGCGTGGCCGTCACCAAGATCGGCGCGGTGCTGGCCGGTGAAGGAGTCGCGCTGGTGGATTCGCACGGCGCGCCGTTGCCGCTGCCGGAATTGGGCTATCGCCACAAGATCGGGCGCTGAGCTGATTGAAGGCGTGGGCGCCGGCTTTCACCTTTCCGAAACCATCACAGCGGAGTTTGCGCGCATGGAAACGTCCATCCGCCGCGCTTTCGCCGCAGCCCTCATCGCTTCGACGCTGCTTGCCGGCCACGGCGCGGCGCATGCACAGCCAGCGGCGAACGCCGAGGCCGATAGCGCACGCACCATGGACGCGGCCTACATCGCCGTGCCGGTGGTGCGCGATGGACGGCTGGTGAATTATTTGTTTGTGTCGGTTCGCATCGATATCGCGCCCAATGTCGATCTCTGGCGTACGCGCGAGCGCGCCCACTTCCTGCGTGATGCGCTCTTGCGCGCCGCGCACCGCGCGCCCCTGGCGGATGCGGCGCACGCCGATCAGCTCAATCGCCCGGCCGCGCTGGCCGCGTTCAGGGCGGCGGCGCAGCAGGCGCTCGGCGCGGGGGCGGTGCGCGGCGTCACGATCGTCGCCGTGAATTCGAGCCGGCCCGCCTATTTGGCGAATCGCTGAGGCCAATCGGTCGCCATTGCGCTTGCGCGCCTGTTTTGGCAGTGTCCGCGCCGCCTTGGCGGGGCGGGGCGTTCCCGAGCCGCGCCGGCGCCTATGAGCGCCACTTCCCTCCCATCCGGACCGGTAGGACCTGAACGCTATGAATAATGACGTGATCCTTTGGCTCGTGGTCGCCTCGGGCGCCCTCGCCGCGCTCTATGGCTGGCTGCAGAGCCAATCCATCCGCGCCGCCAGCCCTGGCTCGGAACGCATGCAGGAAATCGCCGCGGCGATTCAGGAGGGGGCGAAGGCCTATCTCAATCGTCAGTACACGACGATCGCCTATGTCGGCGTCGGGGTGGCCATCGTGCTGGCCCTCGCCTTCTGGCCGACCTGGCAAATACCGGTCGGTTTCGTGCTGGGGGCCGTGCTGTCCGGCGCCGCCGGGTTTATCGGCATGAATGTGTCAGTGCAGGCCAATGTGCGTACGGCGGAAGCCGCGTCCAAGAGTTTGGCCGGCGGGCTTGAAATGGCGTTCAAGGCCGGCGCGGTGACGGGCATGCTGGTGGCGGGCTTCGCGCTCCTGGGCGTGGCCGTATATTATCTCTTTCTGACCCAGGCGCTGGGCCACGCGCCAACCGATCGCGTTGTCGTGGACAGCCTGGTGGGGCTCGGCTTCGGCGCGTCGCTCATCTCCATTTTCGCGCGGCTCGGCGGCGGCATCTTCACCAAGGGCGCCGATGTCGGCGGCGACATGGTCGGCAAGGTCGAAGCCGGCATTCCCGAGGATGATCCGCGCAACCCCGCCACCATCGCGGATAATGTCGGCGATAATGTCGGCGATTGCGCCGGCATGGCTGCTGACCTCTTCGAAACCTATGCGGTGACGACGGTGGCGACCATGGTGCTCGCCTCGATCCTTTTCCGCGAATCCGGCGAAGCGGCCAATCTCATGCTCCTGCCATTGGCGATTGGCGGCACGGCGATCGTCGCCTCGATCCTCGGCACGTTCTTCGTGCGCCTTGGCTCGTCCAACAACATCATGGGCGCGCTTTATAAGGGGCTGGCGGCGGCCGGCGTTCTCTCCGCCCTCGGCTTGATCGGCTCGGTCGCCGCTCTGATCGGCTTCGGGCCGATCGCGCCGGGCGCGGGGCCAGATTCGGTTTACGCAGCGGTCACTGGAAGCGACCTCGTCATCTGCGGCGTGATCGGGCTCGCCGTTACGGGCCTCATCGTGTGGATCACTGAATACTATACCGGCACGGGCTTTCGCCCGGTGAGAAGCGTTGCGGAGGCCTCCAAGAGCGGCCACGGCACGAACGTCATCCAGGGCCTCGCCATCTCGATGGAATCGACCGCCCTGCCGGCGCTGGTCATTTGCGCGGGCATCTTGTCCTGCTTCATGCTGGCTGGCCTCTTCGGCATCGCCATCGCGGTGACGACGATGCTGTCCGTGTGCGGCATCATCGTCGCGCTCGATGCGTTCGGTCCGGTTACGGACAATGCCGGCGGCATCGCGGAAATGGCCGATCTGCCCAAGGAAGTGCGCGTCACCACCGATGCGCTCGACGCGGTTGGCAATACGACCAAGGCGGTGACCAAAGGCTACGCGATCGGCTCGGCGGGCCTCGGCGCGCTGGTGTTGTTCGCGGCCTTCTTCGAGGACATCCGCTATTACGCGGCCAATGCGGCGGACTATCCCTTCTTCGAGGGTGTCGCGCCCGATTTCGCGCTCAATAATCCCTACGTCATTGTCGGCCTCTTCATCGGCGGGCTGTTGCCGTATCTGTTCGGCGGCTGGTCGATGACGGCCGTGGGCCGCGCGGCGCAGGCCGTGGTTGAGGAAGTCCGCCGGCAATTCCGTGAAATCCCGGGCATCATGGAGCGCACCGCGAAGCCGGATTATGGCCGCGCCGTCGATATCCTCACTCAGGCCGCGATCCGGGAAATGATCATTCCGTCCATGCTGCCGGTGCTGGCGCCGATCGCGCTGTTCTTCGGCATTTGGGCGATTTCCGGAAGCGTCAGCCAAGCGCTCGCCACCCTCGGTGCGCTGCTGGTCGGCGTCATCGTCACGGGCCTCTTCGTCGCCATTTCGATGACGTCAGGCGGCGGCGCGTGGGACAACGCCAAGAAGCTGATCGAGGAAGGCCATCATGGCGGCAAGGGCTCGGACGCGCACAAGGCCGCTGTCACGGGCGATACGGTCGGCGATCCCTACAAGGATACGGCCGGCCCAGCCGTCAACCCGATGATCAAAATCACCAATATCGTGGCGCTGCTGCTGTTGGCGATGCTCGCGCACTCGGCCTAAGCGGCGCGGTCGCGACGACACAAAAAACGCCCCGGCTGTGATGGCCGGGGCGTTTTAATTTTCGTGTGTATTGTCTCAGTTTCGACGGCGCGGGTTGTTCTGTTCGTCCTCGCCGGCGCGGATCGGCGGCGTCGAGCCGACATTGCCGAATATCTGTTCGAGCAGGCCGAGTTCGCGCCCGCGCGTCGGCGTCGCGTCCTCATTGTAGGCGATGATGCGCCCGCGCTCGACGCCATAACGATCCGCCGCGGTCACAAGGTCATTCGCGTCAAATCGAACCACCAAAACCTCCCGCTCGGCGGTGCGCGGCCGGAAGAAGGCGGTGCGGTGCTCGGTCGAGGAAATGTAATACCAGGAGGTCTGGTCGAACGCGGCCGTCGTCGTCGGCGTGCCGAGGCGCTGCAGAACCGTGGCGCGCGTATCGACGCCGACCTGAACATTGAGCACGGCTGGCGTATCGGCGATGAAGCCGTGGGTGGATTCAATCGGCGAGCACGCTGTCGCGCTCGCCGCCAGGAGCACAGCGAGTGCGGCGCTGCGGATAAGGGCGCTGGTCATGCTTCACCTCAGCGGAACGAGTTCGTTTCCCGGGAGGCGAACGGGTAAAGCCGCCCGGCCCGTCGGGCAAGGGGGGAGCACAGGTCAGGGCGCCTCTTTAAGAGGCTGAAGATTTGGCAATCGGCGCGGGAAACGCCTATGGTCCCGCCCGCGAACCGCCGGGCGCATCCCGACGCGCGCGGAGACCAACGCTTCCATGGCCGCAGGGCTTGTCCTTTCAATCGATGCGATGGGCGGGGACGCCGCGCCCGATATTGTGGTCGAGGGCGTCGAGATCGCCGCGCGGCGCGGCAACGACGCGAGATTTCTCCTCCATGGCGATCCCGCGCTGCTGGCCCCCCTACTTGCCCGGCGGAGCGCGGCGGCGCGGGTGAGCGAAGTGCGCCCCGCCGGTGCGCCGGCCATCGGCATGGAGATCAAGCCAAGCCAGGCGCTGCGCCAGGGCAAGGACACCAGCCTGTGGAACGCCGTGGCCGCCGTGGAATCGGGCGAGGCCAACGCGGTGGTCTCCGCAGGCAATACTGGCGCCTACATGGCCATCGCCATGTTCCGCCTGCGCATGATGCAGGGTGTCCACCGCCCGGCGCTTGCGGCGCGCTGGCCTGGCGCCAAGGGCGGCTATGTCGTCGTGCTCGACGTGGGCGCCAACGTGCAGGCCGATAGCGAACAATTGGTCGAGTTCGCGATCATGGGCGAAGCGTTTCAGCGCGCCGTCTCCGGCGTAGCGCGCCCGACTGTTGGGCTCCTTAATGTCGGCGCCGAGGATCAGAAGGGCCATGAAGAAATTCGCGGCGCGGCGAAATTGATCCGCGAGGCCAATATCGATTTCGCGTTTCAGGGATTTGTCGAGGGGGACGACATCGCCAAGGGCACTGTCGATGTCGTCGTGACGGATGGATTCACTGGCAACATCGCGCTCAAGACGGGCGAGGGCACGGCGCGCCTCGTCGGGCAATTGCTGCGCGAAGCGCTGACCAGCGGCCCGTTCGCGCGCCTTGGCGCGCTGATCGCCTATCCGGCTCTGCTCAAGCTGCGCGCGCGGATGGATCCCGGCTCATTCAACGGCGCGGTGTTCCTCGGGCTCAACGGCCTTGTGGTGAAGAGCCATGGCGGCGCCAATGGGCGCGGCTACGCGGCCGCGCTCGATGTCGCCGCGCGCCTGGCCCGCAGTCATTATCGTGAGGAGATCGCCGATAATCTGCGCAGATTGGCGGCGGCTCACAGCTCGGCGGCTTCGCCCGCGGCGGCGCAAGACGCAAGCTGATGACGTTTCGCAGTGTCGTGATCGGCGTCGGGTCTCACCTGCCCGAGGCGGTTGTTACAAATGACGATCTCGCCCAGCGCGTCGACACCAGCGACGAATGGATCGTCGCGCGCACCGGCATTCACGAGCGCCACGTCGCGGCGGTGGGCGAGAAGACTTCCGATCTCGCCATCGCTGCCGCGCGCCGCGCGCTTACGCACGCGGGGCGCACGGCGGCGGACGTGGACCTCATCGTGCTGGCCACGGCGACGCCCGATCTCACCTTTCCAGCGACGTCCGCGCGCGTGCAGGCCGCGCTCGGCGTCACCAAGGGCGCGGCGTTCGATCTGCACGCGGTCTGTTCAGGGTTCATTTTCGCGCTGACGACGGCGGATAATTTCTTGGCGCGCGGGCAAGCGAAGACGGCTCTGGTGATCGGCGCGGAGACGTTTTCCCGCATTCTCGATTGGGAGGATCGCTCGACCTGCGTGCTGTTTGGCGACGGCGCGGGCGCGGTCGTGCTCGAAGCGCATGAAGATGGCGCGGCGAGCGGACGCGGCATAATCTCAACCTTCCTGCGCACCGATGGGCGTGGGCACGACCTCCTTTATGTCGATGGCGGGCCGTCACAGACGGGCACGGTCGGTAAGCTGCGCATGCAAGGCAATGCGGTGTTTCGCCAGGCTGTCGAGCACATTTCCGAGGCCATCGTGGAGACATGCGCGCGCGCCGGCGTGGCGCTTGCAGAAATCGATTGGTTCGTACCGCACCAGGCCAATCAGCGCATCCTCGATGGCGTGGCCAGGCGGCTCAATCTCGATAAGGATCGCATCGTCTCCACCGTGGCGCTGCACGGCAACACGTCCGCCGCGTCCGTGCCCTTGGCGCTCGATACCGCGGTGCGGGACGGACGCATCAAGCCCGGCGATCTGGTGCTCATCGAAGCGCTGGGCGGCGGGCTCACCTGGGGCGCGGCGCTGATAAGAATGTAGACGCTTTGGTTTGACCTAAATGCGCGCGAGGATTAGCTTTTCCGCAAAGCGGAGGAGGGGCCTCATGCCGCAACTCAAGACCGTCACGCGCGCCGATCTGACTGAAGCCGTAGCCGAGAAGTGCCATCTTCAGCGCGCGGATGCGGGCCGGCTTGTTGCGCGCCTGTTCGAGATGATCGAGCACAGCCTGGTGCGCGGCGAGCCGGTGAAGCTCTCGCGCTTCGGCAATTTCACGGTGCGCCGTAAGAAAGAGCGTATCGGGCGCAACCCCAAAACCGGGCTGGAAGTGCCGATCACCCCACGCACGGTGGTGACGTTCCGCCCCTCGCAATTGCTCAAGGAGCGGGTCGAGCGCGGCAAGGGAAAGGCCAAGAAGACGCGGTAATGGTCGGAGCGCCGAGATTCGAACTCGGGACCCCCAGTCCCCCAGACTGGTGCGCTAACCGGGCTGCGCTACGCTCCGTTCGGCCGCTGTCTAGCCGGCGCGGCGTAGCCGGGCAATCGCCTTAGCGGCGGAAGGTGACGCCGATGAGCGCGCGATTTTGCTCGAAATCGCGGAAGGCGGCCGCGCCCGAGGAATCGAGATCGGTGTGCACGAGGCGCACATTTATGCTCGCCCAGCGATTGACCAGCCAATCGGCGCCCGCGCCATAGGTGATGCGGGTGTCGGTGCGGTCGATGCCCTGGAACTCATCATCGGCCCAGCCCGCGCGGGCCCAGAGGACGACATTGCGATAAAGCTCGTGATCGACCCGCACCGATAGATTTGTGCGTTGCACGCTTGCGGCGGCGATCTCGCCCGATCCGTCTACGTCCCGCTCGGCGACGAACGTGACGTTGGTTAATTGCGTCACGAACCAATCGATCGCTGCGCGCGCCGACCAGCCGTTGAAATTGGAGACAAGGGGGTTATCGAACCGCGCCCATGAATAGCCGACGCCAAACTCGCCGCGGATCACGTTTGTGATGTCAAAGGCGGCGCCAATCAAGGCGCGCGTGCGATCGAAGTCGCGAATGCCGAGCGATTCGTCGCGGTAATCGTTCCAACGCTGCGAGACGGACGTCCACACCGCCGTCGACGGCGACACATAATAATCAAGCCGCCCGCCCAATTCGGTGATGTTGGCGTCCCGGAAATCCTGATCGAAGGGATCGGGATCCGCGCCGAGGTCGGGCCCATCAAGGAGCAGGCCGTCATCGTAATCAAGGCGGTGATATTCGGCGAACGCCGTGGCGCGCAGCCGATTGAAGAGGTGGGTCAGTCGCGCCGCGGCGGACAGGTCCGTGTAATCGATCGGCTCGATCAGCGTGATCAAATCGACAAAGCCGCGTTCCTCCTGCGCGTCGGTGTAGGATACCGAGCCGGAGAGGGCGGTGGAGCGCCGAATGTCGAGCCGGCCTTCCGCCAGCACCGACCAGTTCGTGCCGTCATCTGCCGACAGATCGCTATAAGCAGTGTGCGCCGCTTGCGCCTCGAAGGCCAGCGCATGGCGGCCCCAATCGGATTGGAGGCGCGCACCGCCCGAATAGACGAACGCTGTATCATCGATTTCAGTGGTCTCGCTGGCGAAGACGTTGTCGTTCCATTCGAACGCTACGCCCAGGCGGGGATAAAGTCTGAATCCGCCGAGTCGAACGCCCTGGGGCTCAAATTCGGGCTGGGCGCGTTGGCGGATGCTCTGATTGTTGCCGCGATCATAGACTTCGGGCGCGACGGGCGGCGGCGTCACCTGCGCCCACGCGCTGGTGGCCTGGGCCGCCACGGCCAGGGTTACAATCATGGCGCTTGTCGCGCGACCCCTGCTCACGTCCATAAGCCCCAGTCCCTCTCTTCTCGGCGAATGCCAGGAAGGTACGAGGAAAGTCTGAATGATTCTTCGCATACCCGAGCACATCCGGCTCGCGCTTGGCGCCGGACTGTGCCTTTATTTTCGGAATAGAGACCGAAAAAACACGCCCCGGCGGGTTCGGGCGGCCGGAGGATGAATGACAGACGCGCCCAGACCAGCCCCGCAAGCGGGGTCCGGGCCGAATTTAGGCCAATGGAGCTGGGCCCTCTTCGAGTGGGCGCGCAACCCCTACGTGATCTTGATCACGATCTATGTGTTCAGCCCCTACGTTTCGGCCTCCGTGATCGGGGACCCGATCGCCGGTCAGACCATGCTCTCCAGCTGGCACAAGACGGCCGGCTTCATCGTGGCGGTCTCCGCGCCTTTTCTGGGGGCGGGCGCGGATCGCTATGGCCGGCGCAAGCCGATGCTGGCGGTGGTGCTGCTGGTGATGATCCCAGCGATCTTCGCGCTCTGGTGGGCCGCCCCGGCCGGACAGGGCGGGCTGCCAGTCTGGGCCGTCGGCGCCCTCATCACGCTGATCGGCGTCATGTTCGCTTATACCGAGGTGTTGCACAATTCGATGCTGCCGAGTGTAGCGCCGCCGCGCTTGCTGCCGCACGTGTCCGGCCTTGGCCTCGCGCTCGGCAACGCCGCTTCGGTGTTGCTGTTGATCGGTGTTCTGTGGGCGCTGGCGCTGCCCGGCGCCCTCGATGCGTCCTGGCTGCCGGAGACGCCGCTGTTTGGGCTCGATCCGGCGCAAGGCGAGCCCAGCCGCGTCACCGCGCCTCTGGTGGCGGTGTGGTTCGCGCTGTTCGCCATTCCGATATTCCTGTTTACGCCTGACGGCCGCGCGGGCGGTCTCTCTTTCATCGCGTCCGCGCGCGAGGGGCTCTCCAGCGTGGCGCGCACGCTGCGCAAGCTGCGCGATCACCGCAACATCGCCGTCTTCCTTGTCGCGCGCATGCTCTACGCAGATGGCAAGACCGCGATCCTCATTTTTGGGGGCATTTACGCGGCGGGCGTTATGGGCTGGGGTCTCCTGGAGATGTGCCTCTTCGGCGTGTTGCTCTCATTCTTCGCGGTGGCGGGCGGCGTGCTGGGGGGCGTGTTGGATGCGCGCATCGGTCCGCGCAACGCCGTGGCGATCGAGATCGGCGTGACGCTCGCCTGCCTCATTGCTATGGTGTCGATGTCTCCCGACGCGATGCTGTTCGTCATCCCCGTCGACCCGGCCGCGCGCGTCTGGGCTGGCCCGGTATTTCAGACCGCGCCCGAGCTCGCCTATATGGGCGCGTCCACGATCATCGCTGTTTCCATCACCGCCGCTTACGCCTCAAGCCGTACGCTGATGGCGCGCCTCGCGCCCGCCGGAATGGAGGGGGAATTGTTCGGCCTTTACGCGCTGTCTGGCGCCGCGACGGTGTGGCTCGGGCCCATGCTCGTGGAATATTTCACTGAAACATTCCACAGCCAGAAGGCGGGCTTCGCGGCGATCTCGATCCTTTTGGTGGCGGGGTTTTTCCTGCTCCTATTCGTGCGTCCGCCGCCCGCTCACGTCGATTAGCTTCCGCCGTTCATCCAGCCGAACAGGGGTTTCAGGGGCGCTACCCAAACGATCCCGGCCGCAGCGAAAAAGGCGAGTTGGCCCCACCATGGCGCGGCCATGATGAAGCGGTCCGCCAACACCGCGATCAAGGCGATGTAGAGGGCGAGGTAGGTCAAAAGCACGGCGACGCCGAGGGCTTTGCGGAGACGTGTGGGCATGGCGGGGGGTGTAGCGCTTGCGGACCTTGCATGGCGAGAGGCCGTGGATGCGCGTACGCCGGCCAGCGCGTGTTTAAGTCAAGGGGGGTCAACTCGTTATTCCGGACGCGCGCAGCGCGAGCCGGAACCCAGGGCGGACGTACGGCGATCCATTGATCTCCGGGGTTCCGGGTTCGTCGCGTTCCGCGACGCCCCGGAATGACGAAATTGCGTGCTTTGTCTGAATAGCATTAGGAACGTCCCGATGAGTTCACGAAGTTTTCCGCATCGCGACCCTTGGGTCGGCGCGTGGCTTCTTATTCTGTGCGCCCTTGTCATCGCCATGATCCTGGTCGGCGGGGCGACGCGGCTGACGGATTCAGGCCTCTCCATCACCGAGTGGGACTTGAGCAAGGGCGTCACCCCGCCTCTCACGGACGCGCGCTGGGCGGAAGAATTCGCGCTCTACCAGCGCACGACGGAATATCAGGTTCAAAACCGGGGCATGAGCCTCGCCCAGTTCCAACACATCTATTGGTGGGAATGGGGCCACCGCTTTCTCGGCAAGGTGATCGGCGTCGTGTTCGCGATCCCGTTCGTGGCGTTCTGGGCGATGGGGCGGCTCAAAGGCCGGTTCTGGCCGATATTGGGGTTCGGCGCGCTTGGGGGCATGCAAGGGGCGGTCGGCTGGTGGATGGTGGTGAGCGGGCTGGAGGGACGCCTCGATGTCAGCCCGATCCGGCTTGCGGTCCATCTCGGCCTCGCCTTCCTGATCCTGGCCGTGGGGGTGCGCTTGGCGATCCACGCCTTCGCGCCGGCGCCGCGGACACGGCCGGGGGCGCTCGCCTGGGTGCTCGCGGGCGCGGTGCTTGTTCAAACCTTGCTTGGCGCGCTCATGGCTGGCACGGATGCGGGTGCCGCGTTCGCGGATTGGCCGACGATCGGCGGCGCTTGGTTGCCGACGCTCGCGGAAGGGCCGCTGCTGGAAAATCCCGCCGCGCTTCAGTTTTTTCACCGCACCGCCGGGTATGCGATTGTGCTCATCGCACTGGCGGCTGCCTGGCGCGCGCCTCCGCCGCTGCGCGGCGCGGCGATGTTGGCGGCGGCGCTAACGGTCGCACAGGCGATGCTCGGTATCGCCGTGGTGATGACGGGTGCACGCCTGGCGTTAAGCCTCACACACCAGGCGGGCGCGGTCGCCCTATGGCTCACGGTTGTCTTATTGACCGCCGGACGGAGCACACGGTAATATAATACCACTAACTAAGTCATTAAAAGTACAAAGAATTATGTAGTTGGTTGACAGAATTGGCCGTGACGCGTAGGCGCGCGCCCTTCATTCGAGGTTTCTCATGCGTACGAACGTCACACGTTCGGCCAAGCCGGCTGACGTGACCCATAAATGGATCGTGGTGGATGCGGAGGGCGCGGTTGTCGGCCGGCTTGCTTCCTTCATCGCGCTGCGCCTGCGCGGCAAGCACCGCGCCGATTTCACACCCCATGTCGATGTCGGCGATCATGTCGTCGTCATCAATGCGGAGAAGGCGGCCTTCACCGGCAAGAAGCTGACCGACAAGATTTATTACCACCACACCGGCTATCCGGGCGGGATCAAGGAACGCACCGCCGGCAAGGTGCTCGCCGGCAAGCATCCCGAGCGCGTTATGGAAAAAGCGGTCGAGCGCATGATGCCGAAGGAAAGTCCGCTCGCGCGCAAGCAATTGGGCAAGCTCCGCGTCTATAAGGGCGCTGAGCATCCCCACGAGGCGCAGAAGCCGCAAGTGATCGATTTCAAAGGCAAGAACCGCAAGAATTCGAGGATCGGATGAGCGAAGGATTTGAAGCGCTGCGCGACCTCGATGGCGCGCCCCGTCCGCAAGGCCCGCAGATTCAAGCGGTGTTGCGCGAACGGAAAGTTGATCAGCTGGGCCGCTCTTACGCCACCGGCAAGCGCAAGAACGCCATTGCACGCGTCTGGGTGAAGCCCGGCAAGGGCCAGATCGTGATCAACGGCAAGACGAGCGACGTGTATTTCGCGCGCCCGGTGCTGCGCATGATGATCAATCAACCGTTCAAGATCACCAATCGCGAAGGCCAGTTCGATGTGATGGTGACGGTGCTCGGCTCGGGCCTTTCGGGCCAGGCTGGCGCGGTGCGCCACGGCATTTCGAAGGCGCTCTCCGATTACGAGCCGGAGCTGCGCACCACGCTGAAGCATGCCGGCTTCCTCACGCGCGACAGCCGCGTCGTCGAGCGTAAGAAGTATGGCCGCGCGAAAGCACGCCGCAGCTTCCAGTTCTCGAAGCGCTAATCGGATCTTCCTTTCGTGGAATGGGACGGGCGCTTCGGCAACGGAGCGCCCGTTTTGTTTGTGGAGTTGATCCGTGGCGGAAAGTGAAGCCTGGCCAGAGAATTGGCGCGCCGTGACGCTTGAAGAACAGGCGGGGCTGGCGCGCGCGCTCGCCAAGGAATTGCCGCCGGGCCATCGCCTCGAAGGCGTTTCCGCGATCGCCATCGCGCGCCGCGAGGATCAGGACGATGTGCTCTTTCGCTTGAGCGATGGGCGTTTCGCCAGCGTACATTTGACGTGGACGACCAATGTTTTGCCGTTTCCGTTCGTGGAGATGTTCACAAGCCTCGGTGCCTGGCGGCTCTCCGTGCTCGAAGAGGAAGAAGACGACGCATGAAGCCGACGGTGTTCATTGACGGCGAGGCGGGCACGACGGGCTTGCAAATCCGCGCGCGCCTGGAGACGCGGCGTGATCTTTCCTTGCTGTCGATCGATCCCGCGCGGCGGAAGGATGAAGCGGCGCGGCGTGAGCTTCTAAACAGCGCCGACGCTGTGATCCTGTGCCTGCCGGACGAGGCGGCTAAGGAAGCCGTCGCGCTGATCGACAATCCCGCTGTGCGCGTGATCGACGCCTCCACCGCGCATCGCGTAGCCCCGGGCTGGGCCTATGGCTTTCCCGAACTGGCGAAGGATCAGCGCGCCAAGATCGCGGCCTCAAGACGTGTGTCAAACCCCGGTTGTTATCCGACAGGCTTCATCGCCTTGGTGAGGCCGCTCCTGGATGCGGGGCTCGCGCCGCGCGGCTGGCAATTCTTCTGCAACGCCGTCAGCGGTTATTCCGGCGGCGGCAAGGCGATGATCGCCGAATTCGAGGACGAAGCCTCGCCAGCGTTCACGCGCGCGCCCTATCGCATTTACGCCATGGCGCAGAAACACAAGCACGTGCCCGAGATGCAGATGCACGCGGGCTTGGCGCGACCGCCGATTTTCGCACCGAGCGTGGGGCGCTACTATAAGGGCATGATCGTGGAAGTTCCGTTGGCGCTACTGGCGCTGCCGAATCCGCCGACCCTAAAACAAATCCACGCCGCGTTAACGGACGCCTATGCAGGTGAACGCTTTGTCGCCGTCGCTTCCCTTGACGAAGCGAATACGCTGAAGACGCTCGATCCCGAGGGCTTGAACGGCACGAACAAGTTGAAGCTCTTCGTGTTTGGCCATGACGGCGAAGCGCGCCTCGTCGCGCTCTTGGACAATCTCGGCAAAGGCGCCGCGGGCGCAGCGGTGCAGAATTTGAATGTGATGCTGGGCTTGGACGAAGCGGCCGGCCTTTAGCTTGAGTGCGCCTTGGAGCATCATCCGTTCAGATTGAATCGCCTCATCACCCATCCCCGGATTGCGCGTGAGCGCAAGTCCGGGGGCCAAGATCACAAACGTTTGCGTTCATGGGCCCCGGGCTCGTTGCGGAGTTTATCCTCGGGCCGGCCTACGGCCGGACCCGGGGGCAACGCCCCGGGGATCGGTGGTGTTTCTACCCGATCGGAACAAAACTCTAGCCTGAGCGAACTTTTACATATTCGCCCGGCGCATCGCCCAGCGCGGGCAGATCGCCATCGCCTGGCGTGCGCGCGGCGATTTGCTGGCCGCTGATCCGCGCCAGCCATGCATGCCAATGCGGCCACCAGGAGCCTGGATGTTCAACCGCTCCGGCCTGCCAATCCTCTAACGTCTCCGGCAGTTTGTCGTTGGTCCAATGCTGGTATTTGTTGGCCGCCGGCGGATTGATCACGCCGGCGATGTGGCCCGAGCCCGCCATCATATAGGTGACAGGCCCGCCGAAGAGCTGCGCCGTGCGATAGACGCTGGGCGCGGGCGCAATGTGATCTTCCTTCGAGCATTGCATGTAGATCGGGATGTTCACCTTGCCGAGGCGAATGGGTTCGCCCAGCAGCGTCATCTCGTTCTTGGCCATGGCGTTGTCGTGGTAGAAACGTTGCAGATAGAACATGTGTAGAGCGCGCGGCATGCGTGTTTGATCGGTGTTCCAATAGAGCAGATCGAAGGGCGGGGGCTTGTTGCCGAGATAGTAATTGTCGACGATGTAATTCCAGATGAGATCGTTGGCGCGCAGCGAATTAAATGTATCGGCCATCGCCTGCGCGTCGAGCAGGCCGCCTTTTTGTTCGATGCGCTCGGCGAGATAATCAAGCCCCGCCTTGTCGATGAACACTTTGAGTTCGCCGGCGAGCTCGAAATCGGACTGCGAGGCGAAGAACGTCGCGCTTTGAACGCGGCGATCGCCTTTGGCGGCCATGTAGCCCAAGCACGCGGCGAGCAGCGTGCCGCCGATGCAATAGCCCACGGCGTTGACGCGGTCCGCCCCGCTGGCGGCGAGCGCGGCGTCAAGGCCCGCGAACACCCCGTCCCGCATATAATCCTCGAACGTCTTCTCGGCCATGTCCGCATCGGGATTGGCCCAGGAGGCGACAAACACAGTGTGACCCTGGCCGACGAGCCAACGGATGAAGGAATTTTTCGCCTGCAGATCGAGAATGTAGAATTTATTGATCCAGGGCGGGAAGATCAGCAGCGGAACTTCGAACACGGTGTCCGTCGTGGGCGTATATTGCAGAAGTTCAATCAGCTCATTGCGGAAGATGACCTTGCCCGGGCTCGTCGCGATGTTCTCGCCGAGCCTGAAGGCGCTCATATCGGTCTGCGTGATGGCGAGCGCACCCCCGCCGCGTTCGAGGTCGTCGGCGAAATTCTCCATGCCTTTGCGCAGGCTTTCTCCGCGCGTGGCCAGCAGGGCCTTGAGCGCGGCCGGATTGGTGAACAGGAAATTGGAGGGTGAGGCCGCGTCCATCGCCTGCTTGATGAAGAAGGACGCCTTGCGCTTGGTTTGATCGTCGAGGCCTTCAGTGCGCTCGATGAGATCGGTCATGAAATCGGCGGTGGCGAGGTAGGTGTCGCGCATTAGCGCGAAGGCGGGGTTGGCGTTCCACTCGGCGTCCTTGAAGCGCTTGTCGCGTGGGGCCTCGCCCGGCGCACCGGTCATGAGCGTCAGTGCGTTCTTTTCCCAGATCGCCGCGTAGCGCCGCCAGAGATCGGCGTAGGCGTCGCGGATCGTATCAGGCTGCGAGGCGAGCTTGGTCCAGAAGCCGGTCATCGCGTCCTGCACGCCGAACGGATCGGGGTTTGCGGGAATATTGGCCCCGGCGCGGGTCTGATTGAGGAAGGCCGTGGCGAACACATTGTTCGCGCGCGCCATCGCTTCGGCCATGTTGCGCGAAAGCGCGGCCAGGGATTCCGGGGTTTGCGTCGTCATGAGCTCCGGCAGCGTTGGGGCCGACGCGGCGGCTGGCGGCGCGGACGGCGGCGACGGTGCTGGAATAGGGGGCGGCGCCGGCGGGTGGGCGCGCTTCGCCGCCGTTTTGGCCGCGGCGCGCTTGCGCTTTCGCGGCGCGGGGGCCGGCGGGGGTTCGTTCTGCGGCATCAGCGCCCCATCCCTGTTGGTATTAGCGTCGGGCTTGAGTCTGATGGTGGCATAAGGGGTCGCGCTGGTATAGGACAGCCTAGAGACGCCGTTTGGAGGCCCCCGTGGCGCATCGCGTTCTGCTGTTCCTCGCGCCCGCCGCCGCCGCGGCTTTGACGGCGTGCGCCGGCGCGGAGACCTCGAATCGGCCCTTGCCGGCCTGGTTCGTTGAGCGCCAGGCGGAACTGAACAGCGAAGGCTATCCGGACCTCGCCAACGTGCCCGATCGCATCGACGCCAACACCCGCCAGCCCTATTGGGACGGGGTGACCGCCGAGCTTGACGCCGCCGCCGCCGCGATGCGCGCCAATCCGCGCAGCGGCGCGCCCGCCGATGCGGCTGCGCAGGCCGCGGAAGCCGAAACGTTTGACGCCGAGGCGCGTCAGGCGCTCGAAGCGACCCGCAGCCAGCACTGATCCCGTTTCGCGTCTTACCTCAGTCGATGCCCGAAGAATTTTACAAAACACGCCGCCTGCCGCCTTACGTTTTTGAAGAGGTGAATAAGGTCAAGGCGCGCCTGCGCGCCAAGGGCGTCGACATCATCGATTTCGGCATGGGCAATCCCGATCTGCCCGTCCCGGCCCACATCATCGATAAATTGGTGGAGACGGCGAAAAAGCCGCGCACCAATCGCTATTCGGCTTCGCGCGGCATAACCGGCCTCAGAAAGGCGATGGCCGGCTATTATGATCGGCGCTTCGGCGTGAAGCTCAATCCAGATACGCAAGTGGTCGCCACGCTCGGCTCCAAGGAAGGGTTCGCCAATCTCGCCCAGGCGATGACGGCGCCAGGCGATGTGATCGTCGCGCCGAATCCGTCCTATCCCATTCACGCCTTCGGCTTCATCATGGCGGGCGGCGTCATTCGCCATATCGAGGCGCATTCGCCCGAACAATACCTCAGCGGCCTGGGCCGCGCAGTGCGCCATTCGGTGCCGCCGCCGATCGCCATGATCTTGTGTTATCCGGCCAATCCCACCGCGCAGACGGCGAGCCTCGACGTTTACAAGGACGCCATCGCTTTCGCCAAGAAGCACGACATGTTCGTGCTTTCCGACATGGCCTATTCGGAGGTGTATTTCGATGACGCCGATCCCCCGCCTTCGGCGCTGCAGGTGCCTGGCGCGACGGATGTGTGCGTGGAGGTGAACACACTCTCAAAAACCTATTCCATGGCGGGGTTTCGCGTTGGGTTCGCCCTCGGTAATGAGCGGCTGATCGCGGCGTTGGCGCGGGTGAAATCCTATCTCGATTACGGCGCCTATACGCCGATCCAGGTCGCGGCGGCAGCCGCTCTGAATGGCCCGCAAGAATGCGTCGCGGAAATGCGCGCCACCTACAAGCACCGGCGAGACGTGCTCGTTGAAACGTTCACCAAGGCCGGCTGGGCCATTCCCGCGCCGAAGGCTTCGATGTTCTGCTGGGCGCCGCTGCCGGCGCAGTTCCAGCATCTTGGATCGGTCGAGTTTTCCAAGCGCTTGATGGAGCACGCCGAGATCGCGGTCGCGCCCGGCGCGGGCTTTGGTGAATATGGAGATAGTTTCATTCGGATCGGTCTCGTCGAAAATGAGCAGCGCATACGCCAGGCCGCGCGCAATCTGAAAAAATTCCTCGCCAGCAATTTCGCCGTCGCGACGGTTTGAGGGGGCGGGTGATGCGCATTGGATTGGCGGGCCTCGGCACGGTCGGCGGCGGTCTGCTGCAGCTCATGGAATCTGGCCGCCTCGGCGGCGGGGCGTTGCGCGTCGCCGCCGTCAGCGCCCGCAACCGGGCGCGCGAACGCGGCGTCGATATGTCGGCGTTCCGCTGGTTTGATGATCCAGTTGAACTCGCGGCCGATCCCGAGATCGATGTGCTTGTCGAGCTGATCGGCGGCTCGGATGGGCCCGCGAAGAAGGCCGTCGAAGTGGCGCTGGCGCGCGGCGCCCACGTCGTCACGGCGAATAAGGCTTTGATTGCGGTGCATGGCGCGGAGCTGGCCGCGCTCAGCGAAAAGCACGGCGGCAAGCTTTTATTCGAGGCGGCGGTGGGCGGGGGCGTGCCGATCGTCAAGGCGCTGCGCGAAAGCCTCGCGGGCGCGCGCGTCATGTCGGTGTCGGGCATCTTGAACGGCACATGCAATTATCTGCTGACGGAGATGGAATCGTCCGGCCGCTCGTACGCGGACGTATTGGCCGATGCTCAACGCCTCGGCTACGCGGAGGCCGATCCGGTTATGGATGTCGGCGGGTTCGACGCGGCGCACAAGATCACCATCCTGGCCGCCATCGCCTTCGCCACGCAGCCGGATTTCGCGCATTGCGCCATTGAGGGCGTCGACGCCGTAACGCTCACCGACATCCGCATGGCCGGAAAGCTCGGCTATCGCATTAAGCTGATCGCCAAGGCCGAACGCATCGACGACGCCGTTGCGCTCCATGTGCGGCCTACATTATTGGCGTTCGATCACCCTCTTGCGAGCGTGGGCGGGGCGCTCAACGCGGCGGTGGTTGAAGCAGAGCCGGTTGGCCGGCTCACCTTCATAGGCAAGGGCGCGGGCGCCGGGCCCACGGCATCGGCGGTGGCGGCCGATCTCATCGACCTTCTCGCTGGCCGCGCCGGGCCTGCCTTCGGCCGACCCTTGGCCGAATTGGCGCCCGTTGCGCGCGCCACGCCGAAGGAGCGTGGCCGCTTTTACATGCGCCTTCTGGTGGCGGACCGGCCCGGCGTGATCGCGGCCGTTTCCGATCGCCTCGGCCGCGAAGGCATCTCCATCGAGAGCATCTTGCAGATGCCGAGCCGTGACGCCGGGCCGGTTCCCATTGTATTGACCACCCAGCCGTGTCCGCGCGAAGCGCTTGACGCGGCGGCGCTTCATATTCAACAGCTCGACGCGGTGAGTGAGCCGCCTCGGGTCATGCCGATTGAGGAAACCGATGCAAGCCCGCGCCTCTGGACCTGAACTCAAAATCGTATCGACGCCGATCGTGCTGACCGATGAACTCGCCTTTTGCGCGGCGCGCGCTGTCGTCGCCACCGCCATAGCGGCCGCAAGGCTTGCGGGGCGCGGCGATGAGAAGGCCGCGGATCAAGCCGCCGTCGATGCACTGCGCAACGCGCTCAACGCCATGCCGATCCAGGGCCGCATCGTGATCGGCGAAGGCGAGCGGGACGAAGCGCCCATGCTGTATTGCGGCGAGACCGTCGGAACCGGCGAAGGGCCGGAAATCGATATCGCGCTCGACCCGCTTGAGGGCACAACGCTGACGGCGAAGGCCATGGCCAACGCCATCGCCGTCATGGCGTTCGCGCCGCGTGGTGGGCTGCTGCACGCGCCCGACACCTACATGGACAAAATCGCCATCGGCCCGGGCTTCGATGCGGATGTGATCGATCTCGATGCACCGATCGCCGAGAATGTGCATTCGCTCGCCAAGGCGAAGGGCGAAAGCGTGCACGAAATCGGCGTGTGCGTGCTGGATCGCCCGCGCCATGCGGAGATCATCGATTCCCTGCGCGCCATCGGCGCGCGCATCCATCTGATTTCGGACGGCGATGTGTGCGGCGTCATCAACACGACGAACCTCGATACCGGGATCGACATGTATGTCGGCCAGGGCGGGGCGCCGGAAGGGGTGCTGGCGGCCGCGGCGCTCAAATGCGTCGGCGGCCAGTTTCAGGGCCGGCTCGTGTTTCGCAATGAGGATGAACGACGCCGCGCCGATCATGTCGGCATCACCGATTTGAAGCGCAAATATCTGCTCGACGATCTCGTCTGCAAAGATGCGATTTTTGTGGCCACGGGCGTCACCAGCGGCTCAATGCTGCAGGGCGTGCGCGCGGCCGGCGGCTATAGCCACACCCACACGCTGATCATGAATTCCGCGACACGCAACATCTGCGATCTGCGCATGAAAACGCCGGCGGCGTGACGAAAAGACCTCGCTGAGCTTGTCGAGGTCCGAAGAATGCGCGTGGCGCGCCCGAATCGTCTAACGTCGCCGAAGTGAATAAACCTACCCGCAAAATCGCGCCGCCCGCCGCCCTCCTGGGCGTCGAGCGTTCCCTGTCAGGGCGGTTCTGGCGCGCACGCGAAGGTGATGACGCGCTTGCCGAGGCGCACAGACGCGATCATGGCCTGCCGGAGATCGCCGCGCGCCTGCTGGCCGCACGCGGAATTTCGCGTGAGGAAGCGCCGGGCTTCCTCGCGCCGACGCTCAAGGCGTTTTTCCCGGATCCTTCGACTTTCATTGACATGGACCGCGCCGCCGCCGCCATCGAGGATGCAATCGTCTCTGGACGCAAATCGGCCGTGTTCGCCGATTATGACGTAGACGGAGGAACCTCCGCCGCGCAGCTTGTGCGCTATTTTCGCGCGCGCGGGCGGGACCTCATCATCTACGTGCCGGACCGCATCAATGAAGGCTACGGCCCCACGCCCCAGGCGTTCGCGCGGCTAAAAGAGGCCGGCGCCGAACTCGTCATCACCGTCGATTGCGGCGCGACGGCGGAAGCCGCGCTCAACGCCGCCGCCGAGCTCGGGCTCGATATCATCGTGCTAGATCATCATTTGATGAGCGGCCCGCCGCCCAAGGCGCGCGCGGTCGTCAATCCCAACCGCATCGATTGCCGCTCGGGCCACGGCGCGTTGACGGCGGCGGGCGTCGTGCTGGTGACCTTGGCGGCGGTCAATCGCGAGGCGCGCAAGCGCGGCTCCATCGGCGCCAACAATTTGCCGAACCCGATGGACAATCTCGATCTCTCGGCGCTGGGCACGGTGTGCGATGTGGCGCCGCTCACGGGATTCAATCGCGCGATCGTGGCGCAGGGCCTCAAGGTGCTAGCCAAGCGCGCGAACATCGGCCTCGCCGCGCTCGCGCGCAATGCGGGGCGGCCGGATTCGGCCAGCGTCTACGATCTTGGGTTTATTCTTGGGCCGCGCATCAATGCCGGCGGGCGCATCGGGGATGCGTCCCTCGCGGCGCGTCTTCTGTCCACGGACGATCCTGCTGAAGCCGATGAAATCGCAGCCCAGTTGGAGGATTTGAACATCGAGCGCCGCAAGCGTGAGGCGGATATGCTGGTGGAGGCGACTGCGCTGGCGCTGGCGGAGACCCACCCGGTTGTCGTTGTCGGCTCGCCGCGTTGGCATCCTGGCGTCATCGGCATCGCGGCTGGGCGCCTGAAGGATAAGATCGGCAAGCCCGTCATTGTGCTTGGCGGCGTCAACTCTGATGAGCCGGCGAAAGGTTCGGGGCGATCGGTAGCCGGCGTCAATCTCGGCAAGGCGGTGGCTGCAGCCGCGCAGGCGGGCATTGCGCTCGCGGGCGGCGGCCATGCGATGGCCGCGGGGCTGACCGTTGAATGGAACCGCGTTGAGGCGCTCAAGGATTTTCTGAGCGAGGCGCTCGCGCCCGAAATCACCGCCGCGGGAGACGAAGGCCGCACGCTGGCGATCGATGCGCTGGCGGGCCTGGGCGCGATCGATTTGTCCCTGCTCGATGCGGTCGATCGCATCGGACCATATGGGCCAGGCCATCCCGAGCCGGTGTTCGCCTTGGCGGACGTGACTGTTTCGTACGCATCCGCGCTCAAGGGCGGGGAGCATGTGCGCGCCGTCCTTACAGATGCGCGCGGCGCGAAAATGCGCGCCATCGCCTGGCGCATGGGCGGCGCGCCCGCTGGCGATGCGCTGCTGGCGCGTGATCGCCCGCTGCATGTCGCGGTGAAGCTGAAGCGCGACACATATGGCGGGGGCGAGCGCGCGGAAGTCGAGATCATCGATGTCGCGTTGGCGACGTGACGCTGGTGCGCGTTTCGCTCATCCGCCATCCTGACTCGAAGGGCGTCGCAATTGAGGCGATAGAAGTTGCGGCCGCGCGTGAGGGCGCGAATGCACTGCATCTCAGCTACAGCGCGACGGGCGATTTCTCTCGCGTCGTTTTGCCGGAACTCACAACCTCAACCCGCTCTGACGATTTATGGCGCACGACTTGTTTTGAAGCGTTCGTGCGCGCGCAGGGCGCCAAAAGCTATTTTGAGTTCAACCTATCGCCGTCCACGCGCTGGGCCGCCTATCGCTTTGAGGCCTATCGCGCCGGCATGACGCCGGCTGAAGCTGCGCCGCCGCGTATCGCCGTGACGCGCGACCCAAACCTCCTTGAACTCACCGTCACGCTCGATCTCTCCCACATACCCGATCTTGCGCGCAGCGCGCGGTTGAGCATCGCGCTCTCGGCCGTCATCGAGGAGACAGACGGCGCCATGTCCTATTGGGCGTTGGCGCATGCGCCGGGGCGGCCGGATTTTCACCATGCCGATTGCTTTGCGCTCGAACTCGACTTAGCGGACCTTGGATGAAGTTCGGCCTCGATCGCTTATTGGAAGACCCAGCCTTGCGCGCGCCGCTCAAGGGCCGCCGCGTGGCGCTGCTCGCCCATCCAGCCTCGGTCACGCGCGATCTCACTCACGCGCTCGATGCGCTCACGGCATGCGACGATATCCGCATCACCGCCGCGTTCGGTCCGCAGCACGGCATGCGCGGCGACAAGCAGGACAACATGATGGAGAGTGCGGACTACACCGACCCGATCCATGGGGTGCCCGTGTTCAGCCTGTATGGAGAGGGCCGCCGGCCGACCGGTCAGATGCTCTCCACCTTCGATGTGCTGCTTGTTGATCTGCAGGATCTCGGCTGCCGCATCTACACGTTTATCACCACGCTGCTCTACGTGATGGAGGCGGCCGCCGCGCATGGCAAAGAGGTGTGGGTGCTGGACCGGCCCAATCCGGTGGGACGTCCGATTGAAGGTCTGAGCCTGCGTCCCGGTTGGGAAAGTTTCGTCGGCGCCGGTCCGATGCCAATGCGCCATGGGCTGACGCTCGGCGAACTGGGCCGTTGGTTCATCGATCACTACAAACTCGATCTCGCCTACCGCGTCATCGAGATGGAAGGCTGGCGCGCCGACGAAGCGCCCGGTTATGGCTGGCCGCTTGGCGAACGCGTCTGGGTCAATCCCAGCCCCAACGCACCCAATCTCTGGATGGCGCGCGCCTATGCCGGCACGGTGATGCTCGAAGGGACGACGCTGTCGGAAGGGCGCGGGACGACGCGCCCGCTCGAACTCTTCGGCGCCCCGGATATCGACGCCGCGGCTGTGCTTGCGGAAATGCGCGCGCTGGCGCCGCATTGGCTGGAAGGCTGCCGCCTGCGCGCGTGTTGGTTCGAGCCGACGTTTCATAAACATGTTAAGCTGCTCTGCGCCGGGGGCCAGATTCACACGGAAGGCCCTGACTATGATCACGCCGCGTTCAAACCCTGGCGCTTGATGGCGCTGGCGTTCAAGGCGATCCGCCGTCTTTACCCGGATTATCCGTTGTGGCGCGATTTCGCGTACGAATACGAACACGGGAAACTCGCCATCGATGTGATTAATGGCTCGCCGCTGCTGCGCGACTGGGTGGATGATGGCGCCGCGACGCCGGCGGATCTGGAGGCGCTGACCGCAGCCGACGAGGCGGTCTGGGCCGACGCGCGCCGCAAACATCTTTTGTATTGAGGCGCGCGGAACAGCGCCCGCGCAAACTGGCTCCCCATAGTCGACGCATTTAGAACCGCTGCGAACGGGATTCCCGCAGGTTTGGACGCTTACTAAGCCAGCCGGAACAGGACCGCAGATCTATCCGAAGCATATTCGACAAGACCGCTAGAACTGCCCCAAAGACGCTGCTGCACGCCCGCCAGGCAGGGGTGAGGACAAGCGGCGGGTTCGTGTACCCTTTTGAGAATTCAGGGCGGTTGATGGCTTGGCAGAATGGCCTGCACCCGGTTCGGTGGACGGTAAGTTAGCCTCGTTCCGCCTTCTCCTCATACTCCGCTGGGCTCAGATAGCCCAGCGTCGAGTGCCGCCGGCGCGGATTGTAGAAGTACTCGATATAATCGAACACGCCGGCTTTGGCGTCATGGCGCGTTCGGTAGGTTCTGCGCGCCGTCCGCTCGGTCTTGAGCGAGGAGAAGAAGCTCTTCATCGCCGCATTATCCCAGCACTTGCCGGCGGGGCTCATCGAGCAGGCGACTCCATGCTCGGCCGTCAGCCGTTGGAATTGCTCGCGCGTGTCTTGCGATCCGTGATCTGAATAATGCATCAATCGTAGCGCTGCATCGCGCCGAGCAACACGGTGAGATCGATCGTGGCGAAGGTCGAGTAGGTGTCCGAGACCGCATAGGGGAGAATGAGGTGCTCGCCATGGCGAATTGCGCCGCACGTATAGACGACGTTAGGCACATAGCCTTCGCGCTCCGAGGGTTCAGGGCCCACAAACGGCTCCCGCAAGCGGGCGATTACTCTCGAAGGATCGACGGAATCGAGAAGCGCCGCGCCGATAGAATACTTTCGCACCGGCCCCACGCCGTGCGTGAGCAACAGCCAGCCCTCGTCGAGCTCAATCGGCGACCCGCAATTGCCGATCTGCACGAACTCCCACGGATATTCGGGCTTCAGAACAGCCGAGCCCGTCTCCCATGTATGGAGATCGTCCGAGTATATGAGATAGAGGTTCTCATTGTCCTGCCTGGCGATCATCGCATACTTGCCGCCGATCTTGCGTGGAAACAGCGCCATACCTTTATTTTGCGACGCCGCCCCCCGCAGCGGCGTCATGCGGAAGGAGATGAAGTCCGCGGTCTCGATCAATTCCGAGCAGATGGCGCGCCCACTATAGGCGGTGTAGGTCGCGTAATAGATGTCGCGTCCGTCATCGACGAAGCGCACGAAACGGGCGTCTTCAATGCCGTTGGACTGGGAGGGCGTCACAGGAAAGATCACACGCTCGCTGATGTCATCATCGGCGTTGAAGATGACATCAACGCTATCGCCTTCAGCGCCGGCGCGCCGGCTGCGGACGCTCGGAACAGACGCAAGGCCCGCGCACGGATCGACGCTCACACAGCCATCGGCCGCAATCGTGCCAGTTCTAAATGTGAGCGAAGAAACGTGACCTTCGCCGAGCGCGCGCAGGCTCAGGATGAAGCGCATGCCTCCGACGGGCGCGCCGGTCTGATCGGGGTGTGCAACGATGCTTGGATTGAATAAAGCCGCCGCCTCGAAGCTATTTTCCTGCAAAAAATACGCGCCGACAAGCTGCCGTTGAACGCTGGTGAACGCGGCGTGCATCGCCAATGCGCTCTCCATCTCTTCGGCGCGTGCCTCGAATATCTTGAGCAGATCGCGGTGGCGGTTGTCGAAATTGTCCAATACGTCCGCCAGATTCTTGGCTGCCGCCTCCGCGTCCATCGCAAGCACGCGCGCAACGACATTGTTCACGCGCGTGAAGTCGGTGGTGTTGATGTCGCGCGGTTCAACGGCTGGCCTGAAAGGGCGTATGACAACGCGCGCCGGGTCAGGGCGCAATTGTAAAGCTTGACGTTTCAAGCCGGTTGTCGGCGCCATTATGCCCTCGGAACTCTAGGAATACTGATGACTAGACGAAGGCGTGTGCGCGCAATGCTCGTGTCGGCGCGCGACGCACTTGGCCGCTGTTCAAGCGCGCCAGCGAACGCATCTCGGCAAGGCCAAGGAGGTAACACACAACAGACTCGCCGCCTCTGTTTTCGTTGGCGCGATCGGGGTGCAGACCGTCGCGGCATGCGCCAGTTGCAATGTCAGTAAGCGGGGCCTTCAGATCGTTTTCACCCAAGAACCACGCAAAGGCCCGTTCGGCGTCGCGCTTCCATTTGACATCATCACTGGCTCGAAAAGCCGCAAGGCATGCCGAGATCGCCGCCGCGGCTTCCACCGGCTGCTGGTCGAAAGCCTTGGGCGCTACTCGCTCGTCGCCATAGCTGTCGGTGCCGATCGGCCTGAAGACGCCCGCGGACGTGGTCTGTAGTCCCATCAGCCAGCGCAGCGATCTCAATCCCGCAGCGAGATAGCTTGGCGATGATATGGCGGCGCCGGTGACGATCAAAGCCTGCGACAGTCGCGCATTGTCATAGGTCAGGCCCGCTTCGAACCACACCCAGTCGTCGGTCTCTGTCTTCAAAAGGCGTGCAAGCAATTTGTCCGCAAGCGCACAACGGATGCGCTCGGCAACGGGATCGCCGACCAGCGCGGCGCAATAGCTATCAAGGCCGAGGAGCGTAAATGCCCAGGCGCGCGGTGATGTGAAGCTCTCGACGATCGGCAGCGCCTGCGCAAACAATGCCGCCGCCCAGAGGCGCCGGGACGGGGCATCGTCACTGCGCGCGCACGCCCCCAACGCCCACAGTGTACGCCCGTGACTGTCCTCGGAGCCGCTGGGCTCCAACCACCGACGATCAAAACTCATGAAGTTGCGGAACCTATGCACGTCCGCGTTCCAAGCGTGTTGAACGAACGCCGCGAAGCGCGCCGTCATCGCTTCCGGAAGCGGCGCCTCGCTGCCGACGCTGAGCGCGCTGGCCAGCAGCAGCGCACGAGCATTGTCGTCGACGCAGTAGCCGTGCCCGCGATCCGCCACGGAGTGAACGGCATGCTGAAACAGACCGGTATCGTCGCACATAGAGAGAAGATGCGCGATACGCAGTTCGGGCAAAGGGTTTGGCTCGGGCCGTGCGATAACGGGCTTAGGCGGCGCTGCTCGGTCGCTGAGCGTTGGCTGGCGCGCGCGTTCACACACTTCAAGATATCGCTGTGCTGATTGCTCCCAGGTCATGGATCGACTGGCGACATAGGCGCGTTTCCGCATCGATTCACGGCGCACGTCGTCGGTTAGCAATCCCGAGATCGCGACGCTGAGCGCGTCGGCGTTCATGACCGGGACAAGAATGCCTTTGCCGTCGGCCAGCAATTCGCGCGCGTGCCAGTAGGGTGTGGAGACCACTGCCTTGCCGAGGCCGAAACTGTAAGCCAGCGTACCTGACGTCATCTGGGCTTCGTTGAGATACGGCGTGACATAGACGTCGCACATGGCGATGAAGCCAAGAAGCGTCGCCTTATCAACGAACTGGTCGAGGAAAACCACATGGTCTTCGATGCCGAGCGTCCGCGCGCGCGCCACGAGGCTATCGCGATAGGCTTCACCATCTCGGCGAGCGAGTGATGGGTGGGTCGCGCCGAGCACGACATAAACGGCGTCAGGACGATGCGCCAGGATCGAAGGCATGGCTTCGATCATCACCTCAATCCCCTTATTGGGCGAGAGCAGGCCAAACGTAAGGATGACGGCCTTGCCGCTGAAACCAAGCCTTGCTTTGGCGTGGTCTGGCGCGACGAACGGCGAGTCTGGAACGCCGTGCGCGATGATTTCGATCATTTCCGGGGGCGTATCGTACACCTCCTCAAGCAATTGCCGCCCTTTATTGGCCATCACGACAAGTTTGGTCGACACGCCAATGATCGAATTCATCACCCGCCTTTGCGCTGGGTTCGGTGTGGCCAGAATGGTGTGCAGCGTCGTAACGATTGGCGCATTCAGGCGCGTTAGCAGGGGAATGATGCAATCGCCGGCCTCGCCGCCGAAAATGCCGAACTCATGCTGCAGGGAAATCGCGTCGAATGAGCCGGCGTTCAGGAACTGGGCGGCGCGCTCATAGTCTTCCGTCACGGCATCATTGATCTGGAACCCGACCGCGCTCGGATAGTCGTAGCGATTGCCCTGATCGGTCATCGCGACAATGGTCGTATCGATGTTCACCGGCAGGCCGGCGATGGCTTGTTGGAGATCGGTCGTGAAGGTGGCTATCCCACACCTGCGCGGTAGTGAGTTTCCGATCACGGCAAGGCGTCTTATGGGCGTCGTCATGAGTGCTAGCCTCCGGGCGTGCAAACAACCTCGCCGCCGCGACGTGGCGGCGGAAACGGTGCTGATTGTGTTGCAAGCAGCGCAGCTTAGCACACAAACACCGTTTGGTGTCTTTTTTGTGCGATGGGCCGAGCGCGTGGTTTGACGGCGTGGCTGCTGTTTCTCAACTCAGCCGATTTGTCTCAAGAGTGCTGAGGGCGGACAATCACCAGCCCGGCCTACATGGTGATCAAGGCCGCTGACGAATTCAAACACAAGACCAGCGCGCCCAATCAGCTTTGGCAAACCGACTTCACCTATTTCAAGATCGTCGGCTGGGGCTGGTATTATCTCTCCACCATCCTCGACGATTTCTCTCGCTACATCGTCGCCTGGAAACTCTGCGCCACCATGCGCGCCGACGATGTCACCGCGACCCTCGATCTCGCACTCGCCAGCGCCGGCCTCGATCACGCCGCCGTCGTGCATCGGCCGCGTCTCTTGTCGGACAATGGCGCCTCTTACATCTCGGAGGACTTAGCCAAGTGGCTTGAGAAGAAACGCATGCGCCATGTCCGCGGCGCGCCTTATCATCCCCAAACGCAAGGCAAGATCGAGCGCTGGCATCAAACGCTCAAAAGCCGCGTCCTGCTCGAGAACTCATATTTTCCGGGTGATCTCGAACGGCGCATCGCCGCTTTCGTGACCAACTACAACCACGACCGCTATCACGAAAGTCTCGACAATCTCACGCCGGCTGACGTCTATTTCGGACGCGGCCAAGCCATTCTTGAGGAGAGAAACCGCATCAAACGCCAGACCATCGCCAATCGACGCTTGCAGCATCGGCTGCGCGCCGC
>CADEEL010000001.1:144544-158612 GCA_902826335.1 uncultured Alphaproteobacteria bacterium
GCATCAAACGCCAGACCATCGCCAATCGACGCTTGCAGCATCGGCTGCGCGCCGCTTAAATCTCAAACCAGATGAGCCAGAGACTCCGATCCAAAAACGCTCCGCTGTCTCAAATCAACTGACGACGGATAGACGCCAGAGGGGTGTCACTCACAGCCACCGCAACGGGCTGCCATGACTGCGGGCGGCCGCCGCGAGCAAGTGGGCGCGATGCAGCGCCTCATTCCGGCTCCGGAATTACGACGTCTTGTGCAGGTTGACATGAATTCCACAGCCCTGAAATTCACGGACAATACTGAATGTCAACCTGATAACCCTCGCATATGGGGGCAGAGAACTCACACGAGAAGACAAAGCACCATGACGACTACACAATCACGGTGGGCGCCTCATTCCGCTGCTTATTCAAGAGGGTGTGAGTAAGCCCGGCGACGCTACGCTAGCAATCATGGCTGCGTGGCGGCGTTTCCGTCCGTAGCGTCGTTGACCGCATCAAGGGGGTCGTTGTTTTGATGTCCGGATGCTTCGTCAATCGCTTCGCCGGCGTTTTCAAGCGCGCCGTCGCCACGATTGATTTCGCCTTGTGTCGCTTCCTCAATCGCGGAATCCATGTCTTTGCCGGCTTTTTCGGCGCTGCCTTGTGGGCTGCACGCCGCGAGCGCCAAAAGACTCAGCAACGCGCCGGTGATCGGGGTCGATTTTAGCATTGATGTTCTCCAAGTGGGTGAGCGTTCGCGGACAATGGCGACGGCCATAGACGTCGCCACTGTCCGTCTGCTTAGCTTGGGTTGACGGGCGGCGTCGCTAAGGCTGCGGCGGGTTGTGCTAGGGGCGCACGCGGGCTTGCGACAAGGACGATCGCCACGCGCCGATTGAGTCGGTCTTCCGTCGGCGACTGCAGAGCGCTCTCACCAGCGGCGCCAATCACGATTTCCTCCTGCGGAACGCCCAACACCACCAGTTGTTGCTGCACGGCCGTTGCACGTTGCTGCGCCAGCTGGCGATTGCGACGTACTGAGCCGGTGCTATCGGTGTGGCCGGTCACTGTGATCTGCGTCGTGCAGGTGGCGCTGCGCGCCGTTGCAAGTCCACGTAGGGCGGTCTCGGAATCCGCGCTTAGCGCAGCGGCGCCGATGTCAAAATACACGATGACCTCGGCGCCGACGCATTGCACCGCCGGCGGGCTTGCAAGGTCAGGGGCGATGGGCGTCGGCGGGGCCGTTTGGGCCATGGCCCCGCTCGCCAGCAATGAACACGCACAAACGCCCAGGAATAATTTTCGCATTGGGAAACCTCTTTATGTTAACTCAGGACTGTACGTCGTATGGCGCGAATTGTTCCGCTTGAAAGGCGCTATGGGTTTGGTGTTTCCTCCGGCGGGTCGCGCTGCTTTGTGCGCGACACGGCCGACATGATCCCGAGGCCAAGCACGACCAATACACCCACGCCGATCCAGGTATTCGGCACATTGAGCAGATAGGCGCCGTAGCTAAGCCCGCCGAGCAAGGCGAAAAAGCCGATAACGTAAAGTGAGAAAGCAGACATGTTGACTCCTGGTACACACTCGCTGGCGTAAACGCGCCAAGCCGTCATTTGTTTCCATCGTTTATGACTAGTCACTCCGCGAGGAATTCGCTCGACATCAATGCGTCGGCGCCAGGCCAATGTGAGCGTGTGAAGTGTAGAAAGCTGACGCGAATTGAGCACCTATTGGCAAGCGCGCATCCCGGGCCGGAAGTTCGAGAGACGGGCGCAAAGTAACTCAATAGTCCTGGAAGGCCCCGCGAACTTCCGCGTCGAGCGCGAGCCGCGCCAAGAGGACCTCGCGAAGGCGGCTGTCTTCGCCGCCAGCCATGCCTTCTGCCGTCGCTTCCGCAAGCCGCCTTGCGTCGAGCTCCCACGATTCCAGCACGGAACGCTTCTGCGCGAGGGTCAAGCGGACATCCTCAAGCACATCCAATGGCGCATCATACTCCGCCTGCGGATCGAGGCGGATACGCTCAAGCATTCCGGCACGCATTGGCATAACGATACCTTCCTCGGACGACGTTGGCCACAACCAGTCGCCACGTGATGTGCGCTCACCTCGCCAAAGGGCGCCTGCGATCGTGTTGCTCATGGCGGCGCCTGTATTGTGTTTTCGAGCATGGCGGGGTCAAAACCATTCGAGCGGGCGATGTCTTCTAGTTGACGCCGGGTTGTTGCATCGATCGTCGGTGTGCGCGCCAATATCCAGAGATAGCGGCCTGAGGGCGCGCCGACCAAGGCGGTCTGATAAGTGTCGTCAACAAACAAGATCCAATAATCGCCCTCCGCGAACGGCGCCCACGCCGGCGCGAAACTGACTCTAAGTCTTGCATTGTTCGATCCTGGAACCACGCGGGCGCGGCCCTCGGCGACGTTCACTGACTCGCCTCGCTGGCACGTATTGCGAACCGACAACAAGCCGTCCGGGCGCATGCCATATTCAGCGGTGACGTCGCCGCAGCCGCGCTCGAAGCCATTGGGATACCGTGCGATTTCGAACCACCGCCCTTGGTAACGGCTCAGATCCACGGATTGCGCTGTCTCTAGCGGCGCGCTCGCATCTCGATAGTTTGGCGACGCAGCGCACGCTCCAACACTTAAGCCGATGCAGGCAAGCAGCACCTGCATCCGGCGCATTCGCCAGGCCCCTGCCATGATAATTATCTCCGCCATGCGAGGCCCACGCTCACCGAACGCTCGCTTTGAGAGCCGAAACGCGTGCGATACTCATTTTCTATGTATCCCAGCGACATCGTGGCGCCCTGGGCTTCCCAACCGATGCCGGCGTGCAGGTCTCCCATATCGACGCGGCCATCTCGGTAGGTGAATTGCGCGTGCTCGACATTTCTTGCGGGAGACCAGACCAGCGCTTCATCGCCACCCCCCGCGAAAACAACCATCCTCGGATGGTCCCATGTTGCCGATGGTTGCGCGTGGCCGATGAGACGGCGCAAAGGCGATGGTAAGGCGCCTAAATCGATTGATTGGTAGGTCTGCCTCAGCGAGTGATTCGACGTGTCGTCATTGTTGGTGCTTGGCCCTTCCGTGGACGGAAGCTGGAAGGACATCGCGCGCGCGGGCGTATGAATTTCTTGTGCGCTCGCTGGCGTGGCCGCGGATAGCGCAGCGAAGGCGAAGACCAACTTGCCCACGTCAAGGGAGGCGGGGCATCTCCATCTGGCGCGAGGGGGACTGCAAACCATAAGCGATAAATGCGCAGGGCGCTCCTATTGTTCCCGGTTTGCGCCACGCTGCTGGCGCCGAGGCGTGCACGCGCGAACGCCGCACTCTCCTTGAGAGCGCGGCGTTCCGGTTTGACGATGCACCAGTTTCTACGGGTAGGACTCTCCATCTTCGTAGAAATATCGGCCCGAGCGTGCGTCTCGGAAGTAGTAGCACCCGCTGCGTTGATCGTAGAATTCACGCTGGTTGACGCGCTGGCCTTGGGCGCCGCAGCCGCCATCGCGGACACAACCGGCATAGGCGCCGCCAGCCGCGCCGATGACGGCGCCGATCGCCGCGCCTTGCGCCGCGTCGCCTCCGCCTGTGTTATTTCCGATCACCGCGCCCGCGACGCCGCCGAGAACGGCGCCGCCAATCGCGCCGCGTTCGACGGCGCCCGATTGTGTGCAGGCGGCCGCTAAAAGGGCCACAGCCGAGATGAAGATCATGCGCATGTTCTAAATACCCTCCAGTTCGGTAGTTGGGCCCACATAGGACCCGGTCAGCTCAACTCTGCAGAGCACAATCAAGTTCCAATGATGATGGGGCGGTCTTCGGCAATCAGGCGGCGACGCCCATGATCGACCATAGCCATTGATAGGCGCCAATCGCGGCGATCACGCAAACATGGCCGCTGGCGCGGTACATGGCGCTGGCCGGCGCGCGCGCGATCAAAAAGAACAGACTGGATGTAGCAAGCGCCAACGGCAGGCCAAGCCACGATTGCCATGAGTTGGGAGCGTATAATAACACTACGATTGGCCAAACCAGGAGCGCGGCGACATGAAGGCCAAATAAGCCAATCGAGGTTAGTTTGCCGGTGGCGATCACGTCCCGGCAACTTAGACCCACCAGGCGGATGGCGTAGACATATGCCGCCAGCGCCACAGTGAGCGGTATCCAGGCCTCAACGCGTCCGGCCGCAACGAATGTCAAGGCGCCGACCAGAGCGCCCAGGGAAAGTCCGCCAAGCGCGAGCGCAACACCCTCGTGAGCGCGGAAGGGCTCTGACATGCAGGCTATTTTTGCCTGAGGTCGTGGCTGGCGCCGTCCCACAGGCGGTGCGAAGATGGGCGTGCGAGTGGGCCGTGCGGCGTCGAATGCCATGATGTAATCCCGTGGCGTCGCCAAGCGCGTTTGATACATGAATGGATCGCAAGGTCGGTTTGTTCCGCCTCAACACAGAATAATAGGGAACCGAAGAGCCGGATTGGCGCGGGAGCTTCAGATCGATGACAATGCTGTGGGCATGATGCGGGCAATTCGCTATGTGCGTGAATAGGGCGTATAGAGGCCGGAGCAAGGTGGGAGGCAGCCTCCCAGGCCAATTTGATGAGCAGCATTATTTACGATCACGCGCTCGTGCATGCGATCGTGGACACCATTCGAGAGCCGCTGCTTGTGCTCGATGCGGACCTGCGCGTCTTGGCTGCGAGCCGCTCATACGGCCGAGTCTTTGACGCACGTCACGAGGACGTGGACGGCAAGCTACTGAGTGAGCTTGGCGGCGGCCAGTGGAATATTCCGGCGCTCCACGAGGCGCTCCAGCGGGTGCTCGCTGAGCAAGGTGCGTTGGAGGAATTCGAGGTCGACTCGGAGTTTCAAAAGATCGGCCGTCGCATCATGGTGTTGAACGCCCGCAAGGTGATCGAGACGGATCCTCGTCTTATACTCCTCGCGTTTGAGGACATCACGGAGCGCCGGGCTGTCGAGCGCGAGCGCGCCAACCTGCTGCTTGAGAAAGAGCTGTTGCTCCAGGAGATGCAACACCGTGTCGCCAATTCTCTGCAGATCATCGCCAGTATTCTGTTGATCAAGGCGCGCACAGTTACCTCGGAGGAAACGCGCACTCACCTCCATGACGCGCACGATCGCGTGCTCGCCGTGGCGGCGGTGCAGAAGCATTTGCACGCGACCGTCGGGACTGAAGCGATCGAGCTCAGGCCTTATCTGAAGCACCTTTGCAAAAGCTTGGCGGATTCGATGATTGGTGAAACCCGATCTATCGCGGTGGATATTCGCATCAACGACGGCCGCGCGACCTCCAGTGAGGCGGTGAGCTTGGGCCTCATCGTGACAGAATTAATGATCAACGCGCTCAAGCACGCGTTTCCGGTGGCGAAAAAAGACAGCACCATCGTTGTGCGATACGAGACGAACGCCACTGGCTGGCGGCTCTCGCTGACGGACAATGGCGTCGGCAAGCTGGACGACAATTCTCCCCGGGCGAAAGTTGGTCTTGGAACCAGCATTGTCGCGGCATTGGCCGAACAGCTAGGCGCCCGCGTGGAGACCATCTCCAGCGCGTCCGGAACGTCCGTCTCGATAACGCACGCAACCTTCGCCGCCATCCCGGAAGCCGCATAACTCCAGTTTTTGATTGAGTGTTGGCCACCCCTCCCTGGAATGCCCGCGGCGCTGTGTCCCCGGGGTGCGGTGATACAGCGGCGTGCCACTTCTCCGAATTTCAGGCGGTCCGTTAATTCTCGCCGACCGAGGGAACGTCAACGCCGCTGACGCGTTATGCTTCCGCCCGTCCGTTAGGGGCCGGTGTTGATTGGTGAATGGCGATGAGCGCGGAAACTCTTCTTATTTGGCTTCTGATCGGTGCAGTGGCTGGCTGGCTGGCCGGCGTTGTTGTTCGCGGCGGCGGCTTTGGCCTTGTTGGAAACATTGTTGTCGGCATCATCGGCGCTTTTGTTGGCGGTTGGTTGTTTGACTATTTCAACATCTCGACTGGCGGCGGCATATTCGGCGCCATCATCGGCGCAACTATTGGCGCGGTGGTGCTGCTGTTCGCAATCCGCCTCGTTCGCCGCGCGACCTAGGGGCGGATGATGAACAGACAGGGAAAACTTGCGCCGGCGGCGCTTATGGTGCTTGCGCTCGCGGCGTGCGCCGCGGGCTCGCAGGAATCGGCTCAGGCGGCGCAAGGTGGACCCGTGGCTGAGGCGCTGTTGGGCTTTTGGCACGGTATAATCGCGCCCATCACACTGATCGGGGAGATTATTGAAACCGTGTCGCCCGGCACGCTGCCATGGTCGTTTCACTTCTATGAAGCGCGGCAGACTGGCGTCCTTTACGATGTGGGATTCTATGTCGGCCTCGCAGCCGGGCCTTCGATCTTGTGGTCGGGCGCATCGCGCCGCCGCGTCGTCACCGATTCCTAGGTTTAGCAGCTCGCCTCGGACCTTTCGACCATGTGGTGCGTTGATGTGCTGTTAGAAGGAACAACACATGAAGAGAATTCTCATTACGACTGTGGCGGCCATCGCGCTTGCCGGACCGATGGTCTCCGGCGTGGCGACCGCGCAGTCCTACGGACAGCAATCGCCGCAAGGCCAATATGACGGCCGCCGCGGCGACGATGAAGACGGCGCCCGGCGCGATGACAACGCCCGTAGCGAGGACCGTCGCGGCGGCAGAGAACAGCGCCAGGATTGGCGAGACGATCGACGAGAAGCGCGCTGGGACGAACGCCGGCACAATGGTTATTACGACAATAATCGCTGGAATTACGGGCCCCCGCCCGCGGACCGCTATGGCCGCCCAGGATTTGCGCTTGGCTACCAGCCATGGGCTCGCGGACAGCGGCTCGGCTATTATAGCGACCGCTACTCAGTCGTGAATTATCGTGAGCATAATTTGCGACGTCCGAGCCGCGGCTACAACTGGGTTCAAGACGATCGCGGCGACTTCCTGCTGGTGGCAATCGCCAGCGGCGTTATCGCGCAAGTGATCATCGCCGGAATGGATCATGGCGATTACCGACAAGCCTGGCGCGACGATCGGCGCGAGGCCCGTTGGGACAATGGCCGCCACAACGGCTATTATAGAAACAATGTGTGGACTCGCGGACCGCCGCCGGCCAATCGCCGCAACGTGGTCTTGGGTTATCAGCCCTGGGAGCGCGGCCAGCGCCTCGGCTATTACAACGGACGCTACGCCGAAGTCGATTATCGCCAACAACGATTGCGCCAACCTCCGCGCGGCTATCATTGGGTGCGCGATGACCGGGGCGATTACCTCCTCGCAGCCATTGCGGGCGGGCTCATTGCGGAAGTAATCTTCGGCAATAATCGCTAAGGGCGTTTACGAAGACGTGCTGGAGAAGGTCGTTCCGGAGGAAACTCCGGGGCGACCCTTCTTTGTCTGCCGCATGACGCGGCGCGTAATTGTTAAACTATCACAAGGGAACAACGCGCGCGACCGGGCGTTAACTTGCCGCGCGCCAAATTCGTTGCACGCAATTGCGCTGGAGCACTACCATGATGAAATCAAGTCGCCGCATTGCACTGCCGCTCATCGCCGCCTTACTGGCGGCGGTCACGCTATCGGCATGCAACACCGTCCGCGGCGCCGCCCAGGATGTTCAAGCCGGCGGCAACGCCGTCGAAGGCGCGGCCACTAACGTCCAAACCGAAATGCAGCGGACTGATGCCGAACGCGCCGCTCAGGAAGAACGCGATCGCGTCGCCGCCGAGCGCGCGGCCGCGACGCCGCACTGAGCGTATGACGCGAAAGACGCCGCCGCGCGGGGCTTCACGTCGGCGCGGCGGTGTTTTCGCGCGCGGCGTGGCCGCGCGGAGGGGTCGAGCCGAAGAACAGCACCTGGCTGATCATCGCGCGCACGGTTTCCTCAGCATAGGGCTTTGAGATGAGAAAAGTTGGTTCGGGGCGCTCGCCAGTTAGAAGGCGTTAAGGAAACGCCGTGATGAAGATCACCGGCGTCGAGACCTTGGCGAGAATTTCGCGCACCGCTGCGATGCCGGAAGAACCGTCGGCGAGCTGAACATCGGCTAATATGAGATTGGGGCTGTAGCTGGCCGCCGCCGCCACGGCGCTCTCCGCTGTCGCGGCGGTGCCAACTATCGTGTGGCCGAGCGAGGCGACGATGTCACTGAGATCCATGGCGATCAGCGCTTCGTCCTCGATAATCAGCACGCGGCCATTGGACTGAAGAGCGATTTCCGCACGGGCTCCCGCGACCAGAGCTGCCAACTCGGCGGTGGAGCGCCCAAGGATCTGTGCGGCTTCGTTCTCGGTGAACCCCTCCAAAGTCGTGAGCAGCAGCGCTTGGCGCCCTTCCGGCGCAAGCCCGCTCAGTCGTGTTTGCGCTGCCGCGACAGAGCCGGTCTCTTCGCGGCTGGCGGCTGCCGGTGCGCCCTTGGCGTGTTGGCTGAAGGCGCGGTAGAGGCCGACGCGCGCCGGCAGCGGCGCTTGTTGGGCATCATCGGGGCTGTCGATCAAAGCTTGAAGCGTCGCGGCGACGAGCGTGTCGCCGGCGCGCTGGGAGCCCGTAAGCGCGCGCGCATAGCGGCGCAACAGGGGCAGGTGGGCGCCGAGGGCGGTGGAGGACATTGTGCATGCTCCGACCGGGCGCCCCCGGGATAAATGGGCAGGGAACAAGGGCGTCTTGGAGGCGTTCACCAAGGTTATGCTCGTTAGAACGTGAAGGCGCCAGGAAAGTTCCGTGAGAGTGGGAACAATACCAGCCGGGAGGGCGTTCGTGCGGAACTGGTACCCAAGGACGACGCAAAGGCGCATGAAATGAATCCGCGATTGGCGTTTCTGGGGAGCGACTTGATGGCCGATAAGCCGCCACACGATGGAGATGGGCAATTGCCGCTGGATCCGATCACGCGTTGTCTACGGCTTGTGTACTCGGAGGTCGCTTCTGAGCCGTTGCCCGATGAGTTGGCGCGGCTGCTCCAAGAGCTAGAGGCGACCGACACGGGTCCCCCCGATGGATAGGGCCGCCGTCCCTGGACCCGGCCGAAGTGCGGTGCGGCAGGCCATCGTCGCCATGATGCCTCAATTGCGGGTGTTCGCGCGTTCGCTCGCGCACAACCCCGCGACGGCAGACGACCTAGTGCAGGATACGATCGTGAAGACTCTCTCAAGCATTGAGAGTTTTCGCAAAGGCTCCAATCTGCGCGCCTGGATGTTCACCATACTCCGCAACACATTTTACTCCGATCTTCGCAAACATCGCCGGGAAGTGGAGGACGCCGATGGCGTCCACGCAAGCCGCCTGGCTGAGCTCCCGCGCCAGGACGGCGCGATTGATCTCGAGGATTTCAAGCGCGTATTCGCGCGTTTGCACGCGGACCACCGCGAAGTGCTGACGCTGGTGGGCGGCTCCGGCTTTTCGTATGAGGAGGCAGCCGAAATTTGTGGATGCCCGGTGGGCACGATCAAAAGTCGCATGAACCGAGCACGGCGCCGTTTGGGCGAGCTGATGGGTGTTGACGTGGAGCAATGGAATGAGGGCGCCGCGCACTTACCCCAGTCCATGACAGCAGGCGGCTAGTGGCTGGACCAGTAAGCGGATTTCCTTGGGCCTGGCCGCATGCTCTTTCGATTCGAACGATACGCGGCCGCGCGGCCGCGGTTTTCATTTTCGTTGTCCTTTCATCGATCGCTTTGTGCACGGCGCTGGCGGCGGGGCATCCGCTTTCGCCCGCAAGCGCCGTGTGGAGTGTCATCTGCCTGGGCGCGCTGATTGCTTGCTGGATATGGATAGACTCTGAGGCGGTTCGCCCGGTCAAGGCATTGGCCGAGATCGAATGGGCCTTCTCCCATGGCGGTAAGGAGTCGTCTCTCCGAGGACACGCCGGCGGTGGAAGCGCGGCGGTTTCCCTTTGGTCTTGCGTCGATACGTTCGCTGGCGTGCTCCATGCGCAGACCCATACTTTTGACGACGCGCTTGCGGTTGAGCGTATCGTTCTGCGTGAAGTCAATCACCGGATCAGAAACAACTTACAAATGGTTGCGTCGATCCTGACGATCCAGGCGCGAGTGGATGAGTCACATGGAGCGGTGCGCGCTCATGATCGGATCCAGTTGCTCGCTCTGGCGCACGATCGGATTTACGCATCCGGCGACGTCCACGACGTGCGCCTCGATGATCTTGCGGCGGAGATTGGTCGCACGCTCCTGAGCGCGCGGGGTGGGCAGGCGCGAGGCGTGAAATTGGAGTTGGCGCTTGCCCCCGCGCTTGCCCAAAGCGAGACGGCCGTGCCGATGGCGTTTCTGATGGGGGAGAGCCTCTCGCACGCTTTAGACGTTCTGGGGCCCGTCGGCGCGGCTGTGTTGGTGATGACCATGCGAACCGAGGTGGATGGTTCGATCCTGTACACGCTCACATCCGAACAGACGCCGGAGAACCGCGCCATGCAAGCAAACGCCGGGCGTGTGATGGACGCGTTCGCGCAACAACTCGGTGCGGAAATAACACACGCGCAAATGGGTCCCGAGATCGTGCGGATCAAAGTTAAACTGGATGGCGCCCCGAATGTGAGCTGATCGGCAGCGCAGTTGGAACTTCGCTGATGCTCTGTTCGTTTCATTGCGTCAGCGGCGAGAGGCTGCGGCGAACACGACTCCCCCTTTCGCGCCCATGCCCTAGTGCTGCTTTTTCGCCGATTATCGCCAGAATCTGAGGCGGTGTATACTGACATCGGCGCAGGACGGGTGGGTGATCAACGGAAGGGAGTTCGTGTACTGGCGGGGCCGCATCGAGCACTGGGCCGCAGAGGCGTCGTAGTCCGAGCTGACATCGCTTAGCGCGCAGCTAGGCGCGCTCGTTTGCGTTGAGGACATTGGCGAGCAGGCTCAGTCCAACGGGGTAACGTGTAGCGAGCAGTCCTGCGAGCGTAGCTAGCGCGAGTGCCGCCAATGGAGATTTTTCGATCAACTTGTGGGCCGCCGCCGCGATCGCGGCCAATGAGGCGTCAGCGCTCTCCGCCCCTTGCAGTGGCGCCGCTGTGGCGGCACGCCAAGTTTTGGCCCACGTCATCAAACCGAAGACGCCCAATGGCGCGAGCATCACGGCGCCCACCGTCGCAGGGCCCCAAATGGCGCCGAGCATCGCGGCGGCGTTTGCCGCCGCCGCGATGCTCAGCCACACAATGCCCACGGCGCCCAGAACAAGGAGAAGTATTGCGCCTGCAATCGGACCCAGCAGTGCGCGAAGGTTTTCCGGAAGCGGCGGCATGCGTTAGTGACGGCCCTTCAACAGGAAGCCGACGAGGATGCCGACGCCAGCTGCGATGCCAAGCGCCATGGCGGGATTGCCGCTTACTTGCGCTTTCACGTTCGCGTATGCCGCCTTCGTCTGATCGCGCGCGCTGTCGCCGATGTCGTCGGCGCGGCTCCGAGCTTCGGCGCCAATGGAGTTGGCCAGTTTGAGAACATCGTGGCCGAACGCCTTGACGTCGTCTGTGACGTCTTTGGTGTTGCCGGCGATTCCGTCAGCGTTTCTGGACATTGTGTTCTCCTTGATCGCGGGCACGTGCCCGGGATGTAATTGGGTTAGCGCCAAGCGCGCGCGCCAGGCCAGATTGGTAGGATTATCGCCGGGGCGACTAGGTCCGGCGCGCTGTGCTTGAGCACATGGGATAACGCGCGCCAGCGGGCGCGGTTCCCGCGGGAGTTCACTATTTGCGGGATCGAGCTTGGCGCCGCGACACCTAAGACGTTTAAGAACCAACCGCAGATATCGGCGCCGACAATGCGGACTTTAGCATCTCCGACGAGGCCGAAGCCTTAGCCCTCGACCATCACACTCGCGAGCCAACCTGTCACCGCGTCAATCAGAAACCAAATGAGGATTGTTTCAAGAGCCATGCTTCGGCTTCAGTTCAATGCGGGAAACGCCGGTGTCATCTTCGAGTTTCCTCAAAGGTCGCGCATCCGCACAAAGCGGTGAAGAAATTGTGCGGATAGGTGTGGCGCCCGGTGCGGCTGGACTGCGGGCTAAGCCACAATGCAAGGGAACATTGCGCGTCGTCTGCTCATTGCAATCAAAGCGGCGGCGCCTCGCTCGCCGCAAATCAAGGAGCGCGGACATGAATTGGGAACAGGTCGAAGGCAAGTGGGACCAGATGAAGGGCAGCGTGCAGACGCAATGGGGCAAGCTGACCGACGACGACCTCGCGATGGCGCGCGGCAGCCGTGATCATTTCGTGGGACGCGTAAAGGAACGCTACGGCGTGGCCAAGGAAGAAGCTGAACGTCAGGTTGATGAATTCATGGAGGCCCAGACGTAAATTTCTAGGGCGTCGCGGCCTTGAACCGGTGGCGGCGCCCTCATTGCGTCCACAAGGGCGCGCCGGTCGCGTACAGGTCTTTCGCGATTTTGACCTGCGAGCCCAATTCACTGGTCGCGCCCATTCACAATCGCCTACCGGTGGTGCTCAGGCCGGAAGATTACGAGACTTGGTTGTTCGCCCAACGCGCTACGCCGACCGCTGCATCGGCGCTTGCGGGCGCGCCTATGTGCGAGAGGAAGTTTTTGACGCGCAAGTGGAAGTTCTGCTCAACAGTTTGCGCTTCGACGCCGAGGTTGCCGCGTGGCTCACGTCAGCGCTCAAGGAGAGCTGCGCCGAGGAGAAACGGTTGCGCGATGAGCGGTCGGCGCGCTTGCGGCAGGAGCATGATCGGCTTCAGGCCAGAATAGAACAGGCCTATCTCGACAAGCTCGACGGGCGAATCGATGCGGTCCTTTTTGATCGCATGGCCGGCGAATGGCGCGCGGCGCAGGAGCGTTGCCGCCTGCAGATTGCTGACTTTCTGAGCGCGAACGCGGCCTATTACGATGACGGGCTGCGGCTGCTCGAACTCGCTCGAAGCGCCGCGGACCTCTGGAAACGCCAGACGCGGGCCGAAAAACGAAAACTGCTCGGGTTTCTAGTGGCGAACTGCACTTTGGCGGGAGATCAGCTCACCTTTGAGCTGCGGCAACCCTTTGATTTATTGAGAGAAAAACTGCAAATGTCGGAGCGCCTAGCGGCCGAAAACCGAGCCGATTTCCGCGATTTCGAGAAATGGCTCCCCGGGTAGGATTCGAACCTACGACCAACCGGTTAACAGCCGGTTGCTCTACCGCTGAGCTACCGAGGAACAGGGCGGCCCTTCTAACAAGTCCCTCGCCGCGCGCAAAGGGTCACGAAACGCGTGAATAGGCGCCCCGCCAAGAAAAACGGGGCCCCGTGAGGGGCCCCGAAGGCGTTGGGTATGGTGGGGTGTCTCCAAGGGAAGACATGCGCAACCTACGATTCACCAGTTAATCTGAAGTTAACGCCGGTAAAGACGTTGTTTTCCATAAGGTTATGGGTAGGAGCCGCGTCTTTGACGCCGCCACGCCCAGGGCGGTTCGCAGGCGAGGGCCCACACGCCGAGGCCCTCGAATCGCGCCCGCCGCTCCTGGGCCGTGAAGCGGCCGCCGCTGAAGCGCGTGTACTCCCAGGCCCAGCCGGCGCGAACCAGCGCGGCCGCCACATCCGTTGCACCAACGCGGCAATCCCCAAGCGTGCGGCCATAGCGGTCAAGGCCGCGCCGCGCGCAGTGCATCGTGCGCCCGTTCGCCATATCCGCGAGGCGCCGACGCGCTTCATGCCCGACCATGCGCCGCCCCGGCGCGCAGGCCTGATCCATCTCCGGTGCATCGATGCCGTCAAGGCGAATGCGCTCGCCCGCAATGTCAATCGTGTCGCCGTCTATGATGCGCGCGTGGCCGGAAATATCCGTGGCCATGTCAGTCGCTCCGCCGTCGGTCGCGGCGTTGAGATCGCTGCGCGCGAGTCCAAGCGCTGTCCCGACCAGCAGGAGCAACGTCCACTCACGTGGAAATCGTCTCTGGCGCTTAAACCGCACCGCCCGTCCACCTCCGCCCTCACTGTGACGTCGTGGGCATGGTAGGCGCGGCCTGGTTGACGGCTCGGCCAGGAAACAGGGTTTTCGCCGGCTAACCATGCCGAGTGATCAGGCTCAGACAGATGTGAGACGGGGCCCTTGAGGACAAGGGCGGGGATCT
>CADEEL010000002.1:0-10343 GCA_902826335.1 uncultured Alphaproteobacteria bacterium
GGAAGTTGGAAGAGAAAATGCAGCGTGTCCGCGAAAGCCAGGCTTGGCGCGGACGGACAATTGCGTCTGGCGCCAGCCCGCACCGCTGCTACATAGCGCGCATGGCGAACTACGATCTCATCATCATCGGTTCCGGCCCCGGCGGCTATGTCGCGGCCATTCGCGCCGCGCAATTGGGGCTCAAGACGGCGATCGTCGAGCGCGACAAGCTCGGCGGCATCTGCCTCAATTGGGGCTGCATCCCCACCAAGGCCCTGCTGCGCAGCGCGGAAATCTATCGCACCTTCCAGCATGCAAAAGACTATGGCCTCAAGGCCGAGGGCGTATCCTTCGATCGCGCGGCGGTCGTGGAGCGTTCGCGCAAAGTCGCGGGGCGGCTCTCGAACGGCGTCGCCTTCCTGATGAAGAAGCACAAGATCGACGTGCTCACCGGCGTCGCGCGCCTCGGCGCGGGCGGCAAGGTCATCATCAAAGGCAAGGACGGAGAAGAAGCGCATCAGGCCAAGCACACGCTCATCGCCACGGGCGCGCGCGCGCGCACCATTCCCGCCGCGGGGCTTGCGCCGGATGGCGCGCGAATCTGGACCTATCGCGAAGCGATGACGCCGCCAGCTTGGCCCGAAAGCCTCCTCGTGTTCGGCTCGGGCGCCATCGGCATCGAGTTCGCGAGTTTCTATGCGGCCTTTGGCGTCAAGGTGACGGTAGTGGAATTGGTCGACCGGATCCTTCCGGTGGAGGACGCGGAGATTTCCAAATTCGCGCACAAGCGCTTCGAGAAGGAAGGCATCGTCATTCGCGCCGGCACTGAAGCCAAGAAACTCAGGGCCACGGAAAGCGGCGTTGAAGCTGAGGTCGTGTCAGGCGGTAAGGGCGAGACGCTCACCGCCTCGCACGCCATCCTCGCCGTCGGCATCACCGGCAATATCGAGAATCTGGGGCTGGAGGCGCTGGGCGTTAAGACCGAGCGCGGGCACATTCTCACCGAAGGCTTTGGCAAAACAAACGTATCGGGCGTCTACGCCATCGGCGATGTGACGGGCGCGCCCTGGCTCGCGCACAAGGCCAGCCATGAGGGCGTCATCTGCGTCGAGGCGATTGCGGGCTTGAAACCGCATCCAATGGTGAAGGAGCGCATTCCCGGCTGCACTTATTCACATCCGCAGATCGCCAGCATTGGCTTGACGGAAGAGGCGGCCAAGAAAACTGGACGCGACCTGCGCGTCGGGCGCTTTCCATTCGTCGGCAACGGCAAGGCGATTGCGCTCGGCGAGGATCAGGGCCTGGTGAAAACGATCTTCGATGCAAAGACCGGCGAACTATTGGGCGCGCATATGGTCGGCGCGGAAGTCACCGAACTTATCCAGGGCTACGCGATCGCCATGACCGGCGAACTCACCGAACACGAATTGATTGAGACCGTCTTCCCGCACCCGACCTTAAGCGAAATGATGCACGAGGCTGTGCTCGATGCCTATGGGCGGGTGCTGCATGTGTGACGATGCGCGGCGTGATGAGGGAGCCGTCCGTCGGGGGAAAATTCAGAGCGCTCCCAATTCCTCCCCCTGAAAGGGGGAGGTTAGGAGGGGGTCGACCATGGATAACACGAATGGCGATTTCCAGATTCTCACGGACGCCCGCCAAGACCGGCCGGGCGCGCCAACTTCGTCGCGACATGACGCCAGCCGAGTGGCGTCTGTGGGCGCACTTGAGAGGCGGCGCGCTCGGCGCGTCGTTCCGACGTCAGCACCCGGTCGGGCCCTATTATGTGGACTTCTACTGCGCACCGCTGAAAATCGCGGTTGAGCTCGATGGGAGCCAGCATGTCGAGCGCGCAGGTTATGATGCGATCCGAACAAAATATCTGAGCAAGTGCGGAATTCTCGTGCTGCGCTTCTGGAATAATGAAGTCATGGAGAACGTCGAGAGCGTCTGCATAACCATAATGGACGCCATTCGAGCGCGACGTCTCGACCAATTTCAGGACAAATGACCCCCTCCTGGCCTCCCCCTTTCAGGGGGAGGAAAGTGGGGCCCGTTAAGCCGCCTCGGCCGTCACACTCTGCTCCGCCATGCGCTGCAGCGTCTGGTAGTCCGTCTTGCCGGTGCCGAGCACGGGGATTTCGTGGATCGGCACGATCTTCTTCGGCACGGCGATCTCCGGCGCGCCCTGGCTCTGCGCCCATTCGAGCAGCGGGCCGGGTTCGGCGTCGGCCTTATCGGAAAAGAGTACGATGCGTTCGCCCTTGCGCGTATCGGGCACGGAGACCGCCGCGTGATTGTGTTCGGGCCAGACTTGCTGCGCGTACCATTCGACGGCGTTGAGCGACACGCACTCCCCGCCGATTTTGGCGAAGCGCTTCACCCGCCCGACGATGCGCACATACCCATCCGCGTCGATATCGACGACATCGCCCGTATCGTGCCAGCCGCCGGGGGGCGCTTCGATCGCGCCCGATCCATCGACCGCGAGATAGCCCTTCATGATGTTCGGCCCGCGAATGACGAGCCTGGCGCCTTCATTGATGCCGGGCACGGGTTCGAGCTTCCACTCAATGCCGGGGATGATGCGCCCGACGCTGCCATGCTGGTTCATCTCGGGCGTGTTCACGGCCACGACCGGCGAAGCCTCGGTGGCGCCATAGCCTTCAAGCAGTTCGACGCCGAACTTGCGCATGTAGATGTCGCGCGTTTCCTGCTTCACCTTCTCCGCGCCCAGCACCATCAGCTTGATCGAGCACAGCTCCTTGGCGCGGGAGGTGCGCGCATATTGCATCGCGAACGTATCGGTCGCGAACATCACATTGGCGCCCGTGTCGCCGATAAGATGGACGATCTCCTTGAAGTGCAGCGGCGATGGATAAAGGAACGTCTTGTGCCCGGTCAGCAGCGGCAGCAGCATCCCGCCCGTCAGGCCGAAGCAATGGAACATCGGCAGCGGATTGAAGAACACCCAATCGGGATCGAACTTCACATGCGCATAGGCCTGCTCGACATTGGCGATCAGATTGGCGTGCGTAAGAACGGCGCCGCGCGGCGTACCAAAACTGCCGGACGTGAACAGGATCACCGCGTCATCGTCCGGATGGGCGGGCGCGCGGAATGTGCTCGCGAACATCCCCTTGATCACGGCGCCGAGCTTGTCGGCCAGCGTCAATTGTTCGCGAACGTCTTCGAGATAGGTGATCTCAGCGAATTGGCTGAGTTCGGCGATCAGGTTTTCAAGCCGGCCGGCCTCGATGAATTTCCGCGCAGTCAATATGCGGCGCACATTCGCCGCCGTGCACGCGGCCTTGAGATTGAGCGCGCCAGCGGTGAAGTTGAGCATCGCCGGCGTGCGGCCGATGGCGTGAATGGCGAAGAAGACGACCGAGGCGCCGACGCCCGTCGGCAGCAGCACGCCAAGGCGCTCCTTCGGCGCCGACAGCGCCTTCAGCTTGCCGCCGAGCGCGAACGCGCCGCGCACGATATCGTCATAGGAAAGCGGCTTGCGATCATGATCCTCGATGATCGGCGTCTTTCCGCCAGCCTGGCGGCGCGCTCTCAAAAAGGCATCGAACAAAGTCGTGCGCGTGCGGCGCACGTCAAAAGGCCGTTGGCCCATGCTTCAGCTCCAGCTTCACCCGTCGACGTTCCTCGCGCCGGCGCCGGCCGGTCCGGCCGTCATCCGGCTGTCTGCTCGGTGCGTGATATATATTTCACGCTTGTAACAACCCTATCGAAGCGGCGGCGTTTGGCAAGATGGCGCGGCAGGGGCGGCCCCGGTCACGCCGCGTTGAACGAATGGCCGGATCGGCCCATCTTGGCGCCATGGCGACCCTGATCGACGCCCGGACCAAAGCCGCCCTGCGCCACCCCGAGAAGCGGGAGCGGCCGGATTCGCCTGTCCAACGTAAGCCGGACTGGATTCGCGTTCGCGCGCCGGGCGGCGCCCAGTATCAGGCGACGCGAGACGTGGTGCGTGCGCACAACCTCGTCACGGTCTGCGAAGAGGCGGCCTGCCCGAATATCGGCGAGTGCTGGAGCGTGCGGCACGCGACGTTCATGATCATGGGCGAGGTGTGCACGCGCGCCTGCGCGTTCTGCAACGTCGCCACCGGAAAGCCCGGCGAACTCGATCCCGATGAGCCCCGCAATGTCGCGCGCGCGACGGCGGCGATGGGTTTGAAGCATGTCGTGGTCACCAGCGTCGACCGGGACGATCTTGGCGATGGCGGCGCACAACATTTTGTCGAGACGATCGCGGCGATCCGCGCCGCCGCGCCAGAAACAACGATTGAAGTCTTGACGCCTGATTTCATGCGCAAGCCCGGCGCGGCCGAGCGGGTGATCGATGCGGCGCCGGACGTGTTCAACCACAATCTCGAAACCGCGCCGCGCCTCTATCTCTCCATCCGACCCGGCGCGCGTTATTTCCATTCGCTGCGCTTGCTGCAGAGCGTGAAGGAGCGCGATCCTAAGCAATTCACCAAGTCCGGCCTCATGGTCGGCCTTGGCGAAAGCAAGGAAGAGGTGATGCAGGTGATGGACGATCTGCGCAGCGCGGACGTCGATTTCCTCACCATCGGCCAATATCTCCAGCCCACGCGCAAGCACGCGCCGATCGATCGTTACTGGACGCCGGACGAATTCAAGGCGCTGGAAACCATCGCCTACGCCAAGGGCTTCCTGATGGTGAGCGCCTCACCGCTCACGCGCTCGTCGCACCATGCGGGCGAGGACTTCGCAAAGCTCAAAGCGGCGCGCGCCGCGCGCCTATGAGCGCCGCCATCTTGGAAGCCGAGCGCACGCTGCCTTACGCGGCGCGTGATCTGTGCAAACTCGTGGGCGATGTGCGCGCCTATCCGAGCTTCATCCCATGGCTCAAGAGCTTGCGGATCATCGCCGAAGCGCCGCGCGGCGAAGGCTGGGAAGGCGTGGCCGAGGCGGTGGTCGGCTGGCGCATGATCACCGAGAAATTCTCGACGCGCGTCGTCTGCGCGCCTGAAGCGGGCGAGGTGACGGTGTCGCTGGTGCGTGGCCCATTTCGCGCGCTCGATAATCGGTGGACCTTCCAGGATGTGGGCGAGGGCGCCCATGTGCGGTTCTGGATTTCGTACGAATTCCGCAATCCGCTGCTGCAGCAGCTGCTCAATCAGCACAAGCGTGAGGCCCAGGCGCGCATCATGGGGGCGTTCGAGGCGGAAGCACGGCGGCGATTGGTCCCGTCTGACGCACCGTAAACCCCTGGATTATGGCGACTGCGCCTTAAATCGTGGTGCGCGCGCCACACCTGCCGCTGCGCTGCTCGAAAGGCTACGTGTACGAAAATTCCGCGCCTATGTAGGCACTTAGCCCGCGCCTTCCGCGCGGGTCCGAGGAGAATCCTGATGAAGAAGTTCGCCATGCTCGCCGTCGTCGCGGCGGCATTGTTCGCCGCGCCGGTCGCGGCCCACGCCCAAGAAGGCTTCTATGCCGGCCTTGGCTACACGAATTTCAGCGATGACGATGTCGATGTTGGCGCGATCACCGCGCGCGGCGGCTATCGCTTCCACCCGAACTTCGCGGTCGAAGGGGAAGTCAGCGTCGGCGTCGATGACGATGATGGCGTCGAGTTGGACAATTCGTTCGCCCTTTATGGCGTCGGCGTTCTTCCGATTGGCGATCAGTTCGAGCTATTCGCCCGCCTTGGCTATCACAACACCGAAGTGAGCTTCGGCCCGCTCTCGGAAAGTGAAGATGGTTTCGCCGGCGGCGTCGGCGGCCAGTGGAATTTCCACGATCGCTTTGGCGTTCGTCTGGAATACACCCGCCTGGAAGGCGATGAAGCAAGCGCTGATGCGGTTGGCCTCAGCGGCGTGGTGCGCTTCAACTAAGCTCACACACCATTAAGACGAAACGGGCCGGGGATCACTCCCCGGCCCGATGCGTTTTTTCGCCGGTCAGTCTTCGGCGCGCCGATATATGTAGTCAAACACAGTGGTCCATGAGCCGCCCTGATCGCGGGACATTTCCAAGACACGTCGTGTTTCATTATCCGATGCGCGCGACATCGTGAGGCGAAACCGCACTCTCGCGCCGTCGCGCAGAGTTGTGTCCGCGCCCATGACGATCGGCCAGACTCCCGGCGCCGACTGGGTGGGGAACGCGCGAATCTGACCGCTCGCTGCGAGAAACAACTGACTCCAGCCGCCCGCGGACTCGGAGTTCTCAAACCAGATCGGTTGCGCGGCGGAGGCGCCGACCGTGCGCCGCTCGAACAGCATTGCGCCCGGAGCCTGGACTTCGATGCGGCTGGCGCCGATCTCGGCGCCCGTGGCGTCAAAAAGCATCCAGGCGCCGGCGAGGAAATCTAGGGACGCTGGGGGCGCCGGTTGCGCCAATGCGGGCGCCGAAATCATAAGACCAACGGCAAGGCAAAGTGATCGGAGTAGTCCCATATGTGCGCTCCCGCATTCGTGCGCCGCCAGAACTCCGTGAAAATTACGACGCTTAAAAGGCGCGCAACGCCGTTCATCGGCGCTTTTCGTCTGTTCGTCGACGGAGCCCAATGGGGCGGAGTTTGCTTACCGGCTCCGCCCCGCAACGCCCTCGGCTAAATCACGCCTTGTAATACATATCGAACTCCACCGGGTGCGGGTGCGTTTCGAACCGGTCAAGCTCTTCCTTCTTGAGGTCGATATAGGCGTTGATCATGTCGTCGCTCATGACGCTGCCTTTCTTGAGGAAGTCACGGTCCGCATCGAGCGCGCCAAGCGCTTCGCGCAAACTGCCGCATACGGTCGGCACATTCTTCAATTCTTCCGGCGGCAGATCGTAGAGATTCTTGTCGAGCGGCTCGCCCGGATGAATCTTCTTCTCGATCCCATCGAGGCCCGCCATCAGCAGCGCCGTATAGGTGAGATACATATTGCCCGCCGGATCGGGGAAACGCACTTCGACGCGCTTGGTCTTCGGGCCCGTGCCGTGCGGAATGCGGCATGAGGCGGAGCGGTTGCGCGCCGAATAGGCGAGCAGAACCGGCGCCTCGTAGCCCGGCACCAGGCGCTTATAGGAATTCGTCGTGGAGTTCGCGAAGGCGTTGATCGCCTTGGCGTGTTTGATGATTCCGCCGATATAGAAGAGGCATGCTTCGGATAGATCAGCGTAGCGGTCGCCCGCGAAGGTGTTCTTGCCGCCTTTCCAGATCGATTGGTGCACGTGCATGCCCGAGCCGTTGTCCTTGTAATAGGGCTTGGGCATGAACGTCGCGCTCTTGCCGTAGCTCTGCGCGACATTGTGGATCACGTATTTGTAGAGGTTCATCGCGTCGGCCATGGCCACGAGCGTCGAGAATTTGAGGCCGAGCTCATGTTGCGCGGGGGCGACTTCGTGGTGGTGCTTTTCAACGACGAGCCCGATCTCCTTCATGACGGAGAGCATTTCCCCGCGCATGTCCTGCAAGGAATCGATCGGCGGCACGGGGAAGTAGCCGCCTTTCGGGCCAGGCCGGTGGCCCATATTGCCGGCTTCGTACGGCTTGCCTGTGTTGAACGGGAGTTCGGTTGAATCGAAGCTGTAGCCGGTGTTGTTCGGATCGGTGCTCCAGCGCACATCATCGAACACAAAGAATTCCGCTTCCGGACCGAAATAGGCGACATCACCGGCGCCGGAGGATTTCACATACGTCTCGGCGCGCTTGGCGATGCCGCGCGGGCAGCGATTGTACGGTTGCAGCGTTCCTGGTTCGAGAATGTCGCAGAACAGCGCCAGCGTTGTCTGTTGATAGAAGGGGTCGATGTGCGCGCCGGCGGCGTCCGGCATCATCACCATGTCCGACTCATTGATCGCCTTCCAGCCGGCGATCGAGGAGCCGTCAAACATCGTGCCTTCGGTGAACAGGTCGGCGTCGACCATGCCCACATCGAACGTGACGTGCTGCATCTTGCCGCGCAGATCGTTGAAGCGGAGATCCACGAACTGGACCTCGTGCTCCTTGATCATCTTCATTACCGTGTCGGACATACTCCCCTCCAGATTGCGCCGCGCGCCCAGCCCCAGCCATGCCAGGGCGGGCGCACGATGAGCGCGATTCACCGAACGACTCAAACCGCCGCAGGGCCCATTTCGCCGGTGCGGATGCGAATGACGTTGACCACGTCCGTGACGAAAATCTTGCCGTCGCCGATCTTACCGGTCTTGGCGGCCTTCTGGATCGCTTCCAAAGCGCCTTCAACCTGGCCGTCATCGACCACAACTTCGATCTTCAATTTAGGCAGAAAATCAACGACATATTCCGCGCCGCGATAGAGTTCCGTGTGGCCCTTCTGGCGGCCGAACCCCTTGGCTTCAAGGACGGTCATGCCCTGGAGGCCGATCTCTTGGAGCGCCTCCTTCACGTCATCGAGTTTGAACGGCTTGATGACGGCTTCGATCTTTTTCATCCGCGCGCCCTTCCACTTGGCTGGGGTTCGCATCGGCCTGGCCGTGAACGGGGTCAAGCGGACTGGAATTGGTGGGCGAGGCGCACGTAGCAGGCGCCCATTTCGGAGGCGCCGGCGCCGATGGATACGGCAGACGCGCGCCTTGCCTTGCCCCCGCGCGAAGCGGTTGAAGGGCGCTTCGGCCTGGAGCACGGCGTATGAGTCACCCCCGAACGCCCGTCCTGATCGGCGCGGGCCAGCAGACGTGGCGGAAAGGTCAGGCGCCGGGTCCGCTGGCGATGCTGCGCCGGGCAAGCGAGCTGGCGTTCGCCGACGCTGGGCTCGACATCGCGGCCGCGCACGGCGTGGACCTGCTCGGCGTCGTCGGGTTCACGATCGATTCGGACGGCAATATTCGGAACCTGCCGATTCCGCGCATCGCCAATCCGCCCCGCGCGCTCAGTGACGATCTTGGCGCCGCGCCACGCCGCGCAGTCTATACGCATATGGGCGGCAACACGCCCCAGGCGCTGGTCAATTGGGCGGCCGAGGAAATCGCCGAAGGCCGTCATGATCTGGTTCTGCTGGTCGGCGCGGAATTCCTTGGCGCGTTGATGCGAAAGCTCAAGGCCGGCGAGGACCTCAGCGCATTCGCCGGCCCTGAGGCGGAAGCGCCGGAGCGCTGGGGCGATGCGCGTCCCGGCTGCACCGATATCGAGCGCGCGCACGGCCTCGGATTTCCTACCAATGTCTATCCGCTGTTTGAAAACGCGATCCGCGCCCATCGGGGCCGAAGCCTCGCCGATCATCAGGGCGCCATGGGGCGTCTGTTCGCGCCGTTTAGCGCAGTCGCCGCGACCAACCCGCATGCTTGGTTCCCCACCGCGCGCAGCCCCGCTGAAATCGCAACGGAAGCGCCTGACAATCGCATGATCGGGTTTCCGTACACGAAGTATCTGAACGCCATCATCCAGGTCGACCAGGCGGCGGCCGTGGTGATGGCGTCGACCGCGAAAGCTGACGAACTGGGCGTCGCGGCCGACCGGCGTGTCCATCTGCACGGCTGCGCCGATGCGAACGATCTGTGGAACGTGACGGAGCGGACGAACTATTATTCGTCGCCCGCGATCCGCCTATGCGCGCAAAAGGCGTTCGCGATGGCGGGTAAATCGCCAGCGGACTTGGCCTTCATCGATCTCTATTCGTGTTTTCCGTCAGCGGTGGAAATCGCCTGCGCTGAGATCGGCCTCGCGGAAGACGATCCGCGCGGGCTGACCGTGACCGGCGGGCTGCCCTATTTCGGCGGTCCAGGGAACAACTATGTCATGCATTCCATCGCCGAGATGGTGACGCGGTTGCGCGCCCGGCCCGGCGCGTTCGGACTTGTCACCGGCAATGGCTGGTTTCTAACCAAGCATTCCATGGGGGTCTATTCGACGATGTCGCCAGAGGGTGTTTGGCGGCGTGAAAATCCAAAATCATACCAAGGCGAGATCGATGCGCTGGCTCACCCCGAGTTCAATCCAGCGCCGAATGGGCCGGCGACGATAGAGACGTACACGATCGTGCACGCGCGCGACCGCGTGCGCACGGGTATCGTGATCTGCCGAGATGCGGAGGGCAGACGCTTTGTCGCCAACACGCCGGAAGACGAAGCAGCGCTCCTCGAATTGCAGTCGCGTGAAGGCGTCGGCCGGCCTGGATTTGTCACGTCGCACGAGGACGGTATGAAGAACGTCTTTACACCGAGTTGATCGATTGCCCCGCCTCTATCTCATCCGACATGGCGAGCCGGCCGCGACCTGGGGCGATGGCGATCCCGATCCGGGGCTCTCGGCGCTTGGCCGCGCGCAGGCGGTGGACGCCGCCTATAAGCTCGGCGCGTTGAAGCCGAAGCGCATCCTGACGTCTCCGCTGTTGCGCTGCCGTGAGACCGCCGCCGCGTTGGAAATGGAAAGCGGGCTC
>CADEEL010000002.1:10443-14139 GCA_902826335.1 uncultured Alphaproteobacteria bacterium
CGGCGCGACGCCGCCGAAATGGCCAGCCGCTGGGGCGGCGATACGCTGCGCATGAGCGAAGATAATCCGATGGCGGAATTGTTCGTCGATGCGCTCTTCGGTGCGGGGCTCACGCGGCCGCTGGAAGGGGAGGCGGCGCGGCTGGCGCGCGCTTTGAGCCGTGTTCCCGAACGTGTGATCGCCGTTGATGTGCCGAGCGGCCTGCACGGCGATCTGGGCCGCCCGTTGGGCGATGCGTGTTTCCGCGCGGCGCTCACCGTAACGTTCATTCGCAAGAAGCCGGCGCACGTCCTGCAACCTGGCCGGTCCTTGTGCGGGGAAGTGGTGGTCGCGGAAATCGGATCGCCCGCCGCGGCGTTGGGCGAAGCTGGCGTTCAGCTCTGGGAAAACGGGCCGGAGCTTTGGGGGCCGCGCTTCCCATGGCCAAAGCTTGACGCGCACAAGCATGCGCGCGGCCACGCCATGGTCGTCAGCGGCCCGGCGACGCGAACGGGCGCGGCGCGCCTCGCCGCTTCGGGGGCGTTGCGCGTCGGCGCCGGGCTTGTAACGGTGCTCAGCCCCGCCGATGCGGCGGCGGAGAACGCCGCGCAGCTGACCGCGATCATGCTGCGCACCTATTCGAACGCAACCGAATGCGCGCAAGCCGCATCATCCGCCCGTGCAGTCGTCATCGGCCCCGGCGCGGGCGTGGGCGATGCGACCCGTGCGACGATCGCCGCGCTGGCCAAGGGCGCGCACAAACTTGTGCTCGACGCGGATGCGCTGACCTCGTTCACCGAAGCGCCGCGTGACCTCTTCAAATTGCTACGCGAGGATGACGTGATGACGCCGCATCCGGGCGAGTTCAGGCAGCTCTTTCCTGACATCGCCCTCACGGACGGCCGCATCGAGGCCGCGCGCGCGGCGGCGCAGCGGGCCAAGTGCATCGTCCTGCTCAAGGGGCCGGACACGATCGTCGCCGGACCGGATGGGCGCGCCGTCATCAACACGACCGGCACGCCATTCCTGGCGACGGCCGGTTCGGGCGATGTGCTCGCGGGCGTGATCGCCGGGCTCGCGGCGCAGGGCCTGTCGAGCTTCGACGCGGCCTGCGCGGGCGCGTGGCTGCATGGGCTTGCTGGCGAGACGGTCGGCGCCGGCCTGATCGCCGAGGATTTGCCCATGGCGCTGCCGAAAGTCCTCGAGCCGCTATGGCGCCGGCGCGGAATGCGCTAACAAGGGGCGAGGGACCCACGGGGAGTGCGACATGGTCTGGTGGTGGTGGATCATTCCGGCGGCGGTGGGCGTAATCGGCCTCGCGCTCCTGATCGGCGGGCTGGGCTGGACGTTTCGCGGTCGCGGCTTCAAGGGCGGCCGGGGCGTCATGGGCGGGCTCGTGTTTCTTGCGATCGCCGGCGGCGTGGGCCTTCTGGGCCTCAACGTCCAAACCTATCATCGCCTGACCTATGAGCGCCCGGTGGCGACCATCGCGCTCCGCCAGATCGGCCCACAGCAGTTTGAGGCGACGCTCACGGAGCCGGATGGCGCTGTGCGCCCGTTCGAGCTGCGCGGCGATGAGTGGCGGATCGAGGCGCGGGTGCTGAAGTGGGAATCCTGGGCCAATGTGTTGGGGCTGGATAGCCAGTACCGGCTGGAGCGCCTGTCCGGCCGGTATGCGCAGGTCGAGGAGGAGCGAACCGCGCCCCGGAGCGTCTATGGCATTGGCGCCGTTGCGGAGCCTGCTTCCAATGCGGTCGATCTGTGGGCGATATCCCAGCGCGCCGAGCAATATTTCCCGGTCGTGGATACGCTCTATGGCAGCGCCGCCTACATGCCGATGGCGGATGGCGCGACCTATGAGGTCGCCATCACGCAATCCGGCCTCATCGCCCGGCCGACCAACGAGGCGGCGCAGGCGGCCATTACCCACTGGGACTGATTTTCCCTCCGCGTGGGAATGTTGATGCGTACATTGCAACACGGCGATGTCTTTCGCGCACTACGCTGCAGAGACGCCGTTGGCGCTCGATTTCACCACATTGTTACATCTACGACAGGCGGACCGGTTCAAAAATTAATGCCGCCGCGGGAGATTTGGATGCAGCGCAAGAACCCAGCGGACGGCCGCAATGTAACGAAATTGGCCCTCGGCCTTTTGGGCGCCGCCAGCGGTTTGGTAGGCTTGGCCGGCCCCGCCCTGGCGCGGGACTCTGGCGATGACGAGATCGTCGTCACGGCGACACGGCGTGAGCAGGCCCTGCAGAACGTGCCGATGGCTGTCTCGGCCTATAACGCCGAAGCGCTTGATCAGCAAAACATCACCAGCACGGCGGACCTCCAGCGCGTCGCGCCCAGCCTGGTGATTTCCAGTACAAGCTCCGAAACCGGCGGGTCGACGCTGCGCATCCGCGGCGTCGGCACCACGGGCAACAATATCGGCCTTGAAGGCGCGGTCGGCGTCTTCATCGATGGCGTCTATCGCCAGCGCGCGGGTCTCGCAGTCAACAACTTGTTCGATATCGGCCGTGTGGAAGTACTCCGCGGGCCACAAGGCACGCTGTTTGGAAAGAACACGTCAGCCGGCGCGCTGGCCGTTATCCCAAACTTGCCGCGTATCGGCGATTTCCAATTGTCAGCGGAAGTCGGCGCGGGGAACTTCGACAACCTCGATTTCCAGGGCATGGTCAACTTGCCTATCGGAGAAAGTTTCGCGATCCGCGTGGCTGGCGCCTTACAGGTTCGCGACGGCTACATGATCGATCCGCGCACGAGCCAGGACTATTTTGATCGTGATCGCGATCTCATTCGCGTCCAGGGGCTGTGGGAACTAACTGATGACGTGTCAGTTCGCGTGACCGTTGACGCCGCACAGAAGGATGAACATTGCTGCCAGGCGAGCTATCGCTACCTTGGCGCGACTGCGCTCGCCAATTTGGCGCTTGGCGGCGTCGCGGCGCCAGCTGACCTCACTGACAGATTCGATCGCAATGTTTACAATACGGCCGGCCGGGGAACGATTGAAAATACCGAAGAATGGGGCTTTTCCACGCACCTTGATTGGGATGTCGGCCCGTTCGATTTCCGGGCGATCCTTGCGCACAGAAATTTCGAGAGCGACAACCGTGTCGACCACGACTACGGCCCGGCGGATCTTTTTTACCAGACGTTCCCGGCTGAGCAGAGCTTGGATTCGATCGAGCTTCAGTTCACGGGCATGACGGGCCGCCTGGATTGGCTAGTCGGCGCCTATTACGCTGATGAATCCATCGACCAGAATGTCGCCACGACCTACGGAACACAGACGCAAGCGTTTGTGAATTTGGTTTCTGGGGCTATCCCTGGCGGGCCGCTGCCGGCCACACTTGGCTGCGGCGGCGATGGCTTGATCAATTGCTACCCCTTGAATGGCGGCGCGATCTCCAACCACTTCTTCCAGGAATCGACGAGTTGGTCGATCTTCACCCACAACACCTTCAACTTTACGGATGAGTTCTCGGCCACGCTGGGCCTGCGTTACAGTTCCGAGGAAAAGGACGGCGGCGGTGACAATTTCGTCGTCAACAGCCCGTCCTGCACGGCGGCGAATGATGGCGTCGGGCCCGATGATCACCCGATTTGGGCGAGCGCGTCCGCCGCAGGCATCCGGATGCTCTGTGCGCGGCCCAATTACAATCCGCGCCTTCAGGAGGAAGAGCTGACCGGCGTGTTCAGCCTGAA
>CADEEL010000002.1:14239-135535 GCA_902826335.1 uncultured Alphaproteobacteria bacterium
CCAATTACAATCCGCGCCTTCAGGAGGAAGAGCTGACCGGCGTGTTCAGCCTGAATTGGTCCCTGACTGAGGACATCATGCTCTATGCGAGCGCGAGCCACGGCTATAAGGCCGGCGGCATCAATCTTGATCGGGACGCGACGCTTGGCCCCTGTGTGTCCGCCATCGGAGTCATTACAGCTGGCTGCACGCAGGCGCAGATCGATGCGGCGGCGACGTTCCGGCCGGAATTCTCGGACTCCTACGAAATCGGCCTGCGCACGCAATGGTTCGATCGTGCATTGACGGTCAACCTCACCGGCTTCTTGACCGACTATGAAGATTTTCAGCTCAACACGTTCAACGGACTGGGCTTCATCATCACCAATGCCGGCTCCGTGCGCGCTTACGGCGCTGAACTGGAGACGCGTTGGAACGTCAATGACAATCTCGCCGCCACCTTCAACGCGGCCTGGGTTGAAGCGCAATACGGTGACGAAGCCGGTCTTGGCGCGCTTTCCGGCCGCACGCTGACCAACGCACCGGAATGGAGCGTCACGGGCGGGGTTCATTACGAGCACCCGATTGGCGATTCCGGCGTCCACGGCTTCTTCGACCTCAACGCCGCGTTCCGCTCGCAATACAATACGGGCTCGAACCTGGCGGCCACGAAGATCCAGCCTGAATTCACCACCATTGGTGGTCGTATCGGCCTGTTCGGGACCGATTCCCAAGGCGGTTGGGATGTTTACCTTTGGGGCGAAAACCTCACGGACGAGGAAATTCACGTCATCTCGTTTGACTCGGTGTTCCAGTCGGGCAGCATTTCCTCGTTCCTTGGCGCGCCGCAAATGTACGGCGCTACGCTGCGCCGCCGCTTCAACTAAGTAGCGAGATAAACCACATTATGAGCGAGGCGGCCCCGTGGGCCGCCTCGTTTCATTTCAGCGTCGTGTGATTGGTGCGGACGGCGGGAGTCGAACCCGCACGCCTTGCGGCGCTGGAACCTAAATCCAGTGCGTCTGCCAGTTCCGCCACGTCCGCACGCGCGCCTCTATGGCGCGCCGCGCCCGGCGTCGTCCAGAGATTAGGACGCCTGCAACACCCGCGCGCCAACAAAGCAGGGCGCGATCGTGCAGGTCTTCAGGATGAAGCGCACCGTGTAGCGCCCGTCTGCGGCCGGCGTCAGGTTCACAGCCGGGAAATCGGTCGGCGTCACGTCGCTGGCGACCACGGCGCCTGACGGGTCCAGCACTTCGATGTCCATATCGTTGCACTCATTGTCGCACGCGCCGATCACGCGGTAGCTGACGCCGCGCCTCAGATCGGCGCTGAAGCGGTGATCGCCGTTCGGCTGCAGCGCCGCCACGCCTTCCGCGCCGGCCACGGCGGCGAAGCCCTGCGCGTTCCGTTGAGCGGACTGGTCCAGATATTGGCGCACGAGTGTTTCGAACTGCGCGCGTTCGGCTGGCGTCAGCGTCACTTGCGGCACGCCTTGCACAGCCTCGCCGCCGCCCGGAGCATCGCCGGCGGCCTGCGGCGCGCCCGCCTGGTTGCACGCGACGAGCGCGGCGAGGCCGAGCGACGCGACGAGGGAACGGATCATGAGCATCTCCTGTGAACCGGTCCCAGCGCTACGCAAAGGCGCGCCAATTGTCCACGCAGGCGTCGAATAGACTTAAGGCCGGACGCATGCCATAAGCCCCGCTTTCCAGCAGGCTGGGCGGCGCGAGGCGATGCGTGCGCGCGCCCGCATCCAGGACCCATCCATGCAGCTCACAGAGAGCCATTCCGAAGGCCTATTGCGCGTTTACCGCGTTGTCGTTCCCGCCACCGATTTGCAGCGCGAGTTGAACGACAAGATCGAAGAAGTGCGCCCGCGCGTGAAGCTGAACGGGTTCCGGTCCGGCAAGGTGCCGGCCAGCCACATTCGTAAAATCTACGGGCCCTCGATGATGCGCGAAATCATCGACGCGCAGGTGAAAAAATCGACCGAGGCCTCGCTCGATCAAGCCAAGGCGCGGCCCGCGTCCGAGCCGCAGCTGGAGCTCAAGAGCGATCTGGCCAAGGTCGAAGCCGGTGAGGCGGACTTAACCTTCGACCTCAGCATCGAACTCATGCCGACCTTTGAGCCGGCCGATGTCGGCGCCATCTCGGTCACCCGCCCGATTGCGCCGGTTGAGGATGCGCAGGTGGATGAGGCGCTGGAGGCGATCGTCAAACAGAACCGCCGCTACGAGCCCAAGGAGGGCGCGGCGGTGGAGGGCGATAAGCTAACGATCGACTTCCTGGGCAAAGTGGACGGCGTCCCGTTCGACGGCGGCAAGGCCGAGGGCGCTTCGCTCGTTCTGGGCTCAAAGCAATTTATCCCTGGCTTTGAGGATCAACTCATCGGCGTCAAGGCTGGCGACACGCGCCAGCTCAACATCACGTTTCCGGCCGATTACGGCGCGGCTGACCTCGCTGGCAAGGCCGCGACCTTTGATGTGGTCGTGCACGGCGTGAACGGCCCGGTCGATAGCGCGGCGGACGACGCCTTCGCTAAGGAACTTGGCTTCGAGCGTATCGCCGATGTGCGGGACGCCGTGCGTCAGCGGATCGAAGCGGACCACACCGCCCAGTCGCGGTCCAAGGCCAAACGGGCGCTGTTCGATCGCCTGGACGAAATGCACAGCTTTGAGTTGCCGCCCAAAATGGTCGAGGGCGAGTTCAACCAGATTTGGCGCCAGGTCGAGGCGGACCGGACGGCCGGCCAACTTGACCCGGAGGAGGCCGCCAAGAGCGAAGATGAACTCAAGGCCGAATACCGCGCTATTGCGGTGCGCCGGGTTCGCCTGGGCCTTGTGCTGGCCGAGATTGGCCGCCGGGCCAACATCGAGGTGTCGGACCAGGAGCTGGGCCGTGCGATTTCCGAGCAGGCCCGCGGGTATCCAGGGCGGGAACGGGATATTATTGAATTGTATCGGAAAAACCCCATGCTCGTCGCCCAGGTGCGCGCGCCGATCTACGAAGAAAAGGTCGTCGATTACGTGCTGGAGCTGGTGAAGGTTAAGAACGAGACCGTCCCGCGCGACGTATTGTTCGCGGACGATCCCGCGCCCTGAGGCGTCCGCAGTGTCGCCTTCTTAACCTTGGCGCCCGATCTTGGCCGATGACGCCTTGCGGCGGCCTTCTTGCACGCAAATATGAAGCCCGTCGCGCTCCAGCGATTCCCGAAAGGCCGCCATGAAAGACCTGCAGAGCACCGCTTTGAACCTTGTGCCGATGGTGATCGAACAAACGAGCCGGGGCGAGCGCGCGTTCGACATCTTCTCGCGCCTCCTCAAAGAGCGGATCATTTTCGTCACCGGTCCGGTGGAAGACGGCATGGCGGCGCTGGTTACATCCCAGCTCCTGTTCCTGGAATCGGAGAACCCGAAGCGGGAAATCTCCATGTATATCAATAGCCCCGGGGGCATCGTGACCTCGGGTTTGGCGATCTACGACACCATGCAATACATCCGCAGCCCGGTTTCGACGGTCTGTATCGGCCAGGCCGCCTCGATGGGTTCGTTGCTGCTCGCGGCGGGCGCGAAGGGGCTGCGCATCTGCCTGCCCAACGCGCGGGTCATGGTCCACCAGCCGTCAGGCGGCTTCCGGGGCCAGGCCTCGGACATCGAGCGCCACGCCGAGGACATCCTGGCCACGAAGCGTCGCCTCAACGAAATCTACGTTAAGCACACCGGCCAGCCGTTTGAACGGGTCGAAAAGACGCTTGACCGGGATCACTTCATGACCGCGGAGGAGGCCAGGGCGTTTGGGATCGTCGATCAGGTCTATGAACGCCGCGAGCTTAAGGAGGGGGCGGGCCTGGCTCCATAAACGCTGCGGCGCCCGCCTTGCAGCGGCGTCCCCGCTATGGTCGTATTCTCACCCAGGCGCGCCTATGTTGCTGAGGTGAACCGATTTGTAAGGATGGCGCGTCATTATGCGACGCTTCGCCCATCCGTCCGTCCAGGGCCGGCTTGCCGAATGCGGATCGGCCCCGGCGCGAGGAGCGTGAATGAGTAAGACGACGTCCAGCGGCGAATCCAAGAACACGCTTTATTGCTCGTTCTGCGGCAAGAGCCAGCATGAGGTGCGCAAGCTGATTGCGGGCCCGACCGTCTTCATCTGCGATGAATGCGTGGAACTGTGTATGGATATCATCCGCGAGGAGCACAAATCCTCGCTGGTCAAATCCAAGGAAGGCGTGCCCACACCGCGCGAGATTAAGGACGTTTTGGACGATTACGTCATCGGCCAGGATCACGCTAAGCGCGTGCTCTCCGTGGCTGTGCACAATCACTATAAGCGCTTGAACCACGCTGCGAAGAACAGCGATGTCGAACTCGCTAAGTCGAACATTTTGCTGATCGGGCCGACAGGGTGCGGCAAGACCTTGCTGGCCCAGACGCTCGCTCGCATCATCGATGTGCCATTCACTATGGCGGATGCGACGACGCTGACTGAAGCGGGCTATGTCGGTGAGGACGTCGAGAACATCATTCTAAAGCTGCTGCAGTCTGCGGATTACAATGTCGAGCGCGCGCAGCGCGGCATCGTTTACATCGACGAAGTCGACAAGATTTCCCGCAAGTCAGACAATCCCTCCATCACGCGGGACGTGTCCGGCGAAGGCGTGCAGCAAGCGCTTTTGAAGATCATGGAAGGCACGGTCGCCAGCGTTCCCCCGCAGGGCGGGCGCAAGCATCCGCAACAGGAATTCCTGCAGGTCGACACCACCAACATCCTTTTTATCTGCGGCGGCGCGTTCGCGGGCCTTGAGAAAATCATCTCCGCGCGCGGACGGGGCTCGTCGATCGGCTTCGCCGCCGCGGTGCGCGACCCCGATGACCGCCGCTCAGGCGATGTGCTGCGCGAAGTGGAGCCGGATGATCTTCTAAAGTTTGGCTTGATCCCGGAATTCGTCGGCCGCCTTCCCGTGCTGGCGACGCTTGAAGATCTCGACGAACCGGCCCTGGTGACCATCCTCACCGAGCCGAAGAACGCGCTGGTCAAGCAGTATGGCCGCATGTTCGAGATGGAGAACGTAAAGCTCACCTTCCCGGGCGAGGCGCTCAACGCCATCGCCAAGAAGGCGATCGCGCGCAAGACAGGCGCACGGGGCCTGCGCTCCATAATGGAAAGCATCCTGCTCGATACAATGTTCGAGCTGCCGAACATGCGCGGCGTTGAGGAGGTGGTGGTGTCCGCCGATGTGGTGGAAGGCCGCGCCAAGCCGCTCCAGATTTATTCCGAGCGCCGCAATGGCCAGGAAAGCACCGGCTGAATTCTGCCCGTTGCAGAGCTGATTCCGTGTGACCTTGAAGGCACGCTGCTCCGCGCCCAGATTCGTTAACACCTAACGCTCGCCGCGCGGCGCCAGAGATACTGGGTCTTTGCGGTGGTTGTTATCGTGCGGCGTGATCGCTTACGGTCCCGTTCGCGAATCCGCCCATGCTTCGGCCCAGCCGGAGTTCCAAGGAGCCGACATGGCAGAAAACCGCGTACTTCCAGTGCTGCCTCTGCGTGACATTGTGGTGTTTCCACACATGGCCGCGCCGCTCTTTGTTGGGCGGGAAAAATCCGTGCGTGCGCTCGACGAAGTGATGAAGAACGACAAGCAGATCTTGCTCGCCGCGCAGATGGATGCCTCCGAGGACGACCCGGCGGCGGATCGCATCTATGCGATCGGAACCATCGCCTCGGTCGTGCAATTGCTCAAGCTGCCGGACGGCACAGTACGCGTGCTTGTTGAAGGCGCGCGGCGCGCGCGGATCGTGCGGTTCACGGCCACGGACAATCACTTCGAGGCTGAAGTGGAGGCGGTCGAGGAAACGAATGAGGATACGTCCGAGGCGCGCGCTGTCGCACGCGCGGTGACGGAACAGTTCGAGGGGTTTGCAAAACAATCCCGCAAAACGGCGCCGGAAGTGTTGCAGTCGATCGGTCAGATCACCCAGCCGGGACGTCTCGCCGATACGGTAGCCGCGCACTTATCGATCAAGATCGCCGACAAGCAGACATTGCTTGAGCTCGCCGATGTGCCCGCGCGCCTCGAAAAGGTGCTGTCGCTGATCGAAAGCGAAATCGGCATGCTTCAGGTTGAGCGCAAAATCCGCAATCGCGTGAAGCGCCAGATGGAGAAAACGCAGCGCGAATATTACCTCAATGAGCAGATGAAGGCGATCCAGCGCGAGCTGGGCGAAGGCGATGACGGGCGTGACGACATCGCCGAACTCGAAAGCCGGATCAAGAAGGCGAAGCTCTCCAAGGAGGCGCTGACGAAGGCCGAAGCCGAGCTCAAGAAGTTGCGGCAAATGAGTCCGATGTCGGCGGAATCGACTGTGGTTCGTAATTACCTGGACTGGATTTTGTCGCTTCCCTGGGGCGTCAAGAAGAAAGTCAAAAAGGACCTCGTCGCCGCCGAAAAAATTCTCGACGCAGATCACTACGGACTTGAAAAGGTCAAGGAACGGATTCTCGAATATCTCGCGGTCCAGGCGCGCACGCAGAAGCTGCGTGGTCCTATCCTGTGCCTGGTTGGCCCGCCTGGCGTTGGCAAGACATCGCTGGGCAAATCTATCGCCAAGTCGACAGGCCGTGATTTTGTCCGCATGTCGCTCGGCGGCGTACGGGACGAAGCTGAAATTCGCGGTCACCGCCGCACCTATATCGGCTCAATGCCCGGCCGCATCATTCAATCCTTGAAGAAGGCGAAATCGTCTAATCCGCTGTTTCTGCTCGATGAAATCGACAAATTGGGCGCGGACTATCGCGGCGATCCATCCGCTGCTTTACTCGAAGTGCTTGATCCAGAGCAAAACGCCACATTCAACGATCACTATCTCGAAGTCGATTACGATCTCTCGGATGTTCTGTTCGTAACGACGGCGAACAGCCTCAACATGCCCCAGCCCTTGCTGGATCGCATGGAGATCATTCGTATCCCTGGCTACACTGAGGATGAGAAACTGGAGATCGCGCGCCGCCATTTGTTCAGCAAACAACTTGAGGCCAACGGCCTTAAGAAGAGCGAATTCTCTGTTTCCGATGATGCGATCCGCGAATTGGTGCGCCGCTACACGCGGGAGGCGGGTGTACGCAATCTTGAGCGCGAGATCGCAAACCTAGCGCGCAAGGCCGTGCGCGAGCTTGAACAGAAGAAGAAGACTAAGGTTGAAATCACCGCGAAAAATCTGGGTGACTATGCCGGCGTCTGGAAATTCCATTATGGCGATATTGATCTTGAGGATCAGGTCGGCATCGTTACAGGCCTTGCTTGGACTGAAGTCGGCGGGGACTTGCTGACGATCGAGGCCGTTCAAATGCCCGGCAAGGGCGCCATGACCGTCACCGGCAACCTTCGGGACGTGATGAAGGAATCGATTTCTGCGGCGAGTTCGTTCGTGCGCTCGCGCTCAATCCAGTACGGCATCAAGCCGCCGACCTTCCGTACACGGGATATCCACGTTCACGTGCCTGAAGGCGCGACGCCAAAGGACGGTCCGTCCGCCGGCGTGGCCATGGCGGTGGCGATCGTCTCGGTGCTGACGGGCACGCCCATTCGGCGTGATATCGCCATGACGGGCGAAATCTCGCTGCGCGGCCGTGTGCTGCCGATCGGCGGCCTGAAGGAAAAGCTGCTCGCCGCGCTGCGCGGCGGCGTGAAGTGTGTGCTGATCCCCAAGGACAACGAAAAGGACCTCGTGGAGATCCCCGACAATGTTAAGAAAGGGCTGGAAATCGTGCCCATTGCGACAGTCGAGGATGCACTGAAGCGGGCGTTGACGAGGCCGCTCACGCCCATCGTCTGGACCGCTGAGGACGAGGAGGCGGAGACGCGCCGAGAATCTGGTCGAGGCGAATCGGAAGAGGCGCGTCCGCACTGATTCGCACTGGAATCGTTGCAAGTGGGTCACGCGTGCGTCGCCATCGCGCTTTGACAAGACGGGCGGCCGTCGTGCTTATGACGCACGAAACATCAGAAGGGGGTCCCCGTGAACAAGGCTGAGTTGGTGACTGCATTCGCGGACGCGACAGGCGAGAACAAGGCGCGCGCGGGCGAACTGGTGGATGCGCTGTTTGATTGCATCACCAACGCGTTGAAAAATGGCGATGACGTGCGCTTGCCGAGCTTCGGCGTATTCGCCGTGGCGGCGACTGTCGCGCGCACGGCCCGCAACCCGCAGACGGGCGCTGAAGTGCAAATTCCGGCCGGGCGCCGCGCGAAATTTCGTCCGGGCAAGGCGCTTAAGGACGCACTCGAAGCGGGGTCAGTGCGCGCGCGCTAGAGCATCATCCGATCAGATTGAATCACTTCATCACCCATCCCCGGATTGCGCGTGAGCGCAAGTCCGGGCCCCAAGATCACAAGCGTTTGCGTTCATGGGCCCCGGGCCCGTTGCTTCGCAACGTCCCGGGGATTGGTGGTGTTTCTATCCGATCGGAACAGACTCTAGCTCTGTGTTGGTTCGTGCGTCCCGCTTAACCGCGGACGCTGGGTGCAATTGCATTCGCCCGCAAAAACGGTATTTCCAACGCCCATGATCGCCAGAATATTTCAGCCGGCGAAGGCCGCTACACAGTCCGGCGCGGGCGCTTCGAAGGCCTGGGTGCTTGAGTTGGAGGGCCGGTCGCCAGCGCGGCCGGACACGCTCATGGGCTGGACGGCGGCAGCTGATACGGACGGACAGGTGCGCCTGACATTCGATACGCGCGAGGAGGCGATTGCGTTCGCGCAGACGCACAACATCCCGCACCGCGTGATCGAGCCACGCGCTGCGAAGCGCGTCCTGAAGGCGTACGGCGATAATTTCGCCTTCCATCGCAAGGAGCCGTGGTCGCATTAGACCCGTTCCCGTTTCGTCTGAATCAGATGAAGCGAGATAAAATGGGTCTACTCTTAAAGTTGGAGCGGTTCTCGTCCGAAAACCGCGTAACACTTTTTGGGAACCGCTCTAACCTTCGCTTTTGATCGCGAATGCGATAAGGCGAGCGCGCGGACCCCGTAGCTCAACTGGATAGAGCAATCGCCTTCTAAGCGATCGGTTGCGTGTTCGAGTCACGCCGGGGTCGCCAGCCGGTTGCGTGCGGCGTCACGGCCGTAGATGTTCGAAGGCTTGTTCGAGATCAGAGATCAGATCATCCGCGTGCTCAAGCCCGATGGACAAACGTAGCAGAGGCCCATCAGCGCGCCACGGCGCCGCGGTTCGCGTCAATTGCGGATCGCATGGGATGATAAGGCTTTCATAGCCGCCCCACGAAAATCCCATGCTGAGGACTTCAAGGCATTCAAGCATGGAGGTGAGGCGGGCCTCCGTCGTTGGCGCCAAAACCAAGCCGAAGAGGCCGCTTGCGCCACTGAAATCACGCTTCCACAGGGCATGTCCGGGGTGCGAAGGCAGCGCCGGATGAAGTACACGGCCTACTTCCGGGCGCGCCTCGAGCCAGGTCGCGATCCGCAGCGCCGACGCGCTCTGAAGCGAAAGGCGCGCGTGCATATCGCGGATGCCGCGGAGCGCGAGATAAGCGTCGTCCGGACTCACGCCGACGCCCAGCTCACGCACAGTCGCCGCGATCCGCGCGCCCAATTGGGGCGTACGCGCCAGCACGGCACCGGCAAGGAGATCAGCGTGCCCCCCCTGATACTTCGTCAGCGCTTGGACTGAAAAATCAACGCCGTGCGCAAACGGCTGAAAGTAAAGACCAGCGGACCACGTATTGTCGATGATCGTTACAACACCACGCGAGGAGGCCGCTTTCGCCATCGCGGGAATATCTTGAATCTCGAATGTCAGGGATCCTGGCGATTCCATGAAAAGCGCCAGCGTCTCCGCATGAATGAAGTCGCTTATGCCCGCGCCAATACAGGGATCATAGTATCTTGTCGCGACGCCGAGCTGAGACAGCATTCGATCGCAGAAGCGGCGCGTCGGCGCATAGACGGAATCGCTAACAAGCACCTCGCCGCCCGGGCGCGCGAGAGCTAGCAGCGGCAACGTGCACGCCATCAGCCCCGATGGCGCAAGCGCAACGGCCGCGCCCCCTTCGATCGCGCTGAGCGCTTCCTTCAGCGCCTCATGCACCGCCATGCCTTCGAGGCCATAGGTCTGCACGCGCTCACCATAAAGATCGTCCACCTTGGCGAGGATGAGCGTGGAGGCGCGGTGCACCGGCGGATTGACGGCGCCATCATAACGCGCGGGATGGCGGCCGGCCATGATCGCGCGTGTTTCCGGGCGGAACCGCTCCAGTGCATTTTCATCGCTCATGGCGCCGCATCGCTGACGATGGCGGTGTCGTCATGGGCGCTCCATTCAGCCCATGATCCGTCATAAATCGCGGCGTCCCAGCGGCCTATGCGGGCGAGGGCCAACGCGATCACGGCGGCGCTGACGCCGGAACCACATGTGCAAACGATTGCATTGGCGTGAGCGGCGCCGAGTGCGTCAAAGTAGGCGCGTAATTCGTCGGCATTTTTCATTCGGCCGTCTGGCGTGAGAAGCGCCGGCATGGGGGTGTTGAGCGCGCCAGGCATGTGTCCCTGCTTCAGGCCGGGGCGCGGTTCCGGCGCCGAGCCAAGGAAGCGTCCAGCGGGGCGCGCATCGAGAATATGCGCGGCGCCATCGCGCACAATATCGCGCATATCCGATAGGTTGCGCACCAAATCAGCACGATAGCGGGCCGAGAAATGGCGCGCCGTGCGCTGGGACGGCAAATCTGTCTCTATAGGAAGGTTAGTCGCCTCCCAGGCGGGAAAGCCGCCGTCCAGCACAGCCACGTCGTCATGGCCCATGACGCGAAACATCCACCAGACTCGCGCCGCGGAAAACACGCCGGCGCGATCATATGAAACAACACGCGCGCCGTCCCCGACGCCAAGAGCGCGCATCCGGGAGGCGAATTTCTCGGGGCTGGGCAGCATGTGCGGCAGCGATGAATTGGTATCGGCGATTTCGTCAATGTCGAAATAGATGGCGCCTGGAATGCGGTTGGCCGCGTAAAGTGCGCGCGCGTCTCGCGGATCGCCGGGCATGAACCAGGAAGCGTCTAGGATGCGAATGTCTGGCGCGTCGAGCCGCGCGGCCAACCAGTCCGCCGTCACCAACGGGTCGTCTTCTCTCATCGCCACAAGCTAGGCGAGGCTGACGCGCCTCGCAACGTGCGGCGGGCTCGCGTCAGGGCTTGGCGAGCGCGATCTGGACGACGTCCGTTCGGCCGCTCCTGAACCCAGCCTCACAGTATCCGAGGTAGAATCGCCACAACTGGCGAAAGCGCTCATCAAAGCCCAGGTTCCGAATTTCGTCCCATTTTGTGGAGAAGCGTCTTGTCCATTCCGCCAGGGTTTCGGCGTAGGACTGGCCGAAGGAATCGGTGCGCCGCCATGAAAGACCCGCACGCTCCACCTCACCGCGCAGGCGCTGCAGGCTCGGCAGCATGCCGCCCGGGAAAATATAGCGTTGTATGAAGTCGACGCGGCGCCGATAGGCCTCAAAGAGGTCGTTCCGTATTGTGATGATCTGAAGCGCCGCCGTGCCGCCCGGCCGAAGCACGCGCGCGATTACGTCAAAATAGGTCGGCCAATAGCGCTCGCCGACCGCCTCGAACATCTCGATTGAAGCAACCTTGTCAAACGGGCCGTCAATGTCGCGATAGTCCTTCAACTCAATGCGAGTTCTCTCCGCGAGACCCTTGCGGCGCAGCCGCTCCGTGGCGAATTCAAACTGCTCCTGGCTGATTGTGAGGCCTGTAACATGAGCGCCGTACTCGGATGCGGCGACTTCGGCGAACCCGCCCCAGCCGCAGCCGATTTCAAGGACACGGTCCCCGGGCTGCAGATCCAGGTGGCGGGCCAACGCACGGTATTTGTTCAGTTGCGCTTCATTCAGGGCCTCACCGGGCTTTTCGAAGCGGGCCGATGAATATGTCATCGTGGCGTCGAGCCACGCCGCGTAGAACTTGTTGCCGAGATCATAGTGCTCGTGAATGTTCCGGCGGGCGCCAGCGCGCGTGTTGGCTCTCGTGAGATGACGCATGAAATTCATCCCGCGAACCAGGGCGGTGCCCCGAAACAAGTTCATGAAGCGGTCGGAATTCGCGGAAAGAAATGTCAGCAATCCAGCCAGGTCAGGCGTTTCCCATTCGCCTGCGATATATCCGTCCGCGAAGCCAATGTCCCCCTGAAGCACGACGCGCCGCGCAAAGCGGTAGTCGCGGATAATCATCTCCAGTCCGGGGTGGTCGGCGTCGCCAAAATTTAGCGTGGCGCCATCCGGCAGGCGCATCGTCAGCCGCCCGCCGCCAACCCGGGCGCAGCCAAGAGCGACTGCCTTGAAGCTGGCGGGCGCATTCAGACGTAGAATGTCCTGGGTCGATGAAGTCGCGCGAGGTCTAGGAATATCCACACTCATAACTGTTCTCAGCCTGATGCTTTTAGCATGTTTGAATGCTGTTGGCGCGGATGCGGCTGGGCGATTGTAGCGCCGCGCTCGGGAGGACTAGGTTTCGGCCGGTAGCGGCCGCCCTTGATCCAGATCAAGAAGGCTTGCCAATGTATCGCCGCCAGGACGCCAAGGGCCGTAAACGGCGCGGCGAGGGCGGCTATGAGCAATGACGCCGAGCTGAATGCGCGCCGACGACCAGTCAAAGTAGCGACATGAACACATTGTCCATCAGCGACATTTTTTACGGTGAGTGAAAACTGCTCTCCAGGAGGCGACATTGTGAATTCGTATCGGCCCTTCAAGTCGAGAAATGGCGAGACGTGGAAGCTCTTCTCGGCGCGGTGCGCGGCGGGCGTGGAACCATTTAACCGCGCGACATAGGCGTGAGACTCTTTGAACGTGTTATTCACTTCATAGATGACGCCGCGTGCCGCCCCATCTGGGCCATAGCCAATGAACAGGGACAATGGGTTGAATTCATGCCCTAGAACGCGCGGAAGGGTGAGGACCCATATGGCGCCGCCATTTAGCTTTACGCCCCCAAGTGCGAACTGCGTCTCCGCCCACGCGCGCAGTGGCGCGCCGTCCCTATATCCGTGTGAGGCGTCCCGGAATCCGAACACGCCCCAACGATTGTAAGAGAACAGAGCGCTGCGACGCGCGGTCTCTTCGATCCTGTCGACGTCTAAAGAAATGTAGGAAAGCTTATAAGAGAACGCCCGAACAAATGGCGCGAGGCGTCGGTGGCTCGTTACGCAGGAGTAAATGTACGCGCTTGGTGTGGGGCTATTTGTCATGCAGCCGCCGCGTCCTCATCAGCCAACAAGCCTATGCCGTCGTTGGGTGCGGTCATGTTCGGCGCGAAGCGCTCATTGATAAGCGCAGCCGCGCGGAGGCCTGAACTCAGGCCGTCCTCGTGGAAGCCGTGGCCCAACCATGCGCCGGCGAACCAAGTGTTGTTCGCCCCTTGAACTGCACCGATCTCGCGCTGTGCGGCGATGGCTGCCGCGTCGAACTGTGGGTGATCATAGGTGAAAGTCGCGAACGTCAGGCCCGCGCGCGGCGGCCTCGGCGGGTTGAGGGTCACAAACAGCGGGCGCGCATTGTCAAAACCTTGAAGCGCATTCATCCAATATGTCACACACACACTGGTTTGATATTCAGCCCAGCTTCGGAGGTAGTTCCACGACGCCCATGCGGCGCGCCGGTGCGGCATGAGATCGGGGTCTCTGTGCAGGAACGCTGTATTTGGCGCATACCGAATTGCGCTGAGGGCCTGGCGCTCAGCGGCGGTCGTATCGAGGAGAGAGAGCGCCTCGTCCGAATGAGCGGCCATCACTACGCCGTCATGGCGCGCCACGTGGCCTGAACGCGTACGAATTTCAACGCCGCCTTTGGTTCGCGATATTGCCACGACTGCGTCGTCGCAAATGAACCGCGCCTGTATCGCCGACCGCAACCGCTCGACGTACGTCCTGCTGCCTCCTTCAATTGTTCTCCATACTGGACGCGCCCCGAACTGAAGGAGGCGATGATTGTCGAAAAATTGAAGAAAGGCGGCGGCGGGATAGCGCAACATCTCCTGCTCGGGAGTAGACCAGATAGCGCCGCCCATCGGCAGAAGATATTGTTCCAGAAACGCGCGGCTAAGGTTTAACCCGCCTACATATTCGCCCAAGGATTCCGTGCCGACACGCGCGTATCTCAAATCCGTGCGCGCACGAGCGCCAAAGGCCGCGATATCCGCGAGCAAACGCAGGAAGGTGGGATCGCTGAGGTTTCTCTTCCAGGCGAAAAGCCCACGTAATCCGTTGCTGGACCACTCATATCCGGTCGCGTCCGAAACCGAAAAACTCATATCCGAGGGGCGGCTTTGAACGTCGAGCTGGCGCAACAATGAGCTGAAGTGTGGGTAGTTGAGGTCGTTGAACACGACAAAGCCGGTGTCGACGTCCAGCGTCGCGCCGTTATAGTCGATCGTCACCGTATTGGCGTGCCCGCCGAGACGAGCCTCGCGCTCGTAGAGGGTGACGGCGTGCTTGCCGCTCAGCGCCCAGGCTGCCCCTAATCCCGAGACACCGCCACCGATGATCGCTATGTCCATGGCGGTGTTACGCGCCAGGCCATCCCTCGGATCATTAGTCCATGACTTGCCAGCGGCCGGCTGGGCCGCCTAGATCGCGACAATGCCGAACATCATTCTGGTAACCGGTGGGGCGGGCTTCATTGGGTCCAATATCGCGGCGCGGCTTGCGGCGCGGGGCGATTGCGACGTCGTGGTGTGCGACCGGCTCGGCGATGCGGCCAGCGGAAAATGGACCAATCTGGCTGAAGCGGCCATCTCCGACCTGATCACGCCGAGCGAACTTAGCCGGTACCTAGATGCGGCCCGGACGCGGGTGAGGGCTGTCGTGCACATGGGCGCGATCTCCTCCACCACGGAGCCGGACGTCGATAAGATCATGGATGCGAACTTCCGGCTGTCCGCCGACATTTGGGCCTGGTGCAGCGAGAATCGCACTCAGTTTATCTATGCATCTTCGGCCGCGACCTATGGCCGTGGCGACGCCGGCTTTGCGGATGACAATAACGCAAAGGCGCTGAGCGCGCTGCGCCCGCTCAACGCCTATGGCTTTTCAAAGAAGTTCTTTGACCTTTACGCCGTGCGCGCCGCGGCGCGGGGTGAAGCGCCGCCCGCGTGGTCGGGGCTAAAATTCTTCAATGTCTATGGGCCGAATGAGCAGCATAAGGGTTCGCAGAAAAGCGTTGTCGCTCACATGCACGCGCGCGCGGCGCGCGGGCAGTCCGCGCTGCTGTTCCGCTCGCATAACGCCGCCTACCGGGATGGCGGGCAGATGCGCGACTTTGTTTATGTGCGTGATTGCGTGGATGTAGTGGAGTGGTTGCTGGCGCGCGCGGAAGGCGCTGAAATTGTAAATGTTGGGACGGGCAAGGCGCGCACCTTCGCGGACTTGGCGGCCGCCCTGTTCATGGCGTTGGGCCAACCGCCCAACGTCGAATTCATCGATACGCCCGAGGAGATTCGGGATCGTTATCAGTACTTCACCGAGGCCTCGATGGCGCGGCTCAGAGGGCTGGGGTACGTGCAGCCATTCACATCCTTGGAGCAAGGTGTGGCGGATTACGTTCGCGACTATTTGGGATGCGACGCGCGCCCCTAGGGTATTCACGTTGAGCAGATGCGCTCATCTCTAAGGCGCACGCTCGAGGCTCGCATAATTTGGCTGTTCAATCGCGACGCGGTCCGCCACGCACCGCAAGAGATGGTCGGCAAGCCGCTTGTTCCCGAGTGATTGTTCGCCGCTGCGAATTGCCGCGCACAAGGCGCGCCGCGCCTCTTCCAGCTGACCTGGAAAGCCGAGAGCCGCGAGGCCTTGAAGCTCGCGCGCTTCCGCGGCGGGTCCAAGCTCAAGTTCCCGCACCACGATCCGCAGCGCGTTAACAGCCACGCGCCCGTGAAACGCGTCTCGTCCGCTGAGCGAAGGCGCGATGGACTCAACGTAGCCTGCCACGGCTTCGATCAATTGCACGGCGCGGGGTTCGCCCAGCATCATAAACGCTCCGTCAGCATGAGCATGAGGTCCAGTTCGGCCTCGGACGCGCGCCGGCCGATCGCGGCGCGCTCGACGCTCCGGTCTGCGCCGCTGTCAAATGCACGAAACATCAGTAGACACATAATTCCCCACTTGAGAGATCCAAGCTGCATCCAGAAGCGAACACGATCCGTGGTGACGGTTTCGTCGCCGCCGGCTGCGTGATAGGCGCCGATCAGCTCCGCGAGAGATCCAAATCCGCCGACCTCGCGATCGAGTTCCCCAAACCGCCAGGACGGCGTGCACAGCCAGCCCAAGTCCTCAGCGGGATCGCCAAGGTGCGCCAGCTCCCAGTCAAGCGCCGCGACAAGGCCAGTTTCATCGACGATGAGATTCCCAAGTCGAAAATCTCCGTGAACAAGTACGGACGCGGTCGGGGCAGGGAGGCGTTCGCGCAGCGTTGCAAACGCAAGTTCAAACACCGGGCGCGGCGCATCGAAGGAACGAAACAGAGCCTCATAGAGGCTAAGTTGCGCGGCGGCGTCGAGCAGAGGCAGCGAATCGACATTTGTTTTCTGAATGCGCGCCACGGCGTTTCCGCACTGTACTGTAAGGCGGGCGCGAGCGTTCGCGTATGCGTCGTCACGTAGTATTTTTCGCGCAATCGTTTCACCTCGCAGCCGACGCATGACGTAGGCGACGCCAAGACCGTCTCCCGGTTCACAGACATGCACGATTTCTGGCGCGGGAACGCCGTGCGCCCGCGCGGTGCGAATGACGGCGGCTTCTGTTTCAAGGCCGATGGCTTGTGAACCTGAGACCGGCGCCGTTCCGCCCGGCGCGCGCCGCACAATGAAGCCGGCGCCGTCCGCATCGAATGACCATGTCTCCTGGCTGGCGCCGCCGGACAGGCGCGTAAGATTGCTCAGCTCGCCGCCCAGATCGCCGCTCAGCCGCTCCATCGCACGGGTGAAGTCATCGTCTGCGCCCACGGCGATCATCCTGAGCGGCCGAGCGCCGCGCCTTCATCATAGCCAAATAACGTCAACACCATTGTGATCGCCTTTCCGCGCGGCGTTTCGAGATTTGGATCCCGATCGATCGCGATGCGAGCTTCTAGGTCCGCGGCGCCGAGCAGGTCGCCGTGCGCCTGGGGCGCCACCAATCGAAAGGGTGGTAAGCCGCTTTGCTGGACGCCCAACGTATCGCCCGCGCCGCGGAGCTTGTAATCAATCTCCGCGATCGCGAACCCGTCATCGTTACGGCGAACCGCGTCAAGCCGTTCTCGCGCGGTCTCCGACAATGGGCCGCGCCACAGCAGCACGCACGAGCCGCGCATTTGCCCGCGTCCCACGCGCCCGCGCAGCTGATGCAGCTGGGCGAGGCCAAAGCGTTCGGCGTGCTCGATCACCATGATTGTCGCTTCGGGTACATCGACGCCTACCTCGATGACGGTGGTCGCCACCATCAGGAAGGATTGCCCGGTGCGAAATCGGTCCATGGCCGCCTCGCGCGCGGCGGGCGCCATTTGGCCGTGCATGATCTCAACACGGTCTCCAAACCGTTCACTGAGAATTTCATAACGGTCGCGCACGGCGGCGAGGTCAACCGCCTCGCTTTCCTCGATAAGTGGGCAGACCCAATAGGCGCGCTCGCCCCGTGCGGCGGCTTCCGCTATGGCGTCCGCCAGCTCATCGGCGCGCGCGGCGGGCATGGCGACAGTGCGGATTGGCTGGCGCCCAGGCGGCTTTTCATCGAGCACGCTCAAATCCATGTCGCCATGAACCGCCAACGCCAGTGTGCGCGGAATAGGCGTTGCGCTCATGACCAGGACGTGCGGGGCGAAGCCTTTTTCAACAAGCCGCATGCGGTCGCTGACGCCGAACCGGTGCTGTTCATCGATGACGATAAGGCCCAGATCCTTGAAGCGCACACTCTCCTGAAAGAGGGCATGGGTGCCGATCACAACGTCAATCTCGCCGCTTTCGAGATGAGCCAGAATGGCCCGGCGGGCGGCGCCCTTGTCTCGCCCGGTGAGCACCACGGCCTGCACGCCCGCGGCCTCAAGAAGCGGGATGAGGCCGGCGCCATGCTGCCGGGCGAGAAGGTCGGTCGGGGCCATCAGCGCGCTCTGCAATCCAGCCTCGGCGGCGGTGGCCATGGCGTGCGCGGCGACGAGGGTTTTGCCCGCGCCGACATCGCCCTGCAGCAGGCGCAACATCGGCGCGGGGCGGGCCATATCGTCCGTGATTTCCTTGAACGCGCGTGCTTGCGCACCGGTGGGTTCGTAAGGGACGCTCGCGAGCAATTTCGCAGTGCGCACGCCATCTCCCCGGATCGCCCGCCCGGCCGTCTCGCGACGATGGGCGCGGCGAAGCCGCAGCGCGCACTGGCGCGCGAACAATTCGTCATATGCCAAGCGCATTCGCGGGGGTGATTCCGGCGAGACATCCTGAGGATCCGCCGGCGCGTGAATCGCGGTGAGCGCTTGCATGAAGCTCGGCCAACCTCGGCCCAACAGCGTCGTTGCGTCGAGCCATTCCGGCAGCTTCGGTTCGGCCTCTCGCGCAAGCGCTACAGTTCGTTGAAGCGCGCGCAGCGGCAATCCTGCGGTCAACGGATAGACCGGCTCGACCGGCGGGGGCGCCTCGCCCTTGGCCGGATCAACGACGTGATCAGGGTGCAGCATCTGCCGTTCGCCCTGGTAGATTTCGACCTTGCCGCTCACCAGACGCTTTTGCCCCACAGGCCAAAGGCGCTGCATCATGTCGCCCTTGGGCCGAAAATAGGCGACCGAGAGAAATCCCGTGTCATCACGCAGGCGCACGCGGTAGGGGGATTTGGCTGAATAGGTCGGGAGGTGCGCGTCGACCTCGGCTTCGATCGTGGCGATCTCACCGTCGTGCGTTTCAGCGATCGGCGCGCGCTTGCGCCGGTCGATCGCGCCGTGCGGCGGGAGAAACAGAAGGTCGCGCACCAGCGGGCCGCCAGCCAGTTTGGCGATCAGATCAGCCTGATCCTTGCGCGCGCCACGTGGCAGGCGGAAAGGCGCCATAAGTGGATCAATGGGCGACGGATTCGGCATCGATCCTTTCGTGTAGCATTCCCTGTTGAGGCGCCGAAGGGCTCGCGCTGGGGCGCCCTATGCTTTATGCCGGCAGCCCAATGGACGAACGCCGAAAAAGGCTTGCGTTCCGCGCGTGGCGGCGGGGCTTTTGCGAAATTGACCTAGTGCTGGGGTGCTTCGCGGACGCACGCTTACCCGGGCTTGAAGAGGACGCTCTGGCCGAATTCGAGCGGCTTCTTGGCGCGCCTGACCAGGCCGTATACGCCTGGATCGTGGAGGCCGAACCCCCGCCGCCCGAATTCGATACGCCGCTGCTGGCGCTGATCCGGGCCTTCACCTATCTCAACCGGCCGCCCACCAGTGGGCCCGATTCCGAGACGCAGCCTTGACCCAATTCCAAGCCCTATCGGCCGCCGCGATTGAGGCCCTTGCGCATACGCCCGGCGCGCTCGCCGTCTCGGGCGCGCCGGCGGGCGCAGACGCGCTGGCGCTTACGGGCGCTGCTGCGCTGCGCGGCGGCGTAACGCTGTTCATCGCCCGGGACGAAACGCGGGCGGCGGCCTTCGATGGGGCCTGCCGATTCTTCGCGCCGGCGCTTGAAACCTTGCGCCTGCCGGCGTGGGATTCGTTGCCCTATGACCGCATTTCGCCCGCGCCGGTGATCGCAGCGCAACGCTGCGCCGCGCTTTCACGCCTGGCGCACAGGAAGTCGACTGAAGCGCCCCTGCTCGTGATCTCGACAGCGGCCGCCGTGGCGCAACGCGTTCCGCCCCGCATGCGCCTGCTCGCGGCGGCGTTTGAAGCCCATCCGGGCGAATCCGCCTCGATGGAGGCGCTTGAAAAATACTTTCTAACGAACGGCTACGGCCGCGCCTCGACGGTGCGTGCGCCGGGTGATTACGCCGTGCGCGGCGGCGTCGCCGACGTGTTTCCGCCCGGCGCGCCAGAGCCGATCCGCTTCGACTATTTTGGCGATACACTCGAAAGCATCAGGTCGTTTGACCCAGAGACCCAACGTTCGACGCGCCAGCTGCCGGCGATTGTGCTCACGCCGGTCAGCGAGGTCCTTCTGGACGATGAAAGCGTTTCGCGCTTTCGGATCAGCTTCAGCCAGGCGTTTGGCGCCGTGGATGATCCGGTTCATGACGCGGTGAGCGCCCGGATTCGCCGGCAGGGCGTCGAGCAGCATCTGCCGTTCTTCTACGACCGCCTGGAAACGGTGTTCGATTATGCCGGCCCACATGCGCTCATCGCGTTTGACGCGCTCGCGGAGGATGCGGCGCGTGAGCGTGTGGAGGCGGCGCGCGATCATTATGAGACGCGCAAGGCCACGCCAACGCCGCGCGGCCTGCCGAGCTTCCGCGCGCCGGCGCCAGATGCACTCTACCTCGATCCAAAGGCGCTGATTGAAGCGATCGGCACACGCGCGCTCAGGCGGTTCGCGGCTTTTGGGGTGCCCGAAGGCGTTGCGGCGATCGCTCTTGGCGCGCGCGCCGCGCGTGACTTTGCGCCCGAGCGCGCAACACCGGACGTAAACGTATTTGACGCCGCGCGCGGCCACGTCGTGGCCCTGTTGGCGCAAAACAAGCGCGTGCTCATTTCCGCTTGGTCGGAAGGCGCGGCCGATCGCCTCGGCGGCGTGCTGGAAGATCATGGCGTCAAGGACATCGCGCGCATCGGCTCCTGGAGCGAGGCCGGCGCGATCGCCGCGCGCAAGCCGATGCTGGCGGTCTTACCCCTCGAACACGGCGTCGAGACCGACACGTTCGCGATCCTCTCCGAGCAGGACATTCTCGGCGAACGCCTCGCCCGCCCGCGCAAGAAGCGCACCTCCAACTCAATATTCGCGGAGGCGGCGGCCTTGTCGCCCGGCGATCTGATTGTTCACCAGGACCACGGGATTGGGCGCTATGACGGCCTCAAGACGATAGACGTCCAGCAAGCGCCGCACGATTGCTTGGACATCGCCTATGCCGGCGGCGACAAGCTTTATTTGCCCGTTGAAAACATCGAACTGGTGACGCGTTACGGCGCCGAGGACGCTGGCGTTCAACTCGATAAGCTTGGCGGCGTCGCTTGGCAAAGCCGCAAGGCCAAGGCCAAGCAGCGTCTGCGCGATATGGCGGAGGAGTTGATCCGCATCGCGGCGTTGCGCGCGGCGCGGACCGCCGAGGAGGTGATTCCCCAGGAAGGCCTCTACGACGAATTTTGCGCGCGGTTTCCGTACGAGGAGACGGACGATCAGCTTTCGGCCATCGAGGATGTGATCGCCGATCTTGGCTCCGGGCGCCCGATGGACAGACTGGTGTGCGGCGATGTCGGCTTCGGTAAGACCGAGGTGGCGTTGCGTGCGGCGTTTCTCGTGGCCATGAGCGGCAAGCAGGTCGCGGTCGTCTGCCCCACGACATTGCTGGCGCGCCAGCATTACAAAACGTTTTCCGAACGCTTTCAGGGCTTACCTGTTCGGGTGCGCGCGCTCTCCAGGCTGGTGAGCGCGAAGGACGCCGCGCAAACTCGCAAGGACTTGGCGGAGGGGATCGTCGAGATTGTCGTTGGCACACACGCCGTGCTCTCCAAACAGGTGTCCTTCCGCGACCTCGGCCTCATCGTTGTCGATGAGGAGCAGCACTTTGGCGTCAAACACAAAGAGCGTCTCAAGGAGCTACGCACGGACGTTCACGTGCTCACGCTTTCAGCGACGCCGATCCCGCGCACCCTGCAACTGGCGCTGGCCGGCATCCGCGATATGAGCATCATCGCGACCGCGCCGATCGATCGGATGGCTGTGCGCACGTACGTGACTCCGTTCGATCCCGTGGGCGTGCGCGAGGCGTTGTTGCGCGAAAAGTATCGCGGCGGGCAGAGCTTCTTCGTGACGCCCCGGATCGCCGATCTCGCCGAGGTAACGGAGTTTCTAGCCAAGCAGGTACCGGAAGTGACGTTCGCGACCGCGCACGGTCAGTTGGCGGGCGGGCATCTCGATGAACTCATGACGGCATTCTACGATGGCGCCCATGATGTGCTCGTTTCAACCAGCATTGTCGAAAGCGGGCTCGATATTCCGCGCGCCAACACGCTCATTGTTCACCGCGCCGATATGTTCGGCCTGGCGCAGCTTTACCAATTGCGCGGGCGGGTGGGGCGCTCGAAGGTGCGTGCGTACGCGTATCTTACCACGCCAGCCGAGCAGGCGCTGACGGCGGGCGCTGAAAAGCGGCTGCGCATTCTGGCTTCGCTCGATAGTCTCGGCGCGGGCTTCACGCTGGCGAGCCACGACCTAGATATGCGCGGCGGCGGCAATCTTCTCGGCGAGGAGCAATCCGGCCATATCCGGGAAGTGGGCGTGGAGCTTTACCAATCGATGCTTGAAGAGGCGGTGGTTTCGCTGCGCGCCGGGCGCGAGGAGGTGAGCGAGCGCTCCTGGTCTCCGCAGATCGGCGTCGGCGTCTCGGTGCTCATTCCGGAGGATTATGTTCCAGATTTGACCGTGCGTTTGGCGCTCTATCGGCGCCTGGCCGATCAGACGACGGACGCCGAACGCGAAGGCTTCGCCGCCGAGTTGATCGATCGGTTTGGTCCGCTGCCGGACGACGCCGAGCATTTGATTTCCGTCGCGGCGCTCAAGGCGTTGTGCAAGCACGCCAACATCGCCAAGCTCGACGCCGGCCCCAAGGGCGCGGTGCTGACGTTCCGCGAGGGCGGCTTTCCCGACGTGTCCGCCTTGGTGCGCTATGTGCAGTCACGCCCGCTTGATTTCAAAATGCGGCCGGACGGCAAGCTGGTCATCCAGGGCGCATGGCCTGATCCGGCGTTGCGCCTGAAGGCGTTGCGCGCCGCGCTTGAAGGCGTTGCACGCTTGGCGGAGCGCAAGGCGGCTTAAGCGACGGGCGTGACGCACTGATCCAGCGCGCCGCCATAGGCCTCGGGCGTCTCGGCGCCCATCAACACGGCCTTTTGATTGATGATCACTACTGGAACACCCGTGACGCCGAGGCGCGTGGCGGCGTTGTGGCGCGCGGCGATGGCGGCGCGGTCCGCATCGGAGGCGAGCAACTCGCCAACAAGGTCGGCGTCAAGGCCGATCGCCTCGGCGATGTCGCGCAATACAGCAGCGTCGCCAATGTCTTGCCCCTCCGCGAACATGGCGGCGAAGAGGGCGTCAACCGCCGCTTCAGCGCGTCCTTGCCCAGCCGCCCACAGGATCAAGCGGTGCGCGTTCACTGTGCTCGGCGTGCGCGTGGTGCGATCGAACGCAAGCGGCGCGCCAACGTCCCGCGCGGCGGCGGCGAGCGCTTCGTGAATCGCCTCGAGGCGCGCGCGATCTGGAAACTTCGCGGCGAGATAAGCGCCGCGCTCATAGCCCTCGGCTGGCATATCCGGGTTCAGGAGAAACGTGCGCCAATTGAGATTCACGCAAAGATTGGTTCGCTCGGCCGCCGCACGCTTCAGCGCTTCCCAGCCCACATAACACCACGGGCAGGATATGTCGGCGAAGAAGTCGACATCGGCGCGGCGGGCATGGGTCATGCGCGCAACGCGTCGCAGTGAATTGCGTTGAGCGCCCGGGCGAGCAGGCCAGCGCCGCCTTCGCCAGGCTTCAGCTCCGCGATCGACTGCTCGAACACGAGCGGGCCTCCTCCTTCATCTCCCGCGGCGAACGCCGTACACTCGCCAACGGAAGCGATGCGTTCGGCCGCGCGCCGCGCGCCAGCCAATGTGGTCGCCGGCAACGCACAGGCGATAATGTCCGGCCCCACCACGGCTGCGCAATCGACATCCCGGATGAGGCGCCCCGTGAGCGTGGAGACTTCCGTGAACCCCTTATCCCAGGCGGCGGGGGCGGGCGCCCGCGCGCCGGGCGCCGCATGAATCCGCATGGCGATGACGGACAAAGGGCGCCCGCTTTCCTGGTGATCTTCGGCGAGGCGCGCGAGGTGCGGCGTGAAGGAAGCAGCGGTGAGCAGGCCGGTGCGCACATCGCCAAGCCGATCGCCCCACGCGTTCAAGGCGCGCTCAACCTCGCGCCGACCGCGCTCGTGGCGCACCGATTCGAACAGCCAATTCAGCGCCGCGTCACTCGATTCATCCTCACCGATCGTCACAGAGGCGCCGCGCGCAATGACGGCGTCCACCGTCGCGGCGTCCTTGGGGCGTGTGAGCACCAGCGTGGGCAGGTTGTTGAGCGAGGCGTTCCGGCGCAACGCCGCGCACAGTGCAATCGCAGTAGGTGCGTCCTCGACCGCGTTGAGCGCCACGGCGTCGAATTGCTCATCGTGCAGATGATCGAAGCCAGAGAATGAGGAAAACGCCGCCGTCACATAACCGCCGCGTGCGCCCCAGGCGCGTTCCAGCGCGAGGAAAAACGGGTTGGGCGCGCCGACGAAGAGCGCTTTGAGGCGGCGGCTTGGCGCGGTCGCAAACTCATCCGCCAGAGCGAGTGCGTGCGCGGTGGCGGCGCGGCGCGCACTCTCCTCGCGCGCGACCGCCGCGCGATAGATCGATTTAATGCGGCGCTTCAGGAGGGCGGGCGGGGCGTCCAGCGCGACCCAGGCGTCGAAGGGCGCCGGAAGGCCGAGCGCCGCATCGAGCACCGGCGCGTCAAGGGCGCCGGCGACGACGAACAGCGTCGGGTGCGCGCAAATGGCTGCATCCGCGAATGCGGCGGCTTCCCGTGGTGCGGTCGAGCCGATGGCGACCAGCGCCACATCGACACCGTCCGGCCCGCCGGCGTCGCCAAGCAGGATTGGCGCTTCGACGCCGCAATCGGCCAGCCGGTCTTGCGCCTGCCGCCCGGCGCGTACATCGAGGGCGCGAATGATTATCCGCACCTTATTGACCCGGTGATCGCACTTGTCCGCACGCCCGCGCGCTCCGATTCGGCCCCGCCCCATCGCGCCACGGCGAAGTTAAGGAACAGCCCAATGAGCCTAGAAGGAAGAATTGCGCTCGTCACCGGGGCGTCAAGCGGCCTCGGCGCCCACTTCGCGCGCGCGTTGGCGCAGGAAGGCGCGGCGGTCGCCATATGCGCGCGGCGCGGGGAGAGGCTTATATCCTTGGCCGACGAGTTGCGTTCGGCGGGCGCTCGCGCCATCGCCGTCGCCATGGATGTCGCCGATGAAGCCGCCATCCCCGCGGCGTTCGATGCGGCGGAACGCGCGCTGGGGCCCATCGACACGCTGATCAACAATGCCGGCATGAACGCCGAGGGCGCGGCGCTCGATCTTTCCGCATCGGACTTCGACCGCGTGCTCGCCGTCAATCTGCGCGGGCCATTCCTGTGCGCGCGGGAAGCGGCGCGGCGGATGATCGCGCGCGGAGAAGCGGCGGGCCGCATCGTCAACATCGCCTCCATCGGCGCCCTTAAGCCGCTGCCGGGTCTTGCCGCCTACTGCGCCTCGAAAGCTGGGCTCGTGATGCTCACCAAGGCGCTGGCGCGCGAATGGGCGAACAAGGGCGTCAATGTGAATGCGCTCTGTCCCGGCTATGTGGAGACGGAACTGAATGCCGACTTCCTCGCAACGCCGGCCGGCGACCGGCTGATCGCCAGCTTTCCCCGGCGGCGCCTGATGTGCGCAAGCGATCTTGACGCTATGCTGCTCTATCTGGCGGGCCGCGAAAGCGGCGCGGTCACTGGCGGCGTGTTCGCCATCGATGACGGGCAATTGCTGTAGGAGATTCGCATGGGGTCTGGACCGCTCGCCGGCGTTAGGATCGTGGAGTTCGCCGGCATCGGGCCCGGCCCGTTTTGCGCCATGCTGCTTTCGGACATGGGCGCCGATGTCGTGCGCATTGATCGCGTGTCTGGTTCGCGCGGCGGTACGCCAAAGGGCGCCAACAAGTTTGACGTGACATCGCGTGGGCGCCGCTCGGTCGCGCTCGACCTTAAGAAGAGCGAAGATGTCGAGACGGCGCTGCGCCTGATGGATCGCGCCGATGCGTTGATCGAAGGGTTCCGCCCCGGCGTGATGGAACGGCTCGGCCTTGGGCCGGATATCGCGCTCACGCGCAATAGGAAGCTCGTTTACGGTCGCATGACCGGCTGGGGTCAGACCGGGCCGCTGGCGAATGCCGCCGGCCATGACATCAATTACATTTCGCTGACGGGCGCCTTTCACGCCATGGGCCGCAAGGACGCGCCGCCCGCGCCGCCGCTCAATCTGGTTGGCGATTTCGGCGGCGGGGCGCTCTATCTGGCGATGGGGATTTGCGCCGCGCTTGTCGAATCCGGCAAGAGCGGCGCCGGCCAGGTGATCGATTGCGCCATGACGGACGGCGCGGCTTCGCTGGCGGCGATGTTCTTCGGCATGCGCGCGGCCGGCATATGGAACGACACACGCGATAACAACCTTCTCGATGGCGGCGCGCACTTCTACGATTCCTATCAGTGCGCGGACGGAAAATGGGTGTCCATTGGTTCAATCGAACCGCAGTTCCACGCACTTCTTCTTGATAAGCTTGGCCTCGCGGGCGACGCCGCCTTTGCCCCGTACATGGACCGCACCGCTTGGCCCTCGCTGTCGGAAAAGATCGCCGCCGTGATCGTGACGAAAACACGCGAGGAGTGGTGCGCGCTGATGGAAGGCACGGATGTGTGCTTCGCGCCGGTGCTCTCCTGGGAGGAGGCGACGATGCATCCGCACAATGTCGCGCGCGAGACGTTTGTCGAGATCGAAGGCGTGCCGCAGCCGAACGTCGCGCCGCGTTTTTCGCGTACGCGCTCAGCCGTGCAGGGCCCGGCGCCGGCGGTCGGCGCGCACAATGAAGGCGTGTTCGCCGATTGGGGCGTCGAGCCTGCCAAGGCGCAGACCGCATGAGCGCGCCCCCGCTCCTGGGCGTGCATCACAGCGCCTATCGCTGCCGCGACGCGGAAGAAACACGCGCCTTCTATGAGGACATTCTTGGCCTCAAGCTGCGGGTGGCGCTGACTGAAGGCAAGGCGCCGGGCGCGGGAAGCGCCATCGCGTTTCAGCATCTCTTCTTTGAATTGGGCGACGGGCGCTTCATCGCCTTCTTCGACGAACCGGCCGGCGCGGCGGAGAAGAAGTTCGCGCCGAAGAATCCGTTCGATCAGCACATCGCGTTCGAGGCGCCGTCCATGGATGCGCTTTCGACCTTTCAAGCGCGGCTGGCGCAGCACGGCGTTGCGGCGCAGGGACCGGTCGATCACGGCTTTTGTCATTCAATCTATTTCTGGGATCCGAACGGCTTGGCGCTGGAGATCACGGCGCGCGATCCAAGCCATGAAAGCTATATGCGGGGGGCCGAACAGACGGCCCGCGCTGACATCGAGGCCTGGACCGCGCAGCGCCCCGCGCGGCCTCTTCCAACAAAATAATGTCCTGAGTTTCACGTTCAGCTTGGGTTCAAGCAGGCCTCCATAGATTGATCCTCGGACGGCGCGCGATTTTCTGTCCCTCGCTAGCGCGCCGCTCCAGGACTGTCCTCGAAAGACAGGGCGCCGACCGCCGGCTCAGCGGTCGGCGCTTCCCTTTGGGCGCACCGGATTGCGCTCGCGCGCGGCGCTGCTTAAAGAGCCGGCCCATGGCCAACAAAGTCTACCCAAACGCCGCCGCTGCGCTGGCGGGGCTCACCTTTGACGATATGATCGTGATGAGCGGGGGTTTTGGTCTCTGCGGCATTCCGGAAAATCTGATCGTTGCGCTGCGTAATAGCGGCGTCAAAGGCATCACGGTGATTTCGAACAACGCCGGCGTCGATGGATTCGGGCTCGGGCTTCTCCTGGAGACACGACAGATCGCCAAGATGGTTTCGTCCTATGTGGGCGAGAACAAGGAGTTCGAACGCCAATATCTCTCCGGCGAGTTGAAGCTCGAATTCAATCCGCAAGGCACGTTGGCCGAGCGCATCCGCGCGGGCGGCGCCGGCATCGCCGGATTTTATACGAAAACGGGCGTGGGCACGCTTGTGGCCGAGGGCAAGGAGATCAAAGCTTTCGACGGCGAGGATTATGTGCTGGAGACCGGCCTCAAAGCCGATCTTTCGATCGTCAAGGCTTGGAAGGGCGATCGGGAAGGCAATCTCATATTTCGCAAGACGGCGCGGAACTTCAATCCAATGATCGCCACGGCCGGCAAAGTCTGCGTCGCTGAAGTAGAGGAGTTGGTTGAGATCGGTGACCTCGATCCCGACTGCATCCACACGCCCGGCATTTATGTGGACCGCATCGTCAAGGGCGTGTTCGAGAAACGCATCGAGCAACGCACGGTTCGCAAGCGGGAGGCGGCGTAAATGCCCTGGACACGGGACGATCTCGCCAAGCGCGCGGCCAAGGAGTTGCGCGACGGATTCTACGTCAATCTCGGCATCGGCATTCCAACGCTTGTAGCGAACTACATTCCAGACGGCATGGAAGTGACGCTGCAGAGTGAGAACGGCATGCTCGGCATGGGGCCGTTTCCGTATGAGGATGAGATCGACGCCGATCTCATCAACGCCGGCAAGCAGACGATCACCAGCCTGGCGAAATCTTCCTATTTCTCCTCTTCGGATTCGTTTGCGATGATCCGCGGCGGGCACATAGATTTATCCATTCTGGGCGCCATGGAAGTCACCGAACGGGGTGATCTGGCGAACTGGATGGTGCCGGGCAAGATGGTCAAAGGGATGGGCGGCGCGATGGACCTGGTGGCCGGCGTCAAGCGCGTGGTCGTGGTCATGGAGCACACATCGAAGGACGGCGCGCCGAAGCTGCTGAAGCAGTGCACGCTGCCGCTGACGGGCGTCGGCGTCGTCGATCTTGTCATCACCGATCTCGGCGTCTTTGAGATCGACAAGAAGGGTCACGACCCGATGCGCCTTGTCGAACTCGCGACCGGCGTAAGCATCGACGAAGTGCGCGCCAAGACCGGCGCCTCGTTTGAATCGGCGTTGCGGGCTGCCGCATAACGCCAGACGCACGTTTGCCTCCGCGCCAAGCCTGGCTTTCGCGGACACGCTGCATTTTCTCTTCCAACTTCCACGCTCCCAAGATGGGAGCCCGGGGCGCGCAAGCCGCGCCGAGGATAGGTTGTGCCGACATTGCTGCCGGCTTCTGAAAAGACGCGACAAACGCGCCCCGGACGAAACGTTGATGCTCGCATGCGGCCCAGCGAAGAGGTCTTAACTCCCGCCGCAGAGGCGCTCAGCGCGCGGGCCGCGTCCGTTCGCGGGCCCCGGATCTCCAACCAATGCCGAACTCGGCTGGCTTTCGTGAGATTGCTCTCACAGTTCGCGCTCGTTTCGCCCTCTTGCGTCGGTTTGGCTCGGATCCAAGCGACCTCCCGTGCAAGAGGAGCGGCCATAGTATCCGTGGACGGACTGGGTCGGATATCTTTGTGTGAGTTCCCGCTTTTCGCCCTGATTGCGCATCGTCCCGCGCTTCGACACGCTCAGCGCGACGCGGTGGAAACAGCCCTAAATATCAGCGAGCTTAAATCTTATCGTCGCCCTGAGCGAAGTCGAAGGGCAGGCCGCATGCGCCACGCTATCCTCCGGTTCGGTGCGCCGCTATCCCACACCCGCACGCCGGCATGCACTAGAATGCCCCACACCCAGCCGCGTAGCGTTTTCACCCCTCATCCGTCTCGCCGCTTCGCGGCGATCCACCTTCTCCCACAAGGGGAGAAGGGAATGTTTGCGCCGCCCTTCTCCTTCTCCCCTTGTGGGTTCGAGGCTGTCGCAATCGATCCAGTGGATCGATTGCCGCCGAGACGGATGAGGGGTGAAGGCGCGATGCAAAAAAACATGATCGCGAATGCTCCATGTTTAGCGGCTGCGGACGGACGGGTTCGCCTTCATCCAGCGATGGGCGGCGCTTTAAACAAGAAATGACGACAGGGGCCACGCGCGGGTCCCCGTACTCCGTGCGCGGAGGGGGGAAGTGGCGCGAGCCGCTCCCGCCATGCGGTGTGACGCGTGTCACGGCGATCGGACGGGCGCGGGACTAAGTTTTGTTCATCGAAACCGCACATCAACGGAGCCCGCCATGACCCGCCTCGTCTCCCTCGCCGCCGCCGCGTTCGCCTTCGCCCTGGCCGCCGCGCCGGTGCTGAACCAAGCCGCGCAAATCGTCGCCTGAAGGCGCCCTGAGATGAACTTCATCGCCTATTATGTCGGCGCCGCCGCGGTGTTTTGCGCGCTCTCCGTCGCGATCATCGGTCAGGCCATTCACACCGTCGCATAGAGTTCGCGTGGGCCGCCGCCTCGCAACCGCGGTCCAGCGAAGGGGGCGTGGGGAGCGTGAGCTTCCCGCGCCCCTAATCCGCGCGCGGAAAGACCCGCTCCACAGCGCATAGCCGCGCCGCGCGCCGCGCCAAGGATTGCGGCGCGTTAACCACGATCGCCGCGCGCGCATAGCGCCATACGCCCAGATCCGCAGTCTCGTTGCCGGCATAGGCGAACCCTCCGGGAAACACCCGCGCCAGCACCGCGCCTTTCGCCGGCCCTTTGAGGTTTTGTGCGCCCTCCGAGGCGAACACTGCGTCGAACAGCCCGACATGAGCGGCGATGGCCTCGGCCGCGCGCCGGTCCGACGCGGTGGCGAGCACAAGAATTCGCCCTGTAGTCTTTTGCTCCCTTAGCCAATCGAGCAGGGGGCGGTTGTAGGCGAGGCGCTCGGGCTCGCACGGCGCCTCACGCGCCAGGCGCGCCTTGGCGTAGGCCCGGCCGCGCAGGAGCCATCGCACCAGTCTGAAGAACCCGAACGGGCTTGCCAGGGCCAACCGCCACGCGGCGGCGGCGACCACGTCGCCATGTATGAGCGTGCCATCGAGATCGACGGCGAGCGGCCATACGCCTTGGTTCGCGGGCGGCGCGGCGAATTCCTGCCCCTGCGTCATGCCCACCGAGCTCCTGGTCATCATGCGGATCGCGCGCACATCAGAGTGCGAAATTGGTTAATTCGACAAACGAGATTCGCCTGTGGGGGATGGCGGGCGCGCGCCAATCGCGCCGCCTGGGAGTCCGCTGGACCCATGCGCGCGGGAGAGCTTTTGTGCTTCCGGCACTCACGCTCATTTCATTCTCACTTCGGGGGCATCCTTGAAACGCAAATTGCTTCAGGCCGCCGCGGCCGTCGCGCTCCTGGCCATGTTGGCCGGGCCGGCGCACGCCACGGAAGGCTGGTACGGCCGCGCCGACGTTGGTTACAGCGTCGATGGCGAGCTCGACCTCTCCAATTCCGATAATTCGGAATACGAGTACGACTGGTTCGATAGCTCGCGCACCTACGACCTCGACAACGACTGGATGGCGTCGGTCGGCGTCGGTTACGCGCTGCGCAACGGCTTCCGCGTCGAAGGCGAACTCGCTTATCGCCAGAATGACGTGGAGAACGATAACGAGCGCATGGTCTCGCGGCTGAACGAGTATTCGTCCGGCGGCGGCGACGTACGCGTGATTTCGCTGATGGCGAACGCTTATTACGACTTCAACCGCGGCGGGCGCTTCCAGCCTTATGTCGGCGCCGGCCTCGGCGTCGCGCAAGTCGATGTCGACATCAACGACTTCTATTACGGCGTGGATGACGAAGACGTCGCCGGCGCGCTTCAAGCCATGGCGGGCGTGGGCGTCGCGCTCTCGGAGCGCCTCACGTTGGATGTCGGCTACCGCTACTTCCACATTCCAAGCCTCGATCTCGAAACGACCGGCTATTACTACAACGACTCGTACCTTGCGCAGGCGAGCTACGAGGAAGGCGAATACGGCTACTCCTACACAACGGACGGCGAATATACGCACCAGGCGGTGACGGTCGGCTTGCGCTGGCAGTTCTCGGCGCCGCCCGCGCCGCCGCCGCCGCCCCCGCCGCCGCCTCCACCCCCGCCGCCGCCTCCGCCGCCGCCTGTGGCGTGCCCGACGGCTGACTTCGTCGTCTACTTCGAGTGGGACCGCTCGAACCTCAACGCCGAAGCCATGGCGGCGATCGATGCGGCCATCGCCAACGCCCGCGCCTGCAATCTGGGCAATGCGTTCGTTGTCGGCCACACCGATACGTCAGGCTCGACGGCCTATAATGTGGGCCTCTCGCAGCGCCGCGCGGCCGTGGTGATCGATGCGCTCGTCGCGCGCGGCGTCCCGGTCGAAGCCATCACCAGCGAAGCGCGCGGTGAAGGCGATCTCGCCGCCGTCACCCGCGATGGCGTGCGTGAGCCGCTGAACCGGCGCACGGCGGTGACGATCTCGTTCCGCTAAGCAAACCTAACTTCACCTCATTGAGCCCGGCCCCAAAAGGCCGGGCTCTTTTTTTGCGCGACGCGGCGGCGCGGCGTATGCCGTCGCCATGAGCTATGACGCCATTATCGTGGGCGCGGGCGTGTTCGGCGCGTGGACGGCCGTTCATCTACAACGCGCGGGAAAGCGCGTGCTGCTGGTGGACGCCGCGGGGCCGGCCCATGCGCGCGCATCGTCGGGCGGTGAAAGCCGGCTGACGCGCTCCCTCTATGGCGCGGACGCGATCTATTCGCGCATGGCGGCGCACTCGCTGGATGAATGGCGGCGCCTCTCTGACGCCTCCTCGCTGCCGCTGTTTCACAAGACGGGCGCGCTCTTCTTCTTCGCGGAGGAGGGCGCGTATGTCCGCGACTCGATCGCCGCGCATGAGGAATTAGGGCTGCCTCTCCAAATCTTGACGCAAGCCGAACTCACGCAACGTTGGCCGCAGATTGACTTCGCGGGCGTTGCGCTCGGCCTTTATCAGCCGGCGTTCGGCGCGCTGATGGCGCGGCGCGCGGTGCAAGAGTTGGTGCGCGGCTTCGTGCGCGCCGGCGGGGACTATCGCCTTGCTCACGCTCGCCCGTCGGCGACCGACAATGCGGTTCTGGTCGATGGCGTTGAGACGCGCGCGGACGCGATTGTGTTCGCCTGCGGGCCGTGGCTTGGGAAATTGTTTCCCGAAATTCTTGGCGCGCGCCTTTTCATCACGCGCCAGGAGATCGCGTTTCTCGCGCCGCCCGATGGGGACGATCGCTTCGAGCCGCACGCGTCGCCATGCTGGGCCGAGCACAATGGGCAAGAGCTTTTCTATGGTTTTCCCAATCTCGAAACGCGTGGCTTCAAGCTTGCCTGCGATCGCCATGGCCCCCTCTTCGATCCAGATACAGGTGATCGCCGCATGAGCGGGGAGGGGATGGAGGTGCTGCGCGCCTATTTGCGCGGACGCTTTCCCGCGCTGGCGGAGCGTCCGTTCACGGAGTTTCGCGTCTGCCAGTACGAGAACAGCGCCAATGGTGATTTCCTGATGGATCGGCATCCGACACTTGACGGCGTCTGGCTGCTGGGCGCGGGCTCGGGCCACGGCTTCAAGCACGGGCCGGAAGTGGGCCGCATGATGGCGGACCTTGTGCTTGGCCGCGCCGCGCCCGAGCCTCGCTTCGCGCTGGCGACGAAGGGCGACGCGCACCGCCGCAGCGTGGTGTAGGGCGCGCAGCTGCATTCGTAACTGCCTTCGCCGGCCGAACGTAACTATAAGCGTCATCCACCAGCCAAGGAGTGAACCACATGCGTGCAACCGCCCTCGCAGCCGCCCTCGCAGTCGGCGTCGCCATGGCCGCCTCGCCAGCGATCGCCAGACCCAATGACCAGCTGCGCATCTCCGAGACGGCGCCGGCGGAAGCGCGCGCGGCTTTCACCCGCTGGGTGCAAACAGATTCCATCCGCGGATCGCGCGAGCACTGCTACGGCATCGCGCTCGCTGGCGAAAACGATTGTCGCGCCGGCGCCGGAACAACGTGCGCGGGCACCTCGACCGTAAATTTCCAAGGCAACGCCTGGACTTATGCGCCGGCCGGCACCTGCCAGCATATTCAAACGCCGGCGGGCGCGGCCTCAGTCAACGAGCTCGCCCGCAATAATCCTTGAATGCTGGAGCGCCGCGTGGGCCTACCGCCTTCAATTGCGGGAGTCGGGCTCAAGTCCGAGCATTACCGCGCGGCGCTCGAAAGCACTGCTGATGGGCTGTGGTTCGAGGTCCATCCCGAAAACTACATGGTTGCGGGCGGCCCGCGCCTCGCTTGGCTTGAAGCCATTCGCGCTAGGCGGCCCGTCTCCTTTCACGGCGTCGCCGCGTCGCTGGCCGGGCCCGACCCCTTGGATAAGGCGCATCTGACAAGCCTGCGCGCTTTGGTCTCGCGCTTTGAGCCCGCGCTCATTTCCGAGCACGTCGCCTGGTCCGCGGCGGGCGGCGTCTATTATGGCGATTTGTTTCCACTTCCATACACCCAAGAGGCGGCGCGTCATCTGATCGATCGGATCGATCAGTTTCAGATCGCGCTTGGGCGACGCATATTGATTGAAAATCCCGCCTCATATCTCACGCTACGTTCCGACATGAGCGAGAGCGCTTTCCTGGCTGAAGTGTGCGCCCGTAGCGGCTGCGGATTGCTGCTCGATGTCAACAACATCTATGTATCCGCGAACAATACGGGTTTCGACGCTGACGCCTATGTCGACGCTGTCGACGGCGGCATGATCGGCGAGGTGCATATCGCCGGCCACGAAGCGGACTCCGCGGTTGGCCGCGCGCTCTTGATCGATTCTCATGCCGCGCCGGTGGCCGCGCCTGTCTGGGCGCTTTATGAACGCCTGATCGCGCGCATCGGCCCAAGGCCCACGCTGCTCGAACGTGACGCGCGCGTGCCTCCGTTCTCGGAACTCATGGAAGAACGCGCGCGCGCCGCGGATGTGCTCTCCGCCACGCGGGAGGCGGCTTAATGAGCGGCGCGCTCGCGGCTTACCACGACGCGTTCATACGCGCCGTATCCGGAGAGGAAACGCCGCTTGCCGCGTTTAGCGCGTGCGAGGGGCTCGGCGTTCGCGTGTATCGAAACAATGTCCTCAGCGCGATCGAATCGGCGCTGGCGTCGAACTACCCCGCTGTGCGTCGTCTGGTTGGCGAAGCGTTTTTTTTGTCGGCGGCGCGAACTTATTTCCAGGCCGCACCGCCCCGCGTGCGCACGCTCACGGCCTATGGCGACGCTTTTCCAGAATTTCTCGATGCGTTGCCGGAGGCCCAGAGCACGCCCTATCTCGGCGCAGTCGCACGGCTCGATCGCGCTTGGCTCGAGGCCCACCTCGCGCCCGAAGCGGCCGCATTGGCGCCTGGCGACCTTGCTGTGATGGATGAGCAAATTCTGGCGCAGGCGAAGATCGCCCTGCATCCGAGCGCGCGGATAATCACCTTGGGCTGGCGTGTTTACGAGATATGGCGCGCAAACCGCGCATACGACGCATCCGTCACGCAGCCGCGCGAGGCCGCGCCGGAGCATGAAACGGCGCTGCTGTGGCGATGCGTGGGCGAAGTTCAAAGCCGCAGCTTGCGCGCGGCGGAAGCTGCCTTTCTGCGAGCGCTCGCCCACGGGTCCACGCTCGGCGGGGCGGGGGAGGCGGCCTTGCGCGCGGCGCCGGAGGCGAACGTCAGTGAGATCGTCGCGGGCGCGCTGAGCAGCGGCGCGCTCGCCTGCATAAGTAACGAGGAGGGCGCACAATGAGCGAGCAATCGCGGCCGGCAGGGCCGCTTCAGGGCATGCGCGCGCTTTATGCGCGGGGTATCGGGCTCACGGAAACCTGGGCGCGACCCGTCGCACTTCTGGGTGCGCGCTTGCTGGTCGCACGGGTCTTCTTTCTGTCCGGCCTAACCAAGTGGGATGGACTAAGCATCCGTGAGGACGCCTTCTATCTATTCGCGGACGAATTCTTCGCAAGCTATGCACTGCCGGCGAGCCTCACCAATGCTTTTACCGTCGCCGCTGCGATCGGAGAAATCGCGCTGCCCGTTTTGCTTGCCCTTGGTGTTTTCACACGCTTCGCGGCGCTGGGCCTTCTCATCATGACGGCGGTGATTCAGATTTTTGTCTACCCTCAGGAATGGTGGACAGTTCACGCGTGGTGGGCTGCGGTGCTTGCGCTTTTGGCCGTTACAGGACCGGGCGCCATATCCCTGGATCGCTTGCTCGGCCTCGAGCGTTGAACTGTTGGCGGATGGGGTGAGATTCGAACTCACGGTGGACTTGCGCCCACGGCGGTTTTCAAGACCGCTGCAATCGACCACTCTGCCACCCATCCGGCGCGTGCTCGCTAACAAGTAAGACGATGTCCCGCAATGCGCCCATGGTGAACGCGCGCTCACCTTAAAAGCTAACCGCGTTTCAAGCTCGCGCGGTTAAAAAGGCCGTTGGCGCCCGCTTCGCTCGGAGCTTTCGATGACCCGCACATTCCGTTGGCCGTTCGCCTGCGCGCTCGTACTGCTCGCCGCCGCTGGGGACGCCGCCGCCCAGTCGGGCGCATTGACGCGCATCTCTTACGGCTATGGCGCGCCCGCCCCGGTGCGCGGTGAAAGCGCGCTTGATGTGCGCCGTGTCGCGCCGCCGGCCGAAGCCGCGCTGGCCGAGGCGCCTGACCTGCCGGGAACCGAAGAGGAGGGCGAGGCCGAGGAAACGGCCGCGCCCGCGCCGCTCGCGCCCGATCAATCCCGCGCCCTAAGCGCAGGCTTTACGCAGACGGGGACCGCGTCCTGGTATGGGGCGGACTTCGCCGGCCGCGCCACCGCCAGCGGCGAGGCGTTCAATCCCGCCCTACGCACGGCGGCGCACCGCGATTTTCCACTGCCCAGCCTGGTTGAGGTGACGAATGTCGAAAACGGCCAGCGCGTTGTGCTTCGTGTAAACGATCGCGGCCCGGCCGTGGCCGATCGGCTGATCGATGTCTCCGCCTCCGCGGCCGATGAGTTGGGCTTCCGCGCGGCCGGGCAGGCGCGCGTGCAAGTCCGTTATCTGGGCCCCGCGCCCCGTCACATAATGGCCGAAGCTCCGCCGCCCGCCGCCCCGGCGGGACCGGCCAGCCTGCTGCCGCCCGGCGTTGAGGCCGCCGCCCTAACCCCCGCGCCTGCGCCGCCGCCCGCGCCTCCTCGCGCCGCGCCGCCCCTAACTGGCGGCTTTGTGGTTCAGGTTGGGGCTTTTTCTGATCTCACCAACGCCCACCGGGTTCAGGCCGCACTCCAGGACGCCGGCCCGGTGCTGATTGAGCCGCGCATGGTCGGCCAAACGGAGATTTACCGCGTGCGGCTTGGCCCGTGGGCGAACCGCGCCGAGGCGGAAGCCATGCTCGGTCAGATGGCCGAACGCGGCTACCCGAACGCAATCGTCGCGGCGCGTTGACCTCAGCCAAGCGCGGCGATCTTATCGCCGCGCGCGCCGCCTTCCCGCGCGCTTGATTCTGGAGCGCCGCATGGCGGCACGGCCGCTTTTCTTCTCACGCTGGCTGGTCCCGGCGATGCTGGCCGCCCTCGCGCTGGTTGGGAGCGCGTCGGCGCAGACGCCGGCCTATTCCAGCGCCGCAAGGCACGTCGCCATCATGGACGGCGACACCGGCCTCCTGCTGCATTGCCAGAACTGCGAACAGCCGATGGCGCCGGCTTCGATGTCGAAAATGATGACGGCGCTCATCGTCATGGAGGCGCTCGCCGCCGGACGCATCACGGAGAACACCCGCTTCCGCGTCAGTGAGCGCGCCTGGCGCCTCGGCGCGATGAGCGATGGCTCGCACATGTTCCTGGCGCTCAATTCCGAAGTACGTGTGGGCGATCTTCTGCGCGGCATGATGATCGTCTCGGCAAATGACGCGTGCATCGTGCTGGCGGAGGGGATCGCGGGCTCGGAGGAAGCGTTCGTCGATCTGATGAACCGGCGCGCACGCGAACTGGGGCTTACGAGCGCGCGCTTCCGCAACACGACCGGCCTGCCTGATCCCGACCACCTGATCAGCGCGGCGGATCTCGCGCGCCTGGCGCGGCAAATCATTATCCGGTTCCCGCAGCATTACCGCCTCTATGCGGAGCGCAGTTTTGCGTACAACAACCGCACGCAGGATAATCGCAATCCGCTGCTGGGGATGTTCGCCGGCGCCGATGGGGTGAAGACGGGCCACACGGCTGCGGCCGGCTATTCCCTGGTCGGCTCGGCGCTGCTCAACAATCAGCGCCGCATCATCGTGTTCGACGGCATGGAGACAATGGCGGCGCGCCGCGCCGAGGCGGATCGGCTGATGCGCGCGGCGTTCTATGATTTCCGCTTGCTGCGTCTTTACGAGGCGGGCGCCCAAGTGGGCGAAGCGCGCGTGTGGCTTGGCGGGCGCGCGCGCGCGCCGCTGATCACGGAGCGCGCGATCATACTGCCGACGACGGGCGCGGCGCTCGCGGGCCTCACGGCGCGGATCGAGTATCGCGGGCCGGTCGCCGCGCCGATCCGGCGCGGCCAGCGCATCGCCAGCCTGGTCGTCGAGGGGCCGAATTTTCCGCGCCGCTCATACGCACTCGTCTCCGGCCGCAATATCGGGCGCGCCAACTGGTTCGTGCGCGCCTGGGCGGGGCTCATCGATCTCATCTCGCCCTCTTGAGCGCGGGCAAACTCATCACGCTTGAGGGCGGCGAAGGCGTCGGCAAATCGACGCTCGCGCACGCCATCGTCGCGCATCTGCGCAATGAGGGACGCGCCGTGATCGCCACGCGCGAACCGGGCGGCGCGCCAGGCGCGGACGAAATTCGCGCGCTGCTGGTGCGCGGGGATGAGTTGCGCTGGTCCCGCGAGTCCGAGGCGCTGCTCTTCGCCGCCGCGCGCGCTGATCATGTGCACGCGACGATCGCGCCGGCTTTGGCGCGCGGCGAGTGGGTGGTGTGCGATCGCTTCACGGATTCGACGCGTGCGTATCAGGGCGCCGGGCGCGGCCTTGCGAGCGAAAAACTCGATGCGCTCGATGCGTTCATCGCCGCGCCGGTCCCTGATCTCACGCTCATTCTCGATCTCGATCCGAGCATTGGGCTGGCGCGCTCCGGCGGCGCGGGGCGCGGCGAGGATCGCTATGAGCGCATGGACTCGGCGTTCCATGCGCGCGTGCGGGCGGCCTTTCTGGACATAGCAACGCGCGCGCCCCAGCGGTGCGCGGTGCTTGATGCGAACCAGACGAAGGACGCGGTGCTTGGCGCGGCGCTGGATGCGATTGCGAGCCGCCTCGGCGGCGCGTCATGACGGCGCCACGCGACACATTTGCGTTGGCGGGTCACGCGGCGGCGGAGGCTACGCTCGCCGAAGCGCTCGCGCATGGGCGCATGCATCATGCCTGGCTCATCACAGGACCCAAGGGCGTCGGCAAGGCGAGCCTCGCCTTTCGCGCCGCGCGCGCAGCGCTTGGCGCGCGCGTCACTGGCCCGCGACCACTGGATGTGTCACCCGATGATCCCATCGCCAAGCGCATCGCCGCCGGCGCGCATGGCGACTTCTTCCTGCTCGAACGCGGCCTCAATGAGCGCGGCAAGCCGCGCCGCGATATCCCGGTCGAACAGGCGCGCGCCTTGCCGGGCTCCTTTACACTACAAGCGGGCGAAGGCGGGCGGCGCGTAGCCATTATCGACGCCATCGATGATCTCAATCGTCATGGCGCCAATGCGCTGTTGAAGATCGTGGAAGAGCCGCCGCCCGGCGCGCTGCTGCTTCTTGTGTGTCACACGCCCGGCGCGGCGTTGGCGACAATCCGCTCGCGCTGCCGCACCTTGCGCCTGCGGCCCTTGAGCGTTGCGGAGATGGCGCCGTTCGCGGGCGCGGATGACGCCGTGTTGCGCCTGGCGGCCGGCCGGCCGGGCCTCGCGCTGGCGCTGACGGCGCAAGGCGGACTGGCGCGCGCCCTGACCGATGCGCTTGAGCGCCTGCCTACGCATGGCGCGCGCGCGCTGCTGCCCATTGCTTTCACACGCGTGGACGATCCTGGCGCGCGCCTGGCGCTCGTGCTCGATGCGCTGGAGGGCTGGCTGCGGGAGAGCGCGCTCACCGCGCTGAATGATGCGCCCGCGCGCGCCGCGCGGCTGGCGGACGTATACGCCGACATCGAGGCGTTGCGCGGCGAGGCGGACGGGCTCGATCTCGACCCCGCGCATGCGCTGGCGCGCGCGGCGCTGCTTGTCGAGCGGGCGGCGGCCGCCCCGTGATGCGCGCGCCGCTGATCGACAGCCATGTGAATCTTCATCACGAGGCGTTCGCGAACGATCGCGACGAGGCGATTGCGCGGGCGCGGGCTGCGGGCGTGGGCCCGATGATCACCATCTGTGACCGCATCGAGAACTTCCCCGCCGTGCGCGCCATCGCCGAGGCGGACGCGGACATCTACGCCAGCATCGGCGCGCATCCGCACTACGCTAAAGATCACCTCGATCTCACGGCTGACGCAATGGTCGCGCTGGCGCGCACGAGCAACAAAGTCGTCGGCGTTGGCGAAACGGGCCTCGATCAGCATTACAAGACAAGCCCGCTGGACGATCAGATCCAAGTGTTTCGCGCGCATGCGGCGGCTGCGCGCGCGCTCGATCTGCCGCTGATCATCCATACGCGGGAAGCCGACGAACTCATGGGCGATCTCCTGGAAGAGGCGGCGGGGCAGGGTGTGCGCCGCATTCTGCTGCACTGCTATACGAGCGGCGCGGCCCTCGCGCGGCGCGCCCTTTCGCTTGGCGCGTACATTTCCTTCTCCGGCATCCTCACGTTCAAGAACGCGGCCGATGTGCGCGCGATCGCGGCCGAAACGCCGCTCGATCGCGTGATCTTGGAAACCGATTGCCCTTATCTCGCGCCGGTCCCCCATCGCGGGCGGCGCTGCGAGCCCGCCATGGTGGCGGAGGTTTACAATTACTTTTGCACCGAGCGGAGGCTCGATCTGGAGGAGGGGGCCGCGCTCATCGCGGAAAACTTCTTTCGCCTCTTCCATACCATCGCGCGCCCGGCATGACATTGCGCGTGACCATCCTTGGCTGCGGTTCATCCGGCGGCGTGCCGCGTTCGGACGGAAACTGGGGCGCGTGCGATCCCGGCGAGCCGAGGAATTATCGCACGCGCTGCGGCCTCATGCTGCAGCGCTGGCGCGGCCCGCCAGGCGATGGCGCCGACGCCACAACGGTGCTGATCGACACCTCGCCGGATTTGCGCGCGCAATTGCTCGCCGCGCGCGCCTCCCGCATCGACGCCGTGGTCTATAGCCACGATCACGCCGATCAGACCCATGGGCTCGATGATCTGCGCGCCTTCGTGCAGCGCGCGCACAAGCGCATGCCGATCTGGATGGATCGGATCACCGCTGCGACGCTCACCGCGCGCTTCAAATATGTGTTCGCCGGCGCGGGCGCCTATCCGCCGATTTTCGACATTGCGGGCGAGGTGGCGGATGGCGAGCCGATCCAGATCGCCGGGCCGGGCGGCGCGATCACGCTGACGCCTCTGCTGCAGGATCATGGCGGGGTTCATTCGTTCGGGTTTCGGTTTGGCGCCGCGGCCTATTCAAACGATGTCGCCGCGCTGCCGGAGGCCACGTTCGCGCGCCTGGCCGACCTTGATCTCTGGATCGTCGACGCACTGCGGCGTGCGCCGCACCCGACTCACGCGCATCTGGCGCGCACGCTCGACTGGATCGCGCGTCTGGCGCCCAAGCGCAGCGTGCTGACCAATCTTCACACGGATATGGACTACGCCACGCTGGTCGCGGAGCTGCCAGCCGGCGCCGAACCGGCTTACGATGGTTGGAACGCCGATTTGGCGGGCTGTTGACGTGGTCGAATGTCCCCCGGGGCAGTTCAAATAGCAGGTACATTTCCCATAATATATCTTATGCGAGTTATTGATGAGCCAGGCTGAGCGCGAAAATGGCCCGCTGGAACAAGAAGATAGCGCCGCCGTCCTCGCCGATCTCCTGGCGCTGATGACGCGCTTGCGCGATCCGAGCGGCGGCTGCCCGTGGGATATTGAGCAGACCTTCGCGACCATCGCCCCCTACACGATCGAGGAAGCCTATGAGGTCGCCGACGCCATTCAGCGCGGCGACATGGGCGAGCTTAAAGGCGAACTGGGGGACCTCCTCTTTCAGGTCGTGTTCCACGCGCGCATGGCCGAAGAGGCAGGCCTCTTTGATTTCGCGGATGTGGCGCGGTCGCTGGTCGAGAAGATGAAGGCGCGCCATCCGCACGTGTTTGCGGACGCCTCGGCGCGCACAGCGGGCGAACAGACCCAGGCCTGGGAAGCGCACAAGGCCGCCGAGCGCGCCGCCAAGGGCCAAGGCTTGCTTGCCGACGTTCCCCGCGCGCTGCCGGCGTTGACGCGCGCCGAAAAACTTACCAAGCGCGCCGCGCGCATAGGCTTCGATTGGCCAGACGCGGCGGCCGTGCTCGCCAAGCTGGATGAAGAGATGGGCGAACTCGAAGAAGCCCGCGTGGGCGGCGATGCGGCCCACGTCGCCGAGGAAATGGGCGATGTACTGTTCGTGCTCGCCAACCTCGCCCGTAAGCTGGGCATCGACCCCGAGGAGGCGTTGCGGCAAGCGAACGCCAAATTCGTGCGCCGCTTCGAGCACATTGAGCGCGCGCTTGCGGCGTCTGGAAAGTCCGGCGCCCAGCCGCTCGACGATCTTGAGGCGCTGTGGGTCGCGGCCAAGCGCGCCGAGCGGGCGTGACGGTGTGCTGCGACACTTGCGCGCCCTGCGCGTGCGGGCGCGCGCCACTAGGTTGGTCTCGTAAGTTGTAAGAAGAACGCCCAATCCCCGGGTTCGCGAAGCGAACTCCGGGGCCCATAAGCGCTGACGTTCGTGGTAATAGGCCCCGGAATGGGGGCTCACGCCGCCCTCCGGGGATGGGAGGTTCAAGTGTCTCTCGCGTCAGTGATTTCGAGCGCTCACCTGCGACACCCCTCCTCCTTCACCGCGCGCTGGCGCACGATCACTTTGGTGTTGTGCGCGCTCGCCCTCACTGCGTGCACGCCGTCCGCGTCGCGCGGGGCGGCTCAATCACCTATCGAGGTGACCGAGGCTTACATTCCTCAACCTCCGAACGGCGCGGCCGTCGCCGGCGGATATCTGACCATCGTCAATTCCGCGGGCGAAGCCGACAGCCTCATCGGCGCCGCCAGCCCACGCGCCGGCCGTGTCGAGCTTCACGAAATGCGTATGGACGGCGCCATGATGATGATGCGCCGGGTGGACGCCATTGCAGTTCCGGCGCGTGGAGAAACGCGCCTCGCGCCTGGCGGCTATCATCTGATGATCTTCGATATGCAGACCTCCTTTGTGGTGGGTGACCGCGTGCCCGTGACCTTCACCTTCGCGCGCGCTGGTGCTGTGCAAGTCGAGATGGAAGTTCGCCCGCTCGGCGCTGGCCACGGGGGCGGCCCTGAACGCGGAAATTGATGGACGCGCAGGGGCGCGCCCTGCGCCCGTTGAACGCCGGAGACCGCGTATGAGGCTCGTTCCCTTCCTGACCAGCGTGCACAAATGGCTTGGCCTCATTGTCGGCGTGCAGGTCGTACTCTGGTGCGCCTCGGGCGCGTTCTTCGCGCTTGTTCCAATCGAGCGTGTGCGCAGCGAGCATCGCCTGGCCACGCAGGCGCCCACAGCATTGCCGCGCGACACGCTGACAAACCTCGATGGCGTACTGCGCACACTCCCCCAGGCGCCGAGTGAAGTGACAGTGACAAACCGCTTGGCGCGGCCGGTCGCCCTCATCTCCTTCACGGAGGGCGCGCCGCGGCTCTATGATCTCGCAACCGGCGCGCGGATTTCACCTATCAGCGCCGACCAGGCGGCGGCGGCCGCGCGCGCAGCCATCGCAAATGCGGGCACGGTGCGCGCCGTGCGGCATGTGACGCAGGAGACGCCAGAATATCGCGGCGCGCTGCCGGCGTGGCGTGTTGCGTTCTCGGATCGCGAGAGGCTCGCTGTCTATGTCGCGGCCGATACCGGCGCGGTAACGGCGCGGCGCTCGGATCTGTGGCGAGTCTATGACGCACTGTGGGCGCTGCACATCATGGATTGGCGTGATCATGAGAACTTCAACACGGGGCTCTTGATCGCATTTTCTCTTGCGGCTTTGCTCGTCTCGCTCGCGGGCCTCGCGCTGCTGCCGTACAAATTGCGCCTGCGGATCAGGCGGTCCGGTTAGAGCGGCGTTCCATCCTTGCGTGTCTTGAGATTTACGCCGGAATAGCGGCCGGGATGGAATTTCATGTCAATGTCCGAGTATTCGCCCCAATCCTCGTTCGCGCGGTCGGAAATGGCGAGGAACGTCGCGTCGGCGTTCGACAGATTCTTCAACACGTGACCATTCTTGACGCCGCCTTTGAACCCCGCGCAATCACCGGCGCGCAGAACCTCCTCGCCCTCGTCCATCACCAGTGTCAGCTCGCCGGAAAGCACATGGACGAATTCATCCTCGACCGCATGCCAATGGCGCTGTGAGGACCACGCGCCGGGCGGCAACGTGACGAGATTGACGCCGATGCGCGTCAGCCCCGCTGCGTTCCCAAGCGCCTTCCAGCGCCGCTCCTTGCACGGCTCGTCATAGGGCGCGGGATAGCCGGAGCCCTTCATCACGGGGAGCGCGTCAATGTCGATTTTCATGAAGCCCTCAGTGAAAATGCGCCGATGATCCCGTCCACGACAAATTGAGCGGCCAGCGCACAGAGCAGAATTCCGAATATGCGCGTCAGCACGTTTGCGACTGTCGCGCCAAGCAGCTTGGAGATTTGACCCGCCAACAGAAAGGCGGCGAGGCACAGTGCGAAATTGGCGGCCACGCCCGCAAGCACGACCGTGCGTGAGAGCGCGTCCTGATGCTCGTTGAACAGGAGCATGATGGAGGCGATGGCGCCTGGCCCGGTGATGAGCGGAATGGCGAGCGGGAAGACGGAAATGTCATCCTCCCGCTCAGGATGCGCGGCGTGTTCGGCCGCGACCTTTTCGGCCCGCTCCTCGCGGCGCTCGGCGCGCTTTTCAAACAGCATATCGACGCCGATGAGAAAGAGCAGCAAGCCGCCCGCGAGGCGAAACGCGTCAAGTGTGACGTGCAATTGCGCGAGCAGCCACGCGCCGCCGAACGCGAAGGCGAGGATGATGCCGGCGGCGATGGCGAGCGCCTTCCACGCCATGTGCCGGCGCCAGGCGTCGCTCATGTTCTGCGTCATGGTCGCGAACATCGGCGCCATGGCGGGCGGATCGATGACAACGAAGAAGGTCACAAAGGCGGTGAGGAAGAGGGAGAGCATGATCCCGGCTACAACAACATCGCCATCGGGTCCTCGATAAAGCCCCGGAACGCCTTCAAGAACGAGGCCCCGATCGCCCCATCGACCACGCGGTGATCGCAGGTCAGCGTCACGCTCATCATGGTGGCGATGGCGAGCGCGTCATTTTTTACGATCGGGCGCTTTTCGCCGGCGCCGACGCTCATGATGCAGCCATGCGGTTCATTGGGGATCGAGGAGAAGGACTTGATCCCGTGCATGCCCATGTTGGAGAGCGAGAACGTCCCGCCCTGAAATTCCTCGGGCTTCAATTTCCTATTGCGCGCGCGTTCGGCGAGATCGGCCATCTCGGCTGAAATCGCTGCGAGCCCTTTCGTCTCCGCCGCCCGGACGATGGGCGTTATCAATCCCCCATCAATGGCGACGGCGACCGCGATGTCTGCGTGGTGATGCAGCGCGAGTCCATCCGGCGTGTAGCTGGCGTTGGCGCGCGGCTCGCGCATCAGCGCCAGCGCGCAGGCCTTGATGATGAGATCGTTCACGGAAATCTTCACGCCCTGCTCGGCGAAGCGCTTATTGATGTCGGCGCGCGCCTTGAGCAGCGGATCGATCTCAAGATCGATGGTGAGCGGAAAATGCGGGATGTCGCGGAAACTCTCCGTCATCCGCCGCGCAATGGTTTTGCGCATGAGATCGAGCGGCACGAGATCGTAGCTGCCGGGCAGCACGCCCATCTGCTCCAGCGTCTTGTGTTGCGCGGGAACCTGCGCGGCGGGCGCAAGCGCCAGCGCGCGGCCTTCCGAACTTGGCGCGGCGCGCCCGCGTACGGCTTCGATATCGGCCTTGACGATGCGCCCGCCCGGGCCCGAGCCCTTCAAGCCCGAGAGATCGATGCCGAGTTGCAGCGCCATGCGCTTGGCGAGCGGGGAGGCGGCGATGCGAAGGCTGCCTTGGCTTGAACTCGTGGATAATCTTGGATCGGGGCCGGGTGTGGTCTCCATGCTCCCCCTTGATGGGGGAGCTGTCGCGCGCAGCGCGACTGAGGGGGTGTGCGCAATGTCTGGCGCGTTTACACGCCCCCCCTCCGTCGCCTTTGGCGACACCTCCCCCACAAGGGGGGAGGATGAGGGGGGCGCATCTCCGCTCAACCGCGCGATTGGCGTGTTGACCTTCACGCCCTCCGCGCCGGCGGGCACGAGAAGCTCAGCGACAACGCCCTCATCGACCGCCTCGACCTCCATCGTCGCCTTATCGGTTTCAATCTCGGCGATGACTTGCCCCGGCTCGATGCGATCGCCCACCTTGATGAGCCACTTGGCGAGATTGCCCTCCTCCATCGTCGGCGACAGCGCGGGCATGGTGATATCGATGCTCATGGATCAGTCCTGGAAATGGAGACGGGGATCACGTCCGGCCGCCAGCGATGCGCGAAAGTGAGATAGAAGAGGGAAAGGTAGATGACGGCGAGCCCCGCCCAGGAAAACGCCTGAACGGCGTCATCGATGCTGAACGCGCCGCCGAAGGAAATTTCCGGCGCGGCGTTGGCGAGTACGGCGCGCCCGGCCGCGGTGAGGCCGCCCTCCTCCTGCAATTCGCGTAGGCGGCCGATCAGGCCTTGCTGCGTCCATTGCGCGCCGAGCAGCACGAATGTCAGCATGGCGAGGATGAGCGTCAGAAACGCGAACGCCGCAAACCGCGCCAGCAGATTCGCGGCGCCGATGAAGTAATTGAGCGCCGCCACATAGGCGGACACCACCGTGAACAATACGGAGACCCCCGCGAGCAGCACGTTGGTGAAGTTCACCAATTGCTCGACCACCTCCGCCTCGTTCATGACGGCCGCTCCTGCGAGAGATGCAGCAGCTCGTGCGCGTGGCTTTCCCAATCGCGGCCGTCGAAGCTGGTGATGCGCGCGCCCACCGCTTCGGGCTCATCCAGGCAGCGCAGATTGACGCTCCAACCGTCGGGATTTGAACGCGGGCGATAGAAGCTTTTGACGCCGCATGTGGCGCAGAAATAATGCTGCGCGACGCCTGTGTTGAATGTGTAGAGCGTGAGATTGTCTTCGCCTTGCAGCAGGCGAAAGCGGCTCTCCGGCACGATGAGATGGATGAAGCCGAGCTTGGCGCACATCGAGCAATTGCACGCCTGCGCCTCGGCGCCGGGCTCGATCTCCGCCTCGAAACGCACCGCGCCGCAATGGCAGCCGCCTGGGAATACGACGCTCATCGCGGCCGCACCATCCCTCCCCTTGATGGGGAGGGTGGCGCCGCGCAGCGGCGACGGGTGGGGTGAAATGCAGGGGCGGTCTCGTGTCCACGACACCCCCTCAGTCCGCGCTGCGCGCGGACAGCTCCCCCATCAAGGGGGAGCATGGAGCGGATTCTCATCAAGGCGGCGGTCATCTGTGGCACACCGCCCTGACGGCCCGCACGACATCATCGACTTGCGGCAGCGCCAGCGCTTCCAAATTCGCGGCGTAGGGCAGCGGCGCATCGGCTTGATGCACGCGCATGGGCGGTGCGTCGAGATAATCGAACGCTTCCAGCGTCACCCGCGCGATGACTTCCGCGCCCACGCCCATCGGGCCCCAGCCTTCCTCCACGGTGACAAGTCGGTTCGTCTTCTTCACGCTTTCAACGATTGTAGAGGTATCGAGCGGGCGCAATGTGCGCAGATCGATCACTTCCGCGTCGATGCCTTCCTCGCTAAGCAATTCAGCGGCTTTCAGAGCGACGCCCACCATGCGCGAATGCGCGCTGATGGTTACGTCAGCGCCCACACGGCGCACTTTGGCCCTGCCGATCGGCAGAACCCAATCTTCGACAATTGGAATTTCAAACTCCTGCCCATACAGCATTTCGTGCTCAAGAAAGACGACCGGATTGGGCGTGCGGATCGCGGCTTTGAGCAGGCCCTTGGCGTCCGCCGCGTCATAGGGCGCGATGACGGTGAGCCCCGGCACATGCGCGTACCAGGGCGAATAGTCCTGGCTGTGCTGGGCCGCGACGCGCGCGGCCGCGCCATTGGGGCCGCGAAACACGATCGGGCAGGAGATTTGTCCGCCCGACATGTAGCGGGACTTGGCGGCCGAATTGATGATCTGATCGATCGCCTGCATGGCGAAGTTCCAGGTCATGAATTCGACGATGGGCCGAAGGCCCGCCATCGCGGCGCCGACGCCGAGGCCCGCGAACCCATGCTCCGTAATCGGCGTATCGACGACGCGGCGATCGCCGAATTCCTGCAGCAATTCGCGCGAGACTTTGTAGGCGCCCTGATATTGCGCGACCTCCTCGCCCATCAGAAACACGCGCGGATCGCGACGCATCTCCTCGGCCATGGCGTCACGCAGCGCATCGCGCACAGTAATTTTGACGAAGTGCGTGCCGGGTGGGATGTCGGGGTCCCCCGCTTCTCCCCTCCCCCCTTGCGGGGGAGGGGCGGGGGTGGGGGGGCGAACCGATGTCGCCGGTTCGGGCGCGTCCGCACGCCCCCCCTCCGTCGCCTTTGGCGACACCTCCCCCACAAGGGGGGGGGAGGATAAAGATCGCGCCTCGCCATTGGAGAGCACCGCGATCGGCGTGTTGACCTTCACGCCTTCACTGCCGGCCGGCACGAGAAGCTCAGAGACAACGCCCTCATCGACCGCCTCAACCTCCATCGTCGCCTTATCGGTTTCGATCTCGGCGATGACCTGCCCCGGCTCGATGCGATCGCCCACCTTGATGAGCCACTTGGCGAGATTGCCCTCCTCCATCGTCGGCGACAGCGCGGGCATGAGGATTTGCGTCATTGTCTGTCTTTCAGGCGAGCTTGGTCGAAGGTGCGGGCCCAGCCGTGCTCGACAACAAGAATAGTCTCAATTCCGCGCGCGCGCAGGTCCGCGATGATGGCGGGCGCCTCCGTCACGTTGTAGAACTCGCCGGCCGGTGCGTGCGTGCGACCTTCGAATACCCCCCGAATGGTCGCTTTCTGCCGTAGGCCTGCGCCCTGGCCACAATATTCGACCTCCGCCAAAACAGTGCGGCCATCGCCCAAGTCAAATTGCAGTTCGAGATAATATCGCCAGCCGGCGCTATAGCTGTCCGACCCATGAGTTGTGTCCTCCACGCGGCTGGCCTCGCGCACCTGCATCGCTCACACCGTCTCTGTCTGCGCCGAGCGCGGAACGTCGATCCCCGCATTGCGTGAGGTTGGCTCAGCAGCATTCAAGGCGAGTATCTCATACATGCGCACGACCTGATCGCGTGCTAGATAACACCCAGCAGCGCCAGCAGCAGCGTGATCGTCGCGGCGATGCCGGCGGTCCAGATCAGCGGGCGGATCCAGGGCAGGCCGAGTATGTAAACCGCCGCATGCGCGATGCGCGAATAAAAGAAGATGTTCGCGGCCAGCGCTGTGATCGCCGTATTCATATCCGCCCACTCAATGGCCAGCGCCAGCGGCGCGAACATGATGAGCCCTTCGCGGTGATTATCGACCACACGCTTCATGCGCGCATGGAACCCTTCAGGCGGCGGCAAGCCATCGCGCGAATGCGCCAGCGGCAATCCCTGCGCGCGAACGCCCGCCATTGACTGGATGAGCACGAGCGCGATCAGCAGCCCCGTGCAATAGACCATGGATAGGATTTCAGCGCTCATCATTCCCCCCTGTTAGCGTGGCCGCAACACAAACACATTCAACGCGAAGGCGACAGCCAAGGCGCCTATGCCGGCCATCAACACACGCCGGCTCTCGATTAATTTCCGCGCGGCCTCCGGCGGCAGCCGCGCGCGATCCAATTCCAGTTCCGTGGCGAAGCGATGCGCGCGTGGATCGAACTCACCGCCCACCGCGCGCCGCCACGCCGCGACAGCCTCGCGGCGCAGGAGGATCGCCCGGATCATCGCCAGGCCCGCGGCGAAATAGATCGCCGCAAGCACGATGAGTTCGGCCTCGATCACGAATACGCCTCTTCGTAGATGTCGGTGTAAAGTTCTTGCGGCTCTGGTTCCGGGTTTTCCTGCGCGAAGCGCGCCGCCTCGACGACAATGGCGCGCACGTCCCGGTCGATCTCCTTGAGCCCATCCTCGCTCGCCGCGCCCTCGGCGATCAGCAGCGCCTTCACGTGGTCGATCGGGTCGCGCTGCGTGCGCACCTCCTCGACTTCCTCACGCGTGCGATACTTCGCGGGATCGGACATCGAATGGCCGCGATAGCGGTAGGTTTTCATCTCCAGCAGAGTCGGCCCCTTGCCGGCGCGCGCGCGTGCGACGGCCTTGCGGCCCGCTTCACGCACCGCGACCACATCCATGCCATCGACTTCCTCGCCCGGAATGTTGAACGAGACGCCGCGCTTGTGCAGATGCGTTTCCGATGATGAGCGCTCGATGCTCGTGCCCATCGCGTATTGATTGTTTTCGACGATGAAAACCACAGGCAGCTTCCACAAGCTCGCCATGTTGAAGCTTTCATAGACCTGGCCCTGATTGGCCGCGCCATCGCCGAAATAGGTGAGGCAGACCTTGCCATCCTCATTGTAGCGGTTGGCGAAGGCGAGGCCCGCGCCCAGGCTCACCTGTGCGCCGACGATGCCATGGCCGCCATAGAAGGCGGCTTCGCGCGAGAACATGTGCATCGAGCCGCCCTTGCCCTTGGACGAGCCAGCCGCGCGGCCGGTGAGCTCGGCCATGATGGCGTTGGGATCCATGCCGCAGGCCAGCATATGGCCGTGATCGCGATAGCCGGTGATAACCTGATCGCCCGCACGGATCGCCGCCTGCATGCCGACGACGACCGCCTCCTGGCCGATATAGAGATGGCAGAAGCCGCCGATCAGCCCCATGCCGTAGAGCTGGCCGGCGCGCTCCTCGAAGCGGCGGATGAGCAGCATGGTCCGGTAGTAGTCGAGCAGTTCCGCGCTCGTCGCCGTCTTCGCCGCCGCCTTCGCCATGCGAACCTCGCTTCGCTCCTTGCGGCAACCTAGAAGCGGCCGCGCGCGGCGTCCACACCGGCCGAGACTGGCTCAGCTCGATCCAGGCTCGATGATAAACACGATCTCGTCCGGATCACCTGCCGCCAGGGTCGCGCGGGCGCGCTCGTCCAGATAATCGAGATCGAGGCTATCGTTACGCAGCCGCGCGGCCCGCGCCTCCAGACGGTCTCGCTCGGCCATAAGCGCGTCGCGCTGGACCGCCAGCGCGGCCTCGCGGCGCTGCAGATCCATGAAGGCGATCAGGCCGTGTTGGCCGGTGACCGTCTGCACGGACAAATAAGCGATGAGCGCGCCCAGCGCGATGCTGAGCGCAGAAAAACGATGACGACCCGTCAAGACCCGACCCCTCGAATCAAGATGCGTTAACTGGACTCTAAATGGTTAAAGAATCGTATCGATTCTGAATCTTTGCGAAGCCACGACGCTGCCCGCGCTTCGACAGGCTCAGCGCGACGGTACTGTTTCCAATTATCGCGAAAGCACCAATGTCGCGCCGAGCCCGTCGAAGCGTTGGAGATGAGCGTTACGGTTCAAAGTCCTCGAAAAACGGCTCGACCGCGCCCTTGAGCTTGATGGTCATGTCGTTGCCGTGGCGATCCTTAGTCTTGCCCACGGCGACACGGATCCAGCCCTCGGTGACGCTGTATTCCTCGACATTGGTTTTCACCGCGCCGTTGAACCGGATGCCGACGCCGCGCGACAGCGCCGCCTCATCGTAATGAGGGCTGGAAGGATGAACACAGAGGCGGTCGGGCGGTGCGTCAGACATGGCGATTCCGGCTAGAGCGTTTTCCGACGAAGTGGATACCGGTTCGTCGTAGAAAACGTGGCAATTCAATTACCTAGAGCATGATCCCGATTCAATATGATCGGATCATGCTCTAGCGCGGCGGCGTTGTCGCGCCGCCCATTTCCCTCCCCGTTTACGGGGGAGGAGATTGCGAAGCAATCGGAGGGGGCGACATCACGATTAGGCCTTGCGGGCGCGCAGCAGCAGCCACTGTCCGGCGAGCACACAGGCGAGGCCAGCAAACGCGGACACGCCCCAGGCCCGATGCTCAAACACGGCTGAGATCGCCATGGCGATGGGCGGCGTCAGGGCGGAAATGTAGGAGGCGCTCGCATAGCCGCGCCGTCGCGCGAGGCCATAATAGAGCAGGAACGCCACCACCGATCCGATGACGGAGAGATGCAGCAGGGACAAAACGTAGGGCCAGCTCAGCTCAAACGTCCAGGCGCGACCGGTGATCACGGCGAAGAGCGCCAGCAGCCCCGCGCCGTAGAGCATCGACCATGCCGTGAGCGCGGCGACCGGCGCTTGCGCCGCTTCGCCGCGACGGGCGAACGCGTTGCCGATCGCCGCGCCGATAACCCCGGCGAGCGTCAGCGCGATGCCCGCCGCCGCGCGCGCATCTGTCTCCGCCGCGACGATCTCGCCCCAGGAGAGGATTGCCACGCCGGCCATGCCCAGCATCGCCGCCGCCCAGGCCAGCGGAGATGCGCGGTCACGGAAGACGATGCGAAAGACAATAAGGTTGGTGAAGGCGAGCGAGGCGAAAATCACCGCCACCACGGCGGAAACGACACGCTCCTCGGCCCAATAAACAAAGGCGTAGTCGATCGCGAAGGTGAAGAGGCCCATGCCGAAGGCGGCACCGTGTTGCGCGCGTGTGAGCAGTATGGGTTCACGTCGAAGTGTGCACCAGAGGGCGAGCAGCGCCGCCGCCAGCGCGAAGCGATAGACGATGGAGACGATCGGATCGACGCGGCCCAATTGCAGCGTGATCGCGTACCACGTCGTGCTCCAGGCCAACGTGCAGATGACGATGGCGGCGAAGTCGGCGGGCGTCGGCCGCGTGTGTGTGCTCACGTCGCGTAGCCGTTGGTCACGCAAGCGCTTTCCCCTCCCCTAGAGGGGGAGCGGGCAGGGGGTGGGGTGGCGGGCGCATCATGACGCCCGACGCACTCAGCGCGCGAATTGGGGAATTCCACTCCGCACGCAACTTTCCAACGCAGTGCATGCAACCAACACCCCCACCCTACCCTCCCCCCCTCCAGGGGGGGCGTTTTTGTGTTCTGGTCTCTCTGGTCTCTTGGCTTAACCGCGCCGCCCGGCGATCATCCGTGCGCCCGCATAGACTCCCATATCGTCCAGCTCCTCGGCGATGCGGATGAGCTGATTGTATTTCGCGGTGCGATCGCTGCGCGAGAGCGAGCCGGTTTTTATGAGGCCGCAATTGGTCGCCACGGCGAGATCAGCGATTGTGCAGTCCTCGGTTTCACCCGAACGATGGCTCATCACAGCGGAATAGGAAGCGCGGTGCGCCATCTCCACCGCTTCCAGCGTTTCCGTGAGCGTGCCGATCTGATTGACCTTCACCAGGATTGAATTGGCGAGACCCTTCTCGATCCCCATGGCCAGGCGCTCTGGATTGGTGACGAAGAGATCGTCGCCCACCAATTGGCACGCGGCGCCGAGCGCTTCGGTGAGCGCGGCCCAGCCATCGAAATCGTCTTCGGCCATGCCGTCCTCGATCGACACGATCGGATACTTTGACACCAGTTCGGCAAGGAATTTCGCGTTGGCTTCGGGCGTGAGCGTTTTGTCCTCCCCAGCCATGACGTACTTGCCCTTCTTGAAATATTCGCTGGCCGCGCAATCGAGCGCGAGCGCGACATCCTCACCTGGCTTGTAGCCGGCTTTTTCGATGCTCTTCAAAATGAAGCCGATGGCTTCGTCGGCGCTCTTCAGATTGGGCGCAAAGCCGCCTTCATCACCGACATTGGTCGAATGGCCGGCATCCTTAAGCTCCTCGCGCAGCGTGTGGAACACCTCCGAGCCGATGCGCACGGCGTCCGCCATGGTCGGCGCGCCGACGGGCATGATCATGAATTCCTGCATGTCGATGGGATTGTCGGCATGGGCGCCGCCATTGATGATGTTCATCATCGGCGTGGGCAGCGTGCGCGCCTGCACGCCGCCGAGATAGCGATAGAGCGGCATGGAGGCGGCCTCGGACGCGGCCTTTGCCACGGCCAGAGAGACGCCGAGGATCGCGTTGGCGCCCAGACGGGATTTGTTCTTCGTTCCATCTAATTCGATCAGCACGGCGTCGATGCGGCGCTGGTCTTCGGCGTCCATGCCGAGGATGGCGTTGGCGATTTCGCCGTTGACCACCTCCACGGCGTCGCGCACGCCTTTACCCTTATAGCGGTCGGGTTCGTTGTCGCGTTTCTCAACGGCTTCATGCGCGCCCGTCGATGCGCCCGATGGAACCGCCGCGCGGCCCATGGATCCATCCTCAAGAACGACGTCCACCTCCACCGTCGGATTGCCGCGACTGTCGAGTATTTCACGGCCGATAAGGTCGGCGATGCCGGTCATGGGTGGCGCCCTTTGGAATTGGAAAGCGCCCGGCCTTTGGACCGGGCGCCCCAAAAACGCAAGGCTTGGCTATTTTCGCGCGCATTCATGGCGCCGCTCATGGAAACGCTGAGGCGCGCGCGGGGCCGGCGCCGGCTCACGGAACCGAGCGACTTCACCCCGCCGGATTTGGTGCGCCGCGCCCAGCGGAGGGTGAGCTTAGCCCCTCAGTGTCATCGCCCACGTAAAATTCTCATTCGCTAATTGATCGAGACGTCGCCGCCCATGGCGCGCGCCACGCGATTAGTGGCGGGGCGCCCATCCACTTCGATGACGCCGCCCATGGCCGCGTCCGCCTCAACAGATTCTGACGCGAACACATCCACGTTGGCGCCCATCGCGGCGTCAACGCGCACGGCGCGGCAACGCAGATCGCGCGCATCGAGATTGGCGCCCATGGCGGCGTCGGCGGTGAGGCGCCCGCACGCGCCGGAGAGCGTGAGATTGGCGCCCATGGCGGCATCGGCGCTGAGCGCCGCGACATCGAGGCCGCGCGCGCTGACGTCAGCACCCATCACGGCTTCCACCGCGTCGAGGCGCGGGGTCACGATCGTCACCCGCGCCAGGCGTCCGCGCGATCCGCAGAACAACGTGCAGCGCTGGCGCACATGCAGCACGCCGTTGGCGACATAAATACGTGTGCGGCCAAGGCCGCGCGCGGTTCCGTCAGCGATGACTGAAGTCGCCGCGCCCTGCGTGATCTCGACCACGTAAGGTCCCGCAACATCCACGGCATGGAAGGCGGGCGTGTTCAGCGTGCGGGTTTCCGCGAAGGCCGGCGCGGCCGCCAGGCACAGAGCGCCAGCCAGGATCAGCGTTCTCATGATGTCCCTCCCTGGCCCGCGTGCGGGCCTTGGAGGCAGAGATGCGCGCGCTCGGCGCTTTGGATGCGCCTTAAGCACACCCCTCGATATAGAGGATGGATTCGTCCCCCACATGAAGCGCCGTAGCGACGCCCTGGGCGCTCATTTCAAAGCGCAGGCCGCGCGTGTTCGGACGAACCCAGACCACCAGATCGTGCGCCGGAGCTTCGTCATACGGCGCCGGCTCGGTGCGCGCATTGGGGAACGCGGCGCGGATTTGCGCATCCGTGCTGCCGAGCCCCAGGCCTTGGGCGGTGCGGGCATCGGGCGCGCCTTCGTCCGTAACGCGGCTGATCCGGCCGTTCCTCGCCATGTAATAGATTTCGTTCTCGCGCGGATCGCCTTCAACGCGAAAGGTCTGGCACTCGACGCTGTCTTCGAGGCCGGCGTCGACAATGAGCGGCCGGCCAAGCGCCGCCGAGGCTTCAGCGACGGTCATACCGATCCGCACGGGGCCAAACGCCTCAGCGGACATGGTCAACATCGGCGGGGGCGCGGCCGGGTTTGTCGGGGCGACGGTCGCCTCGGCCCGCGGGGCCTGCGGCGCGCTCTGCCCGCACGCGGCGAGGGCGAGGGCCAGCACAAGCGCGCCGCGTCGCATCGGCCCTATTCTTCCTTGGGCTTGAGGATCTGCTTGCCGCGATACTTGCCGGTCTTGAGATCGATATGGTGCGGGCGGCGCAGTTCGCCGGATTCCGCATCCTCGATGTAGGAATTGGCCTTCAGCGCATCGTGGGCGCGGCGCATGCCCCGGCGGGAGGGCGAAGTTTTTCGCTTGGGGACGGCCACGGGCGCGCTCCAAATTGATGGGAAGGCGCGCGTATAGAGCCTCACCCGGCCCCATGCAAGCGGGCGATGGCGCCGCCTGCTGCGCGTCTGGACTGGCGCGGCGGGCGCCGCCCGGTAAAATGGGTTCGGATGGGGCCCCAATGACAACGACTGAACCGCAGGACAACACAATCCGGCTCGCCTCGATCGTGGCGGTCGATATGTGCGGCTTTTCGACCATGTCGGAAAAAGACCAGCAGCGCGCGGCCCGCCAGGTCGAGGCGCTGCGCGGGCGGGTGCAGGCGATCGCGAGCGCCAATGGCGGGCGCATCTTCAACACCGCCGGCGACGGCTTCATGCTGGAGTTCGCCTCGGCCGGCTCGGCGCTCGGCGCCATTCAGGACCTGCTCGACAAACGCCCCAAGAACGAGCCCGACATCCGCATCGGCGCCCATGTCGGCGATGTGGTCGTTACGCTGAACACCGATTTGCTTGGGCACGGCGTCAATGTCGCGGCGCGGCTGCAGGCGCTGGCCGCGCCGAATACGGCGCTGGTTTCGGGAGAGTTCCGCTCCATGGCGCGCAACAGCCCGGCGGCGGCGTTCGTTTCGCGCGGGCGCCAGCCGCTCGATAACATCGAACAGCGCGTGCACACGTTCGCCATTCTCTCCAACAAGGCGCGCACGCGCCGCTTGCTGACGCGCATTGGCGCGGGCGCCGGCGCGCTGGCCATTGCGGTTGCGCTCGTATTCGTGACGCCGCCGGCGCTGGACTTTTTGCAGCGTCAACAATTCCTGCGTCCGCAGGCGGCGGCGTCTCCAAGCGACCCCGATCACGCTGCCGCGCCGCCGATCGTCGCGCCCGCGCCGACGCCGACTGTTGCGCCCGTGCAAGCGGTCACCGCGCCGCCAGCCGCGCCGCGCCCAGGAGATACGGTCCGCGATTGTGAAACCTGCCCTGAGCTCGTGTTGCTGCCGGGAGGAACCTTCCAGATGGGCTCGCCGGCCGGCCAAAGCGGCGCGTTCGACACCGAACGCCCACTGCATGAAGTGCGTATCGCTCCGTTCGCGGCGGGCAAATATGAAGTGACGTACGCGGAATGGGACGCCTGCGCCTCGGCCGGCGGCTGCGCGCGCTTATTCCCATCGGATCGCGGCTGGGGACGCGGGCGCCGCCCCGTCGTCGGCGTGTCGTGGCGCGACGCGCAAGCCTATATCGCGTGGCTGAACGGCACGACGAGTGGGCCCGATTATCGTCTGCTCAGCGAAGCGGAATGGGAATACGCCGCGCGCGCCGGCGCCGGAACTCGTTTTGCACTTGGCGATCAGATCGCGCGCAGCCAGGCGGTGTATTCGGCGCGGCAAACCGATCCGGTCGGAACGTACGCCGCGAACGCGTTTGGCCTCTTTGACATGCATGGCAACGCGGCCGAATGGGTCGCCGATTGCCACAACGCGACCTATCTCGGCGCGCCAAGCGACGGGCGCGCCTGGACAAGCGGGCAATGCGCGAACCGCATTTATCGTGGCGGCGCGTGGCGCGATCAGGCGAGCGCACTGCGCGCGGCTAATCGGCGCCGCGCCAACGCCGGCTTGCGCGATTCCACCATCGGCTTCCGCGTCGCGCGCGATGTGAACTGAGGGGCCAGCCATGCCGATCACGCGCGATGTATTCCGCACGACCCACCCACGCACGTATCAGGAGCTGCGCGGCGACATCCGCAATGGCGATATGCTGCTCTGCTCCGGCCATGGCGCGTTCTCGCGCATGATCCAAATGGCGACCTGGTCGAACTGGAGCCATGTCGGGTTCATATTCCGCCTGGACGATATTGACCGCATCATGGTGCTGGAAAGCGTGGAGCGCGCGGGCGTGCGCGCCATTCCGCTCAGCGTGCTGGTCGACGGCAATGGTAAGAGCCGTTCGCCCTATCGCGGGCGTCTCGCTATCGCGCGACACGCGGCTTTTAACGAGGCCGTCAGCCCAGAAAAAATGAAACAGATGACGCAATTCGCGCTTGATCGGCTGGCCAGCGGCTATGACATGAGCGAGGTGTTGAAGATCGCCGCACGGATCATGCTGGGCGCGTTCCGCATTCGTGTGCCGGGCGTGCTGCGGCCGGACGATGAATATATCTGCTCCGAATACGCCTATGAGTGCTACCGCCATATCGGCGTCGAGATACCCGGCCATCCGCTCGGCTTCGTCGCACCGAGCGATTTCGCGCGTTGCGAGCATGTGGATCTTGTCGGCGTGGTAAAGACCCGGGCCAGCCCCAAACGCATCCGCGCGCCGAGGGCGGCGGCGACGCAGGCGGCTTGAATGCGGGGGTCCACCGCGATATGTTAGCCAGATTTAGCTAAGGCGGCCCCGATGTCCACGGTCAACATGCTCGACGCAAAAACGAACCTATCGCGTCTGGTCGAGGCCGTCGAAAGCGGGGCTGAGGCGGAGATCGTGATCGCACGCAACGGGCGCCCGGCGGCGAAGCTTGTTCCTGTGGGACACGTTGCGAAAGGTCAGCGCATTGGCGTGGCGAAGGGGAAGTTCGTCGCGCCCGAGCCTGACAAAGCGTTCGATGCGGAGGCCGCCGCCGTATTTATGGCCAAGCCAAAAGCTTGAGGTTGCTGCTCGATACGCACATCGCCTTGTGGGCGATCACCGATAGCCCCCGCCTGCACACCGCCGCGCGTGACCTCATCATGGCGCCGGACAATGTGATCCATGTGAGCGCGGCGAGCCTGTGGGAGATCGCGATCAAGCATGCGTTGAAGCGGCGCGGCGCCAGCGCCATGCCGATTTCAGCAACCGAAGCACACGGGTATTTTCGGGCGGCAGGCTATGCGCCGCTGGCGATCACCGCCGAGCACGCCGTTGCAGTGGAGTCGCTGCCCGCGCATCACGCCGATCCCTTCGATCGCATGCTCATCGCGCAGGCGCGCACCGAGCCGCTTCGGCTTGTGACGCAGGACGCGGAGCTCGCCGCGTATGGGGAGATGGTGATAGTGGTGTGACGCGCGCGTGGCGCGTTCCTCGCCGCTTAGCTCCGCGGCAGCGCGTAATCGCCCACGCTCGTGTCCTGGAACGCAGGCAACACCGCGCATCGCGCCCAGAACTCATTCAGGCGTGGATAGGCATCGCCCGTCAGAACATCCGGCATCGACAACGCCAGGTAACCCAAGAGGCAACCGGTTGTGATCTGCACCTGATCGAGCCGTTCGCGCGCGCGCCAGTCTTCACGCTCGAGTGCAGTCAACGCACCAAGCGCCTGCGTGCTGCAGCGTTCGATCCAGTCTGGCCATCGCAGCGCGGCCGGGCGCATGAGCCGCTCATAATTGACGGCGCCGAATTTTTCGACGGCGCCGGTCGCCAGCGCGATGATTTGCATGGCGCGCGTTCGCTCTGGCCCAGATGTGGGCATGAGCGCCCGCGCCGGCCCCACTTCGCGGTCAAGCCAATCGAGGATGGCGAAGGAATCGATCAGCGTCTCGCCGCTATCCAGCGTCAGCGAGGGAATGCGCGCCAGCGGATTGATGCGGCGCATCTCGTCGAAATCGCCGAACACGGAGCGCGTGTCGTGCTCGAACGGCATGCCGAGCGTGATTAGGGAAATTGCCACGCGCCGCACGAACGGGGAATCGTACTGGCCGACGAGGATCATGGGGCACTCTAAATCAACACGGGCCCTATTAGGCCGACTTTGCCAACTCTATCGTTTCGTAGGACAGCCTTTCGGACTGTATCGCATGTGAGTCCCACCAGGTCTGAAGCTCGTCGCGACGATTTTCCGCCAAAAAGGGCAAGTGTAGGCGTTCAAGTACGTCAAACTGCGGTGTCGCGACGCCCAGGGCACATGGCCCTTCGTGCAGAATGGACTCAGAAATGAAGTTGCCAATTTGAGCCAATTCTCTGTGAATCGCGGTTACTTCGCCAAGAGTAATCTCGAACTCCGACTTCAGTTTGGCGCGTGATTTCTTGTCAGAAGCATGAAAAAGGAACTTGTTTGCCGCTCCAATAAATGGACGCGCTCGGCTATCCTCAATTCTTTTCATCAGGACGTTGAATGTTTGCTCGCTGATTAGATCATCTCGTGCGCGCTTGTCTGAAGTCTTTCCAGAAAGTTGATCGAATAACTCATGAGCGCGCTGAGAGTCGTCCGGCTCACGGGCTTGAAAAACTGGGCCTTGGCGAGCCTGAGCCAACATTTCTTGTGTTTGCTTTTGCTGGGCCGCTTCATAGTCATACGGTGCGCCATCAACGCATACATAGACCTCCCGGGTGATCAGCGAGCGATGATGCGCCACATCGGACGCGACACGTCTTAGGGAAATAACATCCATCCCTCGATCGAGCAGCCGCCGGATGGCGACAGCTTGTCCCGCGACGTATCCCGCATCTAGCGCTTCGGACAGCGTGCCATTGAACGCCGCAAATTGTGTGTCTTGCGTGCGGCGCGATTCATTTATCAGTCGAAAAACAGCATCAAACCAAAACATGGAAGAGAACTGGTTTGTCAACGAATTGGGATCGTCTGCTGATAGACACCATTCGCGCCAGCGATCCAGGTGCTCGCGGTAGGTACTGAGCCGGGCTTGGTCCGTGACGTCGCACTCTTTGATGCCAATTTTGTACGTATGTTGGCCCACGGTTCTGCCCTCACACCAACCTGCTCTGCTCCACCGCCGCCGCGATGAAGCTGGCGAATAGAGGGTGCGGTTCGAAGGGACGGCTCTTCAATTCCGGATGAAACTGCACGCCGACAAACCAGGGATGGTCCGTACGTTCAACGATTTCCGGCAGAACGCCGTCCGGGCTCATGCCGCAGAAGCTCAGCCCAGCCGCCTCCAGCTTCTCGCGATAGCGCGCATTCACTTCGTAACGGTGGCGATGGCGCTCGGAAATCGCCACGCTTCCATACATCTCCGCCACGCGCGACTTGGGATCGAGCACGGCGTCAAAGGCGCCCAACCGCATCGTACCGCCCAATTCGCCATCGGCCTTGCGCTTTTCGAGCTCATTGCCCTTCACCCACTCCGTCATGAGGCCGACGATGGGATGCTTGGCGGGCCCGAATTCGCTGCTGCTCGCGCCCTTGAGGCCGGCCTGATTGCGCGCCGCCTCGATGCAGGCCATCTGCATGCCGAAACAGATGCCGAAAAAAGGCACGTTCTCAACGCGCGCATAGGTTGTGGCGCGGATCATGCCTTCCGCGCCGCGTTCGCCAAAGGCGCCGGGCACCAGGATGGCGTGCACATCCTTCAACTCTTCGCCCGGCCCTTCTTCGCGCTCGAAGATTTCGCCTTCGATCCAGCGCAGATCGACGCGCACATTGTTGGCCAGGCCCCCGTGATAGAGCGCCTCGATCAGAGATTTATACGCATCCTTTAGCTCGGTGTATTTGCCGACGATGGCGATGGTCACTTCGCCGTCGGGGTTCTTGTAGCGCTCGACAATGCGCTCCCAACGCGCGAGATCGGGCTGGGGCGCGACCGTGACGCCGAAATGGCGCAGCAATTCGGTGTCGAGCCCGGCCTTGTGATAGGCGATCGGCGCTTCGTAGATCGTCTCCAAATCGCGCGCCTCGATGACGGAGCTTTCCCGCACATTGCAGAAGAGCGCGATCTTGCCTTTCTCATCCTCCGGAACGGGACGATCGCAGCGGCACAAAATGATGTTCGGCTGAATGCCGATCGAGCGCAGCTCCTTAACGGAATGCTGCGTGGGCTTGGTTTTCATTTCGCCGGCGGATGGGATGTAAGGCAGCAGCGTCAAATGCACGAACACCGCCTGGCCGGGATCGAGTTCCTGACCCAATTGGCGGATCGCCTCGAAAAACGGCAGGCCTTCGATATCGCCCACCGTGCCGCCGATCTCGCACAGCACGAAATCGGCGCCGCCATGATCCGATAGAATGAATTCCTTGATGGCGTTGGTTACGTGCGGGATGACCTGGACGGTCGCGCCCAGATAATCGCCGCGTCGCTCACGCGCCAATATTTCCTGATAGATGCGCCCCGTGGTGATGTTGTCGGCCTTGTTCGCCGAAACGCCGGTGAAGCGCTCATAATGACCGAGATCGAGATCGGTTTCGGCGCCGTCGTCCGTCACGAACACCTCGCCATGCTGGTAAGGGCTCATCGTGCCGGGATCAACGTTGAGGTAAGGGTCGAGCTTGCGAAGGCGGACCTTGTAGCCCCGGGCCTGCAGCAGCGCGCCAAGGGCGGCGGAGGCGATGCCCTTCCCGAGGGAAGAGACCACGCCGCCGGTAATAAACACGTATCGCGCCATCAGCTCCGCACGCCCCGCCGCTTCGCGATCACCTCACAATGCCGCGCGCGCGGGCAAAGACCCGCGCATGGCTCATTGATCGGGACCGGCCCTCGGCCGCAGGGCGGGCGGCGGAGGCGTTTGTGTTTGGCTCGATTCGGCCGGCGCCGTCGCGGGGGCGGTCTGAGTCGGCGTGGTGCGGGCCGGGCGCGGCGCTGGCGTAGCTGCTGGCGTCGCTGCTGGCGGACGTTGGGCCGCCGCCGGTTGAGCCCGAGGCGCGGTTTGCTGCGGTTGCGCACGCGTCGCTGGTTGGGGCGCTGCGCGCTGCGGCGCGGGGGCGGCGGCCTGGGTCAAGGGCCCGGCGCGCCGCTCGGCGGCGGCTGGCGCGGGCGCGGTGGGGGCGGCGCGAACCGGCGCGGGCGCCACGGCCGGCGGCATTGTGACGGCGGCCGTTTGCTCCGGCGCTTGGGTCGCATCTTCTGGCGTCGTTACGGCCGGCGCGGGCGTTGGCGTGGTGCGCACGGGCGGACGAACAGGCGCCGTGATCGGTGCGGCGCTGAGATCGATCGAGCGCTCCATGCGGCGTTCATCGGCGCCAGCCAGCCAGGTCAAGGTCAAGGAGAGAGCCAAAAAGCCCGCGCCGGCGAAGCCGGTTAAACGGGCCAGCATGTCCGCCGCGCCGCGCCCCGTCATGAAGGCGCCGCCGCCCCCGCCGCCCATGCCAAGCGCGCCGCCCTCGGAACGCTGCAGCAGAACCAGCCCTATGAGCGCGGCGGCGATCAGCAAATGAACGATCAAAAGCAGGGTTTGCATGCGTGCGGCGGCTCCGGCGTGCGGGGAAGGCGGCTACATAGGCGAGCGCGCGTTCAATTGCCAGCGCGCGCGGCCGGGTGAGCCTCCATGATCGCGCCAAAGTCGGCGGCTTTGAGGCTGGCGGCGCCGACCAGTGCGCCATCGACGCCATCGAGGGCCAGGATTTCGCCCGCATTGGCGGGCTTGACCGAGCCGCCGTAGAGGATGCGCATCGCCGCCCCGTCCGCGCCGAAACGCGCCATGAGCGCCGCGCGGACGACGGCATGTATCTCGACGATTTCCGCCGCGCTGGGCGTCAACCCCGTGCCGATCGCCCACACCGGCTCATAGGCGATCACCAGAGAAGCCGGCGCGCCGTCAGGGACGCTCCGCGCGAGCTGGCGGGTGACGACCGAATCCGCCGCGCCGGCCTTGCGCTCCTCGATCGTCTCGCCAACACATAGGATCGGCGTGAGGCCGGCGGCCAGCGCGGCGTCCGCTTTCGCCCGCACCAAAGCGTCGCTCTCGCCATGGTCGCGGCGGCGCTCGGAATGGCCGAGGATCACCCAGGCCGCGCCCGCATCCTTGAGCATCGCGGCGCTGACATCCCCGGTGTGGGGGCCCTGCTGCGCCGGCGCGCAATCCTGCCCGCCAAGGCCCATCACGCCGCCCTTGAGGCGCCAGGCCGCCTGGGCGATCAAAGTCGCTGGAGGGCAGAGCACAATGTCGAGCCCCGTGAGCCGCGCCGCATGCGGCGCCAGCCCCTCCATCTCGGAAAGATCGGCCGCGAGGCCGAACATCTTCCAGTTCCCGGCGATCAGAGGCCTGCGGTTCATCAATTCCCCCAAAGCGGGTGTGGAGGGGCATTCGGGACGCGTCTGTCAAGCCGGCGCGGCGTTTCAGCCGCGCCGTTGCCGCCTCGGCGCGCCCTCTTTATGGTTCGCCGGCTTTTTTCCGAGGGAACCCACGCGCCATGCTCGCACAAATGCGCCAACTCACGCGCAGCATCTTCGCCCGCATCCTGCTTGGCGTCCTGGCGCTCGCCTTCGCGATCTGGGGCGTCAATGACGCGTTCAACGGCATGAACCGGACGGACATGGCCCGCGTCGGCGATCAGTCCATCACGCCGCAGGAATTGGAACGTGATTTCACCCTCTGGCTCGATCAGCAGCGTAGTGAATCTGAAACGCCGATCAGCCGCGCCGACGCCATTGAGCAGCGCGCGCCCGAACGCATCCTCGATTCCATGATCAATCGCATCGCGCTGCACAATTACGCCAGTCGCCTCGGGCTGGACGCCAGCGATCAATTGGTGGCCGCGCGCATCCGCCAAACGCCGGCGGCGCTCAACCCGATCAATAACAGCTTTGACGAAGGCCAGTATCAGAACTTCCTGCGCGAGATACGCTACACGCACGCGGAGTTTGTTGAGGAAGTGCGCGCCGATCTTTCGGTGCGCCAGCTGATGCACGCGCTTGTCGTCGGCGCGCGCGCGCCGCGCAGCTATGGCGCGCTTGGCTTGGCGTTCGAAAGCGAACGCCGGCGCGCATCGGTGGCCGAAATTCCAGCCACACGCGTCGGCGCCGTGCCCGCGCCGACGGACGCGCAATTGCAGGCGCTTTACCGGCAATTGTCAGCCACGTTGCGTGTGCCGGAATTCCGCGCGCTGACCATCGTCTCGGCGCGGCCGGCGGATTTCGTGGCGCGCGTGGACGTGCCCGAGGCGCGCATCTTGGAGGAATTCAACGCCCGCCGCGCCACACTCGAACAGCCGGAGCGGCGCACGCTCGTGCAGATTTCAGCGCAGTCCGAAGCTCAAGCGCGAGACGCGGCGGCGCGCCTTGGCCGGGGCGAAGACGCGGCCGCCGTGGCGCGCGCGCTCAATCTGCAAGTCATCACGCATGACAACCGCACACGCGCCGAAATTCCCGATGGACGGATAGCCCGCGCCGCCTTCGGCATGCAGGCGAACGCAGTGCAGGCGGTGCAGGGCGCCCTCTCGCCCTGGGCCGCCATCCAGATGCGCGCGATCACGCCGGCTTCGGCCGCGCAATTGGCCGATCACCGCGAGGATATCCGCGCCGCGATCGCGCAGGAAGAGGCGGCCGATCTCATGAACACGGCGGTCGCCGCGTTCAATGATGCGCGCGCGCAAGGCGCGCCGCTCGCCACGGCCGCGCGCGCGCAAGGGCTCAATGTGGTCACGGTCGCCGCGGTCACCGCCGAGGGCCGCGGCGCCGATGGCCAACCGGCGCCGGAATTTGTTGATCAACCCGAACTGCTGAGCGCGGCGTTCGCCACCGCCGAGGGCGAGGCAACGGACTTCATTCCTGGCGGCGAGGGCGCCGATGTGATCGTGCAAGTCGATTCCATCACGCCCGCGCGCGTGCGCCCGCTCGCGCAGGTGCGCCCGCAGATCGCGGCTCTGTGGACGACGCAAGAGAGCGCGCGCCGCCTACAGGCGATCGGCCAGCGCGTCATCGACGCCGTGGCGGCCGGGCGCGGCTTTGCGGACGCCGTGCGCGCCGAGCAAGGCCAGATCGTCGTGCGCTCCCAGGAGATCGACCGGCAGACCGCCTCACAGCGGATCCCCGCGCGCCAACTTGGCGGCATGATGTTCGCGGGCCGGGAGGGCGAAGTGGTCATGGATGTGCGTATCGATGGGCAAAGCCTGATGCTCGCGCATATCGAGCAAATTCAGCGCGCCGATCCCGCCGACGCGGCGAACGCCGCCGCGCTCGAACGCTGGCGCGGCCAATTGCAGCAATCTTTAATGCAAAGCATGTCCCAGGCGGTGGAGGCGGCGGTGCGCGCGCGCGCCGATGTGCGGCGCAACGCGACGCTGATCGAGCGCACCTATGGCGACGCTGCAGATGCGCAAGACAATGCTCCATGACGGCGGCGACGCACGGGTTTCATCCGTCGCCGGAGGACTTCGCTACGGTTTACGAGACGGGCGGCGCCCTGGTGTGGACGCGCCGCGCCGCGGACCTCGATACGCCCGTATCCGCGCTGATGAAGCTTGGCGCCGATGCGCCGGGGGTGTTCCTGCTGGAGTCCGTGCAGGGCGGCGATTGGCGGGGCCGCTATTCCATCATCGGAATTAAGCCGGATCTCGTCTGGCGCCTGCGCGCGGGCCGCGCGGAAGTAAGCGCCGGGCGCTTCGATGACAGCGCCTTCCGCGAGGAAAAAGCCCAGCCGATTGCATCGCTGCGGCGCACGCTGAAACGGTCCGCCCTGCCCGTTCCCAGCGAACTGCCACCGCCCGCCGCGGGCCTCTTTGGGTTTCTCACCTATGACGCCGTGCGTCTGATCGAACGCTTGGCGCCAACGCCGCCCGATCCGCTCGCCCTGCCCGAGGCGCTCTTTGTGCGCCCCACACTGGTGGCCGTGTTCGACAATGTGACGCATGACATTACGCTGGTGACGCCCGCGCGCAAAAAGGGCGGCCAAAGCGCGGAGCGCGCCTATGAGGCCGCCACGCAGCGCCTGGCGCGCGCGGCGCGCTTGCTGGACAAGCCCCTGCCCCGCCGCACCGAACCACAGCCGCCGCCCCCGCCGCCCGCGCCACGCTCCAACATCACGCCCGCGCGCTACCGCGAGATGGCGGAGCGCTGCAAGGCCTATGCGCGCGCAGGCGATGTGTTTCAGGTTGTGCCCAGCCAGCGCTTTTCCGCGCCGTTCGAAGCGCCGCCCTTCGCGCTCTACCGCGCGCTTCGCCGTCTTAACCCATCTCCCTTCCTTTTTTACCTCAACTTCCCAGATTTCGCGGTCGTCGGATCCAGCCCTGAAATCCTGGTGCGCGTGCGTGATGGAACGGTGACGGTGCGCCCCATCGCCGGCACGCGCCCGCGGGGCGCGACGCCCGCCGAAGATCGCGCGCTCGAAGCCGAGTTGCTCGCCGATCCGAAGGAACGCGCCGAACATCTCATGCTGCTTGATCTCGGGCGCAACGATGTCGGCCGTGTCGCGCGGCGCGGGCGCGTGGCTGGCGCCAATGACGCGCCCGCCAATGTGCGCGTCACCGAAAGCTTCGGCGTCGAGCGCTACAGCCACGTCATGCACATCGTCTCCAATGTCGAGGGCGCGCTGGCGGACGATAAGGATGCGCTGGACGCGCTGTTCGCCGGGTTTCCCGCCGGCACAGTGTCAGGCGCGCCCAAAGTGCGCGCAATGGAGATCATCAACGAATTGGAGCCGCACCGGCGTGGCCTTTATGGCGGCGGCGTGGGTTATTTTTCGGCCGGCGGCGAGATGGACACGTGCATCGCGCTGCGCACCGGCGTGGTGAAGGACGGGGCGCTCCATGTGCAGGCGGGCGGCGGCGTCGTGCTCGACAGCGATCCGCAATTGGAGCTTGAGGAGACCGAGCACAAAGCGCGCGCCCTCTTCGCGGCGGCGGCGGAGGCGTGGCGGTATGTCTGAAACACCCCGAACCACCGCCCTGCCGGAAGGGCTCTTTCCGGTTACGCAGGACAATGTTCACGCCGCGTTTGACTGGGTGTTCGCGCCTTGGATCAAGGACATGGGCCTCACCGACATCGAAGTGCGCGCGGGGCATTGCGCGATGCGTCTCCCTCTGAGTGATCGGTTGAAATTTTTCTCTGGCGCGGTGTGCGGCCAGGCGCTGATGGCGGCGATCGACACCGTGGCCTCCGTCGCCGCAATGACCGGCCCACGCGCCGGAAAGGGAACGGTCTACCAACACACGCACTTCGTGCGTCCCGCCGCCAACGACGACTTTCGTATCGAGGCGAAAGTCAGGCGCTTCGGCAAGGCGAGCGCCTATGTGGAGTGTAGCGTTACGTTTGCCGGCTCGGGCGATCTGATCGCCCACGCCGTTCTCGAGTTCGCGTTTTAGCCGTGCGCCATAGCGAAAGCCGGCGGGCGCGCTCACACCACCGCGGCCCGAAAGCGTCGGCAATAAGCGACGCTGGCGGTTGCTCGCCCCGTTCCCAGGTGTGCGATGACGCGTTAGGGTATGCTCATGAGAAGAGGGCCGGCCCCCATTTCCCGATGGCGTTGATCGCTATTGAGCCGTCTCACATTTTCAATCCAGGCGCCGCGCCCAAATGATCCTCGTCATCGATAATTACGACTCGTTCGTCTATAATCTCGTCCACTACGTGGAGGACCTTGGCGTTCCCACCGAAGTCGTGCGCAATGATGCGCTGACAGTCGAGCAAGCGCTGAAGAAGCGCCCGGGGGCGGTGATCCTTTCACCTGGCCCGTGCACGCCCAACGAAGCTGGAATTTGTTTGCCCCTCTTGGCGAACGCGCCCGCCGAACTGCCGATGCTCGGCGTATGTCTCGGCCACCAGGCGATCGGGCAGGCGTTCGGCGGCGAAGTCATCAGCGCGAAAGCCATCATGCACGGCAAGGTCGCCGATGTGCGCCATCGCGGCGAAGGGCTGTTTCGCGGCCTGCCCTCCCCGCTCAAGGCGACGCGCTATCACAGCCTGGCCGTGCGGCGCGGCTCCTTGCCAAGCGACCTCATCGTCGATGCGGAAACCGAGGACGGTGAAATCATGGCGCTGCGCCATGCAACGCGGCCGATTTACGGCCTGCAGTTTCATCCTGAATCGATTGCTTCCGAGCACGGCCATGCGCTGATCGGCGCTTTTCTTGATGTGGCGCGGGCGCGATGAGCGCGGGCGATCTCACGAGCTTTGAGCACGCTTTGGCGCGCGTCATGGATGGCGCGGCGACGGCGGAAGAAATTCGTGGCCTCCTCGAAGAGTCCATTCCGCTGATGAGCGATCCAGCGGCGCTGGTGATCGGCGCGCGCGCGCTTCGGGCGCGGATGATTCCTGTCGCTGCGCCCGAGGGCGCGATCGATGTGTGCGGGACGGGTGGGGATGGCGCACACACGCTGAACATTTCAACGGCCGTGGCGTTTGTCGTCGCCGGCGCGGGCGTGCCGGTGGCCAAGCACGGAAACCGCGCCATGAGTTCCCGGTCGGGCGCGGCCGATGTGCTTGAGGCGCTCGGCGTAACGCTGACCGGGGATGTCAACGTGCTTGAGCGCGCGCTGCGCGATGCAAACATCGCGTTCCTGTTCGCGCAGCATCACCATCCGGCCATGCGTCATGTGGCGGAGGCGCGCCGCGCCCTGGGCAAGCGCACGCTTTTCAATCTTCTCGGTCCGCTCGCCAACCCGGCGGGCGTCAAGCGCCAGCTGGTCGGCGTGTTCGCGCCGGAATGCGCGGCGCCCATGGCGCACGCGCTAAAACTGCTTGGCGCGGTGGCGGCCTGGGTTGTTCATGGCGCGGGCGGTATGGATGAACTGGCCGCTGCGGATGGGAACATCGTTGTTGCGCTTGATCGAGGTGAAATCGCCGAAGCAGCGCTTAATTTCGCCGATCCGGATGGACCGCCGTTTTCGCCAGAGGCGCTTCGCGGCGGCGATGCGCGCGCCAACGCTTCAGCCTTGCGGGCCTTGCTTGAAGGTCATGGCGAGAACGGCGCCTACCGCACCGCTGTCTTGCTCAACGCGGCGGCCGCGATTGCGCTTTCCGAGGATGACATCGACCTGCGCCAAGGCTGGCGACGCGCGCTGGAATCGCTCGAAAGCCGCGCCGCGCTCGCCGCGCTGAATTCGCTCATTGCGATCACCAGCGCCCGGGCGCGCCCATGAGCGATCATTTGGCCGCCATCATCGCCTATAAGCGCGTTGAAGTCGCTGCGTTGAAGCGCGAAGGCCGCGATTGGGACGCACAGGCGCGCGCGCAATCTCCGCCACGCGGTTTCTCCGCCGCATTGAAACGCAGGGCGGATATTGAAGGCGTCGCGCTCATCGCCGAAATCAAAAAGGCGAGCCCATCGCGCGGCCTTATTCGCGCTGACTTCGATCCCCCGGCGCTCGCGCGCGCCTGCCAAGCGGGCGGCGCGACCTGCCTTTCGGTTCTGACCGATGGGCCGAGCTTTCAGGGTGCGGACGAGTTTCTCATCGCCGCGCGCGCGGCGTGCGCCCTTCCCTGCCTGCGCAAGGACTTCATGATTGATCCCGTGCAGATCGCTCAATCGCGCGCGCTCGGCGCGGACGCGGTGCTGATCATCATGGCGGCCGTCGACGATGCTTGCGCCGCGGAGCTGGCGGGCGCCGCGCGTGACTACGGCATGGATGTGCTGATCGAATGCCATGATCAGGCCGAGCTTGAGCGCGCGTTTGCGCTGCCGGATGGAATGATCGGCGTTAACAATCGCGATCTGCGCACGTTCGAGACGCGCCTTGAAACAACCGAGCGCCTGGCGTCCCTCGTTCCGAGGAATCGATTGGTTATTTCAGAATCAGGAATCGCCGCGCCGGGCGATGTCGCCCGTGTATGCGCCGCGGGCGCGAGCGCCGTTCTCGTCGGAGAATCCTTGATGCGCCAAGAGGATGTGCGTGCGGCGACCCGCGCCCTGATGGCCCGCCCCGGCATGGCTTGACGCGCGCCGTGAACGGACATAGAACAATTTCCGGTTGTTCACTCTTTGGTCTTGCACCCCATGCTGACGGCGAAACAAAAAGAGCTGCTCCTTTACATCCATGAGCGGATCAAGGAGTCCGGCGTCTCCCCTTCTTTCGATGAAATGAAAGAGGCGCTCGATTTGGCTTCCAAATCGGGCATTCACCGCCTCATAACCGCGCTTGAGGAGCGGGGCTTTCTGCGTCGCCTGCCGCACCGCGCGCGTGCGCTTGAAGTGTTGAAGCTGCCGGATTCGGCCGCGCCAGCCGCGCCGCCGCGTGGGCGCACAAATTTCCGCCCGGCCGTGGTCGGCCAGGAAGGCCGCGCCCTCGCACGAGAGGTTCCAATTCTCGGCCGCATCGCCGCCGGCGCGCCGATCGAAGCTTTGCAGACGGAAATCGGGCGCGTCGCGCCCCCGCTCGACATCGCCAACATCGAGGAGTGTTTTGGCCTCGAAGTGCGCGGCGATTCCATGATCCAGGCCGGCATCCTCGAAGGCGATGTGGTGATCCTGCGGCGGGGCGACACCGCGCAGAGCGGCGATATTGTCGTCGCCCTGATCGACAATGAGGAAGCGACGCTGAAGCGATTGCGCCGGCGCGGCAATTCGATTGCGCTCGAAGCGGCCAACCCGGCCTATGAGACGCGCATTTTCGGGCCGGACCGCGTGCGCATTCAGGGCAAGCTCGTGGCGCTCACACGCAAATATCAATAACGCCCGCGCATCAGTGAGGCTGGCCGGCGCGCCAGGGCCGCGTCGCGCCGGGTGAACGCGCGCGCGTGATTGAGAAGCGGCCTTCGCGGAGTGTGAGCGCGCCCCCGCCTTGCGCGGCGAGAGCACCCGCATCCATGGGGCGCATGCGGGACACGAAACCCGGCGGCGCCGGAAGCCGCGAGAGCACGATGGCGCCGGCGAGCCGGGAGTCCGCCCAGCCTTCGGGGCGCATCACGATCGCGGCGTTTGCGTGCGGCCCAATCGCCCAGAAGCACAGCGCCTCCGCGCAGGCGGGCGGCGCGAGCCGGTCAAGCGCGGCGGGCGCAAGGCCGGCCATGGCGCCAATGCGGTCGCGCGCGAACGTCGATCGTCCGTAGGGCCGCATGAGCACCCACGCGCCGCCCTGGCCCACGTCCCTTGCGAGCACGGCGCGCAACTCGCCGTCGAACAAGAGCACGGGGCGCGGCGCGAATGCGTAGAGTATGACCGCGCCCGCGAGGAGTGGCGCGCCCAGCCATCGCGCAGCGCCACGCCACAGGCAAATCCAGGACAGGGCGAAGACAGCGAGCAGGAACGCGCCATCCGGTGGGCGCGGCAGGGCCGCGACAGCCTCCGGTCGCGCCGCGAACGCCGCGCCGATGCCGACCAACAAGTCGCACGCGGCCGCCAGCGCTTGAAGAGGCGCCTCGGCAAGCCCGAATGGCGCAGCCAAAGCGGCTGCGACCGCAAGCGGCGCGATCACGAAGGAAACCAGCGGCGCGGCGGTGAGGTTGGCGGGCAATCCGTAGGCGGAAAATCTCTGGAAGTGGTAGAGCGCGAAGGGATCTGTGGCGAGGCCCGCTACAAAGCTGATCAGGATCGCCCCGGTGAGGCCGCGCACCATCCATTGCAGCGTGCCCACGATCGGCCCTGGCGCCGGCAGATGCGGCTCATCCCGGCGTGTCGTCGTTTCAAACGCCGCGACCAACGCCGCCGTCGCCGCGAACGACATCTGAAACCCAGGCTCCAGTACCGATTCCGGCAACAGCAATGTGATGATCAGCGCGGCGAGCGCCAAACCGCGCATCGAGATCGCCGGCCGGTCAATGAGAATGGCGCCGAACGCCACGACCGCCATGACATAAGCGCGCAGCGCCGGCACGCTGGCGCCGGAAATGACGAGATAGAGCGTAAGCACGCCGAGCGCGCCAGGCGCCGCGAGCTTGCGCACCGGCACGCGCAGCGCCAGCGGCGCTATGAGCGCGAAGAAGCCGGTCAGCGCCGCGAACACAAGCCCGCCGACCACCCCCATATGCAGTCCGGATACGGACAATATGTGCCCAAGGCCGGAATCGCGCAGTGCTGTGTTGACCTCCTCGGAGAGAAAGCTGCGGTCGCCCACCAGCAGCGAAGCGGCCACGGCCCCGCCCGCGCCAGGGGATGCGGCGTAGATGGCGTCCGCGAGGTCGCTGCGCACCGCCGCGAGGCGCAGCCGCGCACCCGCGATCCCGGCGGGGAAGGCCGCCGCGATCGGCCTGCAGCGGCCGAGCGTGAAGCCTGCGGCGCCCAATTGTTCAAAATAGGCGCGTCGCGCAAAATCATACGCGCCTGGCGCCAATGGCCCGTCAGGTGGGCGCAGCATGGCGCGGCAACGGATCGCTCGCCCGGCGCTGAACGCGCGCGCGCCCGGCATGGTCAGGCGTGCAAAGCGCGGCGCCGGCGCCATGCCCTCCAGAGTGCGCACGCGCAGCGTGACCCGCGTGCGCGGCGCGCCGGCCTCGACTTCCTCAACCCACCCCTCGATCATGACGGGGCCCAACTCCTCCGCCAGGCGCGGCGCGGCGGCGGAGATGACGCGGACCTCCGCCGCGCAGGCCCCGAGGGCCACGGCGGCGATCAGCGTAAACAAGCCCGCGCCGCAAACGCGAAGCAAATTCGCCGCCCCGCCCCTGGTTCGGCTTGGCCACAATCCGAGCGCGACGGCCGCTACCATGCAGATCAAAAAGGCCGCAGGCGCGAGATAGGCGGGCGGCGCGACTTCCCGCGCCAGATGCGCGGCCGCGCCGAAGATGGCCCCCAGCGGCGCCCAGAGCAGCCAGCGTTCGCGCTGCGCCATCAGCAGGTTGCGAACCCTATCCCGCAGCGGATTGGCCGAAGCGCCCTCGCGCGTGCTATCTGCGCGCCGCCATGCCGAGATTCCGCGCGCCCGCCCCATGAGCGTTGTCACCCGCTTCGCCCCCTCGCCGACCGGCTTCCTGCACATCGGCGGCGCACGCACCGCTTTGTTCAATTGGCTTTATGCGCGCCGCCACAATGGCAGATTCCTGCTGCGAATCGAGGATACGGACCGCGCTAGGTCCACCCAGGCGGCGATCGACGCGATCCTCGATGGCCTCGACTGGCTTGGCCTCACGCCCGATGAGCCGCCGATCTATCAATTCGCGCGCGCGCCGCGCCATCGCGAAGCGGCGGAAGCCATGCTCGCCCGGGGAACCGCGTTCCGATGCTATTGCTCGTCCGAGGAAGTCGAGGCGCTGCGCGCCGCCGCCCATGGTGCGGGCCGGCCCGTGCGTTCACCCTGGCGCGATGGCGGGCCCGCGCCCGACGGGCCTTATACAATTCGCCTTAGGGCGCCCGACGAGGGCGAACTCGTCAATCGCGATCTTGTTCAAGGCGATGTGCGCATCGCCGCGCGCGAGATCGATGACCTTATCCTACTGCGCGCGGATGGAACGCCGACTTACATGCTCGCCGTCGTCGTTGACGATCACGACATGGGCGTGACGCATGTCATTCGCGGCGACGATCACCTCACCAACGCGGCGCGCCAGATCGTCATCTACCAAGCCATGGCCTGGGACGCGCCGCGCTTCGCGCACGTGCCGCTCATACATGGCGCGGATGGCGCGAAACTTTCGAAACGCCATGGCGCCCTGGGCGCGGAGGCCTATCGGGACATGGGCTATCTGCCCGAGGGCCTGGCCGCCTATCTCATGCGCTTGGGCTGGAGCCCCGGCCATGACGACATCATTTCAAAGGAAGTGGCCGCGCGCGTGTTCGATATTGAGAAGGCGGTGAAATCACCCGCGCGCCTCGATCTCGACAAGCTCGGCCACGTCAACGCACACTTTATCAAAATGGCGGATGATGAACGCCTCGCAGCGCTGACGCTGGCGTACATCGCCGCCAACAAGGACTGGCGCATCGAGACAAGCGATTCCGTGAAATTGCGCGCCGCCATGCCCATATTGAAGCAAAGGGCCAAGACCGTCGCGGACTTGGCGGAGCAGGCCTATTTCTTGTTGCGCGATCGGCCGATTGTGCTTGACGAGGCCGCGCGGCGAACTTTGAAGGACGATGCGCGGCCGCGCCTTGGGCGCCTGTTTGCGCGGCTCAAGACGATGCGGGAGTGGCGCGCCGAGACCTTGGCGGCGGAGCTTAAGGCGTTCGCCGCAGATGAGGGCGTGGGGTTTGGGCAGATCGGCCCGCCCCTGCGCGCCGCGCTCACGGGTGGGTCGCCTGCGCCCGATCTGGGCCAGACATTGGAAATTTTAGGCCGCGAGGAATCGATGGCCCGCTTAGAAGATCAGGTTTCGTAACGAGAATCGGAAGTACAACGAACCCCTCGCAGGGGCCGGGAGAATGAAGATGGACTCGAAGATAAAGCCAAACGGCTCGGCGACGCTCCTCATTAACAACAAGCAGATCGATCTGCCAGTCTATAGCGGATCTGTCGGGCCCGACGTCGTCGACATCCGCAAGCTCTATGGACAAGCGGGCGTCTTCACCTACGATCCGGGTTTCACATCCACGGGCAGTTGCGAAAGCCAGATCACGTTCATCGACGGCGAAGCTGGCGTGTGCCTCTATCGCGGCTATTCAATCCTCGATCTCGCCGAGCAGTCGACGTTTCTGGAAGTCTGCTATCTGCTCGCCAACGGCGACTTACCGACGGAGAGCGAACTCAAGCGCTTCGTCAAAGACATCACCTATCATACGATGCTGCACGCGCAGTTTGACCGCTTCTTCGAAGGGTTCCGTCGCGACGCGCATCCGATGGCGGTCATGGTCGGCACGGTGGGCGCTCTTTCGGCATTCTATCACGATTCAACGGATATCGACGATCCCAAGCAGCGCGTCATCGCCAGCCACCGGCTGATCGCCAAGATGCCGACGCTCGCCGCGCGCGCGTTCAAATATTCGATCGGTCAGCCGTTTGTGAGCCCGCGCAACGAACTCGACTATGCGTCGAACTTTCTGCGCATGTGCTTCGCGGTTCCGGCCGAGGATTATAAGATCAACCCAATCCTCGCGCGCGCGCTTGACGTGTTCTTGATCCTGCACGCCGATCACGAGCAGAACGCCTCCACCTCGACGGTGCGTCTGGCTGGTTCATCCGGCGCCAATCCGTTCGCTTGCATTGCGTCCGGCATCGCTTGCCTGTGGGGCCCCGCCCATGGCGGCGCCAACGAGGCGGCGCTCAAAATGTTGGAGGAAATCGGTACGGTCGACAACATTCCAGACTTCATCGCCCGGGTGAAGGATCCAAAATCAGAAGTGCGGCTGATGGGCTTCGGGCACCGTGTTTACAAAAACTACGACCCGCGCGCGATAGCGATGCAAAAGCTCTGCCACCAAGTGCTGAAGGAAGTCGGCGCGGAAGATACGCCCCTGCTCAAAGTGGCGATCGAGCTTGAGAAAATCGCGCTCAATGACGAGTATTTCGTCCAGCGCAAGCTCTATCCGAACATCGATTTCTATTCAGGCATCACGCTGCGCGCGATGGGCTTCCCAACCTCGATGTTCACCGTTCTCTTCGCCGTCGCCCGCACCGTCGGCTGGATCGCGCAATGGACGGAGATGATGGAGGACGAGTCGCAGAAGATCGGGCGCCCGCGTCAAATCTACACCGGCGCGCCGCAGCGCGATTATGTCACCGTCGGCAAGCGCGGCTGATCACCGCCGCGCGCCGCTTCCGCAACCACGACATCCACCGCGATTTCGGAAGCGGGCCGCGCGCCGCGCCCGAGCGCGCGCAAGGCTTCGTTCTGCGCGTTGATCTGTGCGCGTCTCTTGTCTGGATCGTTGAGCAGAGGCGAGGCCGCGGCGACGATGTTCTCGACGGTAAGGCGCGTTTGCATGAATTCCGGCATCACTTCGGCGTCGGCGATGACGTTGAGAATGCTGATAAAGCGCGCCTTGTAGAGGAAAAACCGCGCCACCAGCCACGTAAACCAGCCAAGGCGGTAGCCGACAATGACTGGCGCGCCTTGCAGCGCAAGTTCGGTCGTCACGGTGCCGGACGCGGCGAGCGCGACCGTCGCGGCGGCGAACGCATCGCCTTTCTCGTCCTCGGTGACTATGAGCGTTTCTCGCGGCGCTTGCGCCCTCACGGTGTCCGCCACCGATGACGCCGCCACCGTGACCAGACGCGCCTCGGGAAAGTTGACTTTGAGCGCAAGGCCGGCGCGCCACAACGCCGGCGCCACGCCGCGCAGCTCCGCCGGGCGGCTGCCAGGCAGAACCAGGATCACCGGCGTTTGCGGGTCCAGCCCATGGCGTGCACGAAACGCCGCGCCATCTCCGGCGACAAACCGGCCGAGCGCGGGATATCCGCACACAGTCGCGGGCAAATCGAGCGCGGCATAGGCCGGCGCCTCGATCGCGAATAAGCATATGACGTGATCGACAGTGCGCGCGAGCGCGCGCGCCCGCCCGGGACGCGTCGCCCAGATTTGGGGGCCGATATATTTCACGATGCGCGCGCGTGGGCACATGCGCCTGATGCGCAGCGCCACGCGCAGCATGAATCCCCAGGAATCGACCAGCACCACCACATCCGGGTCGAAGGCGCGCGCCGCCTCCGCTGTCTGATCGGCGGCGCGTACAACGCGTCCATACACTTTGAGGCCCTCGAACAGGCCGAGCACGGAGAGGCCGGCGATCGAGGCCGCGCTCTTCACCCCCTCGCCCGCCATCGCGGCGCCGCCAACGCCGGCGATTGTCACATCCGGGACGCGGGCCCTTAGGGCGCGGATGAAATCGGCGGCGATGGCGTCGCCCGAAGCTTCTGCGGCGACGACGAACACTCTCACGGCGCGTCCACTTCGTCCGGCCGAAAGCCATAAACGAAAAGGCCCAGCGCATCCGCGCGTTCAATGACGCTGGCGCGCCCCAGGATCATGGCGCCGTCCGCCTCGATGGCGACGCCCGCAAGGCCCGCCTCGGCCGCCCGCTCAATCGTGCGCGCGCCAATCGTCGGCAAGTCTATGCGCCGATCCTGGATGGATTTCGGCCGCTTCATCAGCACGCCGCGCCGCGCCTGCGCCGTGCCGCGCACTTCCACAGGCAGGCCGGCGACGCGGGCGAGCATCGCGTCGGTGCCTTCCTGCGCTTCAATCGCCAGCACAAGGCCATCGCAGACGCACACCGCCTGGCCGGCGTCGAACGGCCCCAACGCGGCGGCGAGGCGCGCCGCCTTGATGATGTCCTCGCGATTGCGCGCACTGGGCGTGTGTGCGCCAAGCGCGCCCGCCGGCGCCCGTAGTTCGCTCAAGGCGTCGTCCGCGCCAATGACGAGGTAGCCCGCCTCTTCAAGTTCATCGATCAGAACGCGCAGCAAGGCGTCGTCACCGTGTCGCGCCGCCGCCGCCAACTTCGGCAACATCGAAAGGCCGTGCTCATCGAACTCGACCGCCGCGAAATCCGGCCGTGGCACAGCGCCGACCATCGTGACGGCATCCACATTTGCGGCCGCCAGCGCCGCCAACCGCGCGCCCATCTTGCCGATGTTGAAGCTGGCGCCCGGGTGCGCATCGAGCGCGGGGTCCGCGAAGGGCGCGATGCGCGACACCCAATAGGCCTGCCCCGTCGCGGCGCAATGCTCGGCGAGCGCGACGGGCGCTTGGCCGCCGCCGGCGACGATGCCGAGCTTGCGCCAGCGCGCCACGTCAATCTCGCGGCATGCAGATGGGGCGCGACGCCTCGGCGCGGATGAAGGCGATAATCTCCATCACTTCAGGGCGATGCCCGTAGACTTCCGCCACATCGTCCAGCCGCTCTTGGAACGTGCCCTCTTCCGCGAACAGCAGACGATAGGCCGCGCGCAGATCGTGAATTGTCTCGCGGGAAAAATTCCGCCGTTTGAGGCCGACGACATTGAGGCCGGCCAGGTGCGCGTGAATGCCGACCGCCGAGCCGTACGGAATGACATCCGTCACCACCGCCGAGAGGCCGCCGACAAACGCATGGCGGCCAATGCGCGAATACTGATGAACCGCCGCGAGCCCGCCCATGAAGACAAAATCGCTCACTTGCACATGGCCGCCAATCGTCGCGCCCTGCGCCAGGATTACGTGATCGCCGACAATGCAATCGTGCGCGACGTGGCTTTGACTCATGAAGAAGCCGTCCGACCCGATTTTCGTCAGGCCCCGCCCGCGCACGGTGCCGCGATGCATACTCGAATGTTCGCGGATCGTGCAGCGATCGCCGACTTCAAGGCGCGTCGGCTCTCCAGCATATGTTATGTCCTGCGGCGGGCCGCCGATCGCGCAATAGGGCCAGATCACGCAATCTTCGCCGATTGCAGTGTGGCGCTCAACGAACACGTTGGCGACAAGCCGCGTGCGCGCGCCAAGCTTGACGTCCGGACCCACCGAGCACCACGGGCCGATCTCCACGTCCTCGCCGAGCTCCGCGCCCTTATCGACGATCGCGGTCGGATGAATTGATTGCGCCATACTGATTACGCCTCAGCGATCCGCCTTCATCGCGGCGAATTCCGCCTCGACCGCGATCTCGCCGTCAACTTCACCCCGGCCGCGGAATTTGAAAATGTTGCGGCGATGAAACAGCACGGTGACGTCAAGCGCCAGCATATCGCCCGGGCGGACGGGTTTACGAAACCGCGCATTGTCAATGGACATGAAATAGATCGCGTGTTTCGAGACATCCACGTCGAGCGACTTCGACATTAGAAGCGCGCCGGCCTGCGCCATCGCCTCGATCTGAAGCACGCCCGGCATGACCGGCGCGCCGGGAAAGTGGCCCGGAAAATATGGTTCGTTGACGGACACGCTTTTAAGCGCGCGGATCGATGTGAAGGGTATGTACGCGCTGGCGCGATCGATCAGCAAGAACGGATAGCGGTGCGGCAGGCGCCGAAGGACCTCATCGATCTCGATGGCTTGCTCGCTGGGCGCCGGCGCTGGTTCACTTGTTGTCATCACGCCTGCCCGCCGTTTTCGACTTTAGCCACGCGATTTCGCGCATCCAGGTTCGCGCAAGCTTGGCCGGATAGCCGCCCCACGTTTCGCCCACGGGCACGTCTTGCAGCACGGCCGAGCCGCCCGCAAGGGCCGCGCCCGCGCCAATGGTTCGATGATCGGAGACGCCCACACGGCCGCCCATGCGCACATCGTCTCCAACGCTGGTCGAGCCAGAAATGCCGCCAAACGCCGCGATCATCACGCGCCGGCCCAAGGTCACGTTGTGCGCGATGTGGCACATATTGTCGATTTTCGTCTCTTCGCCGATGGTCGTGTCATCGAATACGCCGCGATCGATCGCTGAGTTTGCGCCAATCGTGACCCGGTCCTGGACCACGACGCGCCCGAAATGCGGCACGTCGATCAAGCCGGTTGCATCCCCCGCGACGCCAAAACCAGCCTCGCCGATCACCGCGCCGGCGAGGATGGTCACGTCATCACCGATCAGTGCGAATCCAATAACAGCGTGGGCGCCGATGCGCGCGCGGCGGCCAACCGTGACGCCCGGGCCGATCACCGCATTGGGCCCAATGATCGCGCCTGCGCCCACCTGGGCATCGGCGCCGATCACCACCCCGTGGCCCAGTTGCACGCCGTCTTCGAGGCGTGCGCTTGAATGAACGGCTGGCCCGCCCGCCTCAAGCAGGCGTGGCCGGCGCACCATGAGCGCCAGGCGAGCGAAGGCGGCGCGCGGGCTCTCTGAAACAATCCTGGCAGCCACGTTCGGCGCCATCGGCGCGACAGCCGCGCGCACGATGCAGGCGCCCGGCGCGTAGAGGACCGGCGCGCGCGGAACGGGGCCGTCGTAATAGCAAAGATCGCTGGACCCCGCCCGCTCGAGCGGCGCTATGGACGTGATTGAGCGATCCAGATCGCCCTCGGCATGAAGCCCAGACGACAGCGCCCGGGCCGTCACCGGCCCGAGCGCCTCGTAGAAACGATCATCGATCATGTCCGCGCCAATGGCGCCTGACATAGCCAGGGTCAACGCCGCTGTTGCTGGCCCTGTTGTTGTTGCTGCGCGGGCGCCGCTTGGCGGGTGACTGAAATCGTACGCACGCGCTGGTCCAGCCGGGCGATGAGATCGGCGGTGGCGTCAACGTTCGGCGTGAAACGGCTTGCGACGCTGGCATCGAGAACCACCGCCGCGCCGCGCGCCGTCAGCAGCTCGTTCAGAACCGGCGTGATTTGGGTGTTGAACGTCTGCAGCGCCTGACCGCGCGTATGCTCAAGATCACGCGCCAACGTCATTTGCCTGGTCCGCAGCGTTTCAACGCGGCGATTGAACGCCTCGATCTGCTGAGATAATTGCGTATTCGCTTGAATCTGCTGCGGCGTTTGATTGCGCGTAGCTGTCTGCAAGCGTTGCTGTTCCGCTTGCACCGCGGTTTGTTCAGGCTGAATTTCGCCCTGCATCTGCGTGGCGATCGCCTGCAATTGCGTGCTCATCGAGCGCCCAGCCTGAGACTGGGCGACGACGCGCTCGGAATCGATGACGATCACCGTGCCGGATTGCGAAGTCTGTGCAATGGCAGGCGTGGTGACAAGCGATACGGCCGCGAGAGCCATGGTTGCGACAAATGTTTTCACAGGACGCATGCGAGGGCGCCTTTCTCTACTGGACAAAGTCGATGAAACTCGCCTCAGAAGCGAGTGCGAGTGGAGAACCGGAAGGTCTCCGTACGGTCGTAATCTTCCCGCGCCAGCGGCTGCGAGAAGTCAAACTGTACGGGGCCGAACGGCGAATCCCAGAACAGGCTAATGCCGGCCGAAGCCCGGAACGCCAAAGCGTCCTCCACGCGTGACGTGTAGGTCGACGTGCCGATGACAACCGGCGGCGGCGCGACATTGCTACCCTCGTCCAAGATCCCCAGCGTACCAAATTCCGCAAATGCGGCGGCGGAAAGGCCAAACTGCTCAGGCAGGCCAAGCGGGAATGTCACCTGGAAGGTGCCGATGGCGAACGCGTTGCCGCCCAGCGCATCACCGTAAATGATGTCATTAAGCGCCGGGTTCGGATCGGTAACAGTAATAATTTCGCGTGGCCCGAGGCCGGCGACATCAAAACCACGGAATGACGCGCCGCCCTTGAAGAACCGGTCATTGATGCGGATGTCGTCATCGCCCCAGCCAAAGATGTAGCCGGCAGATAGGCGGAAGCTGGCGACAACGTTTGGAAGGATACCGCGATAGGCGCCCGCCTCTAACTCCGTGCGAAGGTAATGCACATCCCCGCCGACGCCGGCCAAATCCTGGCTGAGCGACATATCGAAACCGCGCGTCGGGTTAATCGGGTCGTTGCGACGATCCCAATTGAAGGAATAGCCCAGCACCGAAGTGAGGAATGTTCCTTCTTGCGAACAGAGCAGCGGCCGGCTCACGACATTCAGCGGATCGCACTGGTCGATTGGATCGGTGCCCGGCAACCCATCATGATCAACCAACAAATTGGCCACGTCCGTTTCGTCGTGCAGGATTTGATACGTCAGTCCCATGCCTGTGTGTTCGGTCACGGGGAAGCTTGCCCGCAATCCGCCGCCAGTCGATTGGTTGGTGAACGAAGACTGATCCTGGAAATCCGTGCGTAGGGAGAAGAGGTCAAACCCCGCCGCGATTTCACGGCCCATGAAGCGCGGCTCTGTAAAGCGCAGATCGAACTGTTGACGCAGCGAGCTGGATGACGCCCGCAAGCGCAGGAATTGGCCGCGCCCGCGTAAGTTGCGTTCGCTGACCGACACGTCGAACAGGAAAGATTCCTGCGAGGAATAGCCCGCCGCGAAGGCGAGTTCTCCCGTTGATTGCTCCTGAACCGTGACCAGCACGTTCGAGCGATCCGGTTGCGAGCCCGGCTGCTCTTCAACGGTCACATTCTCAAAGAAACCAAGGGCGCGAATGCGCGCACGCGAGCGATCGAGCAGGATGCGATTGAAGGAATCGCCTTCCGACACGCGCATTTCACGGCGGATAACGCGGTCAAGCGTGCGGTTGTTCCCGACGATATCGATCCGTTCGATGAAGACGCGCGGGCCTTCGTTCACTTCGAACACGATGTTGACGCGCCGGTTCGCCGTATCGCGCTCAATGCGTGGCCGGATATCGACGTTGGCGTAGCCGACCGTGCCGGCCACGTAGGTCATCGCATCGATTGAATCCTCGATAAGCGAGCCGTTGAACCGCTCGCCCTCGTGGATCGGCAACGCGGCCTCAAGCAATTCGGCGGGCACGCGGTCAAGTTCGGTTTCAACACGCACTGTGCCAAAATCGTAGCGCTGCCCCTCCTCCACTGTGAAGGTGATGAAGAAGTCGCGCTGATCGGGCGTCAGCTCCGCAACCGCCGAGACAACCCGAAAATCAGCATAACCGTTATTGGTGTAATGCTGACGCAATTGCTCGCGATCGTACTCCAGCCGATCGGGATCGTAATTGTCGTTGCTGGCGAAGAAGTTCCACCAATGGGATTCAGTGGTGACGATTTGATCGCGCAATTCGCGGTCGGAAAATTCCTGATTACCGATGAAATTGACTTCGCGAACGCCCGTGACCGGGCCTTCGTCAATCTCAAAAATCAGGTCGACACGGTTCTGCTCGAGCTCACGCACTTGGGGCGTCACCGTTGCGGCGAAGCGGCCAGCGCGGCGATAAACTTCAAGGATGCGCTGCACATCGGCTTGCGCGCGCGCGGGCGTAAACACAGAGCGCGGCCGGGCCTGCACTTCCTCTGTGAGGTTGTCTTCGTCCATCGAACGCAGGCCTTCGAAGACCACGCGATTGACGATTGGATTCTCGACAACCTGGACAACAAGATCCTGGCCACGCTGTTCGATCTGAATGTCCGCGAAAAGGCCGGTGGCGAACAGGGTGCGGATCGACAAATCGATGCGTTCGTCATCCACCGTCTCGCCCGGGTGTACGGCGAGATACGATGTGACCGTGCTGGCCTCGATGCGCTGATTGCCCTCGACGAGAATGCGTCGAATGACGCCTCCGGTCTGCTGGGCCGGGGCTTGCGCCTGGGCGGCGGCTGCAGGCGGCTGCGCCGGAGTCGCGGGCTGCTGGCCTGCGCCCTGCTGGGCCTGAGCTGGCCCCGCTGTCGCCACGAGGGCGCTGGCGCCAGCGGCGCCGATAACGACGCCAGTTACGACATCCCGCAACACGCGCTTCATGCGGCCCTCAACTCAGCTTGGCGCTCCCCAGCGCCGATTCCTAAAGACAGCATCCAAGGCCGAAGCGCAAGGACGCGGCGCTGTTCACCCTCAGCCAAATATCCGTTGGATATCGTTCCAGGTGGCGAACAAAAAGAGACTCCCTAATACAGCGAGTCCCGCCCGAAGCGCCCATTCTTGTGCTTGAATCGGCAGCGGACGGCCTCCGCGCACCGCTTCGATGGCGTAGAAGAGCAAATGGCCGCCATCGAGAATGGGAATCGGCAGCAGATTCACGATCCCGACCGCCACGGAGAGAATCGCGGCCCACTGAAATAGGGATAGCGCGAGATCGGCGAGACGCTCAGCCAAGCCAACGCCCTGCTGATCGATGGCGTTGCCCGCGATGCGGCCCGATTCGGTGAAAATGCCCGCCGGCCCGGCGATATGTTCGGCGGACGCGCGGCCCATGACGATGTTGCCGACATAAAGGCCAGTCATGGCCACGATCGACCAGGTCTGGCGTGCGCCCTCGACCACGGCTTGTCCTGGCCCATAGCGCTGGATCACCCGCTCCGAAGGAAGCGTGCGGCGCTCAATGCCCAGCAGCCCAAAACGTCGCGTAACGCCTGTAGCATCCGGAAGGTTCTGCGCCTCGGGCGTTGCGCGCAGGGAAACATTCGCTTCCCCGCGCCGCACGGTGAGATCGAGCGGGCGCCCAGGATTGCTGGTTACGACGGCCTGCATTTCCCCGAATGAGCGAATCGGCGCGCCGCCAATCGCCACGATCACATCGCCGGCGCGCAAGCCAGCCTGCGCCGCGGCGGAATTGGCGCGTACGCCGTCAATGCGGGGGCTGAGCGCGGCGCGGTCGGTCATGTCGCGCCCGACGACAAGCAGGATCGCCGCGAATGCGAGGATCGCGAATATGAAATTCATCACCGGCCCGGCGGCCGTTACGAACGCGCGCGCGGCGACCGGCTGGGCGCGGAAATGGCCGCGCCGGCGCGCCTCCTCCTGGCTCAGATTGCGGAATTCTTCCGGCGCGGGCCCCGTGCTCGAAGGGTCGGAATCGTCAACCCAGGAGACGAACCCGCCGATGGGAATGGCGCCCAGCTTCCACGTCGTGCCGTGCCGGTCCCGCCGGGCCGCGATCGCCGGGCCCATGCCGATGGCGAAGCTCTTGACCGCGATCCGGCATAAGCGAGCTGCGCCGAAATGGCCAAATTCATGAACAAAAACAACGAGTCCTAGCACGAAGATAAAGGATGCCGCCGTCAACAGCATGGACCCGAGCGCGTCTAGCATGGATGTGCCTCGCCTGGGCCCTCCCGGCCCACATTGTTCTTCTACGCGCCAGCCATGGCCATGGCTGCATGCTCCGCCGCGCGGCGCGCCGCTTTATCGATAGCGCGCACTTCATCGAATGTTGAAGGCTTTTTTTGGAACTGTCGCAATTCGCCGGCGTCGAGGCCGTCCAGCACGTCACGGGCGACGGACGGAATTTCGGTGAAGCCAAGCCGGCCGGCCAGGAAGGCGGCGACCGCGATTTCGTTGGCGGCGTTCAGCGCGGCGGTCGCCTTCGGGCCGATCTCGGCGGCCGCGCGGGCCAGGCCAAGGCTCGGAAAGCGTGCCTCGTCGGGCGTTTCAAATGTAAGCGCCCCGAGCGCGGCCAGGTCCAAGCGGGGCGTCGATATGACTGCCCGATCCGGCCAGGCGAGCGCATAGGAGATTGGCGCGCGCATGTCCGGCGCGCCGAGCTGCGCCAACACCGAGCCATCCTGGTAATGCACGAGGCTGTGCACGATCGATTGCGGGTGAACGAGCACGTCGATGCGCGCCGGCGGCACATTGAAGAGATAGTGCGCCTCGATCAGTTCGAGGCCCTTGTTCATCAGCGTGGCGGAATCCACTGAAATTTTCGCGCCCATGGACCAAATTGGATGCGCACATGCTTCCTGAGGGGTGGCCGCGCGCATTCGCTCGTACGGCCACGTGCGGAACGGCCCACCCGACGCGGTGATCGTGAGCTTTTCGACGCGGTCTGGGTGGGTGAGCACCTGGAAGATGGCGTTGTGTTCGGAATCGACCGGCAGCAGCGTCGCGCCCGCGCGCGCGGCGGCGGCGATCAGCAGCGGCCCGGCGCACACAAGGCATTCCTTGTTCGCCAGCGCGACCATTGCGCCCCGCTCGACGGCGCGCAGGCACGGCGCAAGCCCCGCCGCGCCGACGATGGCCGCCATCACCCAGTCCGCCGGCCGGGCCGCGGCTTCGCAAATCGCATCCTCGCCGGCGCCTACTTCAATCCCCGGCAACGCGGCGCGCGCGTCCACAAGCAGGCCCTCCTCCGCAACCGCCACGAACTTTGGACGCAGCACCCGCGCGGCCTCCACCAGCGCGGCCAGATTGCCGCCGGCGGTGATCGCCTCAACCTCGATCTCGCCGCCGCGCGCGCGCACTTCCTCGATGACGGCGACGGTGGAACGCCCAATCGATCCCGTCACGCCGAGGATTGTGACGCACCGCTTCAGCGCGCTCATGGCGCCGCGCCGAGTAGCAACGCCGGCAGGCCAGGCGCGGCGGCGATGGCGAGGCCAGCGGCCAGCGTGGCGGCCATCATGCCGTCGAGCCGATCAAGCACGCCGCCATGACCAGGAATGAGGCGGCTGGCGTCCTTCACGCCGAAGCGGCGTTTCAGGAACGACTCGAACAGATCCCCGCCAAGGCCGAACAGCGCAATCAGCGCGCCCGCCGCGAGCCAAGCCATGAGCGGCGCGGCGAACAGGCTGGCGCTGAGACCGCCCGCGCCCGCGCCGGCGAGTACGCCAGCCCCAAGGCCGGCCCAGGTTTTTTGCGGCGAGAGCGCGGGCAGGAGTTTTGGCCCGCCGATCAGGCGTCCAGCAAAATAGGCGGCGACGTCCGCCGCCCAGATCGCGGCGAACAGCAGGATAACGAGTTCAAAACCGCCTGGCGCCTGGGCGCGTATCCACACAAACACGGCGGTGGGCGCCCCGACATAGAGCGCGCCGCCCACTGTTTCGATCACGCCCACCAAACTGCGACGCCGCACTGCTGACAGAAGCGCACACGCGCCGAGCCAGGCGAGGCCGAGATCGAGTTCACGCCAGCTCGCGAACATCACCGCGCCAAGCGCGCCGACCAAAGCGAACAAGAACGCCGGCGTCAGCGCATCAGGCTCGCTCATGCGCGCCCATTCATAACTCATCGCCAGCGCGCAGGCGCCGGCTGCGGCCGCAACCCAAGGCCCCCCCAGCCAGGCCGCGCCCAGGCCAATCGGGATGAGCGCCAGCGCCGAAAGCGTACGCGGCAGCAGATCGTTGAGCAGGCTCGGCGCCCGCGCGTCCGCCCCGGCGCTCGCGGCCCTCACACCGCCTCCACGGCGCCGAAGCGCCGCTCGCGCGAGGCGTACTCATCAAGCGCGCCAGCCAGCGCCGCGCGGTCAAAGTCCGGCCACAGCACATCGAGGAAAACGAACTCTGCATAGGCCGCCTGCCACAACAGGAAATTCGACAGGCGCACCTCGCCGCTGGTGCGGATCACGAGATCAAGCGGCGGCAGATCGCGCGTATCGAGATATTGCGCGAATAGATCGGGCGTCAGCGCCGGGGGCTCGACTCGGCCGGCGGCCGCGTCTTCGGCGAACGCCCGCGCAGCGCGCACGATTTCCTGCCGGCCGCCATAATTGAACGCGATCGTGAGATTGAGCGCTTGGTTTGATCTGGTGCGCGCTTCGGCGCGTTCGATCATATCGAGAATATCGGCGGCGAGCCCATCGCGCGCGCCGATCACCCGCACACGTACGCCTTCCGCGACCAGGCGATCGAGATCGCGATCCACATAGAGGCGAAGCAGATCGAGCAGCGCGCTCACTTCATCCGGCGGGCGCGTCCAATTTTCCGTCGAAAAGCCAAACACCGTCAGATACGGCACGCCGAGATCGCCGGCGGCCTCCACGGTGCGGCGCAAAGCCTCGACTCCCGCGCGATGGCCGAACGTGCGCGGCCGTGATCGCTGGCGCGCCCAGCGGCCATTGCCATCCATGATGATGGCGACATGGCGCGGGCGCGGCGGCGCGTGCGGCGATGGGTTGGGTGCGGCCATCATCGGGGCAGGCTCACACCTGCTTGATCTCCTCTTCCTTATGCCGTGCGGCCTCATCGACCTTTTTCACATATTCGTCTGTGACTTTTTGCACTTTTTCGGCGTGACGCTTGTGTTCGTCCTCGCTGAGATCATGGTCCTTCTCCTGCTTCTTGAGCAGGTCCATCGCGTCGCGGCGTACATTGCGGATCGCCACACGCGCCGTCTCCGCATATTTGCCGGCGAGTTTGGCGAGTTCAGCACGGCGCTCGCCCGTCAATGGTGGAATGGGAATGCGCAGCGTCTGGCCCTCGACAATGGGGTTGAGGCCAAGGCCCGAAGCCCGGATCGCCTTGTCCACCGCGCCGACATTTGCGCGATCCCAAATCTGCACACTGATCATGCGCGGTTCCGGCACGGTGACGCCGGCCACCTGGTTCAAGGGCGTGGATGAGCCATAGGCCTCGACATGAATTGGATCGAGCAGCGTCGAAGAGGCGCGGCCGGTGCGCAGGCCGTTGAATTCATGCTTGAGCGCGGTCAGCGCGCCCTCCATGCGTTTGCGCACATCCTCGATGTTGAACGGTGTCGCTTGAGCCATGGAAGAACCCTCTAGTCGCGAATGACGGTGCAGACGCCGCGCCCGGCCAGAACGTCGGCCAGCGCGCCGCGCTGCTGAATGGAAAACACCACGATCGGCACGTTGTTCTCTCGCATCAGACTGACGGCGGAGGCGTCCATCACTTTGAGATCGCGCGCCAACACTTCATGATAGGTGAGCCGGTCATAGCGCGTCGCGGCCTTGTCCTTCATGGGATCGGCGGAATAAACGCCGTCCACCTGCGTGCCCTTGAACAAGGCGTCGCACCCCATCTCGGCCGCGCGCAGCGCGGCGGCGGTATCGGTGGTGAAGAAGGGATTGCCGGTGCCCGCCGCGAAGATGACGATGCGTCCCTTCTCCATGTGGCGAATGGCGCGGCGACGAATATAGGGTTCGCACACGGTGGTCATCGGAATCGCCGATTGGACACGCGTACCGACGCCTTGCTTTTCGATCGCGCTGGACATGGCGAGCGCGTTCATCACCGTGGCCAGCATGCCCATATAATCGGCGGTGGCGCGCTCCATGCCCTTCGCGGCGACGGATAGGCCCCGGAAGATGTTCCCCCCTCCGATGACAAGGCAGAGTTCGACGCCCGCGCGCGCGGCCTCGGCCACCTCGGCGGCGATGCGCAGGCACACCTCCATATCGATCCCGTAGCCCGCCTCCCCCATCAGAGCCTCGCCGGAAATCTTGAGGAGAACGCGGCGATAGGGGCCGGACGGCGCAGGGTGCGGACGGGCGGCGGACTCGGACATGCTCATGAAATCGCAGCGTGGAAGCGCGTGGCGCGCGGATCAAGTGCCTTACGCGCTTCAAAAGCGTTTCGCAAAGCGCGGGCGCGCCCACTCAAGGGGATCAGCGCGGGCGGCGCTGGGGCGGCGCCTGTTCGCGCATACTCCAGCCGCCCGCGTCGTCATGCGTTTTCAACAAGGCCTTGATCTCGGATAGGGCCGCCCCGGATTCCCCCAGCCAGGCCGGCCAAGCCTCCGGCGGCAAAATGGCGGGCATCCGATCGGTGATGCGGGCGGTGAGGTCGTTCGGCGGCGTGGTGACGAGCACGAACGTATCGAGGCGCTCGTCGCCATTGCGCCATTCCTCGAAGATGACAGCCAGCGCAAGGGCGCCGCCATCGCGGGGTGCGATTACCCATTGCTTGGTTTTGCCGTTCGCGAGCGCCTCGCCTTCGTTAAACGACGCCACGAAAGCGATCCCACGCGCCTCGCGGAAGGCGGCGGCGAAGGTTGGGCGCGTGTCGATCGTCTCGCAGCGCGCATGCATGTATTTCGGACGCGTGGGCGCGGCCGCGTTCTTCTCGGCGAAGCCCCACCGCATCGGGACCAATTCGCGCGCGCCGTCGCGGTTGAGGCGCAGCACCTGCGCAAACCGCATCGGCGTCGCGGTCACTGTCGGTTCGTTCGGATCGGCCACGAGCGGTTGCGAAAACGCCTGCACCTCTCTCCAGGAGGCCATTTGCGTGAACTTTCCGCACATCGCCGCCGCCTTGGAAGGCGCTCCAGGCCGCCGGACGATCCAGCGGCCTGGGCAGGCCCATCAGGTTTGCTTTGACATCGCCGCCACCTCGGCCGCGAAATCTCCAGTCTTCTTTTCAACGCCCTCGCCGACCGCGAGGCGAATGAACGCCGTGATGGTGATCGGCGCGCCAGCCGCCTTCGCCGCCTCGGCCACCGCAGCCTCGACCTTTTGGTCAGGATTAAGCGCGAAGGCCTGCTTCAACAGCACGGATTCCTCGAAGAATTTGCGCAGCCGCCCTTCCAGCATCTTCTCGATCACCGAATCCGGCTTGCCGGCGGACTTGGGGTCTTCCTGGATCTGCTGAACGAGAATGGCCTTCTCGCGCGCCACACGCTCGGGATCGATATCGTTTTCAGACAGCGCGAGCGGGCTGAAGGCGGCGATGTGCATCGCCACCTTGCGCGCGATATCCTCGACCACATCGCGCTTGCCGCTCGACTGGGCCGCGACCAGCACGCCGATGCGCCCCATGCCGTCGGCCACGGCGTTGTGCACATAGCTCGCCACCGCGCCCTCGCTCACGCCGAGAAAGGCGCTGCGGCGCAACGTGATGTTTTCGCCGATCGAGGCGATCAGCGCGGTGACTTCATCGCTGACGGCGCCTGCCCCGCCGGGCGCGGGCGCGGCGAGCAACGCATCGTGATCGCCCTTCTTGGCGAGGGCGATCTTGGCGTAGCCGCGCGCGGCGTTTTGGAACGTCTCATTGCGCGCGACAAAATCCGTCTCGGAATTGAGTTCGATGAGGGCCGCGCCCTTATCGCCCGCCGCGAGCGCGATGACGCCTTCGGCCGCAGCGCGTTCTGCCTTTTTGGCCGCCTTCGACAGGCCTTTGGCGCGCAGCCAATCGATCGAAGCTTCAAGATCGCCATTGTTCTCGGCCAGCGCCTTCTTGCAATCCATCATGCCGACGCCGGTTTTTTCCCGCAGCTCCTTGACCAGCGTGGCGCTTACTTCGGCCATGTCGTGCTCCTTCACATATCGTGTTCATGCAGTGCAGCGCGTGCGCTTGCGCACGCCCGCACCGTTGTTCTTTTCAACGCGCCAATCCGCCTAGGCGGAGGCTTCCGGCTGGGCAGGCGGCGCCTCGGCTGGCGCGCGCGGCGCGGGCGGCCGCGCCGATGCGCCAATATCAACGCCGCCGCGCACCTGGCTCTCCTCCAGCCCGTCGATCACCGCGTCGGCGATGAGATCGCAGTAAAGCTGGATCGCGCGCGCTGCATCGTCATTGCCCGGGATCGGGAAGGCGACTTCATCCGGATCGCAATTGGAATCGATGATGGCCACAACCGGGATGCTCAGCTTGCGTGCTTCCTGAATGGCGATCGCCTCTTTGTTCGTGTCGATCACGAACATCAGGTCCGGGATGCCGCCCATCAGCGCGATGCCGCCGAGCGAACGATCGAGCTTGTCGCGTTCGCGCGTCAGGTTGAGGATTTCCTTCTTGGTCAGACCGATCTTGCCCTCGGTGGAGACGAGCTGATCGAGCTCCTTGAGACGCGCGATCGACTTCGACACGGTCTGCCAATTGGTCAGCGTGCCGCCCAGCCAGCGCTGGTTGATATAATACTGAGCTGAGCGCTTGGCGGCCGCCGCGATGTGCTCGCTGGCCTGGCGCTTGGTGCCGACAAAGAGGATGCGCCCGCCAGCGGCGGCGACTTCGCGCACCTTGACCAGCGCCTGATGCAGCAGCGGCACCGATTGCGACAAGTCCAGGATATGGATGTTGGAGCGGACGCCGAAGATGTAGCGATCCATCTTCGGGTTCCAGCGGTGGGTTTGGTGTCCGAAATGCGCGCCAGCTTCCATGAGCTGGCGCATGCTGAACTCAGGCAGCGCCATGGTGGGTCGATCCTTTTCCGGTTGGCCACCGCGAGCAAAGACCTGAAATTCCCTGGAATTTCAGGACCGGATGGAGAAGCGGCCCGTATCTGACCGCCCCGCCGCGCCCGCGTGCGAAGTGGCGGGGATATAGAGAAGGCGCCCCGCCAAGGCAAGCCTCGGCGGACGCGTCACGCCTCCATCAGCACCTCGAAACCGCCGAAAATCATGCGTTTGCCGTCAAACGGCATGGGCGAAGCGCCGGGCTGCATGCGCGGATCGGCCATCGCCTTGGCCATGCCGGCGTCCCGCGCGGCCTTATCTGGCCAGATGATCCAGGAGAACACCATGGTTTCATCCTCGGCGCATTTCACCGCCATGTAGAAATCCGTCTCCTTGCCCCTGGGCACGTCATCGCCCCAGGTCTCCACCACTTTGAGCGCTCCATGCTCCTTGAATATCGGCGCCGCCGTCTGGGCCGCTTCGAGATAAGCCGCCCGGTTCGATTTCAGAACCGGAATTACATAGCCATCGATATAAGCCATCTCGAACTCCTTCGAACTTATCCTGGCGGCTAGATAACGCGTTCAACGCCCTTCGTCGCCTTCATGGCCGCGCGGGCGGCCGCGCCAGCAGGGTAGACGCCAGGCGGCCTTAGCTCCACCTCCGCCCCATCCTTGAGCTGCAGGATGAGCTTCAAGGGCCGCGCCTCACCGGGCGCGGGCGGCGCCAAGGCCTTGAGCGTGGCCGCCAGCACATCCAGCGGCGCGCCTTCCTTGAGGAAAATCCTGAGATCGCTGAGCGCGCGCGCCTCCGCCGCCTCGATCGGCGCGAAGCCTTCCGCGGCGATCTTGAGATCTCCGTCCCGCCAGCGGGCGCGGGCGCGATAGACGAACGACTTGCCCACCTGCAGCGTCTCACGCGCGGCGGCGAAGTGCTCGGGCATGACGATCGCCTCGTACTCTCCCGTCGGATCGGAAAACGTCACCCAGGCCAGCATGCCGCCGGAATTGGCTGGCCGCGTCTTCACCTGGCGCACGACGCCCGCGGCGGCATAGGTGCGCGGCTCGGTCTCGCCCTCGTCCAAGATGTCCGCATACGTCATATACGCGCCGGCGCGATCCTCGGCGAAAAAGTCCGACAGCGGATGACCAGAGAGATAAAAGCCAACACTCTCGCGCTCAAAATCGAGCCGTTCCTGCGCCGACCAACTTTGCGCCTTGGGCATCAGCGGACGCACGCTCGGCTCGTCCGCCCCGAAGAGGCTGACTTGCGAACTTGCGCGCTCCTCGGCGACGCGCGCGGCATAAGCCGTCAGCGTTTCGCACGCGGCCAACACGCGCGCCCGTTCGCGCTCGACGCTGTCGAAGGCGCCGGCCTTGGCGAGGTTTTCCAATTGGCGGCGATTGATGGCCTTGCCGTCGATGCGCTCGGCGAACTCAAACAGGGATTTGAATTCGCCGCCGCGCGCGCGCTCGGCGACGATGCTTTCCATCGCGGCGAGCCCGACATTGCGCACCGCGCCCAGCGCGTAGCGCACGGCGAGCGCGCCAGCCTCGCCCGCCTCGACGCTGAAATCAGCCTGCGAGGCGTTGATATCGGGCGGCGCAACGGCGACGCCGACGCGCCGCGCATCCTGATGGAAGGCCGCGAGCTTATCGCTGTTGGAGAGATCGAGGCTCATTGAGGCCGCGAGAAACTCAACCGGATAATTCGCCTTCAAATAAGCCGTCTGATAGGCGATGACGGCATAGGCGGCCGCATGCGATTTGTTGAAGCCATAGCCCGCGAATTCCTCGACCAGATCGAATATGAACGCGGCGGTTTCCTTCTTGACGCCCTTCGCCATCGCGCCATCGAGGAAGCGCGATTTCTGCTTGCGCATTTCAGCGGGCAGCTTCTTGCCCATAGCGCGGCGCAGCAAGTCCGCTTCGCCCAGACTATAGCCTGAGAGCGCCTGCGCGATCTGCATCACCTGTTCCTGATAAATGATGACGCCGTAAGTTTCCTTGAGGATCGCCTCCAGCAGCGGATGGGGATAGTCCGGCGCCTCAAGCCCGTGTTTCACCGCGGCGTAGGCGTCGATATTCTTCATTGGGCCTGGGCGGTAAAGCGAAATGAGAGCGATGATGTCGTCCAGGCTTGTCGGCTTCACCTTGCGCAGCGTATCGCGCATGCCCTGTCCTTCGAGTTGAAATACACCGAAAGTCAGGCCCGATTGCATGAGCGCGTAGGTTTTCGCGTCATCGAGTGGGATGCGCGCCAAATCGAGATCGACGCCGCGGCCGCGCAGATAGTTCAGCGCGCGATCGATCACAGTCAGGGTCTTCAGGCCCAGAAAATCGAACTTAACCAGGCCGGCGGCCTCGACCCATTTCATGTTGAACTGCGTGGCCGGCAGCTCGGACCGTGGATCGCGGTAAAGCGCGACAAGCTCCGTCAACGGCCGATCGCCGATGACGACGCCGGCCGCATGGGTCGAGGCGTTGCGGTGCAGGCCTTCGAGCTGCAGCGAGACGCCGAGCAAGTCCCGCACTTCCGGCTCGCGTTCCGCCGCCTCCTTGAAGCGCGGCTCAACCTCGATCGCCTGGGCGAGCGTTACGGGGTTGGCGGGATTGGCTGGCACCATTTTCGCCAGGCGATCGACCATGCCGAACGGCAATTGCATCACGCGCCCGACATCGCGCAGCACCGCGCGCGCCTGCAACGTGCCGAACGTGATGATTTGCGCCACGCGATCGGCGCCATAGCGTTTGGTGACATAGTCGATCACCTCGCCGCGCCGCTCCTGGCAGAAATCGATGTCGAAATCGGGCATCGACACCCGCTCGGGATTGAGAAACCGCTCGAACAAGAGGCCGTACCGCAGCGGATCAAGGTCCGTGATGGTCAACGCCCAAGCCACCAGCGAGCCGGCGCCTGAGCCGCGCCCGGGCCCAACCGGAATGCCCTGCCCCTTCGCCCACTGGATAAAGTCCGCGACGATGAGGAAATACCCCGCGAACTTCATCTGGATAATGACGTCGAGTTCGAATTTCAGCCGCGCGCGATAGGTTTCTTCATCGGCCGCGCGGCCCTCCGGCCCAAGCCCGTCCAGGCGCGCCGCAAGTCCAGCCTCGGCCTGCGCGATCAACTCCGCCGGCTCATCCCGGCACGCTTCCGTCGTAAAGCGCGGCAGGATCGGCATGCGTCCGCGCAAGCGAAACGCGCAGCGCCGCGCGATCTCCACGCTTGAAGCGAGCGCCTCGGGCACATCCGCGAACAGCGCCTCCATTTCGGCGGTGGATTTGAAATAGTGCTGATCCGTGAAGCGGCGGCGCTCATCTTCGCCCAGATAGGCGCTATCGGCGATGCACGTCAGCGCATCGTGGGCGCGATGATCGGATTGTTTCTTGAAGCGGATGTCGTTGGTCGCGACCAGCGGCAAGCCGAGCCGATAGGCGAGATCAACCAGCGCGCCCTCGGTTTGCATCTCGGCTTCTTCGCGGTGCCTGCTAAGCTCAACATAGAGCCGATTTTGAAACGCCTGCGCGAGGCGGCGCAACAAAGCGTCCGCCGCGTCCTCGTGATTGCGGGCGAGCAGCGGCGCAAGCGGGCCCTCGCCGCCGCCGGTCGAGGCAATGAGGCCCGCGGTGTCCGCCAGCAGCGCGTCAAGCGAGACGTGCGGCTCATCTTGCGGCCCAACGTCCAAAAACGCCGCCGACGACAACCGCATCAAGGCGCGGTAGCCGGCCTCGCTTTGTGCAAACAGCGCCAACTCGCCAGCGACGTCGCCCTCGCCCTTCACTTTGAGCGCGCACCCGATCAGCGGCTGCACGCCCGCCTCCGCCGCCGCCTGGGAAAACTCAAGCGCGCCGAAGAGATTGTTTGTGTCCGTTACGCCGATCGCCGGCATGCCCGCCGCGGCCGCCAGCTTTGCGATATCCTTGACGTGCAGCATGCTGCCCAGCAGCGAATAGGCTGAGCGCGCGCGCAGATGCACGTAACCGAATTTGTCCGCCATTCGTCGCGCTCCCGTCCCGCCCACTAAGCCCGATTCCCGCCGCGCGGTGTATTCTTGTTTTGTTCTGCCCAGCGAATGCGCTGCATCGCGCGCGTTTGCCGCGAGTCGGCGCGCGGTCTATCAGACGCGCCGGAATGGAGCCCACACCCTTTGCGTCTGTCCCATTATTTTCTGCCCGTGATGAAGGATACGCCCGCCGAGGCGCAGATCGCATCTCATCGCCTGATGCTGCGCGCGGGCCTCGTCAAGCAACAATCGGCCGGCATTTATACGTGGCTGCCGCTCGGCCTGCGTGTGCTGAAAAAAATCGAGACGATCGTGCGCGAGGAGCAGGATCGCTCCGGCGCGATCGAAATCCTCATGCCGACAATGCAGGCGGCGGACCTGTGGCGCGAGAGCGGCCGCTATGAGGATTATGGCGCGGAGATGCTGCGCATCGTCGATCGGCACGAGCGCGACCTCCTGTTTGGTCCGACGGCGGAGGAAGTGGTCACGGACGTGCTGCGCACGTTCGTGAAAAGCTATCGCGATCTGCCGCTCAATCTCTACAACATCCAATGGAAGTTTCGCGACGAAATCCGCCCGCGTTTCGGCGTGATGCGCGGGCGGGAATTCCTGATGAAGGACGCCTATTCCTTCGATGTCGATCAGGCTGGCGCGCAGCGCGCCTATAACCGCATGTTCGTGGCCTATCTCAACACGTTCGCGCGGCTGGGGCTCAAGGCCATTCCAATGCAGGCCGATCCCGGCCCGATCGGCGGCGATCTCTCGCACGAATTCATTATTCTGGCGGAGACGGGCGAGAGCCAGGTTTTTTGTGATCGCGATCTCGTCGATCTGCCCCCGCCCGGGCGCGACATTGATTTCGCGGGCGATCTTCAACCCATCGTCGATCAGCGCACGGCCTATTACGCGGCGACCGAGGAAAAACACGACGCCGGCGAATTTGAGCGCCGCGTGCCCGAAAAGCGGCGGCTTTCCGCCCGCGGCATTGAAGTCGGCCATATTTTCTACTTCGGCGAGAAATACTCAAAGCCCATGAACGCGACAGTCACCGGCCCAGACGGCCAGGCGCGGCCGATCCATGGCGGCTCTTACGGCATCGGCGTGTCGCGCCTTGTCGGGGCCGTCATTGAGGCCAGCCACGACGAGGCGGGAATTATTTGGCCTGAGGCGATCGCGCCGTTCCAAGTCGCCGTCCTCAATCTTAAGGCTGGCGACGCCACGACCGACGCCGCCGCCGAGACGGCCTACACCGCGCTTACGCGCGCGGGGCGCGACCCGCTTTATGACGATACGGATGCGCGTCCCGGGGCGAAATTTTCGACGATGGATCTGATTGGCGTTCCCTGGCAGCTGATCATCGGCCCCAAAGGGCTTGAAAAGGGCGTCGTCGAACTCAAGGAGCGCCGCACCGGCGCGCGCGAGGAATTGAGTTTGGAGGCCGCGCTCACCAAGCTTGGCGCGGCATGAGGCGAAACACCGCGAAAGGAGCGCGCGCCTGATGGCGTTCAAGGGCAGCGCGCCGCCATTCGGCCTCTATGAGCGCACTTTGGCCGGGCGCTATCTCCGCGCCAAACGCCAGCATGGCGGCGTCGCGCTGATTTCGATCATTTCTTTTGTCGGCATCATGCTCGCCGTCGCGGTGCTGATCATCACCATGTCGGTCATGAATGGATTCCGCGAGACGTTGCTCTCGCGCATTCTGGGCGTGAATGGGCACGTCTATATCGATGTGCGCGGCGTGCCGCCCCAGGAAGTCAATCGCGTGATGGGCATCATCCGCACCGTGCCTGGGATCACGCGCATTTCGCCGGTGATTGATGAACAGGCGCTGGCGGTGGCGGATGGGGCTTCTTCTGGCGTGTTTGTGCGCGGCATACGCCGGCAGGACCTGCTCGCCCTGCCCCAGCTGGCCCGCGCCATTCAGCCAGGCGGCTCGCTGGCGAATTTCGAAGGCGTCGAAGCGCCCGACATCATCATGGGAGAGCGCCTGGCCGCGCGGCTGCGCGTGGGCCAAGGCTCGTCCGTGGGCATATTGGCGCCGCAAGGCGCGGCCACGCCCTTTGGATTTTCGCCGCGGCGCAAGGCGTTCAATATCGGCGCCCTCTTCAGCGTTGGCATGGCCGAATATGACGGCGCATTGGTCTATATGCCGCTGGAGCAGGCGCAAATCCTGTTCAATCGCGGCGCCGGCGTTGATCAGCTGGAGCTGCGCCTGCAAAACCCGGATGCTTCGCTGCCGATCATGATCGATTTGCGCCAACGGCTGGGCGGCGCGCTCAGCATCTATGATTGGCGCGCGCAGAACGAGAGCCTCGTCGGCGCCCTCGTGGTGGAGCGCAATGTGATGCGCCTCATCCTGATGATGATTGTCGCCATCGCCGCGCTCAACATTGTTTCCGGCCTCGTCATGCTGGTGAAGAACAAGAGCCGGGATATCGCCATCTTGCGCACCATGGGGGCCACGCAAGGCGCGATCCTGCGTATCTTCTTCATGGCGGGCGCCGCCGTGGGAACGGCGGGCACGCTCGCCGGCCTGATGATCGGCGTGCTCATTTGCCTTTATATCGGCCCCATTCAGGATTTCTGGCAGGCGATCACCGGCTTCGACCTCTTCCCCGGTGATGTCTACTCACTCGAATCCCTGCCGGCGGCGATCGAATGGGGCGAGGTCGCTCTGGTGACGGGCTGGGCGCTGTTCATGAGCTTCCTGGCGACGCTGCCGACCTCGTGGCGCGCCTCGAAACTCGATCCGGTCGAGGCGCTCCGCTATGAGTGAGCCCGTCCTTGAATTACGCGGCCTGCGGCGCTGGTTCACATCCGGCGATCACGAATTGCACGTGCTGAACGGCGTGGACTTTGAATTGCACGCGGGGGAGATCGTCGGCCTCGTCGGGCCGTCCGGCTCGGGCAAATCCTCCCTGTTGCATGCGGCCGGCCTGCTTGAGCGGCCAAGCGATGGGCAAGTGCTCATCGCCGGCGTCTCCGCCTGGGAGCTTGGAGACCGCGAACGCACCAAGCTGCGCCGCGCGGAGATCGGTTTCGTCTACCAGTTTCATCATCTGCTGGCCGAGTTCGATGCGCTCGACAACGTGGCTTTGCCGGCGATGATCGCCGGCGCGCATCGGAGCAGCGCACGCGCGGAGGCGCGGCGCCTGCTCATTACGCTCGGCCTCAAGGACCGCGTTCACCACCAGCCCTCGCAACTCTCCGGCGGCGAGCAGCAGCGCGTGGCCATCGCGCGCGCGCTGGTCAACCAGCCGGCGATCATGCTGGCCGACGAGCCGACCGGCAATCTCGACCCAGATACGTCGAAGCTCGTGTTCGAGGCGCTCTATGAACTTGCACGCGGCGAGGGTGTGGCCGCGCTCATCGCCACGCACAATATGGAGCTGACGCGCTACATGGACCGCGTCATGGCGCTCGATCACGGAATGCTCGTGCAACGTTCCTAATCGCCAATAACCGGCCTTCGCACGCGCACTCAACGAAAGAAGCCGGTGGATCTAACTAACGGACTGAAAACATCTCCGCATAGTTCGGCGCGCTTGGGCAGCTGTCACGACTGTTCGCCATGTAACCAGCCCGTGATCGTATAACGATGGGCCGGCGCAAAAGGCGCGACAAGCGACACCGCATGTGATTTCGGCACACGAAAGATGTTCAATACGTTGAATGCAGGACGCAATCCGGATGTAATGTTACCGGTGTCATCATCCACAAAAAGCAGCAAGCCGCCCCAGTCAATCTTCCAGTTTGGCGTAAGATTAAAAACATAGGCGTGACGGCGGTTTCCAATATCCATGGCGTCATCGTGCGAAGTCAAAAAATGACCTGGCCTATAGCGCCCGAGAAACACATCTGCGGATGCAATTTCCTCATCGCCGGTCACCGCGCGCATCAGGTCAAGAAACTCTGCGCCTGTAAAAAATTCCACGAGAGCATTGTGGCCGGGCGAAAGCTCCACTCCGCCCCGCTTCAGGAGAAAGACTGCATACTGATCATATATGTATTGGAAATCATAACGAGCGCGTTCGAAGACTTCCCGCGTGATCGCCGCCCTGGACTCCGGAGATTCCCTGAACTTACTATGATCCACCTCAAAGAATTCTTTGTCCTTGTTGTATATTGTTCGCCACGGCGTCTCATCGCGCAAAAACTCGTGAAGCCACCGAGCATGCTCCGCATGCCAAAACGCTGGCACCTGAACCTGTCCACGCGTCGTGTATTCCTTGTTCAGGGACGTGACGTCGCCTCTGCTGGGTAGGTGGAAAGAATAAGGTACGTCCGCCGACATGTTTTGTGGTTACTCCGTCCAAGGATAGCGTCTGGAATTGGGCGTTGCGATGTTGCGCGATCATGCTGACGGATGGTGCGTCTGGCAATCCCACCCAAGGACCCCGTCGGTCGCGGCTCAGGGCGCAGTAGGCCTTTGCCCGCGGCGAGGGCGTGGCAGCCCTTATTGCCACGCACAATATGGAGCTGACGCGCTACATGGACCGCGTCATGGCGCTCGATCGCCGCAAGCTTGTGCGGCGTTAATGACGAACGCCGAAGAGATCGATCGCGATCGCGCCGTACACGAGCAGCCAAAACACAAAGGCGAGCCCCGCCGCCCAAACAACCTTGATCAACAGCATCGGCCGCGCGGGCGCCGCGCGCTCAACGCCGGCCGGCGTTTCAACACCCGCCTCGTCATGATTGCGCACGCCCACCGGCAAGATCAGAAAGAAGGCGATCCACCACAAGATGATGTAGATCGCCCCGCCAAGCACGGGGTCCATCAGTGCGCCTCTTTCGGAGTTTCCATCAGCTCTATGAGCACGCCGTTCGAGTTCTTGGGATGCACGAAGATGATGAGCGTGCCGTGCGCGCCGATGCGCGGCTCACCCAAAACCGTCGCGCCCTTGGCGATCATCGAATCGCGCGCCTCGTAAATATCCTTCACCTCGAAGCAAACATGATGCTGGCCGCCTTGCGGGTTCTTCTCCAGGAATTTCGCAATCGGCGAACTCTCACCCAGCGGCTCGATGAGTTCGATTTGCGAATTGGCGACATTGACGAAGGCATAGCGCACGCCCTGCGCTGGCATCTCGCCAGTGCGGGTGATGTCTTCCTCCCGCACGCCATAAAGCTCAACATAAGTGCGCTTCGCCGCCTCGATCGAGGGCACCGCGACACCCACATGGTTCAATCGTCCGATCACGTTTCGCCTCCGTCGCGCGGCCTCACGCGCGCATCACCATGACTTCGACAAACGGGCGCTTGCCCCAAAGGCGCTCAGCGCTCTTGCGAACCGCGCGCGCGACCGCCTGCTCGGCCGCCTCATCATCCGCGCGCTCACCATGGCTGAGGCGATGGTAAGCGGCCTCGGCCGTTTCCTCCAGCTCCGTGACAGCGAGATCGAATTCCGCCTCGTCCGCCATGGCGAGGCCCCGCACGCGCGCATGCGGACCTGAAATGATTGCTTGTTTTTTCGCGCCCACTGTCAGCGCGATTGACACGACGCCCTCCGCGCCGAGACGCCGGCGCTCGCCGAACGCCTCATCGTCCGCCTCGATGACGGTGACGCCATCGGCGTACAGGCGCCCTGAGGGAACCTCGTCGATCACCGCCGCCGGCCCCGGCGCCAGCCGGATAAGATCGCCATTACGCGGGGTCAGAGTCTCCGGCGTCTGCAGCGCGCGTGCGAGCTTGGCGTGCTCGTGGATGTGGCGGCGCTCCCCATGCACAGGCACGGCGATGCGCGGCCTGATCCATTGATACATTTGGGTGAGTTCATCACGGCACGGATGGCCGGAGACATGCACATGCTCGTCAGCGTCCGTTATGACCTCGACGCCGCGCTCCTCCAACTGGGCGTAGAGCGCAAAGATCACCGCCTCGTTCCCCGGAATGACGCGCGAGGAAAATATTACCGTATCGCCGCGCGTGAGATTTATGTTGCGGTTTTGCCCGGCCGCGATGCGCCCCAACGCGGCGCGCGCTTCGCCCTGGCTGCCTGTACAAAGATAAAGCACCTCCCCGCGCGCCATTTTCGCGGCCTCATCTTCGGTTATGAAGGGCGGCGCCTTCGCCAGGAGCCCAACGCTCATCGCCGCGCCGACAACCTTATGCATCGAGCGGCCGACAAGACACACGGCCCGCCCCGCGGCGCGCGCGGCCTCAATTGTCGATTCCACACGCGCCACGTTTGAGGCGAACGCCGTCACCGCCACGCGGCCCTTGAGCGAAGCGATCAGCGTCGTCAGCTCGGCGCGCACGTCCTGCTCCGAGCCTGAAACGCCATCCACGAACACATTGGTGGAATCGCAGACCATGGCCATGACGCCTTCGTCCGCCATGCGCGTCAAAGCCGCGACATCGGTCTCCTCGCCGATCATCGGCGCGGGATCGATTTTCCAATCCCCGGTGTGCCAGATAAGGCCGAGCGGCGTGCGGATCGCCAGCCCGTTCGGTTCTGGAATGGAATGCGTCAGGGTGACGTATTCGATGTCGAAGGGCCCGAGCGTGAGTTTGCCCTTGAGCGGAATTTCCGTGAGCGGCGCGCGATCGAGAAGCATGCGCTCCTTCAATTTTTCGCGCACCAAAGCCGCTGTGAACGGCGTGGCGAAGATCGGCGCCTTGAGGCGCGGCCACAACCAGCCCACCGCGCCGATATGATCTTCGTGCGCATGCGTGAGCACGATGCCGAGGATGTCCTCGCGTCGTTCCTCCAGATAGGTCGGGTCCGGCATAATGACGTCAACGCCCGGCGTCGTCGCGTTGCCGAATGTTACGCCCAGATCGACGATGATCCATTTGCGTTCGTCCGGCGGACCAAACCCGTAAGCATTGAGGTTCATCCCGATTTCGCCAGAACCGCCGAGCGGCAGAAAAACAAGCTCGTCCTTGCCGCTCACAATGCGCCGCCATTCCGCCTGAATATCTCCAGCAGGCCGCGCGATGTGATGTCCTGATCGAAATGGTCGATCGCGGGAAACGCACCCTCGAACAGCGACGCGACGCCGCCCGTGGCGATGGTTTTCATCGGTGCGCCGTATTCCTTTTTGATGCGGCTGATCAGCCCCTCGATCATATCGATCGACCCCCAATAGACGCCCGCCTGCATGGCGCCCACCGTATCCTTGCCGATCACCATGCCTGGATCCTTGATCTCGACGCGCGGCAGGCGCGCGGCCGCTTCGTGCAACGCCTGCAGCGAAAGATTGATGCCCGGCAGGATGACGCCGCCCTCAAACGCGCCATCGGCGCCGACAATGTCAAACGTCGTCGCCGTGCCGCTATCGACCACGATCGCCGGCCCGCCATAGGTGACGAAGGCGCCGACGGCGTTGACGAGCCGGTCCGCGCCCGCTTCGCTCGGCTTGTCGATCCGCACCGCGATGCCGAGATTAAGTCCATCTTCCCCGATCACCATCGGCTCAACCCCGACATAGCGCCGCGAGAGATTGCGCAGGTTGAACAGGGCCTGGGGAACCACCGTGGATATGATGCAGGCGTTGAGATTAGCCAGGCTGAGATCGCTCAGCGCAAGGAGGTGCGCGAGCCAAGGCCCGTACTCATCCGCAGTGCGCGAGGCGGCGGTCGAGGTGCGCCATTGGCCGCGCCAGGCCGCGCCGTCAAAGACCGCGAACTTGGTGTTCGTGTTGCCTACGTCGATCGCCAGAAGCATGCTCAGCGGCCCCCGCCTGAAGGGAAATGAACGTCTCCGGCCGAGATATACCGCAATCCCGCTTGTGTTGCGATCTCCAGCGCTCCGTCCTCGGATAATCCTTGCATGAGGCCTTCAATCGTCTCGTCGCTGAGCAGCGCCCGAACCGGTTGGCCAAGACCATAGGCGCGCGCGCGCCACGCCGCGCGCAAGGGCGCAAAGCCGAACTCGGTAAGCATCGCGGCCCAGTGTTCGAGCCGTGGGCGGATGAGATTGAACGCTTCGATGGCGCTTGGCGCTGCGACGTGATCGGCGAGTGCGGTGGTCGCCTGATCGAGCGCGGCCGGCCGCGCCACAAGGTTCACACCAAAGGCCAGAGCATACCACTGGCCATACCGGTCGCTCGCGCCGCTATCCAGCATCACGCCCGCGACCTTCGCGCCCTTGATGAGCACGTCATTCGGCCATTTGAGGGTGACGTCGCCCGCGCCCAGCGCCTCGCACGCCTCGGCGATGGCGAGGCCCGCTGCGAAGCCAAGCAAAGCGATCTCGCCCGGCTTGCGTGTGGCGGCGCCGAGATAGGTGACGAAAAGATTGCCGGCGAGCGACACCCAGGCGCGCCCGCGGCGGCCCCGTCCCGCCGTCTGCTTGAGCGCCAGCAGCCATACCGGACCGCAATCCCCGCTCTCGGCGCGCCGCCGCGCCTCGAGGATTGTGCTGTCGATCTCGTTCAGCACTTCAAGCGCGGCGCCGTGCGCGATCATCAAAAGCTGGCGCCCACGGCCGTGTTCGCCACGCGCTCAAGCCATCCCAGCGCAAGCACCAGAATCGGAAAGCTCAAAGCGGCGCCGATAAACGCAACCGTCATCGCCGTGGCGCTTGGCGCCTGCAGCGCCGCACCGCCCGGCTTGAACCAGATGGCGGCGAGCACACGCAGATAATAGGCCGCCGCGATCACGGCCGCGATCCCGCCGACGATCGCAAGCCAGACGAGTTCGCCGCGCACCGCAGCCATGAACACAACCCATTTACCCCAGAACCCAGCCAAAGGCGGAATGCCCGCAAGCGAGAACATGAGGATGGTGAAGAGCGCCGCCATGAACGGCCGGCGCGCCGCGAGGCCCGCGAGGTCATCGATCTCTTCGGCCGCGCGCCCGTCCCGGCGCAGCGCCACGATCAGCGCGAAGACGCCGATCGTGGTTGGCAAATAGATCGCCATGTACAGCAGCGCGGCGGTGAGCCCCGCTGGATCGCCGCTGGCGAGCGGCATCAGCGCAAAGCCCATATTGGCGATCGAGGAATAGGCCATAAGGCGCTTCAGATTGGTTTGCAGCAGCGCCGCCACCGCGCCAACGGCCATGGACAACGCGGCGAGCGCGGCGATGACCTGCCCCCATTGCGGCGTCAGCTCCGCGAACGGCCCGTAAAGCACCCGCCCGATCAGCACCAGCGCGGCAAGCTTGGGCGCCGCGGCGAAGAAGGCGGTGATCGGCGTTGGCGCGCCTTCGTAAACGTCCGGCGTCCACATGTGAAAGGGCGCGGCCGACACCTTGAACGCCAGGCCGCATAAGAGCAGCACCAGGCCGAACGTCACCCCAACGCCCCCAGCCGGCGCGGCGGCCGCAATGTCAGCGAACCGCAGCGATCCGGTGAAGCCGTAAATGTACGACGCGCCGAACAGGAGCAGGCCCGATGAGATGGCGCCGAGCACGAAATATTTGAGCCCCGCTTCAGAGCTTTTCGCGTCGTCACGCCGCCAGGCGGCGAGCACATAGGCCGCGAGGCTCTGCAGCTCCACGCCCACATAAAGTGTGATGAGATCATTGGCCGAAGCCATGATGAACATGCCAAGCACCGCCAGCACGGTCAGCACCGGCAGTTCGAAGCGCTGCTCATTGGTGCGCCGGAAATGATCGGCGCCAAGCCATAACGTCGCCGCCGCTGAAAGAGCGATCAGCGCTTTCGCCACGCCGGCATACGCATCGATGACGAGCGCGCCGCCAAACAGCGTCTGGGCCGTCCGTGGTTGAAATTGAAACGCCAGCACGCCGGCGACGATCAAGACCAAACAGCCGGCGCCGGAAAGGAGCCCAGCGCCGCGATCCTTCACCCAGGCGCCGACGAGTGCGCCCGCCAGCGCAAAGCCCGCGAGCCACAATTCCGGCTGCGCCCAGGAGAGGCTGTAGATGAGATCGCTCATGCGCGCGCTCATGGCGCCGCCCCCAGCGCGGCCTGATAGGCGGCCACGATCGATTGCGCGCTGGCGCGTGTGAAATCGAGCGCCAGGCTCGGCGCCAGGCCGAGCGCCAATATTCCGATCACCAGCGGCGCGAACATGATCCACTCGCGCGTGTTCATATCCGTGATGGCGGCGAGCTGGGGATTTTCCAGCTTGCCAAACACGACGCGCCGATAGAGCGAGAGCCCATAGACCGGCGCCAGAATGACGCCGACCGTCGCCGCCGCCGCGAACCAGGCGTTCGCCTGGAACGCGCCGACCAGGGAGAGGATTTCACCGGGAAAACCCGAGAGCCCCGGTAGGCCGACATTGCCCAGCGAAAACAGCATGAACACCGCCGCATAGACGGGCATGCGATGCACCAGCCCGCCATAGGCGGCGATCTCGCGCGTGTGCATGCGGTCATACACAACGCCGACACACAAGAAGAGCGCGCCGGAAATAATCCCGTGCGAGAGCATCTGAAAGATCGCCCCCTGCACGCCCTGCTCGGTGCCTGAAAAAATGCCCAGCGTCACAAAGCCCATATGGGCGACGGACGAATAGGCGATGAGCTTTTTCATGTCCGTCTGCCGCCAGGCGACGAGCGACGTATAGATGATCGCAATCACCGACAACGTGAACATCATCGGCGTAAAGAGGCTCGATGCGTCCGGGAACATCGGCAGCGAAAAGCGCAGGAAACCGTAGCCGCCCATCTTCAGCAGGATCGCCGCCAGCACCACCGAACCCGCGGTCGGCGCCTCAACGTGCGCGTCCGGCAACCAGGTGTGGACCGGCCACATGGGCAGCTTCACCGCGAAGCTGGCGAGAAACGCCAACCAGAGCCAGATTTGCATCTGCCGGCCGAACTCGAACTCCATCAAAGCGGGAATGCTGGTCGTGCCCGCTTCGCGCGCCATGACGATGATGGCCACGAGCATGAGGATGGAGCCAAGCAGCGTGTAGAGAAAAAATTTGAACGCCGCGTAGACGCGCCGCTGCCCGCCCCACACGCCGATGAGAATGAACATCGGGATGAGGCCGCCCTCAAAGAAAACGTAAAACAGCGCCAGATCGAGCGCGCAGAAAACGCCGAGCATCAGCGTTTCCAGCAGCAGGAACAGCACCATATAGGAGGCCACCTGCTTCTCGATCGTCCAACTCGCGAGAATGCAAAGCGGCATGAGGGCCGTCGTCAGCACCATCAAGGCCATGCCGAGTCCATCGACGCCCAGATGATACTCGACGCCGAGCGCCCAGGGCGCGCGCTCAACCAGCTGGAAGCCCGCGTCAGCGAAACTGAAGTGCGTGAGCGCCAGGATGTTGAGGCCCAGCGTCAGCAGCGTGACGATGAGCGCCATCAAGCGCACGCCGCGATCGAAGCCGCCATTGGCGCCGCGCGCGCTCGCCCGCGCCGCGAGAATAAGCAGCGCGCCCGCCGCCGGCAGGAAGGTGATCAGCGTCAGCAGCGGCCAATCGCTCATGGCGCGGCCCCGTTCGCCGGCTGCGCGCCGGCCCAGATCGCGAACGCGCCGAAGGCCACCGCCGCGATCAACATGATGAAGCTATAGTGATAGACAAAGCCGGTCTGCGCGCGCCGCATCTGACGAGACGCAAAGCGCGTCGAAGCGGAGACGCCGTCAGGCCCCAGTCCATCAATCGTTCGCTGATCGCCCCACCGCCACAGGAAATTACCGAGCGCGCGCCCGCCCTTGACGAAAATGAAGTCGTAAATCTCGTCGAAGAACCATTTATTGTAGAGAAAGGCATGCACCGGCCCGCCAGCGGCGGCGATGCGCGCGCCGAGGCCCTGGTTCAGCAGATAGAAGAACACAGCGAACACGAAGCCGGCGCCCGTGACAGCGAGCGGCGCCCAGATCACCCAATCGGGAAACTCATGATGCCCGTGGCTGACATGCAGCGTTTCGCGCCAGAACGCGCCGGCGTGCTCGCCGACGAAGTAAGGCGCGAAGAACCAGCCGGCGAACACAGCCCCAAACGCCAGCACGAACAAAGGCGCAAGCATCACCATGGGCGATTCATGAGCGGGCGCCGCGCCGCTTTGCTGATGATGGGCGCTATGCGTCTCGCCATGGCCATGATGTTCGCCATGGCCGTGCGCCGCGCCGCGATAGGTCCCCTCGAACGTCATGAACAGCAGCCGCCACGAATAGAAGCTGGTGAGGAGGGCCGCGCCTACGCCCGCCCAGAAGGCCCATTGCGCGCCGATGCGGCCTGCTTCGATGCCCGCGAACGCCGCCTCGATCGCGGCGTCCTTGGAATAAAATCCCGCCAGCCCAAAAAATCCGGGCACGCCGAAGCCGATCAGCGCCAGCGTGCCGATCAGCATCATCGCCCAGGTGATCGTCATCGGGCCGCGCACGCCGCCCATGCGGCGCATGTCCTGCTCATGATGGAGGCCGTGGATGACGGAGCCCGCGCCGAGGAACAGCAACGCCTTGAAGAAGGCGTGCGTGAAGAGATGGAACATCGCCACGTTATAGGCGCCGACGCCGGCGGCGAAAAACATGTAGCCGAGCTGCGAGCATGTCGAATACGCGACGACGCGTTTGATATCGTTCTGGGCGAGCCCGACTGTCGCCGCGAAGATCGCCGTCGTCGCGCCGATGATGGTGACAAAGCCCGCCGCGTAAGGCGCCAGTTCGTATAGCGAGGCGCAGCGGCACACCATGAACACGCCGGCCGTCACCATCGTCGCCGCATGGATGAGCGCGGAGACGGGCGTGGGCCCCTCCATCGCGTCGGGCAGCCAGGTGTGCAGGAAAAACTGCGCGCTTTTGCCCATCGCGCCGATGAAGAGAAGGCCGCTCACCACTTCAACAGCGCGGAAGGATATGTCGCCCACGCCGATCATCAGCTGCGGATGCGCGGCCGCCTGCGCGAACACCTCGTCAAACCGGATCGACCCATAGGCGAAAAAGCACGCCATGATGCCGAGGGCGAAGCCGAAATCGCCGACGCGATTGACGACGAACGCCTTGATCGCCGCGTCGTTGGGCGCCTTGTTCTGGTACCAGAAGCCGATCAGCAAATAGGAGGCGACCCCCACGCCCTCCCAGCCAAAGAACATCTGCAAGAAGTCATTGGCCGTCACCAAGGCGAGCATCGCGAAGGTGAAAAACGAAAGGTAAGAGAAAAACCGTGCGCGATGGGGATCATCCGCCATGTAGCCGATCGAATAGACGTGCACGAGGAAGGACACGACCGTCACGACGACCAGCATGACGACGCTGAGGGAATCGATCCGCACCGACCAGGTCGATGTGAAGCCCGCGACATCGATGAAGCGGAATAATTCAGTCACGCGCTCCGGCGCATCGCCCCACGTGAAAGCGGCGAATGTGTAGAGCGACAGCGCGCAGCACAGACCAAGCACGCCCGTCGTCAACGCCATGGCGAGTTTATCGCCCAGAAAACGCTGGCCGAGCCCGGCGATCGCCGCGGCGATGAGCGGGGCGAGAACGATGAAAGTCTCGATCATCGCCCTCAGCCCTTCATCAGGTTGATGTCCTCAACCGCGATAGAGCCGCGATTGCGGAAATAGGTGACGAGGATGGCGAGGCCGACCGCGGCCTCGGCGGCGGCCACGGTCAACACCATGAGCGCGAAAATCTGGCCCGATATGTCATGAAGAAACGCCGAGAAGGCGACCAGATTGATGTTCACCGCGAGCAGAACCAGCTCAATCGACATCAAGATGACGATGACGTTCTTCCTGTTCACGAAGATGCCGAACACGCCGATGGTGAACAGCGCCGCGGCGACGAACAGATAATGCGCGAGGCCGATCTCCATCAGACGATCCCCTGCCCTGGCCGCACATCCTTGAGCTCCACGCCCTCGCTGCGCCGGCGCCCCACCTGCTTGGCGATATCCTGGCGCTTAACGCCCGGCCGATGGCGCAGCGTCAGCACGATCGCGCCAAGCATCGCGACAAACAAGATGAGACCGGCCAGTTGGAAGACAAGCAGATAGTCCGTGTAGAGCACGCGCCCGATCGCCTCGGCGTTCGTCACCTCGCCCGGCCCGCCGAGCGAAAGCGCCGCACGCCCGGCGCCGGCCTGACCGGCGGCGCTCGCGACGAGGCCAAGCTCCGCGAACAGCGCCAGCGCCACAAGCGCGCCGACTGGCAGATAGTTCAAGAACCCTTGGCGCAACTCGACGAAATCGACATCGAGCATCATCACCACAAAGAGGAAGAGCACCGCGACCGCGCCGACATAGACGACAACCAGCAGCATCGCGAGAAACTCGGCGCCCATCAGCACGAAAAGCCCCGCCGCGCTGAAAAATGTCAGGATGAGAAACAACACCGAGTGCACGGGGTTGCGCGCGGAAATGACCGCGAACGCCGAAACGATCGCCGTCGCCGCCATTGCATAGAAGGCGATCGCCGCCAGCATCCCCGTCTCGTCTCCCTCGAATCGCGCCGTTCTAACGATAGGGCGCGTCCAGCTCCAGATTCTTTGCGATCAGTCGCTCCCAGCGATCTCCGTTCGCGAGCAGGCGTTCCTTGTCGTAATAGAGTTCCTCGCGGGTCTCGGCCGCGAACTCGAAGTTCGGCCCCTCAACGATCGCATCGACCGGGCATGCCTCCTGGCAGAAGCCGCAATAAATGCACTTCACCATATCGATGTCGTAGCGCGTGGTGCGGCGCGAACCGTCCGCGCGCGGCTCGGCTTCTATGGTGATGGCCTGGGCCGGGCAGATCGCTTCGCACAATTTACACGCGATGCAGCGCTCTTCCCCGTTCGGATAGCGGCGCAGCGCATGCTCGCCGCGAAAGCGTGGGGAAATCGGCCCCTTCTCGAACGGGTAGTTCACGGTGATCTTGCGCCGGAAGAAATAACGCATCCCCAGCATGAAGGCGCCGGCGAAATCCAGCAGCATGGCGCCGCGCATGGATTGCAGAAGACGAGACATGCCTAGCCTCCCAATCCAGTGAGCGGCAGGCTCGGGCGCCCATAGGCGACCCAGCCGGCGATCAGCGCAACGGCGGCGAGCGATGTGGGCAACAGCACCTTCCAGCCCAACCGCATCAATTGGTCGTACCGATATCTGGGCACGATCGCCTTCACCATGGCGAAGAAGAAAAAGCAGACCCAGATTTTGAAGTACAGAATGCCAAATGCGAAAAACGGATTCTCCACCGGCCCCCACGGCGCGTGCCAGCCGCCCAGGAACAGGATGCTCATCATCGCGCACATGAGCACGATGGAGAGATATTCCCCGATCATGAACAGCAAATAGGGCGTGGACGAATATTCAACCTGATAACCGGCGACGAGTTCAGCCTCCGCTTCTGGCAGATCGAACGGAGGCCGGTTCGTCTCGGCCAGCGCCGAAATGAAAAAGATGACAAACATCGGGAACATCACAAACACGGTCGGCCATGCAAACGCGTTCCACGCGCCGATGCCGGCGCGCTGGTGATTGACGATGTCCGTGAGGTTCATGGAGCCGACGAGCAACAGTACCGTGATGATGATGAAGCCGATCGAAACTTCATAACTCACCATCTGCGCCGCGCTACGCAGCCCGCCGAGGAACGGATATTTCGAATTGGACGCCCAGCCGCCCATGATGATGCCGTAAACGCCGAGCGAGCTGATGGCGAAGAGATAGAGAATGCCGACATTTAGATCGGCGATCACCCAGCCCGGCGCCCAGGGCACCACCGCCCAGGCCGCGAAGGCGAGTGTAAAGGTGATGAGCGGCGCAAGGATGAACACAGTTTTGTTCGCGCCGGCGGGAATGATGATTTCCTTGAAAACAAATTTAAGGAAATCCGCGAAGCTCTGCAGCAGTCCGAACGGGCCGACCACGTTCGGCCCCTTGCGCATCATCACCGCAGCCCAGACCTTGCGGTCGAACAGCAGGATGAAGGCGAGCGTCAGCAGCAGCATGACCATAATGGCGAGTATCTGCCCCACGCCGAGCCAGAAGCCCCAAACGGGGCCGAAGTCCTCAATGAGCGCGTTCATTCCGCCGCCACCTTGGCGCTCGCCCGCTCGGCCGCGGCGCGCGCGCACGCGGCCATCGTCATGCTCGCGCGCGCGATCGGGTTGGTGAGGTAAAAGTCCGTCACCGGAGAGGCGAAGGGCGCGGCGTTGAACTCTCCGGTCGCGCCAAGGCGCGCATCGCCAGCCGCCGCGCCCGGCGCGTAATCAAGGCGGCCGAATGTCGGATGGTCGGCTATCATTTTGGCGCGGAGCGCGGTGAGATCGTCATAAGGCAAGGTCTTGCCGAGGCGGGCAGACAGCGCGCGCAGGATCGTCCAATCTTCCTTCGCCTCGCCCTTTGGAAACACGGCGCGCTCGCCATATTGCACGCGGCCCTCGGTGTTGACCCAGGTGGCGCACTTTTCGGTGTATGCGGCGCCCGGGAGGATAATGTCCGCCCTATGCGCGCCGCGATCCCCATGCGTGCCGAGATAAATCACTGTTCCGCGCGCGGGTAGGTCCACTTCGTCGACGCCGAGCGCAAGAAGCGTATCGACGCCGCCGGCCAGCATGACGCGCGCATCCGCGCCGCCGGCGCCCGGCGTGAAGCCGAGATCGAGGCCCCCCACACGCGCCGCGCTTGTGTGAAGAACGTTGAAGCCGTTCCACCCGTTCCGCTTCAGAGTAAGCGCGCCGAGCGCGTGCAGAACGGCGCCGGCGTCGCTCCGCGCGAACACGGCCGCGCCGATGACAACGAGCGGTTTTTTGGCGTCCCCCAACGCGCGCGCGAACGCGCCGAGATCGCGCAGTGATTGCGGCCCCGCGCCGATATAGTCGTACGCATAGGTCAGCGCCGCGCGCGGGCCGACCACGCCGATGCGCGCATTGTTGCGCAGCCAGGCTTTGCGAATGCGGGCGTTGAGGATCGGCGCTTCAATCCTGGGATTGGTTCCGACAAGCAAAATCGCGTCGGCCTCGTCGACGCCGGCGATGGTCGAATTGAAGACATAGCCCGCGCGTTCGGCGGGAAATTTTGCGCCGTCCCAATTGCAATCCGTGTTCGGCGAACCCAGCGCGCGGAAGAGATCGAGCGTCGCCTTCATGCTCTCGGCGCAGGCGAGATCGCCGGCGAGCGCGCCGATCTTGTTCGCATCGCCCGAGAGTGCACGCGCGGCCGCACCAAGCGCTTCATCCCAGGTCGCGGCGCGCAGCTTGCCGTTCACGCGCACATAGGGCCGATCCAATCGTTGGCGCTTAAGCCCATCTTCGGCATAGCGCGTCTTGTCGGAAATCCATTCCTCATTGATCTCTTCGTTGAGGCGCGGCAGTACGCGCAGCACCTCCTCGCCGCGCGCATCGATGCGGATGGCGGAGCCGAGCGCATCCATAACATCAACGGATTCAGTCTTTTTCAGCTCCCACGGGCGTGCGTTGAACGCATAAGGTTTCGAGGTCAGCGCCCCGACCGGGCACAAATCGATTACGTTCGCCGAGAGTTCGCTGGACAGCGCGGCTTCGAGATAGGTTGTGATCTCCATATCCTCGCCGCGGCCTGTGGCGCCGATTTCGGGAACGCCCGCGACTTCTGTGATGAACCGGACGCAGCGCGTACACTGAATGCAGCGCGTCATCACCGTCTTGACCAAGGGCCCCATGTCCTTGTCTTCAACGGCGCGTTTGTTCTCATCGAAGCGCGAGCCGCCGCGCCCATAGGCCATGGCCTGATCCTGCAGATCGCACTCGCCGCCTTGATCGCAAATCGGGCAATCGAGCGGGTGATTGATGAGCAGGAATTCCATGACGCCATTGCGCGCCTTCTTCACCATCGGCGAGCTTGTGAACACCATTGGCAACGCGTCATCCTTGGCGGGCCGCTGATCCTTCACCTGCTGCGCGCACGAAGCGACCGGCTTTGGCGCGCCCTTCACCTCGACGAGACACATCCGGCAATTGCCGGCGATCGACAACCGCTCATGATAGCAGAAACGTGGAATTTCCGCGCCCGCCGCTTCGCAGGCCTGCAGCAAGGTGTAATCGGGCGGCACATCGATTTCGACGCCGTCGATCATAATTTTGCTCATGCGCGCGCCGCCTCAGATGCGCATGCGCGGATCGGCGCTGCGATGTGGTGGGTTGGCTCGGCGGACATGGCTCAGCGTTCGGCTCCGTGCGCGCCGCGCCCGGCGCGGGCGCATCTATGTCCATGTTTGGCGCCAAGGCCAAGAGGCGAACGGACGCATCGCGCTGGGCCGCGACGGAATGGGGCGCGAGCCCCGTTGAACCAGGCGAGAGGGACAGCTCTCACCGTCATGAGGACAACGCCATGCGCCCACTTATGAAAACTACACTCGCCGCGCTCATCACGCTGTTCGCGCTCTCCGGCGCGGCGGCCGCGCATCCTGGCCACCGCCACCACGGCAACCCGCCCGGCCCCGCCGGCGGCCCGGGCACGAATTGGCATAATCCGCCCGGACCTGCCGGCGGCCCCGGCGCTTCGCCGCATCGGCGTGACCGGGACGGCAACCCGCCTGGCCCAGCGGGCGGGCCTGGAACGAATTGGGAAAACCCGCCCGGCCCGGCCGGCGGCCCCGGCGCATCGCCGGACCGCTGGTGGCGCGATCCGGCCCGCGGCCATTACTGGCGCCGGTTCGCCTGGGCCAACGCCTATTGGTATGGCGCGCCATGGGCTTGGCGGGGCGGCTATTGGTACTGGCACCCGTATCGCAGCTGCTGGTTCCGGGACGATGACAGCAATCCGCCCGGCCCTGTCGGCGGCCCCGGCACGAACTGGGAAAATCCGCCCGGCCCAGCCGGCGGCCCCGGCGCCAGCCCGGATCGGAACTTCTGCCGCTAGCGGCGCCTAGACTTGCGTCAGCGCGAGTGGGCCGACCACCGTCACCCACTCGCGCACACGCCATGAAGTGACGACGCCGTTGATGACATAAGGATCGGCGCGGGCGAAGGCTTCCGCGTCCGCGCCGGTCTCGCCCTTGAACAAAAGCATGCCCATCGGCGGATCGTCCGCGAACGCGCCGCCAAGTTGAAGCTCCCCGCGCGCGACGGCTTCATTCGCAAGTTTCAAATGCGCAGCGCGGTGGGGCGCCCGCTTTTTTAGGAAATCAGGCGTGTAATCATAGATGAGGACGAAGTGTTTCATTCAGCAGCTACCATCCGCACCTGATGCACGCCGTTCTCCGTGCGGCTGGGCGCTTCTGAGTGCGTCACTCTGCTGGCGGCAGCTGCGATGGGCGATCTCGCCAAATCCCATAGAGGGTGAAGAGAGCGGCAAAGCCGACCGCCAAGGCCAGCGTGAACAGAATATCGGGCGTAAAGCCGAGTTCGCTCATTGTTTGTCCTCCATATCACGAACCAGGCGCGCGGCAAACAAGTGCACGAGTACGCCGCCGGCGAGCATAACCAGACGCACCGCAGCTGTGAGTGAAACGGCCAACGCCGGGTTCACGTAGGGACCAACCACGGCGGACGCCACCAGCGTAATCGCCAGCGCATTCGCGACATTCGCCCGCAGCTTCCGCTGCTCATTGCGCGCTTCGCGTCCAATCGGCGAGCGCCAGGGTCAATCGCGCATTTGCCTACTCCGCCGCCACCATCCGCACCTGATGCACGCCCTTGGCCGCGCGGTAGCGATCGATGCGCTGCTCGATCTCATGGCGGAAATGGCGGATGAGCCCTTGCACCGGCCAGGCCGCCGCATCGCCCAGCGCGCAGATCGTGTGGCCTTCAACTTGGCTGGCCACATCCAACAGCAGATCGATCTCGCTGTGATCGGCCTCGCCGCGCGCCATGCGCTCCAGCACGCGCCACATCCAGCCGGTGCCTTCGCGACACGGCGTGCACTGGCCGCAGCTTTCGTGCTTGTAGAAATAGGAAATGCGGGCGATGGCGCGCACGAGATCGGTCGATTGATCCATCACGATCACGGCCGCCGTGCCGAGCCCGGATTTCAGCGCGCTCAGGCTGTCGAAATCCATCAGCGCCGTTTCGGCCTCATGCGCGGGGATGAGCCGCACGGAGGAACCGCCAGGGATCACGGCTTTCAAATTGCCCCAACCGCCGCGCACGCCGCCGCAATGCGTCTCGATGAGCTCCTTCAACGGAATGCTCATCGCCTCTTCGACATTGCAGGGCTTGTTCACATGGCCGGAGACGCAGAACACTTTCGTGCCGGTGTTGTTGGCGCGCCCGATGCCAGCGAACCATTTCGCCCCGCGCCGCAGGATCGTCGGCACGACGGCGATGCTCTCAACATTGTTGACGGTCGTCGGGCAGCCATAAAGCCCGGAATTCGCGGGAAACGGCGGCTTGAGGCGCGGCTGGCCCTTCTTGCCTTCGAGGCTTTCGAGCAGCGCGGTTTCTTCCCCGCAAATATAAGCGCCCGCGCCGTGGCTGACATGGAGATCGAAATCCCAGCCATGCAGATTGTTTTTGCCGATGAGCTTAGCGGCGTACGCCTCTTGAATCGCCTGCTCCAATATCTCCCGCTCGCGCACATATTCGCCGCGTATGTAAATGTATGCAGTGTGCGCCTGCATGGCGAAGCTGGCGATAAGGCACCCTTCGATCAGCAGATGCGGATCGTGGCGCAGCATGTCGCGATCCTTGCACGTGCCCGGCTCGCTCTCGTCGGCGTTGACGACGAGATAGTGCGGCCGCTCCTTCACCTCCTTGGGCATGAACGTCCATTTAAGGCCAGTCGGGAAGCCCGCGCCGCCGCGCCCACGCAGGCCGGATTCCTTCACCTGTGCGATGATCCAGTCTCGTCCGCAGTCAATCATGTCCTTGGTGGCGTTCCAGGCGCCGCGCTGTTTCGCGGCCGCGAGGCGCCAATCGTGCGCGCCATAGAGATTGAGGAAGATGCGATCCTTGTCGGCGAGCATGATCACTCCCTCGGCGCGCGCGGCGTGCGCAGCGTCATCAACATGCGGATGAAAAACCAAATCCCGATGGCGATCGAGGCGAGCACCGGTACGCTGAGAACAGGCTGGCGCTGCGCCGTCGCCATGAAAACGGCGACGCCGAGGGCGATGAGCATGGCCGCGCCGTAAAGGACAGCCGCCGCTGTCACGCCGGGATGGCGGGCCTGCGCAGCTTCATCGAAGGGCAAGCGCCGTTTTGCGTAAGAGACGCGCGCGGCGCCACGCAAGTCATCCGTAGGCGGACCTTCTCCCTCTCCCCTGGAGGGGGAGGGGGCTGGGGGGTGGGGCGACGCAGGCGCCGGCGAAGCCTGTGGGCTCACCCCCTCCCCTGCCCCTCCCCCCTCAAGTGGGAGGGGAGGCGTAGCTTGTTCCGGAGACATTTTCACGCGTTCTCCGGCCGATTTGGCAATTTCACGGGGCGCTCCAACGAGCCGTCATAGAGCGCGGAATCCGTGAGCGTTTCCGCGCCGCCCTCCGGCGCGGAGGTTTGACGTCCGCGCGCCGAGCCGGGCGTGATTGTTTCACCCCCCGCCAACTTGTCGATCAGCGCCTCTAAATCGTCGGGTGACAAATCCTCATGATAGTAATCGTCAATCGCCACGACCGGCGCGTTGACGCAGCCGCCGAGGCATTCGACCTCCTCCCAGGAAAACGCTCCATCGCCTCTCACCACGAACTTCTTGCCTATGCGGCGCAGGCACACATCCTTCAGCGCCTCCGCGCCGCGCAGCGCACATGGCGTCGTCCCGCACACCTGCAGATGATGGCGCCCGCGCGGCTCAAGGTGGAACATCGTATAAAAAGTGGCCACTTCCAGCACGCGAATTTTGGCCATGCCCAGCATGTCGGCGATCGCGCGGATCGCCGGCTCGCTGACCCAGCCCTCCTGCTTCTGAACCAGCCAAAGCAGCGGGATCACCGCGCTCGCCCGCCGATCTGGCGGAAACTTGGCGAGTTGGCGCTCCACCTCAGGCATGGCCTCGGCGCGAAATGCGAAGCTGGCGGGCTGTTCGGCGGCGAGGCGGCGGGCGGACATGGGACGCTTTCCTGATTCCGGGGCTTCTTAGCGCCCAAGGCGGCGGATTTCGATGCGCAAAATGCGCCTAACCCTCACGAACAAAGTCGACCCGAACGATCCGTCCGGCCTGGACGGTATAAATCGCCGCCGCCCGAAAGCTGGGGCCATCGGAGCCGCGAGAGATGTCTTCATGGTCGATCACGACGGGTCCCACCGCAATGCGGTGGACGAGACGGGCGCGGTTGGTGGGGTGGTTTGCAAACAGCGCCGCATAGCGCGCGCGGATGGCGGGCGCGCCAGATTCCGTCACAGCACCGTTCAAATCCGCCAGTACGGCGTCCGCGGCGAAGCACGCCATGAAGGCGTCGAGCGCCTGCGCGTTATAGGCGTCGAGTTGCGCCTGCACGAGTTCGCTCGGCGTCATGAGGTGGCGCGCGCCTCGATCGCGTCGAGCGCGACGAGATTCTTTACCGCGTCGTCGCGAGTGCGCAGCAGCAGGGCGCGGCGATAGGCGCGTAAAAACGGCGAAACCAGCGGAACACGCAACAGCGCGCCGCGGCGGATCAGGATAAGCAGAACAAGCGCGGGCGCGATCGTCAGAGACGCGAGCCCACTCGGCGCCGCCGCCCCGCCCAGCCCATAGGAGATACGCAGCGGCATAATCACGAAGCCAATAACAAGCCCAATGATAAGGCCCTGGAGCCCCGCGCCGATCCGCACGCGCAACAGCCCATGAGCCACCTGATCGGGTTTAAACATAAAAAGGGACACGGCGACGAACGCCGCCGCAATGACGAGCGCGACAGCGCCTTCGATCCACAGCATCATGGCGCGCCCTTTTCGATCTCCAGCCTGCCGTCCGCCCCGATGGGCCAATGCGGGTTAAAGGCGACCTCCCAGGGATTGCCGTCCGGATCGGCGAAATAGCCCGAATAACCGCCCCACTCAGTCTTGTGCGGCGCCTTGAGGATGGCGGCGCCGGCGCCGCTGACTGCGGCGAAGAGCGCATCCACCTGCGCCTCGCTGCGCACATTGTGGGCCAGCGCAAAGCCGCGATAGGCGCCAGCATCGAATGCGCCGGCGCGGCCCATGTCAGCACGAAACGCTTCGTGCTTGAACAGACCGAACACCAAGCCGTTCAGATCGAAGAACGCGATGTCGTCCATTGAAAAAAACGGCGTCCAGCCGAGCGCTTTTTCATAAAAAGCTTTCGCGCGCGCCACGTCCGCCACGCCCAACGTAATCACAGAGGCGCGCGCTTCAACGCTCACCGGTCAATTTCTCCGAACACGATGTCGAGCGAGCCGAGCACGGCGCCTACGTCCGCGAGCATATGGCCTTTGCAGAGATAATCCATCGCTTCGAGATGGGGAAAGCCGGGCGCGCGGATTTTACAGCGATACGGTTTGTTGGTTCCGTCCGCCACGAGATAGACGCCGAATTCGCCCTTTGGCGCCTCGACCGCCGCATAGACCTCGCCAGGGCCGACATGGAAGCCTTCCGTGTACAGCTTGAAGTGATGGATGAGCGCCTCCATCGATTGTTTCATGGCCGCCCGGCGCGGCGGCGCGAATTTCGAATTCACCGGCATCACCGGCCCAGGCGTGCGCCGCAACAGATCGATGCATTGCAGCATGATCTTCGTGGACTCGTACATCTCCTCCATGCGGCAGAGATAGCGATCGTAGCAATCACCATTTTTCCCGACGGGGATTTGGAAATCGAGCTCCGAATAAATTTCATAAGGCTGCGCGCGGCGTAAATCCCAGGCCATGCCGGAGCCGCGCACCATCACACCCGAAAAACCCCGCTCCAGCGCGTCCTGCTTGGTGACGACGCCGATATCGACATTGCGCTGCTTGAAGATGCGGTTGTCGGTCAAAAGCCCTTCAATATCACGCATCGCCTTGGGAAAATCGCGGCAGAAGATTTCGATGTCGTCAATCAGCGCCGGCGGCAAATCCTGGTGCACGCCGCCGGGGCGGAAATAGCAGGCATGCATGCGCGAGCCGGACGCGCGCTCATAGAACACCATGAGCTTCTCGCGTTCCTCGAAACCCCAGGTGATCGGCGTCAAGGCGCCGACATCCATGGCCTGCGTAGTGATGTTGAGGATGTGGGAGAGGAGCCGACCGATCTCTGAAAACAGCACGCGAATGATCTTGGCGCGGCGCGGAACCTCGATGCCCGCCAGCTTCTCGATCGCCAGGCAGAAGGCGTGCTCCTGGTTCATCGGCGCGACATAATCGAGCCGATCAAAATATGGCATCGCCTGCAAATAAGTCTTGTGCTCGATCAGCTTTTCCGTGCCGCGATGCAGCAGGCCGATATGAGGATCGACCCGCTCGACCACTTCGCCGTCCAGTTCCAGCACGAGACGCAGCACGCCGTGCGCGGCAGGGTGCTGGGGCCCGAAATTAAGCGTGAAAGTACGCTTCTCCTCTTGCGCGGCGATCGGCGATGCATCGTCGGCCATGATCAGCCCTCCGCCTTTTCATCGCCAGGAAGCGCGGCTTGCATCCCTTCCCAAGGGCTCAAAAAGTCAAAATTACGAAACGCCTGCGGCAGCTTCACCGGCTCATACACGACGCGCTTCTGCTCGGAATCATAGCGCACCTCGACATGGCCGGAGAGAGGGAATTCCTTGCGCAGCGGATGGCCCTGGAAGCCGTAATCAGTGAGCAGCCGGCGCAAATCCGGATGGCCGCTGAACAGGATGCCATACATATCGAAGGCTTCGCGCTCGTACCAATTCGCGCATGGGAAAACCTCCGCCACGCTCGGCACCGGCGTCGTTTCATCCGTCACCACCTTGACCCGCACGCGAATATTCACGCGCATGGACAGCAGGTGGTAGACGACGTCGAACCGCTTGGCGCGCGCGGGCCAATCGACGCCGCAAATGTCGATCAGCGTTTCAAATTGCGTCTGCTTATTATCTCTCAGAAAGCGCAACACGGTGACGATGTGTTCGCCCGCCACACGCACGGTGAGCTCATCAAACGCCACATCATAGCCGAGCACGGCGTCAGCCATGGAGCTTTGTATGTGCGCGCCGATCTCGTGGGGGCCGGGGCCGGCGGCAAGGGGAACAAATTTCATGTTCATGGCGTGCTCGGGCGCGTCAATCGACGATGAAGAGCCGCGCGCCGGTTTCGGTGCGCGAGCGGTGCGGTTCGGCGTTGTCGGCGACCTGATAACTCATGCCGCGTTCGAGCGTGAAGGTGCGCCCGTCAGATAGTTCTGTCGTCAGTGTGCCGTCCACGCAGAAGAGAATGTGGCCTTTCTCGCACCAATGATCGGCGAGATAGCCGGGCGAATATTCTACGATGCGGACGCGAATGTCGTCGAAAACCTGCGTGCGCCATGTGGCGGTTCCTGTTTCGCCCGGATGCTCTTCGGGCGCCAGCGCGCGCCAGTCGGTCGTGCCGAAGGGGATGGCGCTCATCCGCATCAGCGCTCGATCGTGCCTTCGCGGCGGATTTTGCGCTGCAATTGCAGGATGCCGTACACCAGCGCCTCCGCCGTCGGCGGGCAGCCGGGGATGTAGATGTCCACCGGCACGATACGGTCGCAGCCGCGCACGACGGCGTAGCTATAATGATAATAGCCCCCGCCATTGGCGCACGAACCCATCGAGATCACGTAGCGCGGCTCGGGCATCTGGTCGTAAACCTTGCGCAGCGCCGG
>CADEEL010000003.1:0-14524 GCA_902826335.1 uncultured Alphaproteobacteria bacterium
TCGGTCTGATCCGGAACGACCTCCGCTCGCGGCGGGACAAGGCGAGTATGGGGCCGTTGGCGAAGGTGGGGAATAAGTTTTGTGGCGGCGGGTGAAGTGCGTTGATTTTGCTGGCTTTTAGCGCGGCGGCGCGGGGGATTGGGGCGGCGGGCGGCGGATTGCGCCCAGCTCCGTCACCACCCAATCGAGCGGCTCGTCCTTGGCGTCTGTGGGCGCGCAGGGAATTTCCTGCACCGCATAGGCGAGGCCGACGGCGATGGCGCCGTCGGCCCGCAGCACGGCGATCGTGCGGTCATAGATTCCCCCGCCCTGCCCAAGGCGATAGCCGGCGCGATCAAAGGCCAGAAGCGGCGCAAAAATGAGCTTCGGACGGAGCTCAGCCTGGCGGAGAAACGGCGCGGGTACGCCGAAGGCGTCCGCCTCCAGCGGATCGCCCGGCGCCCAGGCGAAGAAGCGGGCGGCCTCATTCGGCGCGGCCAGGCGCGGCAAGGCCAGAACCGCGCCCCGCCCGGCGAGCGCGGCCATGAGCGGGCGCGGATCGATCTCGGTTCCCACCGGCCAATAGCCGGCGACGGGCGAGAGGCCCCACAACTCGCCTGGAAAGTGCGTGACCAAAGCCGCCGCGAGCGCCGGATCGGCTCCGGCGCGCCGCGCCCGCGCCGCCGCGCGGGCTTCGGCCTTGCGCCGGGCGATCTGAGCCTCGCTCATCGACAAGCCCCGATTTTAACATTCGTCAGTTTTGGCAAGCCCGATTTTGGCAAGCCCGGTTGGGCGGCGCCGCCTGCGCCGGAACGGCGGCCCATCCCCTCGAACCCTAGCAAGACTAGGTGGGCGCCAGATGATCCAGGCCAGAGCCCGGGCCAGAGCCAGCTCCCGAGAGAGATGATACGGTTCCTGAGATGCAAGCCCGTCTCGCACGCCGCAGCAACCGCCCGAATCCAAATTAGGCGCTTTAAACGCCGCCAACAAGAAACCTCGCCCCCTGGCGCTGCGCATCGCCTGGACGTTTGCGCCATCCGCCGCTAAACGCTGGCCCTACATTCCCTACATTTTCCCCGGAAGGAGCGAACTTCATGGCTGTTCGGGCCGCGATCAATGGATTCGGGCGCATTGGGCGCAATGTGCTGCGCGCGATCGTGGAATCGGGCCGCACCGATATCGAGATCGTGGCGATCAACGATCTCGGCCCCGTGGAGACCAACGCCCATCTGCTGCGCTTCGATTCCGTGCACGGACGGTTTCCCCATGCGGTGAAGGTGTCCGGCGATACGATCGATATCGGGCGCGGGCCGATCAAGGTGACGGCGATCAAGAACCCCGCCGAGCTGCCGCACAAGGAGCTGCGCGTCGATATCGCGCTCGAATGCACGGGCATCTTCACGGCGCGCGACAAAGCCGCCGCGCATCTTGAGGCCGGCGCCAAGCGCGTGATCGTGTCCGCGCCGGGCGAAGGCGCGGATTTGACGGTGGTCTATGGCGTCAATCACGACAAGCTGACGAAAGACCACATCGTCATCTCCAACGCCTCATGCACAACCAATTGTCTGGCGCCGGTGGCCAAGGTGCTGAACGACGCCGTCGGCATCGACAAGGGCTTCATGACCACGATTCACGCCTATACGGGCGATCAGCCCACGCTCGATACGATGCACAAGGATCTCTACCGCGCGCGGGCGGCGGCGCTTTCGATGATCCCGACCTCGACGGGCGCGGCCAAGGCCGTGGGCCTGGTTCTGCCGGAACTCAATGGACGGCTCGACGGCGTGGCGATCCGCGTGCCAACGCCGAATGTGTCCGTGGTCGATTTCAAATTTGTTGCAAAGCGCGCGACATCAAAGGACGAGATCAATTCCGCGATCATGGCCGCAGCCGCCGGCCCGCTCAAGGGCATTTTGGGCGTGACCGATCAGCCGAACGTCTCCATCGATTTCAACCACGATCCCCATTCGAGCATCTTCCATCTCGACCAGACCAAGGTGATGGACGGAACCTTCGTGCGCGTGATGAGCTGGTACGACAATGAATGGGGCTTCTCCAACCGCATGGCCGATACGGCCGTGGCGATGGCCAAACTGATCTGACAGGAAAGACACTCATGACCCAAGTATCAATGCATGCGGCCAGCGCGCCGCTGTTCGTGCGTATGCTGAAGAATTTGTCGGCGATGCTCGATAAGGCCGAGGCGCACGCCAAGGCGAAAAACTACGATCCCGCCAATCTGCTCACCGCGCGCCTCGCGCCCGACATGTTCACGTTGACCCGCCAGGTGCAGATCGCCACCGACCACGCCAAGGGCGCGTTGGCGCGTCTGGCCGGCCAGGAGCCGACGCCGATGGCCGATACAGAAGCGAGCTTCGAGGAATTGCGTGCGCGAATCGCACGCACGATCGCGCTGGTGGAAGCCGTGCAGCCCACACAACTGGCCGGCGCGGAAGCGCGCGAGATCGTCATTAAGATTCCGAACGCGGAGCTTAAATTCTCCGGGTTGGATTATCTGATGACATGGGCGATCCCGAACTTCTTCTTTCACCTCACCACCGCTTACGCCATCCTGCGCCACAATGGCGTCGAGATCGGCAAACGCGACTATCTGATGTCGTGAGCGGCGCCATGGCGGCGCGCCGGCCGAACATCCAAGCCGCGTTGATCGACGTGGTGTTCGCGCTCGCCGCGGCGGGGGTGGGCCTCGCGGGGCTCGGATGGATGGCGCTTGCGGGCCTTGTCAGCACGCACGGCTTGGTTTGGGGCTGGACGCGCCGCGCCGCGCTTGCGAGCGCACCGCCCGCGCGGCGCGCGTCTCTGGCCGCGATCAGCCTTGGCCTTATCGCGGCGGTCGACGTCGCAGTGTATTTCGTTGGCTCGCTCGCGCACGGACCGCACTGACATGAGCTTTCGCCGCCTCGATGATGTCGACGCCAAGGGCAAACGCGCGCTCGTGCGTGTGGATTTTAATGTGCCTATGGCGGATGGCGCGGTGAGCGACGATACGCGCCTGCGCGCGGCGCTGCCGACAATCCGCACGCTGCAAGCCAAGGGCGCGAAGATCGCGCTGCTCGCGCATTTCGACCGCCCCAAAGGCAAGCGCGTGCCGGAGATGAGCCTGCGCCTGCTCGTCGCGCCACTCTCCCACTTGCTCGGCGCGCCGGTTTCGTTCGCGGACGATTGTATCGGCGCGCCGGCCGCCGACGCCATCGCCGCGCTGGCGCAAGGCGGCGTCGTGCTGCTGGAGAACACCCGCTTTCACGCCGGCGAGGAAAAGAACGATCCGGACCTCGCCAAGCAGATGGCCGCGCTGGGCGATCTTTACGTCAACGACGCCTTCTCCGCCGCGCACCGCGCGCATGCGAGCACGGAGGGCCTCGCGCATCTTTTGCCCGCCTATGCGGGCAAGGCGATGGAGGCCGAACTCGATCATCTGGATCGGGCGCTCGGCGCGCCCAAGCGGCCCGTGCTCGCTATTGTCGGCGGCGCGAAGGTCTCGACCAAAATCGAGCTTCTGAGCAATCTCGTAACCAAGGTAGACATGCTCGCCATCGGCGGGGCGATGGCCAATACGTTCTTGTTCGCGCAAGGCAAGCCGGTCGGCAAATCCCTCTGCGAGCGGGATTTAGCGGAGACGGCGCGCGGCATTCTCGCGGCGGCGGATAAAGCGAACTGCCATGTGCTGCTGCCCGTCGACGTGATCGCGGCGCGCGCGTTCGCCGCCCATGCGCCGAGCCGCGCCGCGCCCATCGACGCGGTGGGCGAGGACGAACTCATTCTTGACGCAGGGCCCGAAACGGTCCGCGCACTGATCGGCGCCATGGACGAAGCAAAAACGCTAATCTGGAACGGGCCCTTGGGCGCGTTCGAGACGCCGCCTTTCGATCGCGCCACGGTCGAGGCCGCCCGCGCGGCCGGCGCACGCGCCAAGGCTGGCGCGCTCATCGCCGTCGCCGGCGGAGGCGATACGGTGGCGGCGCTCAACCACGCCGGCGTCGCGGATCAATTCACGTTCGTCTCAACCGCCGGCGGGGCCTTCCTCGAATGGATGGAGGGCAAGGATTTGCCCGGCGTCGCGGCGCTGCAGGCGAGCGCGCCATGAGTGACCTCGCCGCCCGCCGCATCGAAACGGTGCGCCGCCACATGCACCTTGAAACCGTGCACGATTGGGATGGCGTGATCGCGACCTTCGCGCATCCGCGCTATGAAATGCATGGAAACGGTAAGGTCTATGATGGCGAGGCCGAGGTGCGCTCCTATTTCGCGGCCTCGCGCACCCCTTTCCCGGACCAGGGCAATGAGATCATCGCCATCGCGCCGCAGGGCGATGTGGTGCTCGTCGAATTCTGGCTCACCGGCACGCATCTGGGGCCGCTGCGCTGGCGCGGCGAGACGATCGCGCCGACGGGACGCGCCTTCCGCGTGCGTATGGCGGCGAGCTTTGAGTTCGCGCCGGGATCGGACAAAATCATTTGCGAGCGGCCGTTCTACGATCAGATGGCGGTCGCCGCGGCGCTTGGCTTGGCCTGAGGCGCGCCTGTTGACCTCGCGCGCAGGGTTTGCTTGCTGCGCGCCCACACGATTGGAGACGATTAGATGAACCTCGCCGCCCTCAATAAGGTCGCAGACGCGATGGTCGCGCCCGGCCGCGGCATTCTGGCCGCCGATGAATCCACCGGCACGATCAAGAAGCGGTTCGACGCCATCGGCGTCGAGAACACGGAGGCCAATCGGCGCGATTATCGCGAGCTTCTGTTCCGCGCCAAGGACGGGATGCAGTTCATCTCCGGCGTCATCCTTTATGATGAAACGATCTGGCAGGACGCGGCCGATGGAACGCCGCTGGTGAAACTCATCACGGATGCGGGCTCGATCCCTGGCGTCAAGGTGGATGAAGGCGTGCGCGACCTAAATGGCGCGCGCGGTGATGTGGTGACCAAGGGGCTTGATAAGCTCGATGAGCGCCTGCCCAAATATCACGCGCGCGGCGCGCGCTTCGCCAAATGGCGCGCGGTGATCGACCCGACCGGGGGGCGGCCCTCCTATGCCGGCCTCGTGGCCAACGCGCATGCGCTGGCGCGCTACGCCAATCTCTGCCAGGAGTTCGACATCGTTCCCATCGTCGAGCCCGAAGTGCTGATGGATGGCGATAACGACATCGACGCCTGCTACGCGGTGACCGAATGGGTGCTGAAGGAGACGTTTCAGCAGCTCTATTATTTGAACGTCGCGCTCGAAGGCATGGTGCTGAAGCCCAACATGATCGCGCCCGGCAAGAAGGCGCCCAAGCAGGCGAGCATCGATGAAGTGGCCGAGAAAACCATCAAATGCCTCAAGGCCTGCGTGCCGGCGGCGGTGCCGGGCGTCGCGTTCCTCTCGGGCGGGCAATCGGACGAGGACGCCACCGCGCACCTTTCCCGCATGAACGAAATCGGCGGTTTTCCCTGGAAGATGACGTTTTCCTATGGCCGCGCGCTGCAGGCCGCGCCGCAGAAAGCGTGGAGCGGCAAGCCTGAAAACGTCGCCAAGGCGCAAGCGGCCTTCCGCCACCGCGCCGAGATGAACGGCCTCGCCAGCCTGGGCAAGTGGCGCGCGGAGCTGGAAAAGAAGGCGGCGTGAAAAGATTGTGGTAGAAGCGTCAATCGCATTGTGACTCCGCGCGGCAACCATCTTCGCGCGCTCGCGACGTTCCTAACGGTGACGATCGCGGCCACGTTCGTGTTGCACGGCGCTATAGCTGCGCTTGGCTTGGAATTCTCGCTCGATCTCGGCCAAGCCGCGATGCATCTGTACCTGATCGGCCTCGCCATGCCCGCCGTGGCGGCGGTGGCGATGCAGCGCGCGGGCGCGCGCCTCGCCTTCTTGCGCGGCTCGCTCCTGACGCCGATCAGGCGGAGCACGCTGACAGCGGCGCTGCTGGCGCAGCCGCTGATCATTTTCCTGGCGTGGGCGATGATGGCGGCGACGGGACCATACGAGGCGCCGCGCTTCAACCTATCACCCGGTTTCGCGCTCATTGCGGCGGGCCAGATCTGGGTCGTGCTCGGCGAGGAATTGGGTTGGCGCGGCTTTGCCTTGCCCCGGCTGCTTGAAGTCATGAACGCGCGACTCGCCACTTTGGCGTTGGCGGCGATCTGGGGCCTCTGGCACGCGCCCATGTTCTTTGTGGTCGGCTCCCTGCAAGCGGGCGCCTCGCCCTGGCTGTTCGCGGCTTCGATCTGCGCGTGGGCGTCCATCCATACCGCCCTCTATCTCCGTGAGCGCCCGTCCCTGCTTGCCAATCTCGTGTTCCACGCCGCGGCCAATTTAGCCCTGAATCTCGGCCTGACGAACGAACGCCTCACGCCCTTTCTATGCGCCGCTTATGTTTTCACTGGCGCGGCGACTCTTTTCTTCTTGCGCCGGCGGGCGACGTGACGGCGCCATATCAAGCGATGGCGCGAGACCGCACCCGCCTTTATCTCATCACGCCGCCACGCATCGAGGACGCCTTTGGCGCCGCGCTTGCGGCGGCGCTGGCGGCGGGCGATGTCGCGGCGGTGCAGCTGCGTTTGAAAGATACTCCGGATGCGGATGTGTTGCGCATCGGCGCGCGCTTGAAACCCATCGTGCAGGATGCGGGCGCGGCCTTCATCGTGAACGATCGCCCCGATCTCGCGGCCAAACTTGGCGCCGATGGCGTCCATATCGGCCAAGGCGATGCGCCCTACGCCGAGGCGCGCGCGGCTCTCGGCAAGGACAAGACGATCGGCGTGACGTGCCATGCCTCCAAACATCTCGCCATGGAGGCGGCCGAAGCCGGCGCCGATTATGTCGCGTTTGGCGCCTTTTTCCCCACGCAGACGAAGGATGCGCCGATCCGCGCCGATCTTGATCTTCTGAGCTGGTGGCGGGAGGCGATGGAAATCCCCTGCGTGGCGATTGGCGGGATCACGGTCGATCGGGCCGAAGCGCTCGCCCGCGCCGGCGCGGATTTCATCGCCGTCTCGGCCGGCGTGTGGCGCCATGCGGATGGTTCGGCCGAGGCGGTCGCCGCATTCAATCGAGCGCTCGACCGCGCGCACGCGCCCTGATAGCAAGCCGGGCCCCTCAACATTCCAGGAAAATGGCCCAGACCTCCGCCCTCCTCACGCTGATGATCGCCGCCGCGCGCAAGGCCGCGCGCGCTCTGGCGCGCGATTTTGGCGAAGTGGAGCATTTGCAAGTATCCCGCAAAGGTCCGGCCGATTTCGTCACCACCGCCGATATGAAAGCTGAGAAGACGCTGTTTGAGGAACTCTCGAAGGCGCGGCCCGGTTACGGCTTCCTGATGGAGGAGCGCGGCGCCGTTGAAGGGACCGACAAGACGCATCGCTGGATTGTCGATCCGTTGGACGGCACGACGAACTTCATGCATGGCCTGCCGCACTTCGCGATCTCCATTGCGCTCGAACGCGAAGGCGAACTCGTGGCCGGCGTCGTCTACAATGTGCCGCGCGATGAATTGTTCTGGGCGGAAAAAGGCCAAGGCGCCTATCTCAACGATCGCCGCCTGCGCGTGGCGGCGCGCGCCGATCTGGCCAGCGCGGTGATCGCGACGGGCATCCCCTTTCTCGGCCGCGATGGTCACGACGTTTTTCTGGGCGAAGCCGCGCGCGTGATGGCGAAAGTTTCGGGCGTACGGCGCTGGGGCGCGGCCTCGCTCGATCTCGCTTACCTCGCGGCGGGGCGCTTCGATGGTTTTTGGGAGCGCGGCCTTGCGCCTTGGGATGTGGCCGCCGGCGCCGTGCTGGTGCGCGAAGCGGGCGGCTTCGCGCGCGAGATTGATGGCGGCGATTTCATGCAGTCGGGCGCGATCGTGGCGGCCAACGAACGCCTGTTGCCGCTGCTGACGGCGCTGCTGCGCACCCGCGCCGATTGACAGGCGCCGCATCCGGCCCTTCATGGGGTGACGGAGGCGTCATGGACTATGTCAATCTCGGCCGCACGGGGCTCAAGGTCTCGCGCATCTGCCTTGGCATGATGTCCTATGGCGATAAGCGCGTCCTGCCCTGGGCGCTCGATGAAGCAGAAGCGCGCCCGCATCTCAAAAAGGCGTGGGAAGCTGGGATCAACTTCTTCGACAGCGCGGACGCCTATTCCAATGGCGCCAGTGAGGAAATTCTCGGCCGCGCGGTGAAAGAGCTTGGCATGGCGCGCGATTCCGTCGTCATCGCGACAAAAGTTTACTTCCCCACCGGCGCCAAACCCAATCAGCGCGGCCTTTCAAAAAAGCACATTCGCGCCGCGATCGACGGCTCATTGAAGCGCCTCGGCCTCGATCATGTCGATCTCTATCAAATCCATCGCTTCGATATTCACACGCCGCTCGAAGAGACGATTGAAGCGCTGGACGATGTGGTGCGCGCGGGCAAGGCGCTGCATATCGGCGCATCCAGCATGTATGCGTGGCAATTCATGAAGGCGCTGGCGCTGCAGGAGAAGCACGGCTGGGCGCGCTTCATCAGCATGCAGAACCATTACAACCTCATCTATCGCGAGGAAGAGCGGGAGATGATCCCGCTCTGCGCCAGCGAGGGCGTGGGCGTCATCCCCTGGAGCCCGCTGGCGCGCGGCTTCCTCGCCGGTGGGCGGGCGCGCGACGGAAAAGGCGAGAGCGCACGCGCCTCAACTGACCCCTTCGCGAATCTCATGTACCGCTCCGATGATTTCGACGTCGTCGATGCGGTCGGCGCCGTCGCAACGGCGCGTGGCCTGCCCCATGCGCAGATCGCGCTCGCCTGGCTCCTGGCGCGCGCGGGCGTCACAGCGCCCATCGTGGGCGCGACGAAGGAAAAACATTTGGACGATGCGATCGCCGCGGCCGCGCTCAAACTGACCAGCGACGAGATGGCCGCGCTCGAAGCGCCGTACAAGCCGCATCCAGTGCTCGGCCACACGTATGGCGACGCCATCGAGGAAATGGCCCGCCGGCGTGCGCAACGATGAGCGCGCCGCAAAAACGCCGCTGGGAGTTGCCGATCTTCGCCCTGCCGCATGGGCCGATCGGCGCGCTCTCGCTGCCGCCGGCGGTTTTTCTGCCGCCCTATTTCGCCGAGCATCTGGGCCTGCCGCTGGCGCTCATCCCCGTCATCTTCGTGGGCGCGCGCCTGCTCGACATCATCATCGATCCGATGATCGGCGGCTGGCAGGACCGTACACGGACAAAATTCGGGCGCCGGCGCCTGTGGCTTACATTGTCGACGCCCATTGTGATGCTGTTTGCATGGGTGGTGTTTATCGGCCTGCCGCGGGGCGTCGATCCGCTCATCGCGGGCGCCGCGATGTTCGCGCTCTACGTTTCCTACGCCACGATCATGATCGCGCATTTGGGCTGGGCCGGTGAGCTGCGCCAGGATTATGGCGGACGCACCAATGCGTTCGGCGCGGTGCAATTGGCGGGCATGACCGGCGCCATGCTCATCCTCCTATTGCCAAGCTTTGTGCGCCAGGCCGGTTGGGGCGATGACGCGGACGCCGTTCACGTCATGGGCTGGAGCATCATCATCACCCTGCCGCTGTGCACCGCGCTGTGCATCGCGCTGGTGCGCGAACCGGATGTGCCGCCTGAGCCGACCTTGAGCTGGCGTGTGCAATGGGAGGCGCTGCGCACCAATGCGAGCCTGCGCCAGGTGCTTGCGCCCGATCTCTTGCTCGGCATCGCGCAAGGCGTATCGGGCGGGCTCTTTCTTTTCTATTTCCAGCATATTCTGGGCTTCGAGCGTGAATCCCAGACGCTGCTCTTCATCTATTTCGTCTCCGGCGTGCTCGGCGTGCCTCTCTGGATGACGCTGGGGCGCAGGATCGGCAAGCACCGCGCGCTACAGGCGGCGTGCGTCTATGCGACGATCGTAACGGTGATGCTCTTCATTCTGCCGCGCGGGTCATTCTGGATCGCGCTCGCCGCCATGTTCGTCGCGGGCCTGCATCAAGGCGCGAACAGCCTCTTGCTGCGCGCCATGCTCGCCGACGTGCTTGACGAAGACATGGTGAAAACCGGCGCGCAACGCTCCGGGCTTTTCTATGGCCTGATGCTGACCACGTCCAAGCTTGGCCTCGCCATGGGCCCGCTCACCTATGGCGTGCTGGCGATGTTCGGCTTCGATCCCGAGCTTGGCGGCGCCAATTCGAGCGAAGCTATGGCGGCGCTCGCCGCGCTGTTCATCGGCGTGCCGGCGGCGATCTATCTGCTCAGCGCGTGGTCGCTGCGTTTCTATACGCTGGACGAAACCCGTCAGCGCGCGCTTCGCGCGGAAATCGATGCGCGCTCGGCCCAGGCCGCGAGCAGCCAATAACGCCAGATCGCGGCAAGGCGCACGCTCTCCGCGACCCCGTCGCGCGCCTGAACCAGCGCTCTCGGCAACGAGTTGACGGTCGCTGGCGGCGCGCCAGCGCACAGGCCGACGCCGAGCGCATCGCCGCGCTGCATCGTGGCGCGTGCGATCATGGCGCCCAGCACGCCGTCGCAAAACAGAATCGTGAACCGCGCCCGCGCGCGCGCCACAAAGGCCGCCGCGCTCTCGGCGCCATCCCGAGACATGGGCGGGGGTGCGCTCCAGCGCACATTATTGAGCCCGTAGCGCGCGGCGAGGCCCGCCGCGCGCGACGCCTCCCCGATGATCGCGACCGGTTCATCGGGATCGGCGAAGCGTGCGAGCAGCGCGCCGGCCAATGCGTCCGGGCGATGCACAGGCAAATCCACGCCAGACGCCGCCGCCAGGCGCGCGACACGCGCGCTTGCATTGAGCGTGAGCCACGCCGAGGCGAACAGCGGCGCGATGTCATACGGCGCGCGATCGAGCGCGATGATATCGCCGATGCGCGGCGCGACGACATAAGCGAACGGACCGCCCGCCATCGCGCGCGCGGCGATCGCGCCGATCGCCGCTTCGCTCGACAAGGGCGCGTAGTGCATGCCGAGAAACTCGGCGCGCACGCGCGCCTGCGTGAATCCATCATGCGCCATTAGAAGTCTATTTAGGACGAAATACCTTCTCGCCTCTTAAGCGCGCGCAGCAAAAATCGCGCGGGATGAATTGCATCGCGCACGGAACGCGGCATGACAAAAGGTTCATCGCACAATTCGGACGCCAAGCACTCGGCCAGCAATGGCGCCGTGGTGAAGCCGCGCGCGCCCAACGCGCCGAACATGTAAACGCCTTTTAACGCCGGCGCATCGCGCGCTTCGCCTCTTCGGCCATGCACCAGCGCGGCGTTCTGCGCGCGCCATTCATCCGCATGCGGCATGAGGCCCATGATCGGCATGAAGTCCGGCGCCGTGGCGCGCACGCTGACGCGCGAAAGGATTTGTTCACCATGAATGTGCGCCGCGAGCTCCGGCGCCAAGCATTGCAGCGCGGCGATGTTGCGCCGGCGTGCGTCTTCTTTCGATATGGGCGGGCCATCGGCGGGATCAAACGTCGCGCCGAACACGATCCCGTCATCGAGCGGAGCGGCATATGAGCGCGCGGCGCGCGCCGCGCCACCTTCAACGCCGCGCGCCCACTCGACCTGCCCGCGCGTGAGCCGCATCGGAAGCCAGATCATGTCATCGAACGCGCGCGCGTGCGCGCCGGCGGCGATCACGACCGCTTCGGCCTCGCACAATGCGCGTCCGTCATGGCCGATCAAAATGTGCGCGCCGCCCTCGCGTGCTTCAATGCGCGCGACCGGCGCGCCTGCGATTACCGCCACATCGCCCAGCAAAAGCTTGAGCAATGCTTCGGGCCGGACGACGCCGCCGCGCGCATGCCAGAGGCCGCGCGGATGAGGCGTGAGCCAATCGCTTGGCAGCGGCGGATCAGCGATCACGTCGGCGAGCGCCTCCGCGCCGCGTGCGCCTTCCTCGACGCCGCGCGCGGTGAACGCGTCCAATTCCTCATAAAGGCGCACGGCCGCGATGAACGCCGCGATATGAAAGGCCGCCGGGGCGTTCGTTCCGCGATCGAGGCGCGGCATCACCAGCGCGGCCGGATTGCCGCTGGCGCCGGCGCCGGGCTTGTCGGCCTCCAGGATCGTGCAGGGGCGCCCGCGCCGCGCCAGCGCATGGGCGAGGCAGGCGCCCGCAACGCCGGCGCCGATGATCGCAATGCGCCCGGGCGCGGCGCCGTAGGGAAACAGATCACGCGAAGCGCCCGGCGCGCGCGCGAGGCGCGCCTCGAGGCGTTCGCGCTTTTCGCCATGGCCGGGCTTGCGTGCGACGTCAAACCCAGCGGCTTCAAGATTGCGGCGCACCGCGCCAGCGACGCTGTACGTCGCCAGCCGGGCGCCCGGCGCGGCGCGCGCGGCGAGCATAGCCATAACGTCCGCGCTCCACATCGCCGGATTGCGCGCGGGCGCGAAGCCATCGAGGAATATCGCATCGGCGCGCAGGCGCAGATCAGCGAGCGCGGCGGATACATCGTTCTGCACCAGCGTCAGCGCGAATCCATCATCCGCGAACCACAGGCGCTGCGCGCCGCGCGCGCGCACCGGCCAGCGCGCCAAGAGGCGCCGTGACCAGGCGTTCAATTCTGGAAACGCATCATGCGCGCGCGCGGCCTGCCCCGCATCCATGAGCGCGGCCTCGATCGAAACGAACTGCAGGAGCGCGCCCGCCGGCCGCGTCGCGGCCCACGCGCGCCACACAGCGAGCGCGTTAAGGCCGGCGCCGAAGCCCAGCTCCAGAATTGTGAAGCGGCGTGCATCCGCCCAGGCGGCGGGCAATCCGCACCCGGACAGAAACACCGCCTCGCTCTCGGCGAAGCCTCCGGTGCGGGCATAATAGATATCGTCATAGGCGCACGAGACGGGCGCGCCCTCGCGCCAGACAAGCTCAGGGCGCGGCGGCAAGCGCGGTCGGCGGCGATCCGGGTTTGGCGAGTTCACTAAGCCATGCAAATTCAATTGGGCGTCGGCGCAAGGGAAATGCGTGCGGCGAAGCGCGCAAAGCAAATGGGCCGCCCTTTCGGGCGGCCCATCGCATCATTCGACCGTACGTCGGATTATTGGGCCGGAGCCGGTTCCGTCGTCGTGGTCGTGGCGTCAGTCGCCGCCGCGTCCGCCGGAGCGGTCGCATCAGCCGGCGCGGGTTCCGTCACCGCCGCAGGTTCCGTCACCGCCGCCGGTTCCGTGGATTCCGTTTCGGCAGCTTGCTGGCCGCACGCCGCCACACCGAACGCGAGAACGGCCGCGACACCAGCCGCCATAGCCAACTTGATCTTCGTCATGAGTTTGTTCCTCGTCCCAAGCGTCGATCAGCTCAACGCGAGGGCAGAGATAGACAGGTCAAGCCCCCCATTGCAAGCACTCCGAACGGGCGAGTGCTTGCGGATTTGCATAGCCCGCGCGCGGCAATGGGCAGCCGAACAGCCCCTTTTAGGCCTCGGCGCTGGCCGTAAGCGCTTCTTCCAATTGCGCAAAACTGGGCTGGAGCGGGGACGGAACCGAGCCCCGGCCGATCTCCACCGAGACCTGGGCGGCGTTGCCGTGGAGGTGGGCCACCAGCACGTCCCGGATGATTTTGTAGAATTGGCTCTCCTCCTCCAGCACTGCGTTCATGCGCTGCGCCAGCGGGCCGACCAGGCCATAGGCCAGGAACACGCCGAGGAACGTGCCGACCAGGGCCTTGCCGATCATGAGGCCCAGCACTTCGGGCGGCTCATTGATGGCGCCCATGGTTTTGACGATGCCGAGCACGGCCGCCACGATCCCCAGCGCGGGCAGCGCATCGGCCGAGTTCTGCAGGGCATTGGCCGGCTTCAGGGATTCGTGGTGATGCTTTTCGAGCTGCTTTTCCATCGCGTCTTCGACTTGATGGGGATCGTCGAGATTCATCGTCATCATGCGCAGCGTGTCGCAGATGAAGTGCACGACGTGATGATCCTTGAGGATTTTCGGGTACTTGCCGAAAATCGGGCTTTCCTCGGGCTTATCGAGGTGGGACTCGATCGCCACCACGCCCTTTGACTTCATCAGCTTGGTGAGCTGGAACAGCAGCGCCAAGAGATCCTGATAATCCTGCCGTTTCCATTTCGGCCCCGAAAGCGTCTTGGCCAGGCCGCCGCCCACGCCTTTGAGCGTGGTCATATCGTTGCCGATGATGATGGCGCCGACGGCCGCGCCGCCGATCATCATCAACTCGAACGGCAGGGCCACGATGATGACTTCGAAATGGCCCCCGGCCAGCACGAAGCCGCCGAACACCATGCCGAGCACCACCAGAAATCCGATGATCGGAAACATCAACCCCGCCTTCGCCGAATGGGGGCTTATGCCTCATCCGTGCTTAACGGCCCGTTTCGCATAAGCTTTTTTGCGCCCCGATCGCGTATGAACGCCGGGATTGTCGCCGCGCCGCCGGGGATGCTACGCCCACTTGGCCCATGAACGCGCCCGCGGGCCCCGCCCGCACCAATTCCTACCGAATTCTTTACGCCTCGCTGCTCACCGTGGGCGTGGGCAATTCGATGCTGCAGCCGCTCCTGCCGCCGCTTGGGCGCGAGCTTGGGCTGCGCGATTCCAGCCTCGGCTGGATCTTCTCGCT
>CADEEL010000003.1:14624-25020 GCA_902826335.1 uncultured Alphaproteobacteria bacterium
TGGCGGCCAGCCTCGGCGGGTTGATCGTCTCGCAATTGCTGCAAGGCTTGGGCTTCGGCCTTGCGCGTCCGGGCTTTTCAGGCGGCGCCTCGATGGCGGTGTCGCCGCGCGAGCAAGGCGCGGCCGCGGGACTCGTCGCGGCCGTCAACGGCGCGGGCTTCGTCATTTCGCCGATTACGGGCGGCGTCGCCTACGATCTGGCGCATCGCCTGGCGCCGCTGCTCATCTCGCTCGCATTGTTGTGCGCGATGACGGCGTTCGCGTTGATGAGCCGGCGGCTCAAGAACGTCACCGCCGAGCCGCCGCCGAATTTCGATCCGAATTAGATGCAGGGATCGAAAGCAGTGACACATCCATTCCACCCATTCCCGGATGAATGCGCAGCATTCAGTCCGGGACCCATACGTGTAATCGTTTGAGTATATGGGCCCCGGGCCCGCCGGTTCGCGGCGTCCCGGGGATGAGTGGGATATGACTATTGTTTTGGTTGGCAAGCACAAGATTTATCGATCTACCCCCGCACGGCGCGGCGCGCGGCGTTGAGTACGGGCTGGGTTGCCTCGCCCGTCACCCGGCGCCCGACGCTGGCCTCGAATTGGCGGATCGCCTCACTCGTGCGCACGCCGAACGCGCCATCGGCGGGGCCGGGATTGAATCCAAGCCGCCGCAACAAACGTTGAAGCTCACGCACGCGCGCGGCGCTGATCGTGGGCGCGCGCGGCGCGGGCGCACTCGCCTCCGCCGCGGGAATGTTCGCGGCCGGCGGCGGCGTGCTTTGCGTGGTCTGGTTTGCGCGCGCGCGCACCTGCGTAAGCAATGTTGTGGTCGGGTAGCCATCGGCGGGCAGGCCTTGCGCCTGCTGAAAGGCGCGCACGGCCGCGCGCGTCATCGAGCCGAACTGGCCGTCCGCCGCACCCGCATTGTAGCCTTGCGCGGTGAGCGCGCCCTGCAGCTCAAAAATCTGATCGCGTGAGAGACTGCCCAGATGCGTCGGCCAAGATGCGACGAGGCCGCCCCCGCCCTCGAAGGCGCGCGCGAGCAAGGCCACGGAAAGCGCGTAGCGATCGGAATTGTTGTAGCGCTTGATGGTTTGGAAATTCGGATAAAGCAGCAAAGCCGGGCCTTGCGCGCCCGCCGGCAGGAAAAGCTGGGCGCTCAGCGTGCGCGCGGTTTCCGAAAACGCCGCGCCATCGATGCGGCGCACGCCGTGCGCTTCCCATTCGGCGATGGTGCGCAAATTCGTATCCGCGAGCGCATAGTTGAACGAAGGCGCCAGGCGCACTTCATCGAACACGGGCTCGCCGCGCCGCCAGCCGCGCTGCGCCAGATAATTGGCGACCGAGGCGAACACATCGCCATGATTGTTCCAGATATCGCGCCGCCCATCGCCGTCCCAATCGGCGGCGAGCGTGAGATAGACATCCGGCATGAATTGCGGCTGGCCGAGCGCGCCCGCCCAAGACGATTGCAATTCCCGATCGGATGCATAGCCGCGCTCGACCATTTCGAGCAGCGCCAAAAGATATGTCTCGAATTGCGCGCGCCGCCGCCCCTCGTAGGCAAGCGTCGCCAGCGCGCGCGGCGCGCGATGCGGCAGCGGAAAAGTTCCGAAATTCGTCTCCATCGCCCAGATGGCGGCGATGATGTCTGCGTCGACGCCGTAGCGATCCTCAACCGCCGCAAACAGCGCGCCCTCTTCGCCGCGCCGGGCGCGGCCCTGCGTGATGCGCGCTTGAGAAACGGCGCGCGTCACATAATCCCACACCGGGCTCACGAATTCCGGCTGGCGCCGGTCCGCCTCGACGATCGAGGGATCGGGCGTGAGGCCAGACAGCAAGCGCTCGACCACGGCGCGGCCGCGCCCTTGCGCCAGCGCCCGCTCGGCGAAGCCGGCGCGCCAGGCGTCAAAGCCGGGGTCGCCGGAACTCGCAAACGCAATCGGGCTTTGCGCCCGCGCGGGGCCGGCGAGCGCGAATGGCGCGGCGCACAACGCCATTCCCGCGACGATCCATTGGAAGGCGCGCCTCATGCGGTTCCTCATCCCCACATCCGTCCAGTCCCCAAAGCAAGGCTAAGTCGCCGCCGCCCATTGGGCAATCCGAACGCGCAGCCGGCCCCTCGCCCGCCGGCCGCACGCGCATCAACGGCAGCGCCACCCGGCCGTCGTCCGCACCCATATGCAGCGACGGATATTGGCTAAGTTCGCGGCCGTCCCGCCGTTCAGCTGCACCGCCGCCGAGGCCCCGCAGCGCACGCGATTGGCCTGGTTCTGCCAGAGGCTCGTTCCCGTGAGGCGAGCGCAGACTTCCTCTGGCGATTGGTTCTCGATGGTGTAGCCGGGGCTCGCGGCCCAGCTCAGGCGGCACCGCAACGAACCAACCAAGGCCTCGGCATAGGGATCGGCGGTCGCATAAATGCCGCGCGGCTGATAACGCTGGGCGCAATGGCGATCCAGATCGCCGCGATCGACGGTCGGCAAGGCGTGCGCCGAACCGGCGAAGGCCAGGCCCGACGCGACGAGCGCGCCGGCCATAAGCACTGATTTCAACATGGTCTCCTCCCTTGAGCCGTTCTGGCTTGAGCCGTTTTGGCTCGGGGCGAAACTAAGGCGGCCCGCCTGAATCCGGCCATATTTGGCCGTTCAGCGCCGGTTCACCCGCGCGGGGCCGGCGCACGCTTCGATTGACTTCGCGCCGCCCGCTCTTTAAGCCCGCCGCTTCCAGATTTCCCCGGACGATACGGCCATGAAGATCAAGAGCTCCCTCAAATCGCTGAAGACGCGCCATCGGGCCTGCCGCGTCGTGCGGCGCAAGGGCCGCGTCTATGTGATCAACAAGGTCGATCCGCGCTTCAAGGCCAAGCAGGGCTAACGGAAATTTTTGGCGGCGCGGGCGCGCGCCACCTCGTCGGCCGCGCGATTCTGATTTAGCGTGCTGGCGCCATGTTGCGGCGTCTTTTCATATCCTTGTGTCTGGTCGCGAGCCTCGCGGCCTGCGGCGTTGCGGGCGATGCGCCGGTGCGCGATCCCCGGCTTGACGCCTTGTTCGCGGAGTTGGCGGCCGCGCCGGACGCGCAAGCCGCCCATGCCGTCGAAGAGCGCATCTGGGCGCGCTGGCGCGAATCCGGCTCGGCCACGGTGGACATCCTCTTGGAGCGCGCCTCGGCGGCCGAAAACGCCGGCGATGCAAATCTCGCGGCTGAATTCCTCGCCCAAGCGAGCGAACTGGCGCCGCACTTCGCCGAGCCATGGAACCGCCGCGCCATGATCGCGTACGATGCGCAGGATTATGCCGGCGCGATTTCCGCGATCCAGGAGACGCTGCGGCGCGAGCCGCGCCATTTCGGCGCGCTCACCGGGCTGGCGCTGATTTATGAGGGGCTGGGGCGTGAGCGCGCGGCGCTTGAAGCCTACCGCGCCGTGCTGGCCATCCATCCCCATTTCGGCGAAGCGCGCCAAGGCGTGCAGCGGCTGACGCCGCGCGTGGACGGCCGCGACGTGTGAGCCTCCTCACGCTGGCGGCGCTGATCGCCGCGCTCCCCCTCCTCGCACTCATCGCCAATGGCCGGTTTTACAAAGCCGCAGTCGAGCGGCGCTGGCCGGCGATCGGCCGGCGCATCGATGTGGGCGGGGCGCGGCTGCACGTGATCGAACGCGGCGATGCGCGCGCGCCAGCAATCCTGTTCCTGCATGGCGCGAATTCAAACGCGCGGGAATTTCTGTTTCTCGCGCCGGAGCTGGAACGCACGCATCGTCTGCTCTTTGTCGATCGCGCCGGCTATGGCTATAGCGCGCGCCCGCGCGGGGCGGAGCGTATTGACGTTCAGGCGGCGCTCTATGCCGATTTGATTGAGCGCGAACAGGCAGGCCCGGCGGTTGTGGTGGCGCATTCGCTGGGCTGCGCGTTCGCTTTGGGCTTGGCGCGCACGCGGCCAGACCTGGTGCGCGGCTTGGTGCTGATCGCGCCGGCGAGCCATCCCTATCCCGGCCCCAACGCCTGGCATGCGCGGCTGGCGGCCGCGCCGTTGATCGGGCCGCTGTTTTGCGCGACGCTGGTGCCGCTGGTGGCGCCCACCGCCTCGCGCGGCGCGGTGCGCAATATTTTCGCGCCCGCCCGCGCGCCCGACGATTATTTTGACCGGATCGGCGTGCCGCTGGCGTTTCGCCCCGGCCCGTTTCGCGCCAGCGCAAGGGACGTAACCGCCTCGCGCCGCGAATTTGCGCTGCACGCGCCGCTCTATGGCGAGATCGATCCGCCTGCGATCGTCATCAGCGCGGATAAAGATCGCGTCGTCTCCCCGCGCCTGCATGCGCAAGGGCTCGCGCGCGATTTGCAAGCGGTTGAACTTGTCACGCTGCCAGGCCTTGGCCATGCGCCGCACCATTTGCGACCGGACATTGTGCTCTCAGCCATCGCGCGCATCGAGACGATTGGCGCCTCGCGCCGCGCCTCCTAAGCTCACTTTTCGATTCGCGTGATGAGGTGGGCCATGCCGGATTTCGGTGGTGGGGAAGAGGTTGTCGCCGTTCAGGCGCTGACGCAATCGGCGCAGGAGCGGCTGCGCCAGATCGTGGCGCGCATTGAGCGCCTCGAAGAGGAAAAAGCCGGCATCGCCGCCGACATCAAGGACGTCTATGGCGAAGCGAAGAGCGCGGGCTATGACACCAAAGTGCTGCGCAAGGTGATCGCCATCCGCAAGCAGGATCGGCGCGAACGCGCCGAGATGGAGCAAGTGCTCGATCTTTACATGGTGGCGCTGGGCGAAGTGTGAGGGCGCGGCAAGGTCCGCTCTTGGCCTAAGGCGCGTTCGTCTCGCACGACCGCCATCAAGCATCCTGACTGGCCGGGGCCGCCATTGAGCGATATGACTCCTTGCTGGAACATGCGGGACAACGGCATGCTCGGCGCTAGCGCCCGTTTGAAAATTAAGGATCAAAATGACGCCAGATACCCATGTTCAGGTCGTTTTGAGGTACTTCGATGGATGCAACACTGGCGACATTGAGGAGATGAAGGCGACGCTGGAGGACGACGTCGCTCACTACTTTCTCCCTAAGGTTCATCCGCCAATTTATGGTGCGGAACACCTCGCAAAATATTGGCGCAAGTTCCGCCAGATTTACCAGCCGACGTGGAAGATCGACCATGCGATTGCAAGCGGCGATGAGGTTGTAGCCGAATGGAGCTGCGCCTACACGCTGCCATCAAACGGCGATCGCATGATGTTCCGCGGCACGGAGTGGTACCTTATGCGGAACCATCGGATCGCTGAGGTGCGCGCCTACTATCAATACGATGAAGGCGGGGATTGCCAGCTCAACGGCTTTCCTTATGCTGATCGCGGTTATCTACAAAAATAGTCAAACTAAGCTGCGCTTGGCTCCGCTGATGCCAAGTTTTGAGGCTTGAGGTTCATATAGAATGCGCCCTCCCCCGGCGCACATCGGACATCCCGCTCCACATCGACTCGTCTACACTGGCGCCCATGCCCCGCGAGGTCGATCCCAAACGCACACGCAAGGCGCTACGCCTTGTGCGCAAGCTTGCCGCGCTCGAAGCGAAGGCGGACGCGGCCGAGCGCATCGATCCGGACACGGGCGAGATTGCTTCAGGGCCGCATGGCGTCGATTATTCCAATTGGGAGTCTGAGTTTCTCACCGAAGTCGGCGCGCGTTTGGACAAGTACGGCAGCGCCTTCGCCAACCTCTCCAAGGGCCGCGCCGAGGAAGCGCTCTCTCATTTGCAGGCGCAGAAGCTGAACGAGATCGCCGCCAAGGCCAAAGGCAAGCCGCGCAAACCTCTGCGCGCGAAAAAGCCGATGCGGTCGCGGCCGGCGGCGACCTAGAGTTTCAGTCGTGATCAAGCGCGTTTTTCGGACCATTCGCACGTGCCCCGAAGCAAGGTATTGGCGCGGGACATAATCACCTCACAGACAGGCCGACCGGAAATGCCGAAGGGAACTCGGTGGAAAAATCCGCCCAACCATGCCGACTCGGGCGAACCGATTAGGGCCGCATTCAGTTTATCCATAAAATTCTCGGCATTGTTAAGTGGGCCTGGGGCCGCCGCAAAGGTCGCCCGGGCCGACCCTCGGGCCGATTGGCGGCGGCGCCCGTGCGCTTCCGCGCCAGTTTCGACGCGCCGGACGGGGCGTTCGCGATCGTGACGCCTGAGTGAGCTTTAAGCGCTGCGGGCTCTTCACTCTCGTCATTCTGGATGCGACGCAGTCGCGGTCCGGAACCTAGGGAATGACAATGCGCCGTGCGTTCGCCCCTGGGTTCCGGGTTCATGCTGCGCATGCCCCGGAATGACGAGAGGCCGCTTCTCGCCGAAATGCGATGCTACTTCGCTTCCTGCTTGTGAGTGTCGGGTACGGTCCGGCCGAGTATGCCGCAGAGAACCGCAACGTCCTGAAGGTCAATCGCACGCGGCGGATAGCCGGTCTTGAACCGAAGTTGCAACTCAGCGCTGATACAGCGAACTGACGTTCCAGCAATGACGCCTTCGCCTGTTAGTGAGCCGGCTGGATAGGCGATCCCATCAACTGCATCCGACCAAACGCCGCCTTGCTCGTCCAGGACCACGATGTGAACATCAATTTTTCGTCCGTCCATATCCTCGAGAACGAAGTTCCATTGCGATGCGTATTTCGAAAGCGTCTGGCGATAGCCACGCTCCGCTAGGAACTGTCGCAGCGCATCGAGCGCCTTGGCCTCAACAGCGATATCAAGATCGTTGTGCGAGCGGGCCTGTCGTCCGGCGACGGCATCGACCGCCCAGCCGCCGTCAATCCAAATGGCGATGCCGGTGCGGTCGAGCGTCCGATAGAGCTCCGCCACGTACTCAGCGTTCATGTTTGCGATTTTGCGACTGCCGACTCTTTTCTGCAACCGGACAAGCGACGGCGGCAAAGGGCCATAGTCAGTCTGCCAGCTGTTGCGCTGTAGTCTTAAGTCGACGCGGCGGGTGACGCGTGTCACGACGGATTTGGCGCGCGCCGCTTACGTTGAGCCTATCGCAAGGGCCGGACGATCCGGCCAGATGGGAGGCTCACCATGTTCGCCGGCCGCACGTCCGCCCTGATCAATGTGATCGCGCTCTTGTTCGCGTGCGTCATGTTCATCGGCGTCGCGGCGGCGGCGCTGCCGGCCGGCGCGCTGATCGCCTAGGATTTGTCGCGATATCGGCGGCCACACCCATCCCCGGGCGAGCGCAAACCGCGCGAGGCCCGGGGCCCAAGATCCCAATCGTACGTGTTTATGGGCCCCGGACTGCTTCGCTGCGCTCGCATCCGGGGATGGGTGAGCGCGTATCACCGCAAACCGAGCTAACGCCCGCAGCGGTTCTCACTCCACAATCGTGCAGCTTGTCTCGGCGCCGGCGGGCGAGATCCATTGCGCGGCTGGCCCGCGGCCCCGCAGGCTGGCGCCCTCGCCCGTATAGCGAAAGCCGATTCCGGAAATCTGCACCGCGAGATTGAGCGCCGCGCCGCCATCCTCGGACACAAAGGCGCGGCCCGCGGCGCGATCGAAGGCGACGGCGAGGCGCGAGCCATCGGCGCAGGCGTAGGTCACCTGCGATTGGCGCGGCGCGGCCTGCGGGCATGGCGTCTGGCACGCGGCCACAAGCGCCGCCCCCGCCAGCGCAAACATCAATCCCGCTTTCATGACCTACTCCCTCGTCGTCCCCGCGCTTAGCCTAAGCTCAGTTTTGACCCGCCGCCAGCGCGGTTTCTGGTCCGCATTCCGATGGACAACCGGCCCCCACTTTATGCCGAATGAGAACAAGCATTCGGAACCACTGAACTTCAGGCAACCAAGCTCCTATCCCCGGAGGGCGGCGCAAACCACCATTCCGGGGCCCATAATCACCACCGCTCGCGTTCATGGGCCCCGGGCCCGCCGCATGCGCGGCGTCCCGGGGATGGGTGGTTCTGGATTGGCGCCGAGAGTATGTCGCCAAACGCGGTTTCCGGTCCGCGTTCTTACGGCAAACCGCTTCCAACGTTTCCGGACTGCGGACTATCGCGCCGCGCCGATTTCGAACACGACGGAGACTTCGGCCGTATAGAGCTGCGGCTCGGGCGCGATCGGCGGGGGGATGATCGCCGCGCCATCGCCCGGCGCGGCGGGAGCGGCGAACACCTGTTCCTGCGCGCGATTGCCGCTCTGCATGATCATGCCGCCGCCGCCCTCCTCCACCAGCAGTAGCCGCCCGAGCCGATGGCCCGCGCCCTCGACATAGACGCGGGCCTTATCGACCGCGTCGGCGATGGCGGCTTCGCGCGCGGCGCGGCGGGCGGCGGCCGTATCGCGGATGGAGAAGGCGATGTCGTTGAACGTATCCGGCTCGGCGTTGATCGCCGCTTCGACCGCGCGGCTGATCAAAGCGAGATCGCGCACCAGCAGCGTCACCGAGGCGGTGGCTTCATAGCCGTTGATGCGATCGGGGCGGCGTTCGCCCCCTTCGCGCATCACCGGGCGCACGGCGACATCGGTGCGCTCCAGCGTGACGTTGGTGGCGTGGATGGCGCGCGCGGCGGCTTCGAGCGCGCGGGCGCGGGTGGAGACCGCCTGCGTCGCCTCCGCCGCGGTGCGGCCAGGATTGTAGAAGGACACGCGCACGCGCGCCTGGTCCGGCGGCAGGTAGAGCTCGGCGCGGCCGGCGACGCGGACGATGGCCGGGTCATAGGGCCGCAAGGGCGCGATGACCTGCGCGGCGGCCGGCGCGGCGCAGACAAGACTCAAGGCCATGGCGATCAGCAATGTGCGCACGGATATCCCCTCTCGATGACGTGCGCATGCCAGCGCGCCCGCGTGGCGGCTTCAAGGCGGCGCCCCTTTTGGGCGCAGCGCTTGTTCGGCCCCGTTCGCTCGATAAGATGCCCCATGGCGAGGGCGGTATGGCGGTGCTTTGGGTGATTTCAGCTTCCGGCGATGAGGCGCCCGCGCGCGCCTGGGCCGAGGGGCGCGCGCAGGCGACTTATGTGGCCCTGTCGACGTTCGTGGCGCGCCACCCCTATCTCGAACCGGACGATGGGCTGGCGATCTGGATCGGCGCGGGCACGAGCGAGGATCAGGCCTTTGTGGTGGCGGTCAGCGGCTTGCGCGCCGCGTTGGCCGAAGCGGCCGTGATTGTAGCGGCGCCAGGCGACGCCTCCGTGCTCGGAGACTTGCCGCCTGGGTGGGTGGTCATGGCGCCAGAAGTGGTCGGCGGCGCGCACCAGCAGACGCTGGGCGGCGTGGACGATGAGCGCGCCAAGATTGAAGATGCGGAACCGGCGCCACGCCAAACGCAACAAGAAGCACCGCCGCCCGAGTCGATCGCGCGCGAAGAGGCGCCGCGCATGGCGGATGCACCGGGTGACGAAGCAGCGCGCAGCGGCGGCGAGACATTTTCGGCGCCTGAGCCCAGCCCCGCAGCGCCAAGCACTCCGCCCACGGAGGATCGACTTCAAGCCGGCGGCGCGGCCCCTCTTCCCGCGCCTGTGGCCGCGCCGGCGCCGCAATCGAGCGAGGCCGCCAAGCCCGTCGCAATGGCGCGCAAGCGCGCCGCGCCGCCGTCTCGTCAAGAGCGCGCGCCGGCCGACGCTACGGCGTTTGCGCCCAAACGCTTGCGGCGCGCCACGCCCGAACTGGTGCGCATCGCCATTCATCAGCCCAAGGATCTTCAGAAAGTCATCGACGCGGCGAAGAAGGCCGACAAGCGCGCCGAAGCCGCCGGCATGCAGGGCCTGGGCGACGTCGCGCTCGGCGCCAGCGTGGGCGTGGCGCTCGACGTGCACGGCGCGGCGTGCGATGGGGCCTTGAAGCGCCAGACATGGACCGGCGCGCCGCTGGAATTTCCATTCGTGGTCGAAGCGGAGAGCGACCGTGCGGCGAAGCAGGCCGTCATCGTCGCGCGCATCTTCATCGATGATGCGGAAATCGGCATGATCTCATTCACGCGCCCCATCGCCTCGGCGCCTTCCTCAAAGCCGGCGGGCCAAGGCGAGCGCGCGCGCCTCAAGCGGCACAAGCGCGTCTTCCTCTCCTATTCGAGCGACGATCGCGAAACCGTAGCGGCCATCGCGGTGGCGTATGAGAGCGCGGGCGTGGAGCATTTCTTCGATCGGACGAGTTTGAAATCGGGCGAAGAATGGCATCCGCGCCTGCTGCGCGAGATCGATCGCAGCGACCTCTTTCATCTGTGTTGGTCGAAAGCGGCGGCGCGGTCGCAATGGGTGGCCAAAGAGGCCGAGCACGCGTTGACGCGCAAGCGCCGCTCGATGAGCCATCTGCCGAACATCACCGTGCAGATGCTGGACGGCCCGCCTTGGGCGCGCCATCCCGATAGCCTCGACGCGCTCAATTTCGACGACTTCACCCGCGCCGCCATTGTCGGCTATGCGCGGGGGG
>CADEEL010000003.1:25120-132045 GCA_902826335.1 uncultured Alphaproteobacteria bacterium
GCGCTCAATTTCGACGACTTCACCCGCGCCGCCATTGTCGGCTATGCGCGGGGGGATGGAACCTAGAAATCAGGGAGTAGGGAATGGGGAGTAGGGAGTAGAGATTTGCGCAAGCTCTGCCGCGCCGCGACTTACGTAATCCCTACTCCCCACTCCCTACTCTCATTTGCTCTTGACGATCGCCGCGCGCCTCTTCACTGCCCTTCGCCCCACGGGGCCCGTAGCTCAACGGTTAGAGCCGGCCGCTCATAACGGTCTGGTTGTAGGTTCGAATCCTACCGGGCCCACCATTCTTGTTTGCGCGCCGCCGCCGCCGCCGCCCGCCAACCCGGCGCGCGGGTTCCGGTTCGAGGATTCTCTTCTCACCGCCACCATCGCCGCACGCTGGCCGAATTTGTCCTACCTTGCTTTGTTAAGGCCGTCGTCCGGATTGGCGCCGACACCTGTCCTTCGACTGCGTCTGTGGGAGAGACCGGAAATCGCCGATTGCAGACGTTCCCTAATTCGCTCAGAATCGCTTCCCACCGGGGTTCGCGATGTCTGCCGTCACGGCGATAGCATTCGCCATCTTCTTTGCCTGCTGCATCGCCCAGTTTCCACTTGGGCGAGAGTTTCGGCGCGTTTTGACCGAGCGTCATCCGGACGTGTGGGCGGAGATCTCCCGGAAATCCTGGTTCCTGGACAATGCCGTTTTATCGTTTGCAACAAGCGACCGCGTGCGCGCGCTCGGCGATCCTGAACTTTCCCGCGCCGCGTTGCGTATGAAGTGGCTGCAGGCAATTGCGATTGGCTCTTGGCTCGTACTTGCGGCCAGCATGTTCTTAGGCGCCGGAGGCTAACGATTGCATTGGGCCAATCCCAGCCGGATGCACACAAGGTCGCGAATGCCTTATGGCCCCAACATGGTCGACTAGCCACGCCGGCTCCGCGGCGCCCGCTTTGGCTTCGGCGGCGCAGCCAGTGTCAAAACCCAGCGCCCAGTTTTACTCTCCCCGACCCGCCGCGATTCTCTCCGCTTTCCGGCGCCGCCGCGCCACCGCCAATTCTCGATGTCAGACGTCAATGTGACCTACGCCGCACTCACGCGGGACGATCCAAATCCAGCGAAGCGCTGGGTGCAGCGGCGGCGCTTGGCCGATGCGCTGGCGCTCGGCGCGCGCGCGGCGCCGGATGCGCTTACCATCCTCGATTATGGCGCGGGCGATGGCGCGCTGATGGCGCTGGCGCGCAGGCGATTTGCCAACGCGGCGCTGCATTGCTTCGAGCCGACGCCGGCCCTCTACGAAGACTGCGCGGCGCGCGTTCCCGATGCGCATATGCATGCGCGCGAAGAGACGCTTCCCGCCGGGGCGTTCGACCTCATCTTCTGCACGGAAGTGTTCGAGCATTTGCCGCCGCGCGAAACGGAGGCTGCATTCGCCGCCATCGCGCGCGCGCTCAGGCCCGATGGCGTGGCGCTCATCGGCGTTCCGATCGAGACCGGGCCGCCGGCCTTGGCGAAAGGCCTCTTCCGATGGTTGCGACGGCCAGGAGCGCCCGACGCGCGCTTGCGGGCCATATTGGCCGCGATGATCGGCGCCCCGCAAGACCTACGAACGCTGAGCGAGATCGCGCCGGGGCGCGCTTATCACCCCTATCATATCGGCTTCGAACATCGCGCCTTCGCGCGCGCGCTGGCGGCGCGGTTCGCCATCATCGCGCGGCGCGGCTCGCCCTTTCCCTTCGCGCCGGCCTGGGCCAATACGGAGATCTACATTCTCGCGCGGAGGCATTCGCCGCACCAATGACAAACGCCTATACGCCCACGCCGCGCACACGCCCGGTGCGGCGCGCTCAGCGCGCCAGCTATGACAAGGCGCTCGTTCACGCCATTCTCGATGAAGCGATGATCGGCGCCCTCTGCACCATCATCGAGGGCGAGCCGCACGTGCAGCCCATGATCCATGCGCGCCTGGACGAAACGCTCATTTTCCATGGCTCTTGCGCGAACCGCATGCTCGGCGCGCTCGCGGCCGGGGCGCGCGCGTGCTTCAATGTGTCGTTGATCGATGGACTTCTGCTCGGACGCAGCGTGCCGGATCACTCGTTCCAATATCGCTCCGTCACCGTCCATGGCGTGGCGCGCGCGCATACGGACGCGGGGGAGAAGCGACGGCTGATGCGTGTGGTGTTCGATCACATCATCGCGAACCGCTGGGCCAGCCTGCCGCCGGTGAGCGCGGATTATTTGGACACGATGATGGTGTTAACGCTGCCGCTCAGCGAATGCGTGGCGAAAGTCAATCGCGCCACGCCGGAGGATATTCCGGGCGAGCCCGCGCACGCGGTTTGGTCCGGCGTCATTCCGTTTCAGATCGCCGCGGGCGCGCCGCGCCCAGCGCCGGGACCGCAACCAACCCCGCCTGAAAATGTCACGCGCTATCAGCGGCCGCAAAGCTAGGACACGCCATGGCCGAACGCGCCTTTGATCTGCCTACGGATAAAACCGCCCGCTATGCGGCGCTCAAGGCGGAGATCGCCGCCGTGATCGCGGGGGAGCATAATCTCATCGCGCGTCTCGCCAGCGCCGCGTGCCTGATCGCGCACGCGTTTCCCGAGCGGTTTTTGTGGACAGGGTTTTATCTCGTCGACCCCAAAAAGCCCGGCGAACTCGTGGTCGGCCCCTATCAAGGCACGCTGGGCTGTCTGCGCATCCCGATCGGTAAAGGCGTGTGCGGCGCGGCGGCGGCGCGGCGCGAGACCGTGCTCGTTCCCGACGTGCACGCCTTCCCCGGCCACATCGCCTGCGACAGCCGTTCGAATTCGGAGATCGTCATTCCCGTGTTCGACGCGGCCGGGGCGCTGGCCGGCGTGCTCGATGTGGATTCAGCGGACGCCGACGCCTTCGACGCCGTGGACCAGGCCGGCCTTGAGGCGATCTGCGCGGAATTGCTCACAAGCGCGTAATCCCGTTTTTGACTTGCGGCGCGACGCCGCCTAAGCACCGCGCGGCTGCGGAGATGGCGATGGCGCACGCGAGCAGGGACAAAAAGGCGACCGGCGCGCTGGTGCTGGCGGACGGGACGGTGTTTCTCGGCGAAGGCCTTGGCTCGACAGGCGCCGCGCTCGGCGAAGTGTGCTTCAACACGGCGATGAGCGGCTACCAGGAAATCGTGACCGATCCTTCCTACGCTGCGCAGATCATCGCCTTCACGTTTCCGCATATCGGCAATGTCGGCGCCAATCGCGAGGACACGGAATCCAGTTCGCCGGCGGCGAGCGTCGCCGCGCGCGGCGCGATCTTCCGTACACGGCCGACCGCGCCCTCCAATTGGCGCGCCGAGGGCGATCTCGATGCGTGGCTGAAGGCGCGCGGCGTCATCGCGCTCGCCGGAATCGATACACGCGCGCTGACGCGGCGCATTCGCGAGCACGGGCTGGCGAACGGCGTCATCGCGCATGACCCCAAGGGCGGGTTCGATGTTTCGGCGCTGCGCGCGCAAGCGGCCGCATGGAGCGGGCTTGAAGGGCTCGATCTCGCCAAGGACGTGAGCTGCCGGCAAAGCTATGTGGTGCGCGAAGGCCGCTGGCGCTGGGGCGAAGGCTTTCCGAAGATTGAAGCGCCGCGGTTCAAGGTGGTGGTGTTCGATTATGGCGTGAAGCGAAACATTATGCGCGCACTTGGCGATGTGGGCGCGGAAGCGATCGTACTGCCGAGCGATGCGCGCGCCGAGGATGCGCTCGCGCATAGTCCTGACGGCGTGCTCCTGTCCAACGGGCCGGGCGATCCGGCCGCGACGGGCGCTTACGCGGCGCCGGAGATCCGCAAGCTTGTCGACAGCGGCACGCCGGTAATGGGCGTGTGCCTCGGCCACCAGATGTTGGGCCTGGCGCTGGGCGCCAGGACCAAGAAAATGGCGCAGGGCCATCACGGCGCCAATCATCCGGTCAAGGATGTGCGCACCGGAAAAGTCGAGATCGTGTCGATGAATCACGGCTTCGCGATCGATCGCGACAGCCTGCCCGCGGGCGTGAGCGAAACCCATGTGTCGCTGTTCGACGGCTCCAATTGCGGCATCGCGCTTGACGGGCGGCCGGTGTTTTCCGTGCAGTATCATCCGGAAGCTTCGCCGGGCCCGCAGGATTCGCATTATTTGTTCGAGCACTTCGCCGAGGCGATGGCGGCGCGGCGGGCGTGAGCGTGCGTCTTCTCGTTCACCCGGCCATGCCGGGACTTGAGCGACTTTTATCCGCCTACGAATTGATTGCGATTCCAACTGACGCGGCGGCGCGCGCGGCGTTCCTGCGTGATGAGGCGCCGCGCATCGAAGCGGCGGTGATCATCGGCTCGATCGGTTTGCCGGCGGACGTGCTGGCGGCGGCGCGCAATTTGAAGCTGATCGCCGCGTTCGGCGCGGGGTATGACGGCGTCGATCCCGCCGCGCTCGCCGCGCGGGGCGTGGCGCTCACCAATTGCCCGGCCATCAATCATGAGGATGTTGCGGATGTGGCGATGGGGCTGCTCATTTCCGTCACACGGGACATCGCCAAGGGCGATGCGCTGGTGCGCGCGGGGCGGTGGCGCGAGGGGCTCATCTGGCCGCGTACGCTGCGCGGGCGCAAGCTTGGCATTGTCGGCTATGGCGCCATCGGCCAGGCGATCGCGCATCGCGCGGAGGCGTTTGGGCTCGACATCAGATGGACCGGGCCAAACGCGAAAGCCGATGCGCGCCACGTGTTCGAACCGGACTTGGGCAAACTGGCGGCGTGGGCGGACATACTCGCCATCGCCGTGCGCGCGGATGCGCAAACGGATAAGCTCATCGACGCTGACATTATCGCCGCGCTGGGCGCCGAAGGCGTGCTCATCAATGTGTCGCGCGGCTCGGTGGTGGACGAAGACGCGCTGATCGCGGCGCTCAAGACGCGTGCGCTTTATGGCGCAGGCCTTGACGTGTTCGCCGAGGAACCGACGCCAGCGGCGCGCTGGGCCGATGCGCCGAACGTGACGCTAACGCCGCACATCGCCGGCGGCACGCGCGAGTCCATCATCGAATCCGGGCGCGTGGTGGCGGAAAATCTCCGCCGCCATTTGGCGGGCGAGGCGCTGCTGAGCCGTGTGAACTAGCCTTGAGCCGGATCGATTGGAATTAAATCCATCGCAGACGATCCGGCTCTCATTCAAAAAATTTGAGCGCGATGGCCGCCAAAACCGACATCCACTTTTGGCTATTGCGCTCAAGCGCTCGCCAGCAGGCGGCGCGCGTGCGAGGGTGCGGGCTATCTTAGGCGGGGCGCGCACATGGCTTGGATCGTCGACAATATTCAGTGGATCATGCTGGCGAGCGGAGTGTTGACGCTGACCATGGCGCAGGCGGTGTTCGCGCCGAGCCGCACGCTCACCGCGCTCTTCGGCGAGACGCTGGAAGGGCCGCTGGCGCGCCTCATCGTGCGCAATTGGGGCTTCCTCATCGTGGCGAGCGCCGGCATGTTGATCTATGGCGCGTTTCACGCCGAGGTACGCCCGCTCGTGCTGACCTTCTGCGGCGCGGGCAAGCTCTGCTTCGTCAGCCTCGTCTTCGCCGGCGGCGCGCGCTACGCGAAACGGCAAGCGTTTCTGGCCGCGATCCTCGATACGGTCATGGTCATTTTGTTCGCGGCTTATTTGGCCGCGACGCTCGCGCCGGCCTTGTAACTCAGCGCAGCTCGAACACCACGGTCACTTGCGCGCTGGTGGTGATTTCGCCGGGCGCGACAGGCGGCGGCGGGGCTGGAACCCCGTCCATGGCGCGCGCCTCCATGCGATAGATGACCGGCATCGGCGGCGCGCCATAGCCCTCGGAAATGGAGAGGATGCGATTGACGCGCATGCCAGCGGCTTGCGCATACAAATCGGCGCGGGCGCGCGCGCGCGTCATGGCTTCGCGGCGCGCTTCATTGAGGCGCGGCTCAGGATCATCGACGCTGAAGGAAACACCGTTCAGCGTATTGCCGCCGGCCGAGATCGCCGCATCCATGATGGCGCCGACGCGCGCCAGATTGCGCACGCGCGCATTGAGCGTGTTGGAGGCCTGATAGCCGGTGATGCGCGGGGGCACGCCATCGCCATAAACATATTGCGGATTGACGGAGATGTTGGAGGTTTGGATATCCCGCTCGGCCACGCCGGCGCGGCGCAATGTCTGCACCAGCGCGTCCATGCGCGTGGAATTGGCCTGCAGCGCCTCTTGCGCGGTGCGCCCCTCGGTGGTGACGCCCATATTGACCGTGGCGATGTCCGGCGCGCCTTCGACTTGGCCTTCGGCGCTGACCGTGAGCAGCGCGCCCTCCATCATCATCTGATGATGACCTGTGTGAGCCTGCTGGGCCATGGCTGGCGCGGCTGTTAGAGCCAGCGCGGACAGAGCGGTTGAAAGAGCAAGCGTGCGCATCAGGAATTCCCCTTCTTCTTTACCAAATTCTTCGGCGGCAGGGCCTCATATCTTTATAGCCCACCCCAGAACCAAGCCCAAATTGCGGCGCCTTGCGCCGTATGCGGATGAAATATGCGATCACGGTTGCGTGTGGATTCCCACGCCGTCCTGCAGGCCGCCCGGCCGGTGAGGGCCGAATCACTGTAAAATAGGCGCTCCCCGGAGTTGTCGGTCCCAATGCGGTTTTCGGACGCCTTTTTGCGGTCCTTGCGCGAGCGCGTGTCCATTGCGGACTATGCGGGCCGGCGCCTCGCCTGGGACCGGCGCAAGAGCCAGCCCGCCCGGGGCGATTACTGGGCGTGCTGCCCGTTCCACTCCGAAAAAAGCCCCTCCTTCCACGTGCTGGAAGGCAAGGGCATCTATAAATGCTTCGGCTGCGGCGCGGCGGGGGATATCTTCACCCTCTCCATGCAGCTCGAAGGCGGGAGCTTTCCAGAAACGGTTGCGCGGATCGCCGGCTTCGCGGGCGTGGCCCTGCCGGAGGACGAACGCGAGGATAAGGAAGCGGCCGATCTGAGGCGGCGCCTGCAGGGCTTGGTCGCGCGCGCGGCGGCGCTCTATGGCGAGGCGCTCACCGGCCCGGAAGGGCGCGCGGCGCGGACCTATCTCGAACGGCGGGGCTTTACGCCCGATCTGTGCCGGCAATTCGGGATCGGTTATGCGCCAGGGCCCTGGACGTGGACGATCGACAAGCTCAAAAGCGCCTATCCGCTCGATGATTTGGTGCTGGCGGGCCTGGCGCGCGCGGGCGAAGCCGGCAAGCGCCCCATCGATATGTTCCGTGATCGGATCACATTCGAGATCGCCGACACGGGCGGCAAGGTGATCGCATTCGGCGCGCGCGCGCTCGACCCCGCCGCGAGCGCGAAATACATCAATTCCCCGGAGACGCCGCTCTTTCACAAGGGGCGCACGCTCTACCGGCTGAAACAGGCGCGCGAACTCGCCGCCAAGGCCAAGGCCGAGGGGCTGGTGGTCGGCGAAGGCTATCTCGATGTGATCGCGTTCGAGCGCGCGGGGATTGGGGCTGCCGCGCCGCTCGGCACGGCGCTGACGGAAGATCAATTGCAGTTGCTGTGGCGCGCGGGGCCGGCGCCGGTGCTGTGCTTTGATGGCGACAGCGCCGGCCAGCGGGCGGCGGCGCGCGCGCTCGATCTGGCGCTGCCGCATCTGGGGCCGGGCCGCACGGTGAAATTCGCGCTCGCCCCGCCCGGGCAGGATCCGGACGACGTCTTTCGCGCCGGCGGCGCGGGCGCGCTCAAGGCGCTGATCGACGCCGCGCAGCCGGCGGTGCGCATGCTGTTCGAACGCGAACGGCGCGCCGGGCCGCTCGACACGCCGGAGGCCAAGGCTGGCTTCAAGCAGCGCCTCAAGGCCGCGGCCGGGCGCATCCAGGATGAAGAAACCCGCCGCTTTTATCTGCGCGAAGTGCTGGCCCTGGCCGATGCGGCGTTGTGGACACGGGCCCCGCCGCAAGGCGCCGGCGCCTGGAAGGGCCGCGGGCAAGGCCGCGCGCCGCCGGCGGCCGTGACGCCCGAACTCAAGGCGCTGGCGGGCGCGCGGCGCGACGATACAGTCGAGCGGTTGGTGCGCCTGGCGGTCGATCACCCCTCCCTCCTCGATCGCGGCGGGGATGCGCTGGCGGGCCTGGCCAGCCCGGACCGCGACATCGAATGCATAAAATCAGCCCTGCTCGACCTCTGGCACGGGGCGCAAAGTGTTGACCGCGCGGCCTTGAGCCTCCATCTGCGACAATTGGGGGAAATGCGCGCGGCCGCCCGGCTGGACGCTTGGCCCCGTCCCAAGATTTCGTCAGAGGATGGGGAGCGCGACTGGATGGCGTTGGCGGCGTCGGAGAGCGCGGCGCCCGATGCGCTGAGCGGCCCGGGGCAGACGGGCGTTCGCGTCGCCGTGCGCGGCGAAGCTAAGGCGAAAGTGGCGCGCCCGGCGCCGCTTTCGGCGTTGAACGGCGCGGAATGGATGGCGGCTGTCGGCGTCGATGCGGCGTCCACCGCGGTGAAGCAGGAAGCGCGGGCGTTGCGCGCCAGCGTCGATGCGGACGCCGCTTCGATGGCGCGGGGACAGGCATTGTTGCGCGATCGCTGGCGCGCGGATGCGGATGCGCTGCGCCTCAGTCAGCGCGCAGGTCATGGATCAGGTGAGGCAGATGGTGCGGAAGACGAGTGAAAAGCAGAGCGTGAAGGCCCCGGCCAAGAGCGCGGCCAAGGCCAAGCCGGCGGCCAAACCGGCGCCCAAGGCGCCCGCCAAGAGCGCGCCGAAAGCCGCCGCGAAAGCGCCGCCCAAGCCCGCGCCCAAGGCGGCGCCCGCGAAGCCCGCGCCGAAAGCGGCCGCGAAGGCCGCGCCAAAACCCCCACGGCAAAAAGCCGCGCCGCCCAAGCCCGCGCCGAAGCCGCCCGCCGCGTCTGTCGCCAAGGCGGCGGTGAAAACCGTTGAGACGGCGCCGCCCGCACCAAAGCCCGCGCCGGCCTCCGAAGACGCCAAGGTGCGCAAGGCCAAGACCGGCAAGGATGAGGCCGGCGGCGACAAGGAAGAAGCGGCGGACGGGCCGATCCTCGATCTCACCGACGCGGCGGTGAAGAAGATGATCAAGGCCGCCAAGGCGCGCGGCTTCGTCACGCACGAAGAATTGGCGAAAGTTCTGCCCAGCGAGGAAGTCAGCTCCGAGCAGATCGAGGACACGATGTCGATGCTCTCGGACATGGGCATCAATGTCGTCGACAGCGAAGAAGAAGCCGAGGTCGAACAAGAAGATGGCGCGGGCGCGGCCGTCGCCAAACGGGAAGACGGCAAGCCGCCCGTCACCAATATGCGCGAGGACGCGGACCGCACGGACGATCCCGTGCGCATGTATCTGCGCGAGATGGGCACGGTGGAGCTGCTGTCGCGCGAAGGCGAAATCGCCATCGCCAAGCGCATCGAAGCGGGCCGCGACGCCATGATCCGGGGCCTGTGCGAAAGCCCGCTGACGTTCGAAGCCATCATGGTGTGGCGCGACGAACTCCGGAATCAGCAAATCCTGCTGCGCGACATCATCGATCTTGAAGCCACTTATGGTGCCGAAACCGGCCCCGCGCCCGCCGCGCTCGAAGCGGTGGAAGGCGCGGGCGAGCCAGAAGCGGAAAAGCCCGAAGGCGCGGCGGAAGGCGAAAATCCGGATTCGGACGATTTTGACGATGAAGCGGCAATCTCCATGTCAGCCATGGAGGCCGAGCTCAAGGAAGGCGTGATGGCGACGCTCGACGCCATCGCCGCCGCGTTTGAGGAATTCCGCAAGCTGCAGGACAAGCGCATTTCCGCGCGCATCAAGGGCCGCTCCCTGCCCGGGGCGCAGACGGAAGTCTATGAAGGCGCGCAGAACACGATCATCGAGGAGCTGAAGAAGCTCAAGCTCAACAATGCACGCATCGAGAGCCTGGTTGAGCAGCTTTACGCGATCAACAAGAAGCTCATCTCGCTCGAAGGCAAGCTGATGCGCCTCGCGGACGCGAACGGCGTGGCGCGCGGGGACTTTCTCGACGCCTATCAGGGCGCGGAGCTCGATCCGCGCTGGATCGACAAGGTGGCGGCGCGCTCGAAATCCTGGGCGCGGTTCGTCGACAGCGAAGGCGAGACGATCGGCGACATTCGCAATGAAATCTCGGCGCTGGCCAAGGAAACCGGCGTGCCGATCGATGAATATCGCCGCATCGTGCACGCCGTGCAAAAGGGCGAGCGCGAGGCCCGCCAGGCGAAGAAGGAAATGGTGGAGGCCAATCTGCGCCTGGTCATCTCCATCGCCAAGAAATACACAAATCGCGGCCTGCAATTTTTGGATTTGATTCAAGAAGGCAATATCGGGCTGATGAAGGCGGTCGATAAATTCGAATATCGGCGCGGCTACAAGTTCAGCACCTACGCGACCTGGTGGATTCGCCAGGCGATTACGCGCTCAATCGCCGACCAGGCGCGCACGATCCGCATTCCGGTGCATATGATCGAGACGATCAACAAATTGGTGCGCACCAGCCGCCAGATGCTGCACGAGATCGGCCGCGAACCGACGCCGGAGGAATTGGCGGAAAAGCTCGGACTACCTCTCGAGAAGGTCCGAAAAGTGATGAAAATCGCCAAGGAGCCGATTTCCTTGGAGACGCCGATTGGCGATGAAGAGGATTCGCATCTCGGCGATTTCATCCAGGACCCGAACGTGGTGCTGCCGGTGGACGCCGCGATCCAAAGCAATCTGCGCGAAACGACGACGCGGGTGCTGGCTTCGCTCACGCCGCGCGAAGAGCGCGTGCTGCGCATGCGCTTCGGCATCGGCATGAACACCGATCACACGCTGGAGGAAGTGGGCCAGCAATTTAGTGTGACGCGCGAACGGATCAGGCAGATCGAGGCGAAAGCGCTGAGGAAATTGAAGCATCCGAGCCGCTCCAGAAAACTGAGAAGTTTTCTGGACAATTGAAAGCGCGGAAGCTGCGGAGCTTTTTGGATAATTAGGATTTGTCGATAAGGGCGTAACCATGATGAGCATCGATGAGACACTTCACAACGCAATCGCTCGCGGACGGCCGATCCGGTTTCGGTATGAGGGAAATCGAATTCGCGCGGAGCCGATTGGCCTACGATATGTCGGTGGCGAGTTCATGCTCACCGCGAGGGTCTCAACTGTAATTGGAGCTACGACGGAGAGGGAATTTAAAGTGTCGAAGATCGCGGACCTAGCTTTGGGCGCTGCGACCAAAGCAGCTTGAGTTATTCCGGACGCGACGCAGTCGCGATCCGGAACCCAGGATGTGACCAAGCGCCGAGCATCTGCCCCTAGGTCCGGGCTCATCGCTTCGCGATGCCCCGGAATGACGAAAGGTTGCGCGCCCTCGCCCGCACAGCTGTTTATCTCGCCCCACCCCCGACGGAACGCCGCGCCTGACGCGTTTTAAGAGAGGCGCGCGGACTGGTAGAATTCCGGCGTGCACCTATCTTTCCCATGTATCACAGCCGCAGAGCCTGCCCATGCCCAAACAAACCCCCGCCAGCATCACCGTGCGCCCGCGCGATATCCACTTTGACGTCGAGGCGGCGCGAACCGGCCATTGGTTGGGCGGCGATCCGGTCGGCACCGCCGTGTTCAACGCCCTCTCACTCACCTTCCCGGACGGGGAGCGCCTCTTTATCGACGCCGTGCGCGCCCATCGCGAGGGGCTCTCCGGCAAGCTCGCCGAAGATGTAAGGGGCTTCATCGCGCAGGAATCCATCCATTCGCGCGAGCACCACACGCTCAATCAACTCATCGACCGCGCGCGCTATCCCGTGGCCGAGATCGAGGCGGAGCTCAATGAGCGCATCGCCTTCGCGCGCGGGCGCGGGCCGCTGGCCATGCTCATCTCCACCATCGCGCTCGAACATTTCACGGCGATGATGGCGGAGATGCATGCGCGCCATCAGGATTTGTTCGAGCGGGTCGACCCCGAGATTGAGCGCTTGTGGCGTTGGCACGCCGTTGAAGAGCTGGAGCACAAGGCCGTGGCGTTCGATGTGTTCATGCACGCCGCGCGCGGCTGGCCGCCCTTCCGGCGCTATCTGCGCCGCACCATCGCCATGGCCATCATCTCCGTGATGTTCACGCGCAACATCACGCGCTACGCCGCGCGCCTTCTGGAAGCGGATGGCTATACGCCCAAGGCCGCGCTGAAGGCGGTGAAGCGGTTTGTGTGGCATGAGCCCGGCATATTCAGCCGCGGGTGGAAATCCTATTTCGCCTGGTATCGCCCCGGCTTTCACCCGTGGGATCAAGACAATCGCGCGCTCACCGCCGCGTGGACGGCGGAGTTCGATACGGCGCCTGCGCCGGCGTAAGGGATCACCCTTCACTCTCCTGCGTTCCCACGTCACGCACGCGCCCGCTTGCGGCTTCATAGGCGGCGCACGTCATTGTCGTACGCGCGCTCATGAAACACCACATGGGGCGATCGGCGGCGCGCAGCGCCAAATAGGACGCGCGATCCAGATCCTGCGCCGGCGCGAAGGGGAAATCCTCCTCGCCCGCTTCGAACGGCGCGGGCGCGCCCTCGGGCCAGGGCGCCAGCGCGGTTGTCGACGGCATGGCGCGACCCTCCGGATCGATCCAGCCGACCAGGACGGCGCGCACGGCATTTCGCATCGCGTCATTTCCATCCGGCCCATCGCCGAGTTGCACATCGAAGGCGCGCGCCGGCGCCTCGAAGCGATAAAGCACACGCCCCTCCTCATCGACGATGAAGAGCCGCATCGCGGCGTCCGCGCAGGTTACGCCCTCATAATCGGCGAAGACTTGGAGGATGGTCTCGCCGGCATGCCAGAACGTGCTGGCGCGCAGATTGCACGCGGCCGTTTCGTCCGGCGCGGCCGGCAGCGTGGCCGCTATGACGTGCGCGACATCATCGCCGCCCTCGGCCGCCGTGCGCGCGGCATCGTGGCGGCCACAAGACGCGAGCAGCGCGAACGCCGCCGCCATGATCATACCACGCCGCATGCGATCCTCTCCTGCTGTCACCATGCATAATTGAAACTTACGCTTACGCGCGGCTTGCGCGCCTCGTTCAACACCACTTCGTGGCGCAGCCAGCTTTCCCACATGAGCACATCGCCAGCGCGCGGGGCGAGATAGACGAACGTGCGCTCCGCTTCTGGCGCATCTTCGCGGCGCGGGGGCGCGGCCATCATCAGCGGCAGGCGTGGATCCTCCAGCTTCAAGGCCGAAGCGCCCTTTGGAATGTCCACATAATAGGCTCCGCTGAGCACGCTGTGCGGGTGGATGTGGCCGCTGTGTGCGCCGCCGGGCGCAAGCACATTGATCCAAATCGAATCGAGCGCGAGTTTGCGCCGGCCGAGATCGAGATGAAGTTCCGCGGCGAAGGCGCGCGCGTGGGGATCTAGCGCTTTCTTCAAGTCCGCGAAGGCGGGATCGCGCTTGGGCAGATCATTGAGCGAGGCGTAAGAGGTGTAGCCTCTATAGCCATGCGCGGCGCTCCAGGCTTTGCCCGCCTCGTCTTGCGCGGCGATCGCGAGGCATGAGCGCAGCACATCCGCGCGCAGCTTCTCATCCTCGATCCCGGCGCGATAAAGCTTCGAAACGAAGAGGGTTTGCGTTTCTCCGCTCATGCGGACGAAAGGCGCATGAGGGCGCCGTCCTCCCCATCCGTCAGTACAAAGACGAAGCCGCCCGGGCCGACGCGCACATCGCGGATGCGGGCGCCGAGATCGAGCAGCAAATCTTCTTGTTCAGTGACGCGCCCGTCGCGTACGCGCAGGCGCTGCATCTGCGATCCGGCGAGAAACCCGATCAGCAAATCGCCGCGCCAATTGGGGAAGGCCTCCCCGCGATAGAGCGCAAGGCCAGATGGCGCGAGCGAGGGCGTCCATTGCGTCACCGGCGTTTCAACACCCGGCGCGGTCTGACGCTCGGAAATGATCGCGCCGCTGTAATCGACGCCATAGGTCACCAGCGGCCAGCCATAATTGGCGCCGGGGCGGATAATGTTCAGCTCATCGCCGCCGCGCGGGCCGTTTTCATGCGACCAGATGGTTTGCGACTCGGCGTCGTAAATTAGGCCCATCGGATTGCGGTGGCCGTAGGAATAGATTTCCGGTGCGGCGTCCGCGCGGCCGACGAAGGGATTATCCGTAGGCGGACGACCCTCTCGATTGATGCGCACGATCTTGCCGATGACGGCGCGGAGGTTTTGCGCTTCGGCGCGGAGGTTATCCGGCAGGCCGACGGCCATGAGCAGGGTTTCATCCGGCAGAAAGGCCATGCGCCCGCCAGGGTGATTGGTTCCACCACGCAGGCCTGCGCGATAGATGACGCGCCCATCCCGAAGCGCACCGCCCTCATAGCGCGCGCGCCAGAGCGCGAGGCGCGTTCCCTCCGTGTGGCGCTCAAAGAAGGAGATGTAGACGAAGCCGTTCTCCGCGAAGCGCGGATCGAGAGCAATGTCCTGCAGACCGCTCTGACCCGCCTGGCGCACATTGGCCGGCCCGCCAGAGAGTGGCGCGCTTAAGGCGCCATCGGCGAAGCGGCGCACGCCGCCGTGCTTTTCGGTGATGAGCGCCGCGCCGTCCGGCAGAAAGGCGAGGCCCCATGGATTGTTCAAGCCCGTCGCCAACACATCGACGCGCACGCCATCGCTAACGGAGGATTGGGCGGCGCGCGCGCTGGGCGCTTCGCTGACGCAGGCGGCCAACGCGGCGGCGGGGATAATGAGAACAGAACGGCGGGATGTGCGCATCGGCGGCCTCGATTGAGCGAGGCGCAAAATTGGCCGAACACGTGCTGAATGCAAGCAGCGCCCTCAGCCTGGGCGCAGGCGCCAGACCTCCCCCGCCTCATCATCGGTGAGGAGGTAGAGAAAGCCATCCGGCCCAACGCGCACATCGCGGATGCGTGCTTCGCGCTCGTGCAGCAGCACTTCTTCGAGCACGGCGATGTTGTCGCGGATACGCACGCGGCGGAGATGTCGAAATGCTAGCGACCCAACGAAGAAATCCCCCCGCCAATTAGGAAACGCGTCGCCCAAATAAAGCGCGATTCCGGAGGGTGCGATCGAGGGGGAAAAGACCACGAGCGGATTTTCCGCGCCCTCCAACTCCTCATTCGGGGTTATGATGGTTCCGTCATAGTCGATGCCGTAGCTGGCGCGCGGCCAGCCATAATTGCGCCCAGCCTGGAGAATGTTCATCTCGTCGCCGCCGCGCGGGCCGTTTTCGTGCTGCCAGATGGTTCCGTCGCGCGGATCGATCGTGAGGCCCAGCGTGTTGCGATGGCCGTAGGTGAATATTTCCGGCAGCGCGCCCGTTTGCGCGACGAAGGGATTGTCGGCTGGCGCGGCGCCATCACGATTGAGGCGCAACACCTTGCCCAGGTGCGATCCCAAGTTTTGAGCCGCATCGCGATAATCGTATCCGTCCCCAACCGCGAGCAGAAGCGTTTCATCTGGAAGAAAGACGATGCGACCGCTGGGGTGAGCCGCGCCGCGCTTATTCGGCGTCGCGCGAAAGAGCACTCGGCCCTCGACAAGGGCGCGACCATCGAAGCGGGCGCGATACAGCGCGAGGTGATTTGCCTCGATCGTACCTTCTGAGAAGGCGATGTAGACAAATCGGTTCTCCGCGAAGCGCGGATCGAGCACAATATCGCGCAGGCCGCTTTCGCCATCGTAGAGCGCGCCCTCGGGCCCGCCGGCGAGCGGCTGCGGCTCGAGGCGGCCATTGGCGCGCAGCAGGCGCACGCCGCCATGCAATTGCGTGATCAGCGCGTCGCCGCCAGGAAGGAAGGCGAGACTCCATGGGAAGGGAATGCCGCGCGCGACGACATCCACGACAAAGGGGGGCGCATCGCCGTCGCGCGCGTCCTCACCTCGCCGCGCGCATCCCGCAGCCAGAGCCAAAGGCAATACGAGCAGCGCGCGGCGCGGTGGTTTCCAATCAATCATGCGATCAAATTGCGGACACTGGCGATGGATTGAACCTTGTATCGATAAGCGCCCTGGCCAGCGCGACGAGCTGTTGGCGCCGCGATGGCGATGTCCGATAAGTGCCCATGCGCCTCAACCAAGTCACCCTGCCCGCCACCGATCTCGCCGAATCCATCCAGTTTTACGAGGCGCTTGGCCTTCGGCTCATCGTGCGGGCTGATCACTATGCGCGGTTCGAGCTGCCCGAGGGCGAGGCCACGCTTTCACTGCATGTGAGCGAAGCTGTCGCGCGCGCCGATGCGCCGGTAATCTATTTCGAGTGCGAGGATATTGACGCCGTGCATGCGCGCCTTGCAGCGGCGGGCGTCGCCTTCGACACCGCGCCAACCGATCAACGCTGGCTGTGGCGCGAGGCGCACCTTCGCGATCCCGCGGGCAATGCGCTTATTCTCTATTATGCGGGCGAGAACCGAAAGAACCCGCCCTGGCGGCTTATACCACCAATCCGAAACGCCGCCTCACCACCCATCCCCGGGGCGTCGCGTCAGCGACGAGCCCGGGGCCCATGAACTCCGTTGTTTCTTGGTTATGGGCCCCGGACTTCGCTTCGCGAATCCGGGGATGAGTGGGTCATTGTTTTGCGCAATTGGTATTAAATAAAGTCCTTCAGCGACGAAAGCGTCTGCCAGGTCCAGCCATTGGTTTGCAGCACATTCATCAGGCCGCCGAAGAACAAGATCGCCATGGCGATGAAGAGCAGGCCCAGGATCATCAGGACGAGCGCGCCGATCCAGCCGATGCGCGAGAGGATGAGGCCCGTATTGTCATGCTCCGCCTTGGCGCGGCCAGCGCCGACGACGCCAAACACGAAGGCCGCGATGGTCGGCAAAATCGGGAACACAAAACCCAGCACGAGGCAGCCGACGGCGATGGCGCCGAACACCGTGCCGCCCGGCGTGGCCGCCGGCGCGGCCGATGCGGCGACCGGGGCTGCGGGCGCGGCGTAGACCTGGCGGGCCTGGCCATCGGCCAAAACGTAATCGACCCACTGCCCCGCCGCGGGCGCGCCGGGCGAGCGCCATTCGCTCAATGGAAATTCAAGCCGCTCGCCATCGGCGCCAGACAGAACGCCCGTCTGGCGGATGGAATCGACGCCCAGCATTTGCCCGCGCATATATTACCCCTAAAGACGGCCTTCCTGCTTGGCGACGAGAACGGCGCGCGCATTGACGCCGAACATCCCTATGAAAAACAGGTAGGCCGCCGTCAGGATGAGCAGATAGGTGATCCCCGCCGGGATCAAAGTCGTCGGCTGCAAAAAGGCTTGCAGCGCGGCTTGCGGATCGGGCGTGCCGCCGGCGGTGGCGAGCGAAGCGATCGGCCCGGCGAGCGCCACGAAGAAGCCAACGCCGCCGATGACGATCACCGCCACAAGGTAAAGCAGCAGCAGCATCGCAAACGATCCGAACAAGGACCAGAACTTTCCGCGCGTGACGGCCCAGGCCTGGAAGAAGGAAAAGCGCTTCCGCAAAATCGATGTCGCCGCCGCCGGAGCGAAACGCACGGACACCCAAATCCACAGCGCGATCGCCACGAGCGCAAGCACGATGGCGATCAAGGCGCCAACGCCGAAATTCGCCATGTTGGGCTCACCGCCCGCAGAAGCGGCGGCGAGAAAGGCGCCGCCCGCGACCAGAAAGATCAAAATCTCCACACAGATGATGAACGCCATGTACATCAGGAACCACAACCAATAGCCGCCCCAGACGCGCCAAGTATCTGCGCCGAAGCCGAGGCCGACAAACACGCCTCCTGTTTCACCGTGCACCAGCCAGCGCAGGCACGCGGCCTCATAGGAGGCGAGCACGATGTAGACGAGGAAGAGCGTAAGCAGATAGGTCGGTATGAGCGTGAAGACCGCCGCGGGCGGCATGGCCATCGCGGCGGCGACATCCTCGGGCTTGGCGCCCGGGGCCGCTGTGTTGCGCACAAGATCGACGTACCAGCCGAAGTAAGCCCCAAGGCCGGCCCAGTTGAGATAAACAAACAAGCCGATGATCACGATCGTCAGCAAAAGATAACCGAGCGTGGCGAACAGCAGCACGCCGGAACGGCCGCGATTGCGAAATGCGTCGAACGCCGCGCCCTGCATGGTGAGCGGCGCTTGGGCGCTTGTCGTCTCGGTCATGAGGCTTCTCCCCTCGGCTTTGCGGCGCGCGCACAATGGCGCGCCATGGCCTGGGCCGCAACTTATTCGGCGATCAGGCGGTTCGGCGCGCGGATCGCATCCGGCGATTGATTGAGCGCCAGCAATTCCGCCAGCAGCGAGAGCACGGAAGAAGAACGGTCTCCATTCACCGCATCATCCCGGCATGGCCCATCCGGCGCGGCCGCGCCGCACGAGCGGCCGATCGCCGGGCCGGCATAATAGCGCGCCTCGCCGTAGGCGACGCTGGCGGCGAAATGGCGCGCCGGCGCGATCGGCGCCTCGGCGCGCGCGCGGCCTTCCGGCAGAATGCGAAATAAGGGCACGCCCGCGCCGCCGCCGCGCAAACCCGCGGCGCGCACCAGGATCGGCGCCTCGATCGGTGCATCGGCGCCGGCGTGCATCGAGCCCGCGCGCATCAATTCGCCGACATAATAGACAATATCGTCCAATGATCGGAGGCGAAACGCATAGACATCCGCGCCGATGACAAAGTGCGGATCGCAGTGCTGATCTTCCGCCGGCGGCGCGGGCCGCACGGGCGCGGCGGGCGCATAGGCTTCGACAAGGCCGCACAACGCGCGCGCGCTTGTGTTTGCAGCGAAGGGCGCGGACGCGCCTTGCGCGTCGGCCAGAAACGCGCGCGCCGCGCGCACATAGGCGCAGCCGCCCGTCGTCACTGACGCGTCACAATTCTGGAAGAGTTCGTTGGCCTCGTTGATTGTCTCAACCGTCGCGCCATCGGGGCTTGTGCGCGCGATGCGTTCGGCCATCAACAACAGCAGGAGATCGCGCGGCCAGCCGCTGCGCCAATAATGGGCGAACACGTAGGGCTCGATCGGCTCGAACACGGTGCGCGTCAGCGTATCGGCGTTGAACGGCTGTACGGCGTAACTCGGGCGCGAAATGGTTTCGCGCTGCGCGCCGAGCCCGCCCACGCCCCAATTGGGCGCGCCCTGGCCGAGCGGGATCGACCCGATCGCGGCATTCTCCTGCCAGCGCAGCTGCGGGCTATCTTGAATGCCCGTCATGGCGAGGTAATAGCGGGGCTGGCGATCGCGCGCGCGCAGGATGTTAAGTAGGATTTGGCTGGAGACGGCGCGGCCATAGGCGTCGTTGAACGCGACCGCGTCATCCGAGATATCGACGCCGCCGCCCGCGCGGCGTGACAGAATCGACGGCGCGCCGGCGCAGCCGAGCGTTAAGCACGCACACAATATCGCGGCCAAGATTCTCATTTGGATGGCGTAGCAAATCCCGCCTGGACGTGCACCGCCTCTCGCGCCGGCCGCGAGGCGGCTTGATCGCGGCGTGGTTTTGCGGTTCCACCTGAGCCGTATGCAGACATTGATCGCTGGCTATCGAAGGTTCAGGGGGCGACGCTGGCCGGAACTCGCGGCGCTCTACCGCAAGCTCGCGGCGGGCCAGAGCCCGCGCCTGCTGGTGATCGCGTGTTCCGATAGCCGCGTCGATCCTTCGACGATTTTCGATTCTCCGCCGGGCGAACTGTTCATCGTACGCAACGTGGCCAATCTCGTGCCGCCCTATGAGCCGGACGCCGGCTATCACGGGGCCAGCGCGGCCATCGAGTTCGCGGTGACGCGCCTCAAGGTGGAAACCATCCTGGTGCTGGGGCACGCCCATTGCGGGGGCGTCGCCGCCGCGCTCGACGGGGGCGCGCCGGGCGCGTTCATCGGCCGCTGGCTCGATCTTCTGGCCCCCGCGCGGGCGCGGCTGAGCGGCGTTGAAGCCGATCCGCACGCCGCGCTTGAGTATGAATCGATCCGCGTGAGCCTGGCCAATCTCGGCACGTTTCCATTCATCCGCGCGGCCATGGCGGCCAGGACCCTCACCCTCGCCGGCGCGCGGTTCGGCGTTTCGGACGGGGTGTTGGAGGTGATGGACCAAGAATCTGGTGAATTTTCACCCATCGACTGAGTCTTGTCGCATTTCAAGCACACACCCCCCTGTGCGCGCGCTTTTGGCGTGATATGCACCTTTCTTGCATGGTTGCCTGAATGTTGACGGCAACCCAACGGCGCGGGGTCGCGCCTGGCACTGGCGACGGAGACGGCATGGCGGACGTTCTCATCGTCTGTGTTCGCGAAGATGAGCCTCTGGCGAAGGCTTTCGCGGACATGTTCGAACGCGCGGGACTGCATGTGGGAGGCGCCCCCGGGGCCCCCGACGACATGCGCAATTGTGGGGCGGCCCTGGTGGTCTGGTCCCAGGCGAGCATCCGATCGCGTGCGTTTTTGGACGCGGCGCAGCGCGCCGTGAACGCCGGCAAGGCCGTGGTGGCTTGCCTCATCGCGCCGCCGCCGGCGGCGAGCATCAACCATGCGCCGGCCTTCGATCTCTCGCATTGGGCCGGCGATCCGGACGATCCGACGCTTGATCCCTTGTTTTTCGCGGTTGACCGCATGGTCGCCGCGGTGCGCGCCTCGGCAGGGGCCGCGGCGCCCGTCGCCGCCACGGCCGCCGCCGCGCCGGCGCGGTCCGAGCCCGCCTCCTATTTCAACGCGCCCCAGGCGCCTGCCCCGCAGGCTTCGCCGCCCTATGCGCGTGCGCGCAGCACACCGACGGCCCGGCCCGCCGCCGCGCCCGGCTATGACATTCCCCGCGCGCCGGCCGCCGCCGCGCGCCGCCCTGGCCCCGCGCCGGGCCAACGCGATCCAGACAATGTCGCGGCCGAAGCCCAGAACTGGGCGGCGATCCGGCACAGTCGCAATCCCGAGGATTTCCTGCGCCACTTGGCCGATTTCGGCTCCGAAGGCGCGTTCGCGGAGCTGGCGCAAATGCGCCTGGCCGAGCTTGAGGCCGAAAACCGCCGCCGCCGCCCAGGCGCGGCGAGCCCACGCGGCGAAGCGCCCGCGCGCGGCGGCTCGGTTCGTCTCGATCCGCCCAGACCCGCCAGTCCCCGCGCCGAGCCCCGCATGGAAGCCCCGCGCGGCCGGGGCGGCGCCTCGCGCCCGCCGCCGGCCGCGTTCGAACCGATTCGCTCCGAACCGCCCCAACAGCGCCTGCGCGGCGCGCCAAGCCGGGGCGAAGCTCCGCCCGCGTGGCGGGACGATGGACGCGCGCTGGCCCGCCGCCCCGACGTGGGCGGCCCGCCGCGTCAAAGCAGCCGCACGATCCGCATGATGGCGATCATCGTGGTGCTCGGCGGGGCCGCGCTCGGCGCGGGCCTGTTCGCCGGAGACCGCTTCGGGGCCCTGAATTTCCTGACCGGCGGCGGGGCCGAGCAATCGGCTGACGCCAGCGCCTGGGAAGACGCCCCACCCGGCGAAACCGCCGACGCCAGCGCCAGCCTCGATTTCGGCGGCGGCGGCGCCAACCTTTCCGGCCCGGCGGAACCCGATCTTCGCCGCTCCAACGCCGCGCGCATTCCGCAGCGCCCGCCCGCCCAAGGCGGGCCGACGATCGAGCGCGAACCCGCCGCGCGCGAGATCAACCCGCTGCGCACCGCGCCGCCCGCCGAGCGCGAAGCTGCGCCCGCTCCTGTCGCGCTGACGCCGGCGCCCGCGCCGCTACAATTGACGCCGGCGCCGCAGCCGCAAATCCAGACTGCGGCCGTTGAGCCGCCGGCCCCGGCTCAAGTGGGCCCGCCGCGCACGCCGCAGGTGGTGTGGGCCGCGCGGCCCGGTGCGCAACGCATCAACGAGCTCTTCCCGTCGCGGGCGCTCCGCTCCAATCAAGGCGGACGCGTGGAGCTTGATTGCCTGCTCGATGCGGCCGGCGTGCCGCGCTGCGCGGTGGCCAATGAAACGCCGAGCGGCTTTGGCTTCGGCGCGGCGGCCTTGCGCGCCTCCGGCCAGTTCCGCGCGCAGGCCAACCTCGATGACGGCACGCGCTCCGCCGGCGCGCAGACGCGCCTGACAATCGTCTTCCGCCAGCCGAGCCCCGGCCAATAAGCGCGCCTACGCCGTTACCATCGGCATCTTGTTATTGACGTTGGGGCCGCGTATCTCATCGCTCGCCTTCGCAGGCGCAATATGAGCGCGCGAAGCCGTGTGGAGACATCGCCGCCATGCTGCTGACGATGCTGAAGGCAAAGCTGCACCGCGCCACGGTGACCCAGGCCGATCTCGACTATGAAGGTTCGATCGCGATCGACCGCGCGCTGCTCGACGAAGCCGGCATCCTGCCGCACGAGCAGGTCGATGTGCTGAACATCAATTCGGGCGCGCGCTTCACCACCTACGCCATCGAGGCGCCGCGCGGATCGCGCACCTTCGGCGTCAATGGCGCGGCCGCGCGCCTTGTTCAGCCCGGCGACAAGATCATCGTCGTCGCCTATTGCCAGATCCCGGCCGAGGAAGCGCGCAATTACGCGCCGAATGTCGTGCTGCTCGATGACGAGAATTGCGTGAAGCGCGCGGCGTAACGCGATCAGCGCACATTTGTCCCTCGTCATTCCGGACGCGCGTGAGCGCGATCCGGAACCCAGAAGGTGACAAACCGCTGTGCATTCGCCCCTGGGTTCCGGGTTTGGCCTGCGGCCGCCCCGGAATGACGAGTGGTGCAGCGTCGCTTTGCAGCTCGTCATTCCAGACGCGACGAAGTCGCGATCTGGAACCCAGGTGATGTCAAAGCGCCGTGCGGTCGCTCCTAGGTTCCGGGCTCATCGCTGCGCGATGCCCCGGAATGACGAGGGCGCGCGCGACCGCCTCAGTGCGTGATGCGCAGCTCGCCGATGCCGGAGCCGATCGCCCGGAACACGGCGCGCAGCTCTTCTTGCGTATCGGCCGTGAAGTAGTGATCGTCATCGGTGGCGCAGTAGCGCACGAGATCGCGGGCCGTGCCATCCGTCTCGCGGAAGATGACGGTGTAGATCTCGATGCCCTGCGCCTTGATGGCGTCGCACAGCGCGCGCTGGCGGGCGTTGATGTAGTTCACGAACGAGCCTGTGCTGGTGATGTTGCGCCGATAGGCGACCGGCATATCGCCGCGCGTGACGCCATTGACGGTGACGCCGGAACGGAACGTCGTCCACAGGTTGAGATGATTGAAGGCCGAATAATCCGAACCGAGCACGGTCGAGTCGCTCAGATTGGTGTTCTGCCCGTCCGTCATCAGCACGATGACCTTGCGCACGTCCGGGCTGTAGGGATCGCCTTGCGTAAACGGCGCGCCGGGCGAGAGCACGCGCCAGCCCCAAGCCAGACCCTCGGCCTGGTTTGTGCCGCCGCCGCTCCAATGGCGCATGGCGCGCACGGCGTTGACCATCTCATCGCGATCAGACGTCAGCGGAACGATCGGCGTGGGGCAGCCGCGATTGGGGCCGGTGACGCTCGGCGCCACGGTGGTGATGACCGGGTTCGAGGCCTGGTTCCGATATTTGAACACGTTGAACGTATCGGATCGACGCGCGCCGGTGTTGGTGGTCGACGTATCGCCGGCCGTATAATTCATGCGCACGTTCGTCGATGTGTTTATCGACACATTCGGATGATAATTGGTGTCCTCGCCGTCAACCCAGAAATAGGGCGTAAAGAGCGATGCGGGCGTCGAGGTGCTCGGCGCATCGTCGCTGATGTCATATGGCTCGGGCCGCGTCTCGACGCAGCCGCCCCAGGGCGCATCGGACGGATACAAGTCGAAATAGTTGATCACGTCCGGCGTGTAGGCGAGGCAATAGCCGCCAGAGCCCGAGCCGGAGCGCACCCAATTGATGCGATACGTGCCCGTATAGCCGGTGAACGGCAGCGTGCTGAGATTCTGGCAATTTGTGCCCGAGCTTGACGCATAGGTGCGCCAGCCGATCTGGCGGCCCTCAAGCAATTCGCCATTGTAGGGCGCGATCCCGGTTGTATCCATCCAGGCGTTGCGGTTCGACGCGCTGTTGCCGATGTTCACTTGCGCCACGAACGGCACAAGCGAGAGCTCAACGGTGTCGCCATCGATGTTGAACAGGAAGTTCACCATCTCCTCGGCGCCGTCACGCAAGGTTTGCATATCGGCCGACATCGAGCCCGTATTGTCGAGCACAAGGGCGACTTCGATCGGCGGACTCGCCTCCGACACGGCGTCCGCCTCCACGACGATGCGCCAATCATCCGGATTGATGAGGCGGGCGAGCCCCGTCTCCATATCGACGGCGGCGGTGACGCGATGGCCGCCTTCAGGCAATTGCGCGACCGTGAACGATGCGTTGCTGGTGTGCGGCTGCGTGCCGAGCGTCGCCTCGTAAAACGAGCGCGCGGCCGTGGTGCGTTCATCGAGCGAGAGGTTCGAGGAGCGCTCGGCCACCAGGGCGGCGGCGTCGGCCGCGTTTTGCATCTGCGAACGCAGCGACTGCGCCTGGGCGAAATCGATCGACACGCCGACCATGCCGGTCAGCACCGTCGCGGCCAGCGCCCAGAGCATGGCGACATTGCCGCCCCGCGCCGCGCTGAACGAGCGCGCCTGTTTCTTTCCCCAGCCCAGCATGGCCCCTACCCACTCCGAATTTGGGAAAAATCCTTACCTCAGAGGGCTTAACGGCCGATTTGCAAACACGGTGAATGGCGCGCCGGCCGGCGTTTCAGGGCTTGCGGGGGCGCATTTTTGATCTTACTTTGATATCGTTTTCATAGCAGGAGCGCGCCCATGCCCACGCCAGCCGCCTTAACCAAGACCCACGAGCGCGCGGCCCAGACCGTCGCCGGCGGGCCGCTTTTGCTGCTGGCGCTGGGCCTCATCGGGCTCACGATCTGGCACGCGATGAGCCTGGCCAACGCCTATGACAAGGGCCTCCTCGTGCTGGCCATGATCGTGGAGATGGTGGTCGCCTTCATCATTCTGCTGGGCCTTTATTCGCTGCAGCCGAACGAGTCGGTCGCGATCACCCTGTTTGGCAATTACAAAGGCACGGACCGGCGGCCGGGCCTGCGCTGGATGCTGTTCTGGTACGGGCGCAAGAAAATCTCGCTGCGCGTGCGCAACGTGACAAGCCAGACGCTCAAGGTGAATGATAAGCGCGGCAATCCGATCGAGATCGCGGCCGTCGTCGTGTGGCGCGTGACGGATACGGGCGCGGCGCTCTTCGACGTCGATCATTATGACTCGTTCGTGAACATCCAGATTGAGACGGCGCTGCGCGAGATCGCTTCGCACTTCGCGTATGATCACGCCGAGCATGCCGAGCCGACGCTGCGCGCCGACGCCGAGCAAGTCTCGGCGCTCTTGCGCGAGAAGCTGCAGGAGCGCGTGGCCGTCGCGGGCGTGGCGGTCGATGAAGCCAAGCTCTCCCATCTCGCCTACGCGGCGGAAATCGCCGGGGCCATGTTGCGCCGCCAGCAGGCGGAAGCCGTGCTCGCGGCGCGGCGCTACATCGTGCAAGGCGCGGTGGAGATGGTGCAGCACGCGCTGGAGCAATTGAGCGAACGCGACATCGTCAAGCTCGACGATGAGCGCCGCGCGGCGATGGTGTCCAATCTGTTGGTCGTGCTGTGCGGGGATCGCGACGCGCAGCCAGTGGTCAATACGGGCACGATTTATCAATGACGCCGACCACTGCGCCGCGCTTCTCCCCCGTTCACGGGGGAGGTGATCGCGCAGCGATCAGAGGGGGCGAACTTGCGCCCCCTCAGTCGGCACGTTTCGCGCGCCGACAGCTCCCCCGTGAACGGGGGAGCAAAACCGAGCCGCGCGCGCACCATGCCCGCTGAGAAAAAGCCCTTCGCGCTGCGGCTCGATGCGGGCCTTTACGCCACGATCGCGCGGCTGGCGGGCGTTGAGCTGCGCAGCGTCAATGGGCAGATCGAATATCTGCTGCGCGAGGCGCTGCGCGCGCGGGGCGTTTCTCCGCCTGCGGATGAAGATACGGAAAGCGCGGCCAGATAAGGACTCAGCGATTGAACGCCGCTTCCGCCCTTGCTGTTGGGTCCGGGTTCGCGCTCCGCGCGCCCCGGAATGACGGAAGCGTCGGCGCCGGAGAACGCGCCACCCTACCCCAAGCTCTTCGCCAGTTCATTCAGTTGATCGGCGGCGGCGTTCCAGCCCTGCTCGAACCCCATGGCGATGTGCGCTTCGCGATCTTCCTCGCTCCAATGGCGCGCGCCCCAGATCATGCGCGTTGCATCGCCTGGCGCGTCCGACAATTCGACGTAACCAACCATGAAGGGCTTGCCGGCCGGGCGCCAATCGCCCTCGAATGCATCGGTGAACACGAGGCGCTCGCCTTCTTGCACTTCGAGGAATTGACCGGGCCAGCGATTCTCCTCGCCGTTCGGCCCATTCATGATCACCAGGCTTGCGCCGCCGGGACGGATGTCCTGCTCTACGTGGCTGACATACCAGGGCTTCGGACAATACCATTGTTTCAGGAGTTGAGGCTCAGTCCAGCAGCGCCAAACGATCGCGCGCGGGGCATCGAGCGTGCGGGAGATGGAGAGTCCGTATTTGGCTGGCGTCATTGGGCACGCTCGGCGGCGCTCTTCGCCACACGCAACATAGCGGGTTTTGGGGCTGCGGCGCCGCCTTGATAAACCCATGGGCGGGCTGATTGCAACGCCAGCGCCAATCGCCTAAGCAGCCGCGATCCACCGCAGGATCGATTCCAGGGGCCGCCCCCCGAACCCAAAGGGAAGGCGGAAACACGCGCGCATGCCGAAACGGACCGACCTCTCCTCGATCCTGATCATCGGCGCGGGGCCAATCGTCATCGGCCAGGCGTGCGAGTTCGACTATTCTGGCGTGCAGGCGATCAAGGCGCTCAAGGCCGAGGGTTACCGAGTCATCCTGGTCAATTCCAATCCCGCCACGATCATGACCGACCCGTCCCTCGCGGACGCCACCTATATCGAGCCGATCACGCCGGCCATGGTGGAGAAGATCATCGCCGCCGAACGGCCCGATGCGCTCCTGCCCACGATGGGCGGGCAGACCGCGCTCAATTGCGCGCTCGATCTCGACCGCGCGGGCGTGCTGGCGAAATACAAGGTCGAGATGATCGGCGCGCGCGCGAACGTGATCGACAAGGCCGAGGACCGCCAGAAATTTCGCGACGCGATGGAGACGATCGGGCTCGAATGCCCGCGCTCGCGCATCGCGCATTCGATGGACGAGGCGCTGGCCGCGCTGGATTATGTTCAGCTGCCGTCGATCATTCGCCCGAGCTTCACGCTCGGCGGGCTGGGCGGGGGCGTGGCGTACAATGTCGAGGAATTCCGCGACATCGTCGAACGCGGGCTCGCCGCCTCGCCCGTGCATGAAGTTCTGGTCGAGGAAAGCATCATCGGCTGGAAGGAATTCGAGATGGAGGTGGTCCGCGACCGAGCGGACAATTGCATCATCATCTGCTCGATCGAAAATATTGACGCCATGGGCGTGCACACCGGCGATTCCATCACCGTGGCGCCCGCGCTGACGCTGAGCGACCGCGAATACCAGGCGATGCGCAACGCCTCGATCGCGGTGCTGCGCGAAATCGGCGTGGAGACCGGCGGCTCGAATGTGCAATTCGCGATCCACCCGCAGACCGGGCGCATGGTCGTCATCGAAATGAATCCGCGCGTGTCACGCTCCTCGGCGCTGGCGTCGAAGGCCACCGGCTTTCCCATCGCCAAGGTCGCGGCGAAACTGGCCGTTGGCTTTACGCTCGATGAGATCGCCAACGACATCACGGGCGGGGCCACGCCCGCGAGTTTCGAGCCCACGATCGATTATGTGGTGACGAAAATCCCACGCTTCGCGTTCGAGCGTTTTCCCGGCGCCGATTCCACGCTGACGACCTCCATGAAAAGCGTCGGTGAAGCCATGGCGATCGGGCGCACATTCCAGGAAAGCCTGCAAAAGGCGCTGCGTTCGCTCGATATCGGGCTATCGGGCCTTGATGAAGTCGCCATCGCCGGCGCCCAGGATGAAGACCAGGGCCGCGCGGCGGTGCGCGCGCGCCTGATTGCGCCGAAGGCGGATCGTCTGCTGGTCGTCGGCGAAGCGCTGCGGCGCGGCCTGCCAATCGAAGAGATTTGCGCGGCCTCCCATTATGATCCGTGGTTCGTGCGTCAGATCGGCGAGATCATCGAAGCGGAAGCGCGTGTGCGCGCCGAGGGCCTGCCCGAAGACGCCGCCGCCTTCCGCGCGCTCAAGGCGATGGGCTTTTCCGATGCGCGGCTCGCAAAGCTCACCGGCGCGCGCGAACAAGAGGTGCGCGCGGCGCGCCGGGCCCTAGGCGTGCGCCCGCAATATAAACGCATCGATTCCTGCGCGGCGGAATTCCAGGCGACAACGCCATACATGTATTCGACGTATGAGACGGGCGCGTACACGCTCCAACCTGTTTTATCCGGGAGCGGATCATCAAGTTCGATCTCTCCCCTCCCCCTAGAGGGGGGAGGGGGCGCGCCAAGTTCTGACGTGCTCGTCGTCGTGGCAGCGGAATGTGAAGCTCACCCCACTGATCGAGACAAGATCGTCATCCTCGGCGGAGGGCCGAACCGGATCGGCCAGGGCATCGAGTTCGATTATTGCTGCTGCCATGCCGCGTTCGCGTGCGCTGAGCTTGGCGTTGAATCCATCATGGTCAATTGCAATCCGGAAACGGTCTCGACCGATTACGACACGTCGGACCGGCTCTATTTTGAGCCGCTGACGACCGAGGACGTGCTTGAAATCCTTGAGACGGAGAAGGCGAACGGATCGATCCGTGGGCTGATCGTTCAATTCGGCGGGCAAACGCCGCTCAACCTCGCCAAACCGCTCGAGGAGGAAGGCGCGGTCATTCTCGGCACGAGCGTCGATTCCATCGATCTGGCGGAGGATCGCGAACGCTTTCAGGCGCTGCTCAAGACGCTTGATTTGAAGCAGCCCGAGAACACGACCGCGCGCTCGGCGGAAGAAGCGCTCGAAGGCGCACGCGCGATCGGGTTTCCGGTGGTGCTGCGCCCCTCCTTCGTGCTCGGCGGACGGGCCATGGAGATCGTCCATGACGAGGACGGCCTCAAGCGCTACATCACCGAAGCCGTGCAAGCCTCGCAGGAGCGCCCGGTTCTGATCGATCGCTACCTGCGTGACGCCATTGAAGTGGATGTCGATGCGCTGTGCGACGGCAAGGACGTGTTCGTCGCCGGTGTGATGGAGCATATCGAGGAGGCGGGCATCCATTCGGGAGATTCCGCCTGCTCGCTGCCGCCGCATACGTTATCGAAAAAGCTCATCACGGAGATCGAAACCAAGACGCGGTCGCTGGCGCTCGGCCTCAATGTCCGTGGACTGATTAATATCCAATTCGCCATCAAGGACGGCGATATCTATGTGCTCGAAGCCAATCCGCGCGCCTCGCGCACGGCGCCGTTCGTGGCCAAGGCGATCAAACTGCCGATCGCGGCGGGCGCGGCCAAGCTGATGGCGGGCAAGACGCTCAAGGACCTCAAATTCAGCCGGCCGGCCCATGCTCATGTGGCGGTCAAGGAAGCGGTGTTTCCGTTCGCGCGCTTCCCCGGGGTCGATCCGGTGCTGGGGCCCGAGATGCGCTCGACCGGGGAGGTGATGGGGCTCGACCTCAGTTTCGAGGCGGCGTTCGCCAAGAGCCAGATCGCCGCCGGCTCGAACCTGCCGACCGAGGGGTGCGTGTTCATCTCCGTGAAGGACAGCGATAAGAAGGCGATGGTCTCCGCCGCGCGCGAGCTGGCGGGCCTTGGCTTCACCATTCTGGCGACTGGCGGCACGGCCGCGCATCTGGAGCGGGCGGGCGTGGCGGTCCGCCCTGTCAACAAGGTGGCCGAGGGCCGGCCCCACATCGTCGACGCGATGAAGAACGGGGGCGTGCAGCTGGTCTTCAACACCACCGAGGGCGCGCAATCCTATCGGGATTCCTTCTCCATCAGACGCACCGCGATCAGCCAAAATATCCCTTATTACACAACAGTTTCGGGGGCGAAGGCCTCGATCCAGGCGATCCGGCGGCTGCGCGACGGCGCCCTCAACGTAAGGCCCCTTCAATCCTATCTATGAGGCCCTTCGCGCCCGTCTTGACGGCCCGGAAATCCGGGTACACCCTTATTTCATCGGAACAGACCGAAAGCCCCACACACATGGAAAAAGTGCCTATGACGGCCGAGGGCTACGCCGCCCTCGACCAAGAACTGAAACGTCTCAAGACGGAAGAACGGCCGACCGTGATCTCCGCGATCGCCGAGGCGCGCCTGCACGGGGACCTCTCCGAGAACGCGGAATATCACGCCGCCAAGGAGCGCCAGAGCTTCATCGAGAGCCGCGTGGCCGAGCTTGAGGACAAGATCGCCCGCGCGCAGGTGATCGATGTATCGCGCCTTTCGGGCAAGCAGGTGAAGTTCGGGGCGACTGTCAGCGTGCTCGACGAAGACACCTCGCAGAAGGCGAATTACAAAATCGTCGGCGAGGACGAGAGCGACGTCAAAGCGGGCAAAATCTCCATCACCTCGCCGCTGGCGCGCGCGCTGATCGGCAAGGAGGTCGGCGATGTCGTGGAGGTCGCCGCGCCGGGCGGGGCGAAATCCTATGAGATCTTGAAAATCCGCTGGGCGTGAGCGGCGCGCGCCTCGCGCCCGCGCCGCTGCGCATCTGGGCGGTCAGCGACGGGCGCGCGGGCATCGAAAATCAGGCGCTGGGGCTCGCCGAAGCGATCGCGCGGCGCACGCCCAGCGAAATCGTGACCAAGCGCATCGCGCTGCGCACGCCGTGGGCGTGGCTGCATCCCGGCTTCACGCCAGCGCCGCGCCAGGCCCTCACGATCGGCTCCGATCCCATCGCGCCGCCCTGGCCGGATGTGTGGATCGGCGCGGGGCGCCAATCGATCCCGTTCTCGATGGGCGTGCGGGCCTGGTCCGGCGCGCGCACCTTCGTGGTGCAATTGCAGGATCCGCGCGTCAATCCGCGTGAGTTCGACCTTGTGGCGCCGCCCGTGCATGACGGCCTCGAAGGGCGCAACGTGATGGCCATTGTCGGCGCGTGTCACCGCATCACGGCCGAGCGCATCGGCGCGGAAGCGGGCCCGCTGCTGGATACGCTGCGCGCGGAAAGCCAACCGCGCTTCGGCGTGCTGATCGGCGGCAAAAGCAAACGCCAGACCATCACCGGCGCGCGCGCGCGGCGGATCAGCACAATGCTGGCGCGGCTGAAGAACGCCACGGGCGGGGCGCTGCTCGCCACGCTCTCGCGACGCACGCCGCAAGGCGCGCGCACGGCGTTCACCGCGCACCTGGCGCCGCATTGCGCGCTCTTCTACGATCCGGTGAACGATCAGGGCGCCAATCCGTATTTCGCGCTGCTCGCGGCATCGGACGCGCTCTTCGTCACAGCCGACAGCGTCAATATGGCGACGGAGGCCGCCGCCACGGGCAAGCCGATCCATATCCTCCCCGTCGACGGCGCGGGCGGCAAGCTTGACGGATTTCATCGTTCGCTGATCGCGCGCGGCTGCGCGCGGCCGTTCAATCTGCCGCTCGAATTCTGGCAATATCCGCCGCTCAATGAAACCGACCGCCTCGCCCAGGCCGTACTCGCCCTTATGGCGCAGCGGCGGTGAGAGGGTTCCGCTTAACCGCGGCGCACGCCATATTCAGCGCGCTTCTCGAAGGTTCTGCATGACCGCGACCCACGCCCCCATCCTCATCATCGGCTCTGGGCCCGCCGGCCTCACCGCCGCGATTTACGCCGCGCGCGCGCTGCGCGAGCCATTGGTGATCAGCGGCGTGCAGCCGGGCGGGCAACTCACCATCACCACGGACGTGGAGAATTATCCGGGCTTTGCTGCAACAATCCAAGGCCCGTGGCTAATGGACCAGATGCGCGCGCAGGCAGACCATGTCGGCGCCAAATTCACGGCCGATCACATCGTATCGGTGGATTTAGCGCGCCGCCCGTTTCGTCTCACCGGCGATGGCGGGCAAGTTTATACGTGCGATGCGCTGATCATCGCCACCGGCGCCAGCGCGAAATGGCTCGGCTTGCCAAGCGAAGCGCGCTTTCAGGGCTTTGGCGTCTCGGCCTGCGCGACGTGCGACGGCTTCTTCTATCGCGGCAAGGAGGTCATCGTCGTCGGCGGGGGCAATACGGCGGTGGAGGAAGCGCTGTTCCTCACCAATTTCGCCTCGAAAGTGACGCTGGTGCATCGGCGCGATCATCTGCGTGCGGAGAAAGTGCTGCAGCAACGCCTGCTTGCGCACCCGAAAATCGAAATGGTGTGGGATACGGCGCTCGAAGAAGTGCTCGGGACGGACGAGCCACGCGGCGTCACCGGCGTGCGGCTCAAGCATGTGAAGAGCGGCGCGCTTAGCGAACGCGCGGCGCATGGCGTGTTCATCGCCATTGGACACGCGCCGGCCACGGATTTGTTCAAGGATAAATTAGCGATGAAGCCGAACGGCTATCTGATCGTGAAACCGGGAACGACGGAGACGAATATTCCCGGCGTGTTCGCTGCCGGAGACGTTGCGGACGAAACCTACCGGCAAGCCGTCACCGCCGCCGGGCTCGGCTGCATGGCCGCGCTTGAAGCGGAGAAATTTCTCACCGAGGCCGCGCATGCGGACTCGGCTGCGGCGTAATCAGCTTTCCGGCGCGACGCGCCAGACGATGTTTCCCAAATCGTCCGCCACGAGCAACGCGCCGGCGCGGTCCATCGCCACGCCCACGGGCCGGCCGCGTGCACGGCCATCTTCGGTGATGAAGCCGGTGAGGAAATTCTCGGCCGCGCCTTGGGGACGGCCATCCGTGAACGGAACGAAGATCACCTTGTAGCCGGCGGGCGCGCGACGATTCCATGAGCCGTGCTGGCCGACAAAAGCGCCATTGCGGTAGCGCGCGGGCAACGCCGCGCCCGTATAGAAGAGAACGCCGAGCGAGGCTGTGTGCGCGCCGAGCGCGAAATCCGGCGCACGCGCGCGCGCGACCATGGCGGGATTGGCGGGCGTCACGCGCGCATCGACATGATCGCCCCAATAGGACCAGGGCCAGCCAAAGAAATCGCCATCCCGAACGCTTGTCATGTAATCGGGGACGAGATCATCGCCCAGCATGTCGCGTTCATTCACGGCGGCCCACAGCGCGCCGCTCTCCGGATTCCAGGCAAGGCCGTTTGGATTGCGCAGGCCCGAAGCGAAGATGCGATGGCGCCCGCTGGCGAGATCGATCTCCCAGATCGCGGCGCGACCCTCTTCGACCTCCAGTCCGTCATCGGCGATGTTGCTGGCCGAACCGATCCCTACATAGAGGCGCGCGCCATCGGCGCTAGCGAGCAGATCGCGCGTCCAATGGCCGTTATCGCCGGCATTGTACGGCAAGCGCGCGACGATCTCGCCCGGCGCATCGATGCGGGTTTGACCCTCCGTATACGGAAAACGTAATACGGCGTCGGTATTGCCGACATAAAGGTGCGACCCGATCAGCGCCATGCCGAACGGCTGGTTGAGATTTTCGATGAGGACGCCGCGCTGATCGACATCGCCATCCCCGTCCGCGTCGCGCAGCAGCGTGATGCGGTCCGCGCTGTCATCGAGCGCGCCGGCCGCGCGCATCACCTGGTTGGTGACCCAGCCCATCAATCCACCGCCGCGCGTGGGGCGTGTCGAAGCTTCCGCGACGAGCACATCGCCATTGGGCATGCGATAAAGCCAGCGCGGGTGGGCGAGCCCTTCCGCGTAGCGCGTGACGGCGAAGCCGACGGGCGCCGTCGGCCCCTCGCCAGCGCGCCACGGCGCGGGCGTCGCCACGTTGACCACGGGCAAGGCGCCGCTTTCGGGCGCGACGAGCGCAGGGCTTGGCCCATAGCCGGTGCGCGCATCCTGCATGTCCGGCGGGGTTTCCCCGCACGCCGCCGCCAATAACCCCGCAACCGCCGCAACCCAGCGCTTCATGCCGCCCGCTCCTTCTCCACGCGCCGCCAACATGGGCGCTGGCGTGCGCCAGGCAAAGGGTTGCGCCACCGGCTCGACCGGAGGTCCAAGCTATGCAATATTGCAATGCATGGACTGGGACAAACTCAAGACTTTCCACAACGCGGCCGAGACCGGCAGCCTCACGGCGGCGGCCGAGAAGCTGGGCGTCTCCCAATCGGCGGTGAGCCGGCAGATCGCCGCGCTCGAGGCCGGGATGGGGGTGCCGCTTTTCCAGCGCCATGCGCGGGGCCTGTTGCTGACCGGGCCCGGCATGGCGCTCAGGGAATTCACCCGGGAAATGGCCTCGGCCGCCATGATCGCGGAAAGCGCCTTGAAGGACGCGCGCGAAAAGGTGATGGGCGATTTGCGCGTGACGGCGCCGGTCGCGTTCGGCTCAACGTGGCTGGCGCCGCGACTCGTGCATTTCGCGGATTCCTATCCGGAAACCAAGGTTCAATTGCTGCTGGACGATCGCGAGTTCGATCTCCTCAAGCTCGAAGCCGAGTGCGCGGTGCGCCTGTGGGCCGCGACGCACGCCGATCTCATCCAGCGCAAAATTCTTGAAGTGCATGTCAGCCTCTATGCGTCGCAAAGCTATGTGGCCAAGCACGGCGCGCCGCGCAACGTCGAGGAACTCGATACGCACCGCATCATCGCCTACCAGGTCAACGCGCCCAACGCGATGCGCGAACTCGATTGGGCCACGCGCGCGGGGCGCGAGGATGCACGCCCGCGCGCGCCGATGCTGGAGATCAACAATGTCTATGGCATGCTACGCGCGGTGGAATCCGGCTTCGGCATCGCCAGCCTGCCCGATTACATGGCGCGCGGGGCGACAAATCTGGTGAAGATATTGCCTGACATCGACGGGCCGAGCTTTGAAGTCTATTTCATTTATCCAAGCGATCTTAAGCGCTCGAAACGCATCGCGGCGTTTCGCCAATTCCTGATCGAGCAAGCCTCCGGCTGGACCGGGTAAGCGGCGGAGCGCGCCCATGACAAGCCAAGCGGGCCCGCCGGCGGCGGATTGGCGGGTGTGGCTCGCTCTGTTCGGCTTGTGGCTGGCGCCGGCGGTGACTGTGTCGGTTTCGCCGCTGATGAACAGCGCGGCCATGGATGCGCGCGGGCTAAATGAAGCGGCGATCGGCTTGGCGCGCACGCTCGAAACGCTCGCGGGCGCGAGCCTCACCATCTATCTGGCGACAATCCTGGGGCGGCTCTCGCCGCGCCGATTGGGCGGCCTCGGCATCGCGCTAATTTTCATCGGCAATGCGGGCGCGATGTTCGGTGAGGGCTTTGGCGATCTCATCGCCGCGCGCATCGCGGCGGGGATCGGCTCGGCCTGCATGATGGCCGCCGGCTCGGCGCTGGTGGCGCGGGTGAAAAGTCCGCAACGCGTAATTGGCGCCTTGGCCGCGCCGATCACGCTCGTGGGCGTGACGGCGACAATCGCCGCCGGCGCGCTGGCGCGCGATCAAGGCCAAGCCGGCGCGTTCGGCGTCGTGGCGTTCTGCGCGCTGTTCGCCCTGCCCTTCTGGGCGTTCGCCTCGCCGCGCGCGAACGCGCCCGATGCGCCGCGCGGACCGGGGCTGCTTGCATTTCTCTCCACATTGCGCGCGCCTTATGTGATCGCCTCCCTCTTCTGCTTTGTCGGCGGCACGGCGACGTGGGCGTTTTTCGCGCGCATGGGCTTGCGTCTTGGGCTTGATGAAGCCGAGATCGGGCAATTGATCGCGGCGGTGAGCGTCGGCTCCGGGATTCTGGCGGTGATCGGCGCGGCGATTCCGGATCGCTGGGCGCCGACCATCGCGCTCATCGCGGCGGGCGTTTACATGCTCGCCAATATCGGCGTCGCGCTTTCGACGACATTGCCCGTCTATGTCGGCTCGTTCGTGTTCGTGTCGATGTCCTACGTCATCATCCAGAACGTCTTCACGGTCGTTGGTGTGCGGAGCGACCGCACGGGCGGACTCAACGCGGCGGGTAATGGCTGGTCTTCGCTCGCCAATGCGGCCGCGCCCGCAAGCGCCGGCGCGCTGATCGCGGCCACGGGCTCGTTCGCGCCGCTGTCTCTGATCGTGCTCATCGTGGGCGTGTTGACGCTGGTGTTCATGGGGATGGCGATCCGGCGCTTGGCGCCGCTTTAAAGCCTTCTCCATCAAAATTGAATCGCTGCTTCACCCATCCCCGGATGCCGCGAAGCGGCATTCCGAGGCCAATCATCTCCACGCGATTGTGTTCCTGGGTCCCGGACCCATTGCTTCGCAATGGCCCGGGAATGGGTGGTGTTTCTGACAGGAAATCGCGGCACACTTTTCCTGAAAACGGCCTAGAGCGCGATGGCCAAAAGTGGATACCGGTTTTGGCGGCCATCGCGCTCTAATTTTTTGATTTAGAGCCTGATTCACGTTTGAGATTGCTTCAATCTCAAACGATCAGGCTCTAGCCAAATCCAATCAGCAGCGCGCCAGCCGCGACGATGCATGCGCCGATCCAACGCCGGGCGCCCAGGCGCTCTTTCAAGAACAGCCAGGCGATCAGCGCGCCGAACACAACGGAGGTTTCACGCAGCGCCGTCACCTGCGCAATCGGCGCGAAGGTCTGCGCCCATATGACGATGCCGAAGCCAGCGCTGGACAGAGCGCCAACGCCGATCCCGCGCGCGAGATCGCCGCGCGTGGCCGCGACGAGGCCGCGCAAGCCGCGCCGCGCGAGCGCGAAGCTCGCCAACGGAACCGCCGTGCCAAGCGACATCCAGCCTATGTAATTGAGCGCGTCGCCGCTCGCGCGCGCACCCAGCGCATCGGTGAGCGAATAGGCGGCGATGGTGAGGGCGGTGGCCAACGCCCACAATGTCGCGCCCAAGGGGGCGCGCGGCGAGACGCCGACGCTCAAGACGCCGAGACTGATGAGCGCCACACCCGTCATCTCCGCTTGCGTGAGCGCCTCGCGTGCGAACGCGAGGCCGCCAAGCGCAACAAGGAGCGGCGCGGCGCCGCGCGCCAGCGTGTAAACATGAGACATGTCTCCCGCCGCATAGCCGCGCGCGAGGCACGTCCAATAGGCCGCATGCACGGCGCAAGAGAGCGCGAGATAGGGCCAGGCCTCGCGCGCGGGCGCGCCCGTAAACGCGATGATCGCCACGCCGAACACGCCGGAGCCAAGCGCGATCAAGAAGAGGTCCGCCAGGCGGTCCCGCCCGCCCTTCAAGGCGGCGTTCCAGCTTGCGTGAATGAGCGCGGACACAAGCGCCGCGGCGATGGCGAGGACTGGCATTCTTGTCTGCGATAGAGCACGCCGGCGCCCGACAGGAAACACGCGTCGCCGCGGCTGGACTGAGCGGTGCGCTGTCGGCATGGTGCGCCTTGTGTTCGAAACCACAATTGCGTGGCGCAACCTCACCCATTCCCGGATTCGCCGAAGGCGAAGTCCGGGACCCATACACGCGAACGCTGGTGTTTATGGGTCCCGGGCTCGCCGCTGGCGCGTCGCCCCGGGAATGGGTCTAAGTCCAACTTCAATGATGGCGCGTGCGCGCAACAGGGAGGCTTCAGGCGATGACCGATCAGGCGCGTGACTTCGACATCATCGTCTATGGCGCGAGCGGGTTCACCGGCCGGCTTGTGGCTGAGTATCTCGCGGCGACACATAAGGATGTGCGCTGGGCGATGGCGGGGCGCGACCGCGCCAAGCTTGAAGCCGTGCGCGCCGAGATCAGCGCGCGCGTGGACATCCTTCATGCCGATGCGCGCGACGCCGCTTCGATCGAGGCGATGGCGCGGCGCGCCAAAGTGGTGCTGACAACGGTCGGCCCCTATCAGCGCTATGGCGAGCCCTTGGTGGCCGCGTGCGCGCGCACGGGAACCGATTATGTCGATCTGTGCGGCGAGCCGGCCTGGATGGCGGCGATGATCGGCAGATACGATGCGGCGGCGAAAGCCTCCGGCGCGCGGATCGTGTTTTCCTGCGGCTTCGATTCCATTCCGTTCGATTGCGGCGTCTTCTTCCTGCAGGAGGAAGCCAGGAAGCGCTTCGGCGCGCCCTGCCCGCGCGTGCGTGGGCGCGTGCGCGCGATGAAGGGAGGCTTTTCCGGCGGCACGGTGGCTTCGCTGCTAGCCACGCTGGAAGCCGGCGCGCGCGACCCTAACGTGCCGGCATTGATGCGCGATCCCTATGCGCTGGTTTCCGATCCGCCGGCGCTTACTCAGCCCGACGGCGCCGACGCGGTGTTCGACCCCGATCTCGGCCAATGGGCCGCGCCCTTCGTGATGGCGGCGATCAACACCAAGAATGTGCACCGCTCCAACGCGCTGATGAACTGGGCGTATGGGCGCGATTTCACGTATGAGGAAATGCAATCGATGGGCGCCGGCGAAGCAGGTGCGCGGCGGGCGCGGAGCGCTGTAGGGTCAGCGCGCATGCAAGCAGGGCTGCTTTCGTTCGCGCCGACGCGCGCGCTGCTGCGCCGCTTCGCGCTGCCCAAGCCCGGCCAGGGCCCCTCCAAACACGAACGCGAAACCGGCCGCTATGACGTGCTTTATGTGGGTGATTTCCCGGATGGTCGGAGCGTGCGCGCGGGCGTCACGGGCGATCGGGACCCGGGCTATGGCTCAACGTCAAAGATGATTTCCGAGGCCGCACTGTGCATCGCGACGATTGCGCGCACGCAAACGCCAGGCGGCGTGTGGACGCCGGCGGCGGCGATGGGCGGGGCGCTTATTGCGCGCTTGCAGGAGAAAGCAGGGCTGAAGTTTCGCATCGAATCTTGACGCCCGCGTGCGCTGCTAATCCGGATCGGCGCGGGCCGCGAGGGGAAAGAAGTCGCGCCAGGGCCGCGCCTCATCGACGACACGCTTGATCGATGGGCGCGCGAGCAGACGCGCGCGGTATGTTCGCAGCGCCACGTGCGCCTCTGGAATCGGGAACGCCCAATGCGCATAGAAGAGCGCGGGCGCGGCGGCGATGTCCGAGATTGAAAAGGCGTCATTCGCCGCCCAGGTGCGCGCGGCCATCCAGCGCTCAAGCCAGGCATAACTCTTGTTCAGCGTCGCTTGCACTTCGTCCTCGACATGAGGGACGCGAACGGCCTCCTCGTGCAGTATGGCGGAGACCATGCGCTGCAGCGGTACCATGACGTAATCATCGAACACGCCGTCCATCTGGCGCGCCTCGACAGCGGCGCGCGGATCGGCCGGAACCATGGGCGGGGCGTCTCCATGATGCAGATCGAGATAGTCGATGATCGCCGCCGATTCGATCACGACGCGCGCGCCATCGACCAGAACTGGAAACTGGCCGGTCGGCGCATGCCGCGCCACGACCGCGCTGTTATCGGGGTGGTCCGGATCCACCATCATGAATTCGAACGGCACGGCGCGTTCATAGAGCGCGATGAGCGCCTTCCAGGTGAAGGAAGAAAACGGGTGGCCGTAGATTTGCAACATCGCTCTCATCTTTAAGAAAATTGTGGCGAATTCGGCGTGGACTTATTCGCCAGATTTGCGCCGCGATTCACCCCACCCCCTGCCCCCTCCCCTCAAGTGGAGGGGGTGGTCCGCGATTTCTCTGCTTCAACCCGCAAGGATCGCGGGTCTAGCTTAGGCTTCCACAGAAGCGCTGGATGCGGGCGCAAGCGTCCTCAAGCACCGCTGGCGCTGTCGCGTAGGAGACGCGGAAGTTCGGCGAGAGGCCAAAGGCGCCGCCATGCACGGCCGCCACGCCCTCGGCTTCCAACAGCGCGCCTATGAAGGCTTCGTCCGTATCGATGACGGCGCCGGAGGGCGCGCGCTTGCCGATCAGGGCCGCGATCGAGGGATAGACGTAAAACGCGCCTTGCGGCGTCGGGCAGGAAATCCCGCGCGCCTGATTGAGCATGGAGACAACGAGATCGCGCCGCTCCTCAAAGCTCTTGCGGAAACCGACGAGAAAATCCTGAGGGCCGTTCAATGCCGCGACCGCCGCCCATTGCGAGATGGAGCTCGCATGCATGGTCGACTGGGTCATGACGTTCGCCATGCCCTTGATGAGATCGGCCGGCCCGCCCGCATAGCCAACGCGCCAGCCGGTCATGCAATAGGCTTTCGAGGCGCCGTTCATCGTCAGTGTACGATCATAAAGCGCGGGTGCGACCTCGGCGATCGTGTGAAACTTGAAATCGCCGAACACGAGATGCTCGTACATATCGTCGGCCAAAATCCAGACCTGCGGATGGGCGATGAGCACATCGGCCAGCGCCGCGAGTTCATCCCTGGAATAGGCCGCGCCCGAAGGGTTCGAGGGCGAATTAAGAATGAGCCACTTCGTGCGCGGCGTGATTGCGGCGGCGAGCGCCTCGGGGCGAATCTTATAGCCATCCTCCAGCCTTGCGGCGATCGAGACGGGCCGGGCGCCGCACATCAGCACGATGTCAGGATAACTCACCCAATAGGGCGCGGGGATCACCACCTCATCGCCCTCATCGAGCGTGGCCATCATGGCGGCGAATATCACAGCCTTGCCGCCCGGCGCCGTGGTGATCTGGTTGCGCGCGTAATCCAGCCCATTCTCGCGCTTGAACTTGGCGGCGACGGCGTCCTTCAATTCGGGGACGCCATCGACGTCCGTATATTTCGTATGACCGGCCTGGATGGCGCGGATCGCCGCATCCTTGATGTGCTGGGGCGTATCGAAATCCGGCTCGCCCACGGAGAGGGAGATCACATCGCGTCCCTCGGCGCGCAGCGCGCGCGCCTTGGCCGTCATCGCCATGGTCGGCGAGGGCTTGATACGGCGAAGGGCGGCGGACACGGGCGCTGGCGGCATGATCATCCTGATCCGGTGAAAACGCGCTTGTGTTGCTGTGCGCCGGGCCAAAGCGCAAGCGCCGCCGGCCTACTGAATCGGATAGAAAATCTCAATCCGCACGCGCGTCTCGCCGGGATCGCTCAAGACACGCTCCCAGGGCAGGCCATCGCCGCGCCGCTCAACATTGTGCGCCTCAAGATAGGCGTAAGCGCGCGCATAGAGCGCTGGCAATTCCGCGCGCTCGCCTTCGAAGAGGACTCGCATGACGCGCCCGGACGGCGTTTCACCGACCTCCTCGCCCGTCAACGTCAAGGGCGCGGGGCCGGAATAGGGATAGCCGATGCGGAACGAAATGCGCTCATCGTTGAACTGGGTCGTCACGCGCGTCAGCGGGCCGGCGCGGATGAGCTGATTGCTGGTGAGCGCCGTTTCCGCGCGCTGGCGGGCCTGCTCGATGGCGGCGGCGGTGCGCCGCTCCGTCTCTTCCGCCGCGCGGCGCTGGGCGGCCGCTTCACCGGCCGGCGCCGCCGCTTGCGTCGCCTGCGCCGCGGCGGGGCCGAGATATTCGCCGGCTTGCGCGGGCGTCACCGACACCGGGATGTAGAGAAACGGTTGCGGCGGCAGCGACAGGAATTCCGGTGTGAGGCCGGCGAAATCGACATCCGGCAAGCGCTCGGCCCGCTCCTTCAAGAGCGCGAGGCCGGCGTCGAGATCGCGTTCGATCTGACGCTGCAAGACGAGATTCATATAGCGACACGGAATGTTGATGGCGCTCGGCGCGCACACGGCGGAGATGCGCCAGACGACATTGGTGACCGCGCCGCGCGGCGCCTGCCCGGTCATCAAGCGCACATCGCTGTCAAAGGAAGCGCGGCGGCCGAGGCGCAACACCGCATAGACGCCCTCGCTGGGCCGCGAGCGCACGATCGTCAACTCGCCATCGCCGATCTGGCGCTCGCCGCCATCCCAGCGCATCCACTGGCCTTCGCCCGCGCTGTCGGCGGAAAACGTATAGGTCGCGGCTGGATCGCGCGCATAGACGGGCGACCATTCCTTGACGATGCGCAGATCATTGACCTGCGCGAACACGGTGGCGCGCGGACGCTCGATGGTGACGGTGCGCGTTATCTCAAGCGTGTTGGGCAGCAGGAAATAGCCGACGGCGTAGAGCGCGCCGGCGATCGCCGCGAGCACAACGCCCAGCCCCGCCAGCCATCTCATCGCCAATCCCCTTTCACGTGCTTAGCAGACCGCATCGTCGCGGGCGAGGGCGCGCTGCACAAGCGCGCGCCGCAGCGCCGCTATTCCCCCTGAGCGCGAATTGCACCGGGCGCGTGCGCACGCAGGCGATCGAAGACGTCGAATTCATAGGCGATGCAATTTTCCATCATGGTACGCCAAACCGGCTCGGCGATGCGCCAGGCGAGGCCCGCGGCGACGGCGTTGGCGCGCACATTGGCCAGGACCTGGGCGATGCGGGCCTCATCCCGCACCGCTTCGCGATGAGGCTTGATGCGCGCGGCGGCGTCCATATAGCCCTGGCGACGCGCGATCAGGCGCACGAGTTGGCGGTCCACCTCGTCAACGCCAGCGCGCACCTCGGCCATGGTGGCGCAGGCGGCCGGATCGGGCGCGGTGAAACTCAGCGAGACGACATCTTTCATAAGGCCATCTGCGACGGGCGCGCCGGGCTTGTCCAGGCGGCGCTTCGACGCCCTCCGGCGCGCATCCGAGGACGCCCTATTGAGCGGGCGAGGCGCCCTCCTCCACCTTCGGCTCGGCGGCGTCCTCTGGGCGCGCGATATCCCGCGGATCGGCGATCTCGTCCAGGGAACGGAGCGCGCAGCGCCGCCCGTCGATCAAAATCCAGGTGAAGCGATCGAGCGTGTCGAAGCCGCGCCGGAGATCGAGGCCGATGCGGTGCTCCCATCTGAGGTCGCGCGCGCAGCCGCGATCGAGTTCGCCGCGATACCAGTGACGCCCGGTCCCATCGAAGATCACCGAGCGGCGATCGACGCCGATCTGGAACCCATTGATGGTGCGGGATGCAAACGGCACACGAACATTCTCACGCAGAACGACATAGGGGCTATCCGCCTCGGCTTGCGCCGGCGGCGATTGATCTTGCGCAAATGCTGGGCCGATCGCCAGCGCGCCCAGAGCCAAGGCGACGAGCCAGGATTTCGTCATTTTACGCCTCCGCGTGAAATTACAGCCTCCACATGGGCGCCGCGACGCCTCGGCGCCAGTCACCTTTGCGTGAGACGCGGAGACGTTACGCCGCAGCGGCGGGCTCGATGTCGAACTCGGCGACCAGATGCCCGGGCGCCACCTCCCGCAACAACGGGCGGTATTGTTCCGCATCCGGATCGTCGATCACACGGGATTTGAGAAAGCGCAGGCTGGCGCGGCTATCGAGCGGGCTTGGCAAATCCCCACTCAAGCGCACGCGCGCGCGGGCGCGGGCGGCGGCCGGGTCCGGCGCCGGCGTCGCCGAAAGCAGGGCCTTGGTGTAGGGGTGGCGCGGATCGCGCAGAATGGATTCCGCTGGGCCGTACTCGACCGCGCGGCCGAGATAAAGAACCAGCACGTTGTGGCTTACTTCGCGCACGACCGCGAGGTCATGGCTGATGAACACCATGGCGAGCTTCAATTCCTTCTGCAGGGCGATCAGTAGGCGGACGATCTGGGCCTGAATTGATACATCCAGCGCGGAAACCGCCTCATCGCACACGACAAGCTTCGGCTTCATGATCATGGCGCGCGCCACGCCCACGCGCTGATTTTGCCCGCCGGACAATTCATGCGGATAGCGGTTGATGAGATCGCCATCGAGGCCGACCTGCGCCATGATGGCGCGCGCGGCCTCCTCCCTCTGCGCGCCATTCAGCTCTGGCCGGAAGGATAAGAGCGGTTCGGCGATCGAGCGCCCGATCGTCATGCGCGGATCGAGGCTGGCCAGAGGATCCTGGAAGACGATCTGCAAATCCTTGCGCGCGGCGCGAATGGCGCGCTGATCGCCGGGGCCAAGGCCGCGGCCAAGGAACGTCACCGCGCCGCCGCTCACCGGCAGAAGCTGCACGATTGCGCGCGCGAGCGTGGACTTGCCGCAGCCGCTTTCGCCGACGACGCCCAGCGTTTCGCCCGCGTGAAGATCGAAGGAGACGCCGTCCACCGCGCGCAGCTGCTTGGTGCGGCCGAACACACCTCCCTCGACGTGAATGGGAAAGTGGACCTTGACGTCCCGCGCCTCGAGCAGCGGCGCGCCAGCGTCAGGCACGGCCAATTGCGGCTTGGCGCCTTCGATGCGCGGCACGGCGGCGAGCAGCATCTTGGTGTATTCGTGCGTGGGCGCGGTGAAAATCTGATCGACCGGCCCGCTCTCGACAATCAGCCCGTGCCGCATCACGACGACGCGCTGGGCCATGCGGGCGATGACGCCCATGTCGTGGGTGATGAGCGCGACAGCCGCGCCCGTTTCGCGGCGCAAATCCTCCATAATGTCGAGCACCTGGGCCTGCACGGTCGCGTCCAACGCGGTGGTGGGTTCGTCCGCCACCAGCAATTCCGGGCCGCCCATCATCGCCATCGCCAGCATGACGCGTTGGCGCATGCCGCCGGAGAGTTCATGCGGATATTGGCGCAAGCGACGCGCGGCCTCCGGGATGCGCACGCGCTCCAGCCACTCCAGAGAGGCGCGACGCGCCTCCTCGCCGCTCTTGCCGAAATGGTGCGCGAGCACTTCGCGCATCTGCGCCTCGACCGTCATGTGCGGCGTCAGCGCGGTCAGCGGATCCTGGAAAACAAAGGAAACTTTCCGCCCACGGAAGGAATTGAGCGCCGCGCGCTTGAGGCCGAGCACCTCCTCGCCCTGAAACTTCACCGAGCCGGCGACGCGCGCATTCTCCGCCGAGAGGCCGAAGGCGGCGAGAAACGTCTGGCTCTTGCCGGAACCGGATTCGCCAACCACGCCCAGGCATTCGCCGGCGGCGATCTGCAGCGAGAGCCCGCGCACGGCCTCGACACGCCCATCGGGCGTATCGAAGGAGACTTTGAGATCGGCGATATCGAGCACTGAACTGGTCATGGCGGAACGCTTAGGCGAGCCGCGCGGCGATGAAAAGGCGGCGGCTGCGGCCTTGACGGATTGCGCGACCTGTGGCGCACCCGGACCCATGGCCAATATGCAATATCTCACGACCTGCGTGTTCGATTTCGGGGCGCTCAAGCAGGCGCCTGGCGTGCTCAAAACGCTCGGCGTCGCGCGCCCCTTCATCGTCACCGATCCGGGCCTCAAGGCGAACGGCCTGCTCGACCGGCTGCTCGAAGCGCTCGGCGCGGCTCCGGCGGGCGTCTATGCGGACACGCCCGCCAACCCGACCGAAACCGCCGCCAAGGTCGCGGCGGGCGCCTACAAGGCGTCCGGCGCGGACGGGCTCATCGCGCTCGGCGGCGGCTCCTCCATGGATATGGCCAAGGCCGTGGGCCTGATGGCCACACACGAAGGGCCGTGGGAGCGGTTCGGCGGCACGCAGCGCGGCATGCGCCTGATCGGCAAAATCCCGCCCCTGCTGGCCATTCCCACGACGGCGGGCACGGGCAGCGAGGTGTCCGTCGGGTTTGTGCTGATCCTGGAGAACGGCCGCAAGGAGACGTTCGTTTCACCGAACCTGATCCCGGCGACGGCGCTGTGCGATCCCGAACTCACGCTCGGCCTGCCCGCGGGCCTCACGGCCGCCACCGGCATGGATGCGGTCACGCATTGCATCGAGGCGCTGCTTTCGCCGGTCGTGCATCCGCCGGCCGAGGCGATCGGGCTCGACGGCGTGGAGCGCGCGGTGCGCAATGGCATGCTGGAGCGCGCCGTGCGCGACGGAACGGACCGGGACGCGCGCTGGCACATGATGATGGCGAGCTATGAGGGCGCGCTCGCTTTCGTCAAAGGACTGGGCGCCGTGCACGGGCTCTCGCACGCCTTCGGGCGGCTTTCCGATTTGAAGCTGCATCACGGCACGCTCAATGCGGTGATCCTGCCCCATGCGCTGGCGCAAATTCAAAGCGCGGGCGCGGCGGGGGAAAAGCTCGCGCGCTTACGCCGTGCGATGGGGCTTGGCGAGGGCGCGGATGTCGCCGCCGCCATCGCCGACCTTAATGCGCGCATCGGCATTCCCGTTTCGCTCTCGGCGCTTGGCGTTACAGACGCGCACTGGCCGGACGCGAAACCCTATGCGCTGAGCGACATCGCAACACTGAGCAACGCCATTCCAATGAAGGACGCGGAATACGACGCGCTGTTCAAGGCCGCGCTCTAACCGTCACGGCGCACTTGCTTCACGGCGCCCTGGCGAGGAAATCAATGAGCGCGTCCCAGGCGGCGGGCTCTTCAAGCGTGGGCGCATGGCCGATGCGCGGGACTTCAACCACGCCTAGATCGCTTTTGAGCGCGCGCATGGTTTCAACGCCGGCGGGTGAGAGGAGATCGCTCAAAACCCCACGCACGACGAGCACCGGCGCGGCGGCCGCGAGCGCGGCGAAGAGCGGCTTCATATCGGCCTGCCCCGCCGCATTATCGCCGCTGAAGGCGTTGGCGATGGCGGGATCGTAATCGGGCGCGAAGGCGCCGTCGGGGCCGCGACGGAACGTGTTTTCCGCAAAGCGCAGCCAGAAGGCGTCGTCAGCATCGGGAAATGCCACGCCGTTCACCGTCTTGATCGCCTGGGCGGCCTCCTCCCAGGATCGCACGGGACCAACCTTGCCTACATAGCCGGCGATGCGTGCGATGCCGGCGGGATCGAGTTCGGGGCCGATATCGTTCAAAACGGCGGCGCCGATGCGTTGCGGCGCGAAAGCGGCGAGGATCATGGTGATGATGCCGCCCATGGACGTGCCGACGAACACGGCGCGCTCGACGCCAAGTTCATCGAGCACCTTCACCGCATCCTGCGCATAGATCGGGCCATTGTAGCGCTCCGGCTGCGCATCCCAATCGGAGCGGCCGCGCCCACGCGTATCCCAGGCGAGCACGCGCCGGCCGAGCGCGGCGATGCGCGGAGCGACGAGTGAGAAATCGCGGCTGTTGCGCGTCAGCCCATGCAGGCAAAAGACGGGCAGGCCGGTTTCCGCGCCCACGGGCGCGTAATCGGCGACATGGAGGCTGAGGCCATCGGCCGTGCGGACGCGGCGGGCGGCGTATTCATCCGTATACGGTGCTTCTAGCGCGCTCATGGATTTCCTTCCGGCTCGGCGATCAGATTTGCATCGGCGTATTCAACACCGTTCATGGCGCGCAGGCGCGCCATCCAGTTGCGCGAGACGGTGGCGCGCTCGGGCGCGGGCGTCGGCGCGCAGCATTCAAGCACGATCTCGTAGCCGCCGGCGGTGAAGCGGTTGAAGCACAGGCCCGTCAAGGCGCGCTCCGATTGCAGCGCCCGGCGCGCGGCCGCGACCGCCGCATCGTGGCGCCCGCGCGCCTCAAGCGCCTGCGCGCGCGCCATGGGGTGCGTTGATTCAAATCGCACGACAAAGGACAGATGCGGCGCCCGCGCCGGCGCCTCATAGTTCGCGGGCGCGACCGCGTTCATCGGCGCGGCGATGCGCGCGGGGCCGATCTCGCCGGCGCCGAACAGGCCGGCGGCGAGCGCGCCGGCCGCGCACGCGCCGCCGACGATCACTCCCCACCTCTGCATCGCGCGATCATCCATGATCGTATCCTTGTTAGCGACGCGGCGCGCCGCCACCAGCGGACGCGGCCGCAGGCGAAGCCGCCGCCCGCGCAAGATCAAGCATGCCGCGCCCGCAGGCGCGCTGGCACATGCCGGCTTCACTGGGGATCGGCGTCGCATTGGCGTTGCGCGCGCATTCGATGCGGCACTGCGTTGAACCGATCTGGCCGAGCGCACGGGTAAAGAGTGCGTTTTCCAGCTCGCGCCCGCGTAGGCCGGTTTGCGCGGCGAGCAACGCGAGCGCGGCCGAAACGTGCGGCGCGGCCATCGATGTACCCTGCAGGAACGTGTAGTGGCAGGTCGCCGCGCCGGCGCCGCCGGCGGGATCGTAACAGCCGCTCGAGGCCGAGCGCGCGGAGAGCACGCCATCGGGGCGACCGTCACTATCTCGATCCGCGAACACATCGCCGCCGGGCGCGAGCACATCCACTTCCGGCCCGAAATTCGAGTAGAAGCTCATATTGCCGCGCTCATCATTGGCGCCGACGACGATCACATTGTTGCAGTTCGCGGGCGCGTAATTGCGCGTCGGCCCCGCACGGTTGCCGGCGGCGACGACGATGACCGCGCCGCGCGCGACCGCCGCATCGATGGCGGCCTGCATGGAAGATGGACACGGCACGCCCACGGAGAGCGAGAGGTTGATGATGTCCGCCGGATTGCCGTTGGCGAGTTGGCGCCCATCGCTCAGCACGGCCGGCGCGACGCCCGCCGCCCAGCGAATGCCGGAGGCGATGTCGGCCAATTCCCCGCCGCAGCGGCCGAGCACGCGCACCGGCACGATGGTGACGTTCCAGGCGCCGCCGGCGACGCCGACGCGGTTATTCGTGCGTACGGCACCGACCGTGCCGGCCACGTGCGTGCCGTGATAAGAATGCTCGGTCGCGGTTCCGCAGCGATCGCCGGAATCGTAAGCGTCCGCATCGGCGCCGTTGTCATCGCCGGCGCGCTCCGTGTTGGTGATGAGATCGACGCCGGCCGCGACATTGGGCGAGCCGGCGATTTCAGGGTGGCGCGTATCGAGCCCGGTATCGACCACGGCGACGCGCACGGCGCGCGAACCCGTCTGGCGCGCTTGCACCCAAAAGGCTTCAAAACCCGCGCCGCCGGGCGATTGCCCCGTCTGCGTGCCGCGCACGCGATAATGCCATTGCAGCGATTCCAGCGGATCGTTGGGCAACGCGCCCGCGGCTGGACTTGGCGTTGGCGTTGGGGTCGGCGTTGGCGCTGGCGGAGGATTGCTGGGCCGCGCGACGGGCAAACGATCGAACTCCACCGTGGCGATGAAATTGGGATCGACATATTCGAATTGGCCGGACGATTCGAGCCGCGCGATGGCGCAGCGCATGGCGAGGCCGATGTCGCGCTCGAGATCATCCGCATTGACAAGGCGCGGGCACGCCTCATTCGACCATGCGATCGCCTGCGGCTCCTGAGACTCTTGTTGCGGCGCGGCCGTCGTCGCTTCTTGCGCGACCAGCGGCAGCGCGGTGGGGCTGACGCCCGAGGCGTGGCTTAAATCGATCGTCACCACGCCGCCGGGACGGATGTTCACTTCGCCATCAATGCCGAGGCGCCCGAGCACACGGTTGGCTTCCTGGCGCGCATAGGACGCAGCGGCGGTTTCCGCGCGCGTGCGCACTTCCGCGAGCATGGCGGCGGGCACATCCTCCAGCGCATCGGCGCCTTCCGTGCGCAGGCGTGTGACCATTGAGCGGGCCAAACCAAGCGCGGCGGCGCTTTCATCCAATTGCTGCTCCACCTGCGCGCCGACCACGATCTGGCCCGGCGCGACCATGACCTGCTCAGCTTCGAGCAAGGCCGCCATCTCCGCGGCGGGGCGCACCGCGCCAGCCACCGCGCGCGCATCGAGCGCCACGCTCTGCAAAGTCGCCGGGCCGCCGGCGCGATCTCCGCCGCCTGCCCCGCCCACCACGCCCGCCAATTGATCGCACGCCATGAGCGCGGCGATCGGCGCCAGCGCCATAAGCAAACGGCCGACAGGGTGTCTCTGCATGGGCTTCTCCCGCCTGGATTGATTGGGTGTGAACTCTTGCTGTTACACCCCCCATATGACAAGCGCGAGGCTGGCGATGGCGCTCTTCCCAATCGGCCCGTCCGCTGAGGACGCGCTTTCACCCACGGCGGCGAGGGCCCGCACCGCCGAGGAGGCGGCCGCGCGCGCGGGGGGGCCGGTGTTTCTGGCCAGTGAAGAGCTGCCCGCGCGCTATGACACGCCGGGGGACGCCGAGGCCGCCTATCCGGAGCTTTACGGGTCCGGCCAATTTGAACTGGTGTGGCGTGACAATGGCTGGCGCGTGGCCATGCGATATTGGCGCCCCGCGCCGCCCGCGCCGGTGGCGCGCAGCGCGCAGGCGGCGGTCAAGGCGCCGCTCGGCCATGCGCGCACGCCGGAGGATGCGCGCGCCCTGCTCGGCCGGCCCGCCGAACTGGTGTGGCAATCGCTGCCGCAACTTTACATCACACGCCACCGGCTAATGGCGCGCTGGGGCGCTCTGGTGACGAGCGGACTTGCTCATATTGTCGAACGCGAAAACCGCCTCGCCGTGGCGATCCATTTCTGGCGCCCGATCGCCGCGCCCGGCCACGCCGCGCCGCTGGCGCCGGCCGAGCGCCACGAACTCGCCGCGCGCATCGCCGCGCCACTGGCATCGGACGCGCCGCAGGCGGCGATGGATATCGGTTTGTTCGAACAGGTGGCGCCGGAAAATCCCGACATCGTGCTGGCCGAAGAAGGCGATGGGCGCGTGCGCGGGGCGTGAGGGGACGTTACTATAGCCGAGTCTAGCAAGCTGTTGAAATTCGATTTTGTTCCCCCCTCGGTCTCGCTCTGCTCGACAGCGCCCCCGTAAACGGGGGAGCAAATCTTCATTGAAGCGACTCCACTTTTTCCTCCCCCGCTTGCGGGGGAGGTGTCGCCGAAGGCGACGGTGGGGGCTTCATGTGCAGCGCGGCTTTTTCAATAGCCTGCTAGATTCCTCTTTGGAGCCTTGGGTGTTGTCATTCGCGGCCGATCGCAAATCAGTCTCGCATTGCGCGCCATGAGTTGGGCCGCACTATTTCCCGCCATCATCCCGGTCATGGTGGCGTGTGTGGCATTGTTATGGGGTACTCGCCGAGGGCGCGCACTGCTTCAGACAATCGATCTCGGGTTGGCGCGTCTTGCGGGCATAGTCTTACTTCTGTGGTCGCTCGCGATTGGCGTGCTCTTGTTATTTGCGGTGTTGCGGTGGTTTTTCAGCGCTACCTGAGAAACCGCTAAAGCAGCGGTACTTTGGTTTCGCCAAGCAGGCCATCGAATGGACTGGGGCAGCGTTCGTACCCCATGACGCCAAATAACCTAAGTCGAGTGCTTGTGGGTGCGCGGCTTCACACAACGTGACACCTGTCACAGGCGCGCGGCGGAGCACGCCCTAAGTAGAAAACATCGCATCGTCGATTGTCCTCTCCGACATGCGGACCTTGACCGGGCGCGGCGCCCCAAACGCCGCGCCCGTTTTCTTTCGGACAGGATTTATCGCTTTGACACGCTTCACAACCGATCCCCGGAGGCTGCGGAGCAGCCGTCCGGGCCTCATGAACGGCAACGGTTTCTACTTATGGGTCCCGGGCTCGTTGCTGCGCAACGCCCCGGGAATGGGTGGCGACTCAATCCTCAAGAATGAGGCTTTTTCTTTGCGTATCGCGCATGAAGATCGAGACGAGCAGCGCAACTGTCGCAATCACCGCGATGTAAATGAAAAACGCCGCTTCGATCCCCTCCTCCTTGAACCAGAGCGCGACATATTCGGCCGTGCCGCCGAAGATCGCGTTGGCGATCGCATAAGGCAGAGCCACGCCCAAGGCGCGCACATGGGCGGGAAAAAGCTCGGCCTTCACCACAGCGCTGATCGATGTGTAGGCGGAGAGCACCATGAGCGGGGCGAGGATGAGGAAAAAGGCCGTGATCGGATCATCTGTTCGCGCGATGGCCGTGAACACCGGATAGGCGATGGCTGCGCCAATCCCAAAGGCTGCGATCAACATCGGCTTGCGGCCCAGGCGATCCGACAGCCAGCCGAACACGGGCTGGGCCAGCATGAAGCAGATGAGCGCGGCGGCGGTGATTTCGGTGGCCGTGTTGCGCGCAAAGCCGGCGGTGTTGACCAGGTATTTCTGCATGTACGTAGTGTACGCATAGAAGGAGAGCGAGCCCGCCGCCGTCAGCGCCATGATGATGGCGGTCTCGCGTGGATGGCGCGCGAAGAGCAGCATGGTGTGGGCGCGATCCTCGCCCCGATTTTTCCAGCTTTCACTCTCCTCGATGCCGCGCCGGATCCAGAAGACGACAATGGCGAGCCCCGCGCCGATGAAGAAGGGAATGCGCCAGCCCCAGGATTCGAGGGCTTCATCGCTCAGCGTGTTCTGCAAGAGGATGAGCACGCCCAGCGCGATAAGCTGGCCCATGATCAAAGTCACATACTGGAAGCTCGACCAAAAGCCGCGCCGGCGCCGGCCGGCCATCTCGCTCATATAAGTGGCGCTCGCGCCATATTCTCCGCCGACGGACAATCCCTGCAGGATGCGCGCGGCGAGAAGGATGATCGCGGCCCAGGCGCCGATCTCGGCATGGCCGGGCGTTATCGCGATGATCAGCGAACCGAGGCACATGAGCGCGACGGAGAGCGTCAAAGCCGCGCGGCGCCCGGTGCGATCGGCGTAAAGCCCCATGAGCCAGGCGCCCACGGGCCGGGCGAGGAAGCCGACGGCGAACAGCGCGGCGGCCTGCAGCAATTGGGCGGTTTGGTCCCCCTCCGGAAAAAACACCGGCGCGAAATAAAGCGCGAAGGAGGAATAGGCGAACCAATCGTACCATTCGACGAGATTGCCGGCCGATCCGCCCAGAATGGCGCGCAGCCGCGCCCAGGGCGTCAATCCTTGCGCGCTCAAGGGCGGGCCGCCCTCGTCGGCGCCGGTTTCAGTCGCGCTCATGCAATCCCCCGTTCACGCATCTTAACCATAGAACCGATCGCGCGCGGCGCGAAAGCGTGTCCTCAACGCAACGGCCTACGCGCGATCGAACGCGCACGCATCCCGCGTTCAGCTTCCGCTCATCTTCCGCGCACGTACTGTTCTTCCGTGAGACCGGCCTTGATCGGTCCGCACGGGGAAACGCCTAGGGAGCGCGCAGAATGGCGCTGATCGATCTCTTCACGCCGGACGAACACGATCTGGCGCCGCATTATCCGAACCGGGCCGAGCACGCGGCCGATGGCTGGGTGCATGGTGTGGGCTTTGCGGCCGCGCTGATCGGCGGGGGCGTTCTCCTGGCGCTGGCGCTTGGACGCGGGGGCGTGCCGCTGGCGACGGGCGCGGCGCTCTATGCGCTCTGCCTCATGGCCATGCTGGCGGCCTCGGCCGTTTACAATCTCACCCGCCCCTCGCGCGCGAGGCGGCTTCTCAGGCGGCTGGATGAAGCCGCAATCTTCCTGATGATCGCGGGCTCCTACACGCCGTTCACCATCCAATTGCTGCCGCCGGCCTGGGCGATCGCGGCGACCGTTTTGGTGTGGGCGTTGGCGCTGGCCGGCGCGGCGGGGAAGCTCTTCTGGGCGAGCGTGCCGGACCGGGTGTGGTGTCTTGTCTATCTCGCGTTCGGGTGGCTCGCCGTTGTGATCCTGGGGCCGGTGGCGCTCTCGCTGCCGCCGCTGGCGCTGACGCTGCTGATCGCTGCGGGGCTCATCTATTCAGGCGGCGTGCTGTTGTATCTCAACCATGCGCTGCCCTTCCGCCGCGCGCTCTGGCACGCCTGCGTGGTGCTGGGGGCGGCGGGGCATTATGCGGCCGTGCTGGTGGGGGTGGTGTTGTAGGGATTTGACCGCACGTGGCGCATTTGTAATTGCGACACCGCCTTCGTTCAGCGCCCGTTCAGGTGAAGCGTTGGCGAACTGCGACCAACGAGGCGGGCGATGCATGATAGAAGAAGTTTGCTGGCAAATATCGCGGCGGCCGCAGCATGGGGCGCGACGGCAGCTTTGACCCCGGCGCAGGCGCAGAACTCTGACATTCACCCCAATCAATCACTGCGAGTTAACGGGCGCACACGTCGCTATCGGCTCGTCACCCCGTCTTCCGCACGCGCCGGCGCGCCGCTGCTGATCGCATTGCACGGCATGGGCGTCGATTCCATATCTTTGATGCCGCTCTATTCCGGGCTCGACGACTTGGCGCGCGCTAATGGGGCTGTGCTCGTCTATCCAGCCGCCCTCGAAAATCACTGGCCGCTCTCGTTCGGGGGAAATCTAGCCACGGAGTTGCGATTTCTCGACGCTCTGGTCGAGCGCCTGCAGGCCGTGCACAGAACGAACCCGCGTCAAATCTACCTGCTGGGCATGTCAAATGGCGGCTATTTCGCGGTTGTTGTCGCCTCGCGACGATCCGAGCATCTTGCCGGCCTCGCCGTGCATTCGGGCTCGGCCGGCGTCTTGGGCGTAGGCTTCCAAACTGCGCGCAAGTTTCCAGTTTATATCGCCCATGGCGCCGACGATCCGATCATCAATGTGCGCGATGGGCGTTGGCTCGGCGCCATGTTTGAACGCATGGGACACCCCACACGCTATGAAGAGATCGCCGGCCTCGGTCATATATGGGCGCGCGATGGGGGGCTGAACGATCGCATATGGGCGCACTGGCGCAGGCATCCGGCGTGAACCGAGGGAGGCGCACGATGAGCATGCGTCTAACGGGGCTGCTCGTAGCGCTGTTCGCATGGGCGGGTGCAGCCCACGCCCAGCCAGGCGTTGGAGCGGAAGTCGATTGCTCGCCCCCGGCCCGGCAATGCCCGCTGATTGAGATTGTTGGCGATCGCGCCTCCTCAACACGCACATTCACCGGATTTGCAGACCCGGCACTCATCGCCGATCCGCTTGTCGCGGGCCGACTATGGATGGCCTACTCCTATCTTGGAGGCAGACCCGCGCAGCGCGCGGACGGTCGACCGGTGGGCGTACCTCATGCCTCGACACACCTTGCGCGCAGTGATGATTCCGGCCGCACTTGGTATTTTGACACGGTGCTGTGGGATTCAGAACTGGTCGACGATCCCGAGGGGCGCGGACCGCCAAGCTATTTCGGTTCGGAGACCCCATCCTTGGCCGTTTTGCGCGCAGGCGCCGAGACAACTTGGTTCAGTGTCCGCCTGTCGTATTTTCTTGAGCCCGTCACCGCCTATGAGCCGCGCTACGCGACAGGCTGGACCATGCGTGTGGCGCGCGCGACGGGGCCATCTCCGGCTGCGCTCGCGGTTGCGGCCGAGGTTGTTCTGGGCGTGCGTACGACAGCCCTGGGATATGGAGCGCATGTCGATCTCAACGCGCTTGCGCCCGATCTCACCGACTGCGCGATGTGGAACAACCCCGTTGTCGCCATCGAAGCTGGGAGGCTGTTTCTGATCGCTGAATGCCTCGCTTTCGACGGCCGCAATATCAATCTCGACGCCACGCGCATGGTGGTGTTGAGCACGAACGCGACCGGCGAAGTGGCGCAATGGCGGTGGCGCTATGATGGCGTGCTGGCGGATCGGACCCTGGCGCGTGCTGTGGGCGGGGAAAGGCTTGTATCGGCGACCATAGTGCGCGGCGCCGACGGCGCGCTCCTGTTCATCGCGACACCGCATATTGGGCGCGAAGTTTTCGGCCAAGGTTGCGTCGTCATGGAGTTGGACAGCCTCGCGCCGCCACGCGTACGCCGCGACTCGGCCGGCGCTCCGGTCGTGCGAGCACGGCAAACTTCGCGCGCCGACCGCCATTTCCGAACCGGCGCATGCGCCTATCATCCTGCTTCCGTGACCGGCCTCATAACCGTCGAGGCGCATACAACGCGCGGCTTACGCGCCGCGCTACGCGCCACAGGGTTGCGGCCGTAGGAGAAGCGCACGCGCAGCCGATGGCGCGCACGCCGCCCGTGTAAAGTTTCAGACGCACGCGCCCGGACAGCATGTTGATCCGCGCCCCACGTCGCACGCGCTGAATGCGCCGGCGAATCGTTGGAATCCGCCAAACGCACTCACGTTGACACTTTGTCGATTCGCCACCCTCACTGCCGCCATCTTTCTGGGGATGGGAGAGCCGGCATGATGGGTTTGCGCGCGCGCTTGATCGCGCTCGTCTTCGGCGTCGCGATCGCCGGCGCGCTGTCGGCGTGCGCCACGCATGAAGAGCCAGCCGCCCCAATCGCCGCCGCGGCGCAGTGCTATTGGCTCTCCAATGCGGGCGCGGGCTGGGTGGCGCGGCCCGATCTATCGGAAGCCGAAATGTGCTTCGAGATGGATAGCTGCTCAGGTGGCGTGGGGCTATCGGGCGGCGGTTGCTACAAATGGGCGATTGGCGCGGACGCGCCAGCCATTCCCTGGTCCGAGCTCGGCCTTGCGCCATTGTCCCGCGCGGCGCCGGCCGCCGAATCGCGAAACCCGGCGGCGCCCGCCAACACACAGCTCGCCGCCGATATTCCCCCGCCCCAGGATATCTACCAAGGCGATTTCGAGCGGACGAGCGAATGCACCAATGACGCCTGCACGCCGCCTTCCGCGCGCATCGTCATCGCCACGCCAATTTATGCGCGCACCGATCGGTCCTCGCCGCTTGTTGGCGAAGTCGCGGCGAACGAGTGCGTGAGGCCGGAAGATTATAGAATTCTCTCAACGCCGCTGCGCGGCGTGGTGCTCACGCCGTTTGGCCCATTCGCTGCGGGCGATGTGATCTACCACTTGGCCGATGTCGGTGAGGGATTATCCACCTTTTGGCGGCGGGGCGAATATGTGGAGGAATTCTATGACGGTTCTGCAGTCCGATGGGACGAACCATCAAGCCCTCCCGCTCCAAGAGTGGGCAATTGGATGGAGCTCACGCGCGCCAATGGCATGCGCGGCTGGGCGCTGATGCCTGAAATGAATATCGACGGATGCGCCTTCGTGATGCAGAGATCGCGCGCGGCCAATCGATGAATGCCGGAATCAACGAGCGATAGAGATGCGCTCCCTACTCATTCTTCCCGCGCCTTTTATCCCGCTCGGCGGCGATGCGCAGACGGAGCGCAGTCAATTTGATAAAGCCTTCGGCGTCGGCCTGGTTATAGCCGCCGGCTTCGTCGAAGCCGACCAAAGCTTTTGAATAAAGCGAATACGGTGAGGCGCGGCCGATGACGCGCACGCCGCCCTTATAGAGCTTCAAGCGCACAATTCCCGCCACGCTTTCCTGGCTTTCATCGATGGCGGCCTGCAGCATGCGGCGCTCCGGCGTCCACCAGAAGCCATTGTAAATGAGTGTTGCGTAGCGCGGCATCAGCTCATCCTTCAAATGCATGGCGCCGCGATCGAGCGTGATGGACTCAATCGCGCGGTGCGCGTGCCAGAGAATGGTTCCACCGGGCGTTTCGTAATAACCGCGCGACTTCATGCCGACGAAGCGGTTTTCCACCAGATCGAGCCCGCCGATGGCGTGCTTCTTACCCAGGCGATTGAGTTCGGCGAGCAGCTCATGGGCCTTCATGCGCTTGCCATCGAGCGCGATGAGATCGCCGCGTTCGAATTCGAGCGCGACGATCTCGGCCTTGTCCGGCGCCTCCTCCGGCGTGATCGTGCGGCGATCCGCGCGTTTGGAGACGATGTCCGGCACTTCCGTATCCGGATCTTCGAGCGCGAGCCCTTCGGACGACGTGTGCAGCAGGTTTGCGTCGATGGAAAAAGGCGCGGCCTCCTCCTTGCCTTTGGCGATTTCGATGCCGTGCTGCTTGGCGTAGGCGATGAGATCGGGCCGGCCTTCGAAACTCCATTCGCGCCAGGGCGCGATGATGCGCACATCCGGCTTCAGCGCATAGTACGAGACTTCAAAGCGAACCTGATCATTGCCCTTACCGGTGGCGCCGTGGCAGACGGCGTCGGCGCCCACAAGCGTGGCGATCTCGATCTGGCGCTTGGCGATGAGCGGGCGCGCGATCGACGTGCCCAGGAGATACTGCCCTTCATAGAGCGTGTTGGCGCGGAACATGGGGAAGACGAATTCGCGCACGAATTCCTCGCGCAAATCGTCAATAAAAATATTCTCCGGCTTGACGCCCATCTTGAGCGCCTTCTCGCGCGCGGGCGCCAATTCCTCGCCCTGGCCGAGATCGGCGGTGAATGTCACCACCTCGCAAGCGTACGTATCTTGCAGCCATTTGAGAATGATCGAAGTGTCGAGCCCGCCGGAATAAGCGAGCACGACTTTCTTCACGGGCGTGGGCTTGGGCGTTGGCTTGGGCGCTTTTGTCATGGCGCGGATGCATAGCGGGGCGCCAAGCGCGATGCTAGAGTTCGCATTTATTGAAGCGAACGCTCCACCAATCCCCGGGACGCCGCGAAGCGGCGGGACCGGGGCCCATAAGCCCAAGCGCTTGTGGATATGGGTCCCGGACTGAATGCCGCGCATTCATCCGGGAATGGGTGGGGTGGATGCCTCAATGAACAATTGTTCGGGGCGCTCGGGCCTAATGATGCGGCTCAAGGATTTCGGCGCGGCGCCGCCGGGCGTGCGCGCGGTGGATTTTTCCGCGCCCGCCGGCGCGGCGGCCTTGACGGCGCCGGACAGCGTGACGTGGCGCGTGTTCAAAAACCCCGTGGCGCTCTTCATTGGCGGGGTGACGGCTGTGCTCCTCGAACTCGCCGAGCCGCGCGTGCGCACCGGCGTGTGGGATCACACCACGTTTCGCACCGATCCGATCGGGCGCATGCGGCGCACGGGCTATGCGGCGATGGTCACCGTTTATGCCCCGCGCGCGGCGGCGGAAGGCATGATCGCGGGCGTTTCGCGCGCGCACGCACGCGTGGCCGGTGTGACGCGCGAAGGCCTCGCCTACCGCGCCGATGATCCGGAGCTGCTCGATTGGGTGCAGGCGACGGCGGCGTTTGGATTTTTGAACGCGTATCACCGCTTCGTACGGCCATTATCATTGGTCGAGCGCGACCGCTTCTACGCCGAAGGCGCGCCGGCCGCGGCGCTTTATGGCGCGACGGGCGCGCCGACTTCGGAAGCCGCGTGCGAAGCCTTGCTCGCGCGCATGAAGGGCAAGCTTGCGCGGAGTGACATCATTTTTGAATTCCTGGACATCGTGCGCCGCGCACCCATCGCGCCCGCGCCGCTGCGCGGCGTGCAACACCTTTTGATCAAGGCGGCGATTGATTGTGTTCCTAAGGATGTGCGCGCGCTCTTGGGTCTTGAGACACGCTTTTCAGCGCTCGATGCGGCGCTTGTGCGCTTGCTCGGCGCTGCGGCGGATCGGATCGTGCTGAACGACGCCCCGCCGGCGCGGGCGTGCGTCAGGATGGGATTAACAGCTTCTTATCTCTATCGCTGAGCGCACGGCTTGCGCGACCTGGACATTTGTATACAATGTATACGAGCATCCAGGGAGGTTCAAATGCCTGAGTCAGAAGTCCTTTCAATCCGCCTGCCGCGCAAGGTCAAAGCCAAGCTCGAAAAGCTCGCCAAGCTTTCCGGCCGCAGCAAATCCTGGCACGCGGCCGAAGCGCTTAACGCCTATGTCGATTACCAGATGCCGATCGTGAAGAGCATTGTGGAGGCCATGGAGAACGCCAGAAACGGTGGGGTCACCTATTCGCTGGATGAGGTTAAGGCGCGAACAGGCAAGATTATCGAGCGCGCGAAAGCCGCGAAAGCAAAACACGCAACGCGACAGAAATGAGGCGAATTCAGATCACGCCCGAGGCGCTCGCCGACCTCGAGCGTATTGCGGCCTACATTTCCTCGGACAACCCGATCGCCGCTTCCCGCATCGAAGAGCGCATCTATGGCGCCATCGACAAGCTGGCCTTCATGCCGGCGGCGCGCGCAGGCCGCGCTGCGGGAACGTACGAAAAACCCGTGCGGGGTTTGCCTTACATCGTCGCCTTCGCTTTGCCGGACAAACTTACTTTACGCGTGCTTCGCATCATTCATTCGTCGCGCGATTGGCCCACCGGCGGATGGCCAGAGGCATAAGGCGGGCGCGGACGGCCCGCGAGGAGCCAATAGAGGAGACCGGCCGCAAGGCCGTAGAGCATCGCGAGTTGCGCCACAGACAGTTGAGCTTGCGCCGAGCTCATTCCGCCCGGAAATCTTAGATCAGAATAGGTCGTCAATTGAAAGACATCTGAACGTCCATCCAATACAAATAGGAAGAAAATGCATAGAATGGGCAAAATACTCGACACCGCGAATATCACCATATCAGCGACAGGCCGCGCCCATTTGCGATGTCGCGCGAACGGAAGCCAAATCGGCAACGCAGCGCCAGATGCCAATATGTACCAACCTTCCGACGCTAGCACATACGACTGGAAGCCGATAACTTCAAAGTAAGGGCCCACGTTAGGAAACAAGGCCACCAGATTTGCCACGACATACATAGCCGCGCACGAAATAGCCCATGCCGCAATTGCTCGCCTCTTGCTTCCAACCGGCATGCCCTAGAATAGCCGTGCGCCGCGCATGCGACAAGATTACGGTGATAAGGTCACACCATCACCTGATTGCCCAGCTCCACCGCGCGCCCGATCGGGATGTGGAAGAAGTCGGTGGCGTTGGTCGCGTTGCGCGCGAGGAAGATGAACAAATGATCCTGCCAGAGCGGCATGCCGCTGCGCTCGCTCGCCACGATGGTGCGGCGGCTTAAGAAAAAGCTGGTTTTCATGATGTCGAACTTGAGCCCCTGGGCGCGCGCGGCAGTCAGGGCCTTGACGACATTGGGCGTCTCCATGAAGCCGAACGTGAGCGTGACGCGTTTCACATCAGGCGCCAAATCCTCGATCTTAATGCGTTCGGCCTCCGGGGCGCGCGGCGTCTGCAGCGTCTTCACCGTGAGAATGATCAAGTTTTCGTGCAGCACCTGATTGTGCTTCAGATTGTGCATGAGCGCGGCGGGCGCGACCTCTGGATCGCCGGTTAGGAATATCGCCGTGCCGCGCGCGCGATGCGGCGGATGGAGCGAGAGCGTCTCGAACAATTGCATCAGGGGTTCGTCGCGCCGCACGGTTTCAGCCAGGAGGCGCGAGCCGCGCGTCCATGTCCACATGACGATGACGAGGCCCGCAGCGAGCAGGACCGGCACGAAGCCGCCTTGCAAAAACTTGGTGAGGTTGGAAGCGAGGAAAACCGCCTCGATCGCCACGAACGGAATGAGCGCGGCGAGCGCGCCGACGACCGGCCATTTCCACAGACGCCACATGACGATGAAAGCGAGGCATGAGGACATGATCATCTCGCCCGTGATGGCGATGCCATAGGCCGCCGCCAGGCGCGTCGATGACGCGAACGCCAAGGTGAGCAGCAGCACGCCGGCGAGCAGCAGCCAATTCACCTGCGGCATATAGATCTGGCCGTATTGGGTTTCGCTGGTGCGGCGAATTTCAAGGCGCGGCAGGAAGCCGAGCTGGATCGCCTGCTGCGTCAATGAAAACGCGCCGGAGATCACGGCCTGGCTGGCGATCACGGTGGCGGCCGTCGCCAGAATGACCAGCGGCAAGCGGAACCAATCCGGCGCGAGCATGAAGAAGGGATTTTCAACCGCCTCGGGATGAGCGAGCACCATGGCGCCCTGCCCGAAATAATTGAGCATGAGGCAGGGCAGCACGATCGCGGCCCAGCCGATGCGGATCGGCAAGCGGCCGAAATGGCCCATGTCCGCATAAAGGGCCTCCGCACCCGTCACCGCCAGGAAGACGGAGCCAAGCACGACGAAACTCAAGCCCGGATGCAAAACGATGAAGCCGATGGCGTTGGACGGGAACACCGCCGTCAGGATTTCCAAATCCTCGCGCAAATGCACCGCGCCGAGCACGCCCATGGTGAGGAACCAGACGAGTGTGATTGGGCCGAAAAAGGCGCCGACGCGCCCCGTGCCGCGGCTCTGGATGAAAAAGAGGCCGATCAGGATGACGATAGCGATGGTCACCACCGCCTGCTGCGTGACGCGGCCTTCGAGGCCCGGCACTTCGGCGAGGCCCTCCACGGCGGAGAGCACGGAAATCGCCGGCGTGATGATGGCGTCGCCGTAAAAAAGCGATGCGCCGACGACGCCGATGATAAACAGAAGCGGCGTGCGCCGCCCCAGCGCACGCTGCGCCAATGCCGCGAGTGAGAGCGTGCCGCCCTCGCCCTTATTGTCCATCTGCATGATGATGAAGACGTATTTCAACGTCACCACGATCATCAGCGCCCAGAAGATGAGCGAGATGACGCCGATCACTTCCGCGCGGTCGAGCCCGCCCGCGGCGACATGGCGGATGGATTCCTCGAACGCATAGAGCGGGCTGGTGCCGATATCGCCGAACACGACGCCGATGGCGCCGATCAGCAGCGCCCAGAAGCCGCCGTGCTGGAGCCCGTGGCGCGCTTGCGCGCCGCGTCCTTCGGCCAAGCTCTGCGGTTTGGCTGGCGACGGCGCGTGCGCGTCCGTTTCGCCCATGATGACAGTCCCCGGCGGCCGGCCGCGCCGGTCAAAGCAGCCGGGCGTCTACGCCCTTTTTTGCTGCGCCGCAACGCGGCCAAAACCGGCCCGCCCCCGCCAGTGGAAACCGCGCGGGCGGCTTCTCATATGAGGCGCTGAAAGGACGTGAACCCACCGATGAATTCCCTCAAGACCTTCATGCTTCTGGCGGCGATGACCGCCCTGTTCATGGCGATCGGCTACTTCGTGGGCGGAACGGGCGGCATGGTCATCGCCTTCCTGGTCGCGCTGGCGCTGAACGCCTTCGCCTATTGGAATTCCGACCGCATGGTGCTTTCGCACTATCACGCCCAGCCCGCCGAGGCGTATGGCGATCCGCTGGTGCGCGCCTATGCGGCCGATACGCTGGAGATGGCGGCCCGCGCGGGATTGCCGGCGCCGAAAGTCTACATCGTCGAGAACGACCAGCCGAACGCGTTCGCGACCGGGCGCGATCCCGCGCATGCGGCGGTGGCGGCCACGACCGGCCTCCTGCGCCGGCTCTCCCGCGAGGAAATTCGCGGCGTCATGGCCCATGAACTCGCCCATGTGCGTCACCGCGACACGCTGACCATGACGATCACCGCCACGCTCGCCGGCGCCATCGGCATGCTGGCGAATTTCGCGCTCTTCTTTGGCGGCGGCAATGGCGAGCGGCCCAATCCGATCGCCGCGATCTTGATCATGCTGCTGGCGCCGCTGGCGGCCGCGCTGGTGCAGATGGCGATCAGCCGGTCACGTGAATACGAGGCCGATCGCGGCGGGGCGGAAATTTCCGGCGATCCCGCCGCGCTGGCGCGGGCGCTCGAAAAGATCGAGCATTATGCGCGCGGCATTCCGAACATGGACGCGGAGCGCAATCCGGCCACGGCGCACGTCTTCATCATCAACCCGCTCTCCGGACGCGGCGCGGACAATCTCTTCTCAACGCACCCGGCGACGCACAACCGCGTGGCGGCGCTGATGCAATTGACGGGCGGCGCGGCCCGCGCGTTCGCGCCGGCGGCGCCCGGCGCGGGCCCATGGGGGCGCCGGCCCGGGCCATGGGGGTGAGCGCGGTCTATTGCGCGTTCTGCGGCAAACCGTCGGCGATGTTGTAATAGTCGCCTTTGTCGGCGACGAAGATGTGCTTGGCGAGGTGCGCGCCGGTCGGCCTATCGAGTGCGCCCATGGCGACGGCGATCTTGTCCTTGCCAATCGGGGCCCAGAGGAGCGCCGACCCACAGGTCGCGCAAAAGCCGCGCCGCACTTTCTCCGAGGATTGAAACCAGGTGAGGCGCTCTTCGCCGTAGAGGCGCAGCGCCGCGCGGGCGACATCTGTGGAGGCCCAGAAGTGGCCCGATTGCTTGCGGCATTGCGTGCAATGGCAGGCGTCCGGCGGGTGAAGATCACCCTCTATTTCGAACCGCACCGCGCCGCAGAGACATGATCCTGTGTGCATCGCCGGCTTTCTCACTACATCTCCCTGGTGTTCGCTTGCCGTGCCCATAGCCTTGCCGGCGTCGACGCGCCACGCCACACCAGCGCATGGCGCCCGCCGCCTCCCCCCGCCTCGCCGCCGCGCGGGTGCTAAGCGCCATCCTCGACGAGGGCCGCGCGCTTGATGACGCCTTGGCGCAGGCGGCGGCCTTCGAAGCGCTCGAGGGCCGCGACCGCGCATTCGCGCGCGCGCTTATCTCGGCCGCCTTGCGCCGGCTCGGCGGGCTCGACGCCGTCCTCGCGCACTGCCTTGAACGGCCGCTGCCGCAAACCGCGACCCTGGCGCGCGCGCTGCTGCGCATCGGCGCGGCGGATTTGCTGGTTCTGGGCGCGCCGGCGCATGCTGGCGTTTCGGAAGCCGTCTCGTGCGCGCGATCCGACCGCGCCAGCGCCGGCTTCGCCAATCTGATCAACGCCGTGCTGCGCCGCGTGGCGCGCGAGGGCGAGGCGTTGCTTACCGCGCAGGCCCCGGGCGCTGATCTACCCGCGTGGCTATTCACACGTTGGCGCGCGGCCTATGGCGAAGCTGCCGACGCACTCGCACGCGCGCTGGCGAACGAGCCGCCGCGCGATCTCACGGTCAGGGCGGACGCGGCGGGCTGGGCCGCGCGGCTTGGCGGCATGGTGACGCCCACCGGGAGCGTGCGGCTTCTCCCCGGCGCCGGCGCGGTGGCGGCGCTCGATGGGTACGAGGCCGGCGAATGGTGGGTTCAGGACGCCGCCGCCGCCTTGCCCGCGCGCCTGCTTGGCGATGTGCGCGGGCGCGCCGTGCTTGACCTGTGCGCCGCGCCGGGCGGCAAGACGATGCAGCTCGCGGCCGCCGGCGCGCGCGTCACCGCGCTCGATATCTCTGCGTCGCGCCTCGCACGCCTGGGGCGCAACCTTGCGCGCGCACGGCTCACCGCCGAGCTGGTGTGCGCTGACGCCCTCACATGGAGCGCGCCCGCACCGTTTGACGCCGTCCTGCTCGACGCGCCGTGCACGGCGACCGGCACAATCCGGCGCCACCCCGATCTGCCCTGGCTGCGCCGGCCGACCGACATTCCCAAACTGGCCGATTTGCAGCAGCGCCTGCTCGCGCGCGCGGGGGACTTCGTGAAGCCCGGCGGCGTGCTCGTTTACGCGGTCTGTTCGCTCGAACCGGAGGAAGGCGAGGCGGTGATCGCCGTCGCGCTGGCGTCCGGCGCGTGGCGGCGCGCGCCGATCCAAGCGGGCGAGGTCGCAGGCGCGGGCCAATTCATCACGCCTGCCGGCGATCTGCGCACGCTGCCTTCGCATTGGCCCGAGATTGGCGGCCTTGACGGCTTTTACGCGGCGCGGCTGGTCCGTCATTGACTTAGTGCGTCATTGGTGTATAACCGCGCAACTCGGCGTCAGGAACGCTATGGAGCGCTCAAGCAGAGGAGAAGCGATTTGAATTATGCCTCCAGGAGCGTCTTCCGATGCGGAAACTCGTTTCCATCGTCGAACTCACGACATTTGTGCGCACATCGCACGACTTACTAACTGATGGTGAGAAGGAGGACCTGAAATTGCACCTCGCCACGAACCCCGAGGCGGGTGACGTCATAAAGGGAACGGGCGGCGTTCGAAAACTTAGGTGGGCGGCGCAGGGCAAGGGCAAGCGCGGCGGCGGTCGTGTCATCTATTACTTTCACGATCTCGACATGCCCCTCTTTCTTATCACCTTTTACACAAAGAGCGCGCGTTCGGACCTCAGCGGAAAAGGGCGGCATGACATGAGCCGCCTCGTTGCGGCATTGCGAATAGAATATGGAAGAGGCGGCAATTCTTGAAAGTCGAACACAGCATTATCGCGGGTCTTGAAGAGGCCCTGCGCTTCGCGCGCGGAGAAGAGACAGGCGCGCGCGTCACTGTCTATGAAATTCCGGATGTGCCGGCGATCCGCAAAAAATTGGGCATGACTCAGCAGGCGTTCGCGCGCCGCTTCGGCGTCAGCCTCGGCACGCTTCGAAACTGGGAACAAGGGTTGCGCATGCCGGAAGGACCGGCGCGCGTGCTGCTCACCGTGATCGACCGGGAGCCAGCGGCGGTGAAACGGGCGCTGGCGCCGCGCCCCCCCGCGAAATACGTCAAACCGCCGGTCAAGCGCGCGCGCAAGGCCGCGCGCAAGCGGGCCTGATCCTTGCCTCCCGGCACGCGCGCCGCTAACCAACGCACGATGCCCCGCACGCTGATCGCGCCGTCAATCCTCTCCGCTGATTTCGCGACGCTTGGCGCGGAGGTCTCCGCCATCGCGGCCGCCGGCGCGGACATGATCCATATCGACGTGATGGACGGCCATTTCGTGCCCAATCTCACCATCGGGCCAGCCGTGATCAAGGCGCTGCGCCCGTACGCCACGCTTCCATTCGACGTGCATCTGATGATCGCGCCGGTCGATCCCATGATCAGCGCGTTCCGGGACGCGGGCGCGGACATCATCACCGCCCATCCGGAAGCCGGCCCGCATCTTCACCGCACACTGCAGGCGATCAAGGCGAGCGGCGCGCGCGCGGGCGTCTCGCTCAATCCCGGCACGCCGATCGAAGCGATCGACAATGTGCTCGATCTCGTCGATCTCATCCTTATCATGAGCGTCAATCCCGGTTTCGGCGGGCAGAGTTTTATCGAGAGCCAACTCGCCAAGATCGAAGCTGCCCGCGCGCGCATCGACCGCACGGGCCGCGACATCATCCTCGAAGTGGATGGCGGGATCACGCCGGAAACGGCGCGGCGCGCGGTCAGCGCCGGCGCCACGGCGCTCGTCGCCGGCACGGCCGTGTTCAAGGACGGGCCGGCGCGGTACGGCGCCAACATCGCCGCGCTGCGGGGCGCGTAAGGCGTGCCCCGCGCGACCGCCTCGCGCCTGCTCGGCCCCTTGCTCGCCGCCGCGCAGGACGAATGGCGCGCCACACCCTTCTACCGCGCCAGCCGCGCCGCGCCCGCGCCGACGCGCATTGCGCTCTGGGGCTACGATCCGCGCGGCGGCGATGCGCGGCGCGGACGTGAAATCGCCGAAGGCCGCTGGCGCATCGCCACGGAAAATCTCACGGGCCTGCATCTCATCCCCTGGGGCGTGGGGCACCCTTCGCCGCATTTCACCTCGCGCCTGCACAGCTTTTCCTGGCTGCCGGATCTCGCTGTGCTCGGGCCAGAAGCGCAGCCGCGCATGGCGCAGTTGATCGAACGCTGGGTCTCCGGCTTCGGGCAATGGCATGACTCGGCCTGGGCGCCGGAACTGACGGCCGAGCGCCTTTACAATTGGCTCTGCCATGCGCGCGCGGCGTTCGATCATGGCGCGCCGGCGCAGCGCAACGATCTTTTGCAAAGCTTTGCGTGGCAGGCGCATCATCTGCTGGCGGCGTCGAAAGACGTGCGCATGCCGTTCGAGCGCATCAAGGCGGGCGCGGCGCTGGCGCTGTGCGGCCTTGCGCTTGGCGAGACGGGCGAGCGCATGGCCACGAGCGGCGTCGAGATGCTCGAAGAAGCGTGCGCGGCGCAATTCCATCCCGATGGCGGGCATTTATCGCGCTCGCCCGAGGCGCTGGCGGAAGCACTTTATGATCTCCTTTCAATCGATGAAGCGCTGGCGCGCGCCGGCTATGAAACGCCGCGCCTGCTGCGCGAGGCCATGCCGCGCGCCGCGAAATTGCTGCATCTGCTGCGCCTCGGCGATGGGACGCTGGCGTGCTTTCATGGCGGCTCGGAAGGCGATCCCCAGCCGCTCGCGCGCGCGCTCAATGACGCCGGCGGCGCGATGCCGAATTTCCGCTTCGCCACGCAATCGGGCTATCAGCACCTCTCTGGCGGCGATGCGACGCTCATTCTCGATGTGGGCGCGGCGCCCGCCCCCGCGCATGGGGAGCGCGCGCACGCGAGCGCGCTTGCGTTCGAGATGTCCTGCGGGGCGGATCGGCTGATCGTCAATGTCGGCGCGGCGCGAGAGCTGGCGCCGGATTGGCGCGCGGCGGCGCGCGCCACGAACGGGCATTCGACGCTTGTGGTGGATGATGCGCTTTCGGCCAAGTTCGCCAAGTCACGCCGCGGCGCGGCCTATCCGCTCGACTTCGCGATCAATTCCAAGCGCACCGAGGAGGATGACGGGGTCCATATCGAGGCGCGGCACGAAGGCTATCGTGAGGAATTCGGCTTCGTGCATCGGCGGGTGCTGTTTCTCGACAAGGCGGGGCGCAAACTTAAAGGCGCGGACGAATTGGGCCGACCCCTCGCCGATGGGCGCGGCGCGCGCACGAAGACCATTCCCTTCACCGTGCGATTTCATCTCCATCCTGGCGTGCGCGCAGCCTGGTTCGCGCCGCGCGAGCCGAAGCTGACCACGCCCTCCGGCGCGATTTGGCGCATGAAGACGGACGCCGTGCGCGTGGCCATCGAGGATTCCGTTTACCTCTCGGGGCGTGGCGCGTTTGGCGATAAGCCCGGCCAGGCGACCAGCCAGATCGTCATCTCCGGCGCGGCAGACCCCAATGGCGCGGGCGACGGCCCGCCCAACCGCGTGCGCTGGGCGCTGACGCGCATCGACTGAAGATGCATCGGCCTGCTAGAGCGTGTGGTGTTGAGATTGAAGCGATTCTTCACCAATCCCCGGATGACGGCTATGCCGCCGGTCCGGGCCCCATAACCGCCACCGGATTGTGTTTATGGGTCCCGGGCTCGTTGCCTCACAACGCCCCGGGAATGGGTGTGATTCAATCCGAAGTGAACAGGTTCAAGCGAAGTGGCGCGCATCATTCCGATACTCGCCGTCGCACCCGCCCTTCGATGAAAGGTGAGCGATGCCGCACGATTTGGCGCCCATACGCCGCGCTCTGATTTCACTCTCCGATAAGAATGGCCTCATCGACCACGCGCGCGCGCTGCATGAACTGGGCGTGGCGCTCATCTCCACCGGCGGCACAAAAGCCGCGCTGGCGGGAGCGGGCCTGCCGGTGCGTGATGTGAGCGAGGCGACGGGCTTTCCGGAAATGATGGATGGGCGCGTCAAGACGCTCCATCCCGCCATTCATGGCGGGCTCTTGGCGGTGCGCGACGCGGCCGACCATGTCGCCGCGATGGCGGCGCACAACATCCTCCCCATCGATCTTCTCTATGTGAATCTCTATCCGTTCGAACAGACGATCGCGCGCGGCGCGCCGTATGACGATTGCATCGAGAACATCGATATCGGCGGGCCGGCGATGATCCGCGCGGCGGCGAAGAACCATGCCTATGTCGCTGTCGCGACCGACGCGGACGATCTTAGCGCCGTGCTTGAGGAGATGCGCGCGCATGGGGGCGCGACGACGCTCGCCCTGCGCAAGCGGCTCGCGGCCAAGGCCTATGCGCGCACCGCCGCCTATGACGCGGCGATCTCAACCTGGTTCGCGGCGGAGCTTGGTGAAGCGGCGCCGACGTGGCGTGCGCTGGGCGGGCGCCTGCGCCAGACGCTGCGCTACGGAGAAAATCCCCATCAGAGCGCTGCGTTTTATGTCACAGCCGAGCAGCGGCCCGGCATCGCCAGCGCGCGCCAGGCGCAAGGCAAGGAACTCTCTTACAACAATCTGAACGACACCGACGCGGCTTATGAGCTCGTCGCCGAATTCGATCCCGCCGCGCTCGCCGCCGTCGCCATCATCAAGCACGCCAATCCATGCGGCGTCGCGCTTGGGGATACGTTGGCGCAGGCCTATGCGCGCGCGCTGGCGTGCGATCCGGTGTCGGCGTTCGGCGGCGTGGTCGCCGTCAACCGCCGGCTGGACAAGGCGGCCGCGGAGCTCATCACCGACATCTTCACGGAAGTCGTCATCGCGCCGGACGCTGATGAAGACGCCATCGCGCTGTTCGCCAAAAAGAAAAATCTGCGCCTCTTGCTCGCCGGCGCGCTGCCCGCGCCGCGCGCGGCGGGGCTTGCGTTCAAATCGCTCGCGGGCGGATTTCTGGTTCAGACGCGGGACGCCGGCCAGGTGAGCGCCGCCGATCTCAAGATCGTCACCAAGAAGCAGCCGAGCGGCGCGCAAATCCGCGACATGCTGTTCGCCTTCACCGTGTGCAAGCATGTGAAATCGAACGCGATCGTCTACGCCAAGGACGGACAGACGGCGGGCGTGGGCGCCGGGCAAATGAACCGGCGTGATTCCGCGCGCATCGCCGCCATGCGCGCGCGCGAAGCGGCCGAGGCGGCGGGCTGGCCCGCGCCGCTCACACACGGTTCGGCGTGCGCGTCGGACGCCTTCTTTCCGTTTCCGGACGGTTTACTTCAGGCCGTCGAGGCGGGCGCGACCAGCGTTATCCAGCCCGGCGGCTCAATCCGGGATGAGGATGTGATCAAGGCGGCCGACGAGGCGGGCATCGTCATGGCGTTCACCGGGATGCGCCATTTCCGGCATTAGAACATAACCCAGGTTCATATTAAGTCGCCGCCACCCATCCCCGGATGCAAGCGAAGCGACGCAGTCCGGGGCCTATAAGCTCAACCGACTGCGATTATGGGCCCCGGAATTGCGCTCCGCGCAATCCGGGGATGGGTGATACGCTTTTGTCGGCCGGCGCCATCAACCCGGCGCGGAGATCGTCTGTCTGAGATCGAATTCCGGCCCGCGGATATTGTCGATGCGCCATTGGCCGCCGACCCAGACGAGATCGTAAATGACCTCAACAGGCGCGCCGCCATTGTTGAAGCGCGCCCGCACCACGGCGTGGCTGTCGCGCGCAACCGCTTCGGTCGCGACATTGAGATCGCTGAGTTGCCAATCCTGGGCGTTCACGATCGGATCAAAGTCCAGAATCGGTCCGCCCTCCGCCTGCGAACGCGCTTCCATCGCGACGATGCGGGCGCGCAAATCGGACGTCCAGGGCGCCGCATCCTCAAACTCTGGAAAATCCAGATTGTTGCTCAGATAGCGATCATAGAGCGGGCGGATGGTTGCCGCGGGATCGGGCAGCGATGCTTCCGACGCGATCTCGGCGTCGCCCTCGGCTTCGCGCGCGGGCGGGGCTGCGGGCGAGCACGCGGCCAAGGCCAGGGCCGCGGTCAGGGTGGTGAGTGTAAAGCGCGCCATGGCATCCTCCTTGCCCGCCATGATGGCGCCGCTTGGCGCGCCTATCCAGCAATCAATGAAGGAAAGCCTTGAAACGCGCGCCGCCGCGCTCGCCGCGCATGCGGCCGTGCTCAAGCCCGAAGGGCCAGGGCCATTTCCTGTGACGCTGCAATTTCACGGCTGCGGCGGCGTCAAATCCCAGCAATGGGCCTATGGGGAGGCCGCGCGCGCGGCCGGCTGGGCGGCCGTCATTATCGATTCCTACGCGCATCGCGGCATCGGGCGCGCGCGCGCCTATGCGACAGTGTGCACGGGGCTGAGTCTATGGGGCCGCGAACGCGCGGGCGATGTGTACGCGGCTTTGGCCTGGGCGCGGGCGCAAGGCTGGGCTGATCCATCGCAGCTGGCGCTCGCGGGGTGGAGCCATGGCGGGTGGGCCGTGCTCGATGCGTTGGCGATGAGCGCGCCGGCCGCGCGCCGCGCGACGCGCCTTGACGTACCGGACGATGTTTTGGCCGGCGTCGCCAGCGTCTTTCTTGTCTATCCTTATGCGGGCGTTGGGTGCGTGGCGGCGCTCAAGGGCTGGCGCATTCGGCCGCGCGGGGCGGCGATCGTGTGTGCGCGCGACCGCGTGGTGGGCCGGCGCGCGCCGCTAAGAGTTCTTGAACGTTTGCGCGGCGACGGCGCGCCGATCGAGATCGACACCTATGACGCAACCCATGCGTTCGACGAGCCGGAGGCGCGCGATGTGCGCACCCGCCACGACCCCGTGCTCACCGCGCGCGCGACGGCGCGTTATGCGGAATTGCTCGCCTCATCGCGGGTTCTGGTGAGTGGAAGCCGGGCAACCGCCCGGAACCCGCAATAATTAAATAATCAGACCGCGTTCGGACGGAAAACCGGTACCCACTTTTCCTGAACGCGGTCTAGCGCGCAACGGCTGACGCAAGCCCGTTCATCTCGGCCGCCGCGATCATCAGCTTGGCGAAAGTCCAGGCGCCTTGCTGCTCAAGTTCGGTCAAGGCGCGCTGCGCCGGCGCGGCGCGGGCCCCGAGATGCTCGACCCATTCCTCGACGGCCTGGGTGGCCCAGACCGCGCTTGGTGCAGCGGGCGGCGCCGCGATCTGCGCAAGCGCGGCCTCGCTCAAGGCGCTCTGACAGACGTACAAATCCTCGACAGCGCGGCGCAGCGCCAGACGGTCCCAGTGCGCATCGAGCGTGAGGCCGCCGGCCGCGGCGATCAGACGATCAAGATCGAACGCGGCGCCGACGGCGCGGTACACAAAGGCCGCGCTGTGCGCGGGCCAGCTTTTCCGCGCGGCGACATCAGCCACATCGAGCGCGGCCGTCAGCGGCGCGAGCACCGCGACCATGGCGGCCAGATCGCTTGGCGCGCCGGCCTCAACGAACGCGCCGCGCCGCGCCTCGGCGCGGCGACGCTCGAGCGTCGAGAGCGAGGCCCACGAAATGTCGCGCTGCGCATCGACCGCCGGCTGATAGAAGGCGACCGCATCGGCGATTGTGCGCGCGCCAAAGCCCCCATGGCGCGCAAGATAAGCGGTGATCCGCTTCAGTGCGATGGCGAGCGCGAGGTGCATATCCGTCTGCAGCGCGGCCGGCGCCTTGTTATCAAGCGCGTTGATGCGCGCGGCGATCTCCTCCAAGCGGAAAATGTTGCGCCCAGCCTCGAACGCGCAGGCGATGGCGACCGGATCAACGCGCACGACCTCGCGCACCCGATCGACAAAGAGCGGCCCACCCATATTGACGAGATCATCGGCAAGATAGGTGGCGATGATTTCGCGGTGCAGGCGGTGGCGGGCCATCTGATCGGTGAATTTCGCCAATTGCCTCGGGAAATAGGCCTTGAGCGGGCCGGCGAAATGGGGATCGTCCGGCGCGGGGCTGGCGACCAGCGCATCGAAGAGATCGATCTTGGCGTAGGCGAGCAGCTTGGACAGTTCCGGCCGCGTGAGGCCGGTCTTGGCTGCGCGCAGCGCGCGGAAACCTTCCGCGCCCGGCAAGCCTTCGACGGCGCGCGCCAGCTTGCCGGCGCGTTCAAGACGCTCGATCATGCGTTCGGCCGCGTCCAAATCGGCGGGCGCGGTGGTCTCCGCGAGCGTCAGCGCCAGCGTCTGGTCGTAATTATCCTCCAGCACAAGGGCGCCGACTTCATCGGTCATCTCGGCAAGCAGCGCGTCGCGCTTGTCCGCCTTGAGCGCGTTGGAGCGAACGCCCTCGGCCAGCAGGATTTTGATGTTCACTTCATGGTCGGACGTGTCGACGCCGGCGGAATTATCGACAGCGTCCGTATTGATCCGCCCGCCCTTGCGCGCATAGGCGATGCGGCCGGCCTGGGTGACGCCGAGATTGGCGCCCTCCCCAATGACTTGTGCACGCACTTGTTCGGCATCGACGCGGTGGGCGTCATTGGCCTTATCGCCGGCATCTGAATTGGCTTCGGACGCGGCCTTGATGTAGGTGCCGATGCCGCCGAACCAAAGAAGCTCGCACGGGGCCTTCAAGAGCGCGCTCATGAGTTCGGACGGCGTCGCGGACTGGCCGGAGAGGCCGCTCACGGCCTTGATTTCGGGCGTCAGAGCGATCGCCTTCGCCGTACGGCTAAACACGCCGCCGCCGGCGCTGATGAGCTTCTTATCGTAGTCCTGCCAGCTTGAGCGCGGCAGTGCGAAGAGGCGCGCGCGCTCCTTATGGGCGGCGCCCAAATCGGCCGGGTTCGGATCGATAAAGATGTCCCGGTGATCGAAGGCGGCGATGAGCTTGATCTTGGTGGAGAGCAGCATGCCGTTGCCAAACACATCGCCCGACATATCGCCCACGCCGATGACGGTGAACGGCTCTTCCTGGATGTTCTTGCCGAGTTCGCGGAAGTGGCGCTTGACCGCCTCCCACGCGCCCTTGGCCGTGATGCCCATGGCCTTGTGATCGTAGCCGACCGAACCGCCGGAGGCGAAGGCGTCGCCCAGCCAATGGCCGTATTCAGCGGAGATCGAATTGGCGATGTCCGAAAAGGTCGCCGTGCCCTTGTCGGCGGCGACGACGAGGTAGGGATCGTCATCGTCCCAGCGGATAACGTCCTTGGGCGGACGAATCTTATCGTCAACGATGTTGTCGGTGATGTCGAGCAGGCCGCGTAGAAACGTCCTGTAGGCGGCGACGCCCGCCTCGGCGTAACCGGGCGCGCCGCGCGCGGGCAGGCGCTTGGGAAAAAAGCCGCCCTTGGCGCCCACCGGCACGATGATAGCGTTCTTGACCTGCTGGGCTTTCACGAGATCGAGCACTTCGGCGCGGAAATCATCGCGCCGATCGCTCCAGCGGAGCCCCCCGCGCGCCACCGGCCCAAAGCGCAGATGCACGCCCTCAACCTGCGCGGCCGACACCCAGATTTCGCGATACGGCTTGGGCGCGGGCAGATCGTCCAGAGCGCGGCTGTCGATCTTGAAACTCATCCAGGGCTTGGCCGCGCCAGCCTCGTCCCGCTGATAAACATTGGTGCGCAGTATGGCCCCGACCAGTTTCGTCAGCCTACGGAGCACGCGGTCAACATCGAGGCTCTGAACCTGATTGAGCGCCTCCTCGATCTTGCCTTCGATCTGCGCGGCCCAGGCCCTTCGTTCGGCGATCGGTTCGGGCAAGGCGGGATCGAAGCGCACACGAAACAGCGCCAGGATCAAGGCGGCGATTTCCGGGTGATTGGCAAGCGCCTCTTCCTGCACGCCTTGGGAGGGATCAAGCCCGCTTTGCTGGCGATAGCGCGCAAGCGCGCGCAGCAACGCCGCGTCGCGCCAGGGCGCGCCCAGCTTGAGGATGAGACGATTGAAGCCGTCGTTTTCCGCGACACCCGCCCAAATCGCGGCGAATGCGGATTCAAAGCTTTCATCGACCTTATCGAAGTCGATCGGCGCGCCCGCGGCGTCGCGCATCTTGATTTCATGAATGTGCATCGGGCGTTCTGAGCGCCCGTCCGGGGCGGTGTTGCGCACCGCGACATTGACCTCGGATGTGACATAGAGGCCGAGATTTTCCAGAATCGGCAGCGTGGCCGAGAGCGGCAAAATCTGATCGCTCGCATAGATTTTGCAACGCATCACTTCCGGGGGATCGCGTTCGAGCCGGTAGGCGCGCACGCGCACCGCGCCGTCATGGCCCGCCTTGGCCATCTCATCGATGTCGATCAGCGCTTCCTCGGCGCCGTAGCGCTCACGGTAAGCGGCGGAGAAGGCGTGCGCGAACCGGGCGCGCACATCTTCGCGCTGGGCCTCATTGAGCGTCAGCGCGCGCGCCACCGCCTCATCGAACGCATCGTCCCAGGTGCGGGTGAGCGCGGCGATTTCATCATCCAGCGCGCGCTGATCTGGATCGGGGCGCGCCTTATCGATATCGCCCACGACATAGAAGACGCGCGCCAACGGCCCATCGCTCAGCAGAGGAAAGTAGGATTCGATCTTGCCGCCATAGGCGCGCTCCAGCGTGTGGCCGACGGCTTCGCGCACGGCTGTGTTGAACCGATCCTTCGGCAGATAGACGAGCGAGGCGACGAAGCGGTTGAACGGATCGCGCCGGTTGAACGCGCGGGCGCGCGGGCGATCGAGCAGATGCAGCACGCCGCGCGCGATGCGCAGCAAATCTTCCTGACCGATCTGCCACAGCTCATCGCGGGGATAGGTTTCAAGAATGTGGCGAAGGGTTTTTTCCTTATGGCCGCCGGGCGCAAAGCCCGCCTGGGCGAGGACCCATTCGGTCTTACGCCGCAGCACGGGGATTTCCCGCGTCATCTCGGTGTAGGCGTCGGCCGCGAAGAGGCCCACAAAGCGGGTCTCGCCGACCACCGCGCCGGAGGCGTCATAGCGCTTGACGCCGATATAATCCGCGGTGGCGCGCCTGTGCACGCGCGCCTTCAACGTCGATTTGGCGACGATGAGGGGCGAGGGATCCTTCAGCAGGCGCTGGATTTCCGGCGTCAGCACAAACGGTTCGTTCGATGTGCGCAGCACATAACGGTCAGTGTCGGTCAGCAGGCCGACGCCGGACTGATCCACGATGATCGGCTCGTCGGGCAGCAATTTGCCGGCCTTGTCGCGCGCATAGAGATAATCGCGCGCGCCCAGAAAGGTGAAGCGATCGGCCGCCAGCCAGCGCAGCAGCGCGACGGACTCGGCCACGATCTCGCCCGGCGCGCCGGTGGCGGCGGCGGCGAGTTCCTCAGCGCGATCGCGCATGCGCTGGCGCATCGCCGAAAAGGCGCCGACGGCGGCGTGAACATCCGCCAACGTGGCCTCGACGCCTTCGATCAACGCCTTGGCGCGCGCCGGCGAGAGGGGCGGTACATGCACCTGGATAAGCGACTCGGCGGACGCGCCGGCGCGGCCGACGATGGGATGAAACATGGCCAAAGCGGCGACGCCCTGATCGCTCAATTCGCCCATGACGCTGTCGACCAGGAAGGGCATGTCGGGCCCGGCGATTTCGAGCACGTCGCGCGCCAGGGCGCGCCCGTCCACGCCGTTGGCCGGCCGGATGCGCACGCGCCGGGCCTCGGCCGGGCCCTCGGCCCGCCAGGTCCAGAAATCGTGGGCGAGCGCAATCAGATCGTCGACGCCGAGATCGCCCAATTCGTCCACGGAGGCGTCGTCATAAACGCCGCGCAGGAAATCCGCCGCCGCCGGGGCCAGCGCGGCGCCCTGCTTGAAGCCCGCCCAGCGCCCGGCGAGCGCGGCGCAGGCCAAAAAATCCTCAACGGTGACGGCCAGATCGCCGCGCACGCCAGTGTCCATGACGCTTGCCCCGGGGGTCAGTGATTTGGCCGGACCCTAGTCCCAGCCGCGCGCGAAGCAAAGCGCGGGGGGCGCGATGCAAACCAGCTTGTAGCGAACCCGATAAGTTCAATTTCGCGCGGCGCGGCGGCGTCTTAAGTTGAGCGCCGCCCGGCGTCTCCCCGCGCCGGCTCCAATTCCGCATGCTCTACGCGGCGGCGCCGACGCCGCTGGCGGAGAGGGAGGGATTCGAACCCTCGATACCCGTGAAGGTATTCCGGTTTTCGAGACCGGCGCGATCGACCACTCCGCCACCTCTCCGCGCCGGTCTGGGTCGCGCGGGGAGATAGGCCATGGCGGGCGGCTCGGCAATGGCGAAGGCGCACCAAGCCGCGCGCGAAAGGGTTTCCGAGGCCACACCCAGTAACGACCGCTTAAGCACTTGAGAAAAATGACGAAAATCCGCCGCTTGGGCCGCCATGGTTTAGACGCGCTTCAGCATTCCGGGCGATCATCGGGGCGAGACCATACCGGCCGCGGCCGTGCGGGAGGCGAGCCATGATGAGCGAACAGGACCGGCGGCCCCTGCCCGGCTGGGTGCTGGCGCTGCGTGCGCGCGTGCGCGCGATCTCGATCGCGCAAAAGCTCGCCCTCGCCTTCGTTCTTTTTCTCGTTCCTCTTGTTTATGTCGCGTGGGAATTCACGGCCCTGCAGCGCGCCAGCATCGCCTTCACGGCAGCCGAGCGGCAGGGCCTAGCTTTTGCGCGCGTCGTGTCCGCGGCGCAGATGTCGCTCGATGCGAACATGCGCGCAGCGCAAATCGGCGGCCCGCGCGTCAGCAATCTCGCGGACGAAGCCAGCGCGCTCGCGCTCGCGCAAGACGTCTATGGCGGCGCGTTCGACACGGCGGCGCTCACGGCGCGCGCGATCGAGACGTTGCACGCCGCGGAGGATATGAGCGCCACGCACGATGCAAGCGCGCGCACGGCGCTGCGTGACCTGATGCGGCGCATTTCCGAGCGCTCCAACCTCATCCTCGATTCCGAGCTCGCCAGCTATTACGCGATGGAATCAGTTCTGATGCGCGCGCCGGCGCTGCGCGAGGCGCTGCGCGAGACGACTTCCGGCGCCGATGCCGCTGGCAGGGACCGGCGCCTCTCGGACGGCGAGCGCCAACAATTGATCGCGGCGCTCAGTGTCGCGTGCCTTGCTGGCTTCGAGCTGACACGCTCGGTAGAGGCCGCCTACGCCTCGGCCGGCGCCGGCGCGGCGCCGGGAGCGGCGCTCGCGCGCGTGGAAGGGGCGCTGCGCGACTATGAAACAGAATTGCGCCGGCAGGCTGCTGCGCGGAGACTGGATGTCCCCGCGCTTGTTGCGCTCGAAACACGCGCCGCGGTGGCGCTGCGGCGCCTCAGCGGGCTTGTATCCGACGAGCTTGACCGCCTCCTTCTCGCGCGCGTGCAGCGTCTGCAGCGCGAACAACTCAACACCGGGCTTATCGCCGCCAGCCTTTTTATCGCCGCCGCCGGCGCCATATTGGCGTTGCTCCATTTTGGCTTGGTGCGGCCCGTGCGCTCGCTCATCGCGCCGATCGGCGCGCTGAGCAAGGGCGACTTCGACACCGAAGTACCTCAACAGAATAGGCGCGACGAAATCGGCGCCATCGCGCGCGCCATAAGCATGCTGCGCGATTCAGCGAAAGCCAAGATCGAGGCGGACGCGGCGCGCGCGGCGGCGGAAAGCGCGAACCTCGCCAAGTCCCAATTCGTGGCCAATATCAGCCATGAATTGCGCACACCGCTCAACGCCATCATCGGCTATGGGGAAATCTTGCACGAAGAGATCGCGGATATCGCCCATGACGGCGCACGGCGCGACGTAGAGCGCGTCCTGATCGCCGCGCGACACCTGCTGACGCTGATCAACGACATTCTCGACCTCTCGAAGATGGAAGCGGGGCGCACGACGCTGGCGCCCGCCCCGCTCGATCTCCGGGCCTTCGTCTCCGATGTCTCGGCGACCGTGGCGCCCATGGCTCAAGCCAATTCCAACGTGGTCACAATGCATGTGGATGAGGCCGCGCCGCGTCTCGTTCTGCAAGATGAAGTGCGCCTACGCCAATGCTTGCTGAATCTGCTGTCAAACGCATGCAAATTCACAAGGGATGGGCGTGTCAATCTCGACGTGCGGGTGCGCCCGCACGACCGCGCGCTCATCTTTACAGTCACTGACACCGGCATCGGCATGAATTCAGCGCAGATCGAGCGTCTGTTTCAGCCATTCACGCAGGCGGACGAGACGATCACGCGGCAGTTCGGCGGCACTGGCCTTGGCCTCATGCTGACGAAGAAGCTCGCCGAACTGCTCGGCGGAGATGTGACGGTGCGCAGCGCGCCGGGCGAAGGCTCAACGTTCACGCTGCTTGTGGCGAGCGAACTCTCTCTCGGCGAGGCGCCCGGGAGCATTGGCGAAACGCCGTGTCTGGAAGCGCCGGACGGGCCCTATATTCTTGTCATTGACGATGAAGCGGACGCCCGCGATCTCGCCGCGCGCGCCATCGCGCCGCTCGGCTGGCAGGTGTGCGCGATAGCGAACGGCGCGCGCGCGCTTGATCTCGCCCGGCAGCGTGCGCCAAGCCTCATCCTTCTCGATCTGCATCTCAATGGCGAATCGGGTCTTTCCGTGCTGCACGCGCTCAAGAGCGACGTGGTGCTCGCGCGAACGCCAGTGATCGTCGTGTCGATCGACGAGGACCGGCGCCCGTCGATCGCCGCTGGCGCGGCCGACCACCTGGTCAAGCCGATCGGGCGCGATCTGCTCGCGGCGGCGATCTTGCGCTACATACAGCCGCGCGCGGGCGAACAAACACACACCCCTCCGGATACGGAACAGGCGGCTGCGCGCGCTTCGGCTTAATTCAGAAACAAGTCCGCGCAGGCCTCGATTATGGCGGCGCTATCGAGCCGATAGGCGCGGTAGAGATCGATGAGATCGCCGGCCTGGCCAAAGGAATCGACGCCGAGGGCGCTGACGCGCTGACCGCGCACGCCGCCCAGCCAAGACAGCGCGCCGGATGCGCCATCGATCACGGTGACGAGGCCCGCGCCTGGGGCGAGCGCGGACAGCAGCGTTTCAGCATGCGAGGGCGCTTTTGATTGCGCGGTCCAGCGCGCGCGGCGCGCGGCCATCCAGTCTCGGTGAAGCAGGCCAGGCGAGACGATATTGAGCACGCCGAGGCCGGGGATATCCTCCTCAAGCGCGGCGGCGGCTTCGAGAACTTCAGGCGCCAGCGCGCCGCAAAAGACAATGGCGGCGCTCGCGCCCGGCGCCGGGACCTTTAGCCAATAAGCGCCCTTCAGCATGTCCGCGCGCCAGGCGTCATCCGTACGCGGATGTTGCGGAATGACGCGCGTGGTGAGACGGAAATAGACCGAGCCGCCCGCCTCATCCTGCATGTGATTGAAGGCCCAGTGCATCTGCGCGGCGAGTTCATCGGCGTAAGCGGGCTCCAGATAGGTGAGGTTCGGCTGACCGAGGCCGATGAGCGGGGTGGAGATCGATTGATGGGCGCCGCCCTCGGGCCCGAGCGTAAGCCCCGAGGGTGTCGCCACCAGCATGAAGCGCGCATTCTGGTAGGCCGCGTAATTCAACGCATCGAGCCCGCGCGCGATGAAGGGATCATAGACCGTGCCGATGGGGATGAGCCGCTCGCCCCAGAGATCGCCGGCGAGGCCCAAGGCGGCGAGCAGAATGAAGAGATTGTGTTCGGCGATGCCAAGCTCGATGTGGCGCCCCGCCGCGCCGCCCGACCATTTCTGCGCGGACGGGATTTTCGCGCGCTGAAACGCATCCGCCAGCTCCTGGCGGCGAAACAGCCCACATTGATTGACGAAGCCGCCAAGATTGGTCGACACGGTCACGTCCGGCGAAGTTGTGACGAGGCGGCGGGCCAGCGCGCAATCCGACTTGGCGAGATCGAGCAGGATGCGGCCGAAGGCGGCCTGCGTGGATTGCGAGGCGCCTCCGGGTCGTGGGAATTCATCCGGAGACGGAACTTCGATGCGCGCCGCCAAGAACCTGCGCTCGCGCCGCTCGCCAAAAGGCGCGGCGGCGATGAACTCAGCCAGCGCCTTCGCCTCCTTGGCCGCGCAGCCGGCGAAGGGCGCCCATTCCTCCCCGGTCTTGACGTTCATGGACGCGCGCAGCGTCTCGATCTGCGTGGGCGTCATCAGGCCGGAATGATTGTCCTTATGGCCCTGCAAAGGCAGCGCGAAACCCTTGATCGTATAGGCGATGAAGAGCGTCGGCTGGTCATCCTGCGCCGCGTCGAAAGCTTCGATCAGCGTCTCCATGCAGTGGCCGCCGAGACCGGTCATCAATTTTTGCAATGCGCCATCATCAAGTTCGGCGATGAGCGCGCGGGCCTCGTCATCTCCCGCGAGATCGGCGTTGAGGCGCGCGCGCCAGCCGGCGGCGCCTTGATAGGTGAGCGCGGCATAATCCGCGTTCGGACATTGATCGATCCAGGCGCGCAGCGCGGCCCCGCCCGGACGCGCAAAGGCGGCGAGCTGAGCCTTGCCGTGTTTCAGCGTGACGACGCGCCAGCCGGTGGTGCGGAATATGTCGTCGAAGCGGCTGAACATGCGATCGGCCGTGGTCGCATCGAGGCTCTGGCGATTGTAATCGACAATCCACCAGGTGTTGCGAATGTCGTGCTTATAAGCCTCGATCAGGCATTCATAGATATTGCCCTCGTCAAGCTCGGCATCGCCCATGAGCGCGATCATGCGCCCCTTGCGGGCGGGATCGAGCCACCCGTGAGCTTCAAGATAATCCTGCGTCAGCGAGGCGAAGGCGGTGACCGCGACGCCGAGCCCCACCGAACCGGTTGAGAAATCCACATCATCGCCATCCTTGGTGCGCGAGGGATAGGATTGCGCGCCGCCAAAGGCGCGGAAGCGCTCCATTTGTTCGCGCGTCTGGCGCCCGAAGAGGTATTGCGCGGCGTGAAAGACGGGGCTGGCGTGCGGCTTCACCGCCACGCGATCCTCCGGCTTCAGCGCATGGAAATAGAGCGCCGTCATCAGCGTCGTCATCGAGGCGCAGGAGGCCTGATGGCCGCCGACCTTCAGCCCATCCCTGCTCTCGCGCAGATGATTGGCGTTGTGGATGGTCCACATCGCGAGCCAGCGCAGACGCGCCTCGATCTTGGCGAGCGCGGCGAGCTTGGCGGCGCGGATTTCCGGCGGCCGGCTCGCGCGCGGCGTTGGGGCGTTCATGGTCTCTCCCTCGGCGCGAACCTAGACCATGGCCTACGCGGCCGCGAGCCCCTTAGGCTCCAGCGCGCCGCGATCCGCCAGCGGCGGTGCGCCGACAAGCGGATTGAATCCGCGCGCAACCAGCTTCACCCACTCAGCGCCGCCAAGCGGGCGCCCGGTCGACGACGCACGGCGCAACTTCTTCAAAGCCTCCGCCGCGACGTCCGCTTCAAAGAAGCCGCCGAGTCCGTGCGGGTGCATCCGCAGCAATGGCGACGTGCGCGCGAGTGCGTCATCGCGTCCACGTAGGTGAGCGCGCACGCTGGACCATCGCCAATCCTCCGCGCGCGCAACCAGTCCTGCGCGCACTGGATTGAGCCCAACATAGCGGCTGGCCTGCACGAAATAATCATCGTCCATCGGGTAAGAGGCAAAGCGTCCCTGCCAGAGATAGCCCCGCCAACCCTCGCGCTTGTTGACTTCAAACGTATAGCGCCAGTGCAGCGGCGCAATCGCCGCGCGCAATGCGCCTTCGCTCCTTGGCGTGAGAATGAGGTGAACATGGTTGGGCATAAGGCAATAGCCCCAGCACTCGACATCAGCCTTCGCGCACCACTCCGTCGCGAGTTGCAGATACCGCAGATAATCCGCATCGCTGAAAAACGTGCGTTGGCGGCGATTGCCGCGCTGCGTGACGTGATGGGACGTGTTGGGCGCAACAATCCTCGCCAAGCGCGCCATTTTCCAGCCTCCCGAACAATTTGTACATGTTTTGTTCCGAACGCGCAAGAGGCTATCTCGTCAAATTTATTTGGAGCGACATTCGATGTCGCCCGACACACGCACCTTAGCGATTTGCGGGCGAGCAAAAGTGTGTGTCACCCTTTCGCTATCGCGCGTTGGAGGGGCAATGGGCGCGAGCGCTGGAGAAGGGTTCGAGTGTCAACGTATCGATCAGGCCCACCTACTCCGGCTCGTCCTTGCGACCTGCTTCGATTGCGGTAACCTACCGAATAGACACAGGTCCGCCGGTGCGGACGACTTTTAATAATCGCCCCGGAGGTCGTTAATGGGAGAAGCGCGCTACGAGACTTTGGGACAATTGGCTTATGATCGTGTCCCTGATCAGGCCAGCAAAATTCTTCTGTACGCAGAATTTGTCGACGATGGGGTTATCTCGCCGTCGCTCTTCTATGAATTGAAAAGCGGCGAGCTTCACTACGTTGAGTGTGACAACCATATTGAAGAGGAGCTTTTTCGCCTACAAGGCATCTTCGGACGTGACGTGAAGGCACTGGAGTTTGAAGTTGAACTTCAGGGAGAGAGCGAGAGCTTTCGAGCGCGCTTCACGTACACCGATAAATTTGACGACACAGCCGACACGGCGTCCCGTAGAGATGCCGTCCTCCAGAGGTGCTTTGGACATACCTCAGCGCACTACCCGTCGCATTGACTAATTCGAATATGGCTTCAATACAATGGCGATCCCGCCTTCGCCCTCCGGGCTTCGGCGCGCCATGCCGCACGAAATCTGGTATCGCTTCGCGGGCCGTCAACTCGGCTACACCGGCAATAACCCGCCTCCGCTAAAAGCTTCGGCGCGCCCAGCGGCACGCGCGAGACCGATTACGCGACCTCGATCACCAACCGCACGGCCACGATCGGAACCGGCGCTTTCTTCAACGGCTCGAGCACATCCGTCGCGCAAGCCGATTTCGATCAATCGCTCAATCCGATCAATTCCTACGATCAGGGTTCGTCCGGCGGTCTCTACACGGTGCGCGAGGGCGATACGCTCGCCGGAATCGCCGCCGCGCTCTATGGGGACGCCTCGCTGTGGTACAAGATCGCCGAAGCCAATGGCATAACGGGCCAGGCCGCTCTGGTCGAAGGCCAGGCGCTGACTCTGCCGGCGGGCGTGCAGCGCGCGACGCACAATGCGGCGACCTTCCAGCCTTATGATCCGTCCGAAACCATTGGCGACACATCGCCCGTCACGCCCCATCCCGCGCGCGGCAAGAAATGCGGCGTACTCGGACAAATCCTGCTGGTCGTGATCGCGGTGGCGGTGACGTTGGCGACCAGGCTGCCCGCCATCAAATTCGTCGCCGGCCTCATCGGCAAGGGCGCGGCCGCGACCGCCATCGGCGCGGCGGCCGCCGGCGCGGCAGGCAGCATCGTCTCCCAAGGCATTGGCGTCGCCACGGGCATTCAAGACAAATTCTCCTGGAACGCGGTGGCGCTCACGGCGCTCAGCGCCGGCGTGAGCGGGGTTGGCGACGCCGCGGCGAGCGCGCTCGGCGTGACCAACAAATTGGCGTTCGCGGCGGTGAGCGGCGCGGTCAACAGCGCGCTGACGCAAGGCATCGCGATCGCCACCGGCTTGCAGGACAAATTCTCCTGGAGCGCGGTTGCGGCGGCGGGGATCGGCGCGGGCGTCGGCCATGCGGTCGCCGTGCGCTTGCCGGCCAACCTCGGTCCAACAACGAGCGGCGCGATCGTCTCCGGCGCCTCGGCCATCGCCAACGCCGCGACGCGCTCGCTGATCGACGGCAGCGACTTCGGCGACAACCTCATCGCAGCGCTTCCGGACGTGATCGGCCAAACGACTGAGGCGCGCCCCATAGGCTTAAGCCCCCGCCCCCGCTATAAGCGGCGCCGGCGCGCCCATGAAATTCCTCGATCAATGCAAAATCTATATCCGCTCCGGCAATGGCGGGGCGGGGTGCGTCTCGTTTCGCCGTGAGAAATTCATCGAATATGGCGGCCCGGATGGGGGCGATGGCGGGCGCGGCGGGGATGTGTTGGCGGAAGCCGCCGAGGGGCTCAACACACTCATCGACTATCGCTACCAGCAACATTTCAAGGGCAAGACGGGCGGGCACGGCATGGGCCAGAACCGCCACGGCGCCGATGGCGATGATGTGATCTTGCGCGTGCCGGTCGGCACGCAAATCCTCGACGAGGACAAGGAGACGCTGATCGCCGATCTCGCGCAGGCGGGGGACCGCGTGCTGCTGGCCAAGGGCGGCAATGGCGGCTTTGGCAACGCGCATTTCAAATCGTCCGTGAACCAGGCGCCGCGGCGCGCCAATCCCGGCCTTGAGGGCCAGGAGCGCGTGCTCTGGCTGCGCCTCAAGCTCATTGCGGACATCGGCCTCATCGGGCTGCCGAACGCGGGCAAGTCCACCTTCCTGCGCGCGGTGAGCGCGGCGACGCCGAAGGTGGCGGATTATCCGTTCACGACGCTTTTCCCTCATCTGGGCGTTGCGTCCATTTCCGAGAGCGAGCGCATCGTGCTCGCCGACATTCCGGGCCTCATCGAAGGCGCGGCCGAAGGCGCGGGGCTCGGCACGCGCTTTCTCGGCCATATCGAGCGCTGCGCGGGGCTTCTGCACTTGATCGACGGTACGGAGGAAAAGCCCGGCGAAGCCTATCGTGTGGTGCGGCGCGAGCTTGAAGCGTATGGCGCCGATCTTTCCGCCAAGCCGGAAATCGTCGCGCTCAACAAGATCGATGCGCTGACGCCTGACGTGGTGAAGAAGCGCCAGGCGGCGCTACGGCGCGTGTGCGGATCGCGCGTTTATCTCATCTCGGGCGTATCCGGCGCGGGCGTCACGGAGGCGCTGCATGCGCTGGGCGCGCTTGTACGTGCGCGGCGCGCGGGTGCGCCGGCGACGACACACGCGCCGGAGGCGGACGAATGGGCGCCGTGATTTGCGAAACGCACCCCCTCACCTACAGGTAAGGAAAAGCATGCGTGGCGCTGGAGGCCCCAGAGGCTTGGACGCCCTGGCGCCAGCTTCCATTGAAACGCGACCAAGACCTCACCCATTCCCGGATTTGCCGAAGGCAAAGTCCGGGACCCATAAACACAGACCTGTGGCGTCTATAGGCCCCGGACCGCATGGCTGCGCTCGCATCCGGGGATCGGTGGCCCCGCGTATCGCATATCAACGATCGCGCGCACGCGGCGCCCTCATCCCTTGCGCGCGAGCAGGCGATCGAGCGCGAAGCGATCCTCATCGCAGAACGCCCAGGAGACCAGGCTCGCGGCCGCCATGGCGAGCGAGGGGAAAAACAGGATCTGGCGCGTTTCCTCTGTGAGCAGATAAAGTCCGAACGGATCCAGCAAATAACGCCATATGGCGAGCGCGCTCACCACCAGAACGAGCGCCTGCACGGGCAGCACCAGCGGCCTGAAGAGGCCGACCACCACAAGCGCACCCAACAACGCCTCGGCGATTCCCAAGGGCATTTGCAGGCTCTGCAGGGACAGGACCCCGGAATAATACGTGTCCGACACATGGATCGCCGCTTCCGGCGCCTCGATCTTGATCAAACCCCACAAAACCAGCAACAAGCCGGTTGAAACCCGCAAGAACGCCAACGCAGCCGCCTTCATGGCCCCCTCCTCGAACATGTTGTGACCGACATCCTAAGCCACGCGAAACGCATCGTCATCAAAATCGGCTCGGCGATCCTGATCGAGCCGGACAGCGGCGCGCCGGCGCGCGCCTGGCTTGCGTCTCTGGCCGAGGATGTCGCGGCGGCGCGGGCGGGCGGGGCGGAGATCGCCATAGTTTCATCGGGCGCGATCGCGCTGGGGCGCGGCGTGCTCAAGCTCTCGAACTCCGCGCGGCTTGAAGAAAAGCAGGCCGCCGCCGCCGCAGGCCAGGCGCGGCTGATGCGCCTTTACGAGGAAGCGTTCGAGCGGCATGGCATTCCCGTCGCGCAGGCCCTGCTCACACCGGACGATACGGAGCGGCGCCGCCGCTGGCTCAATGCGCGCGCGACGCTGGAGACTTTGCTGGCGCTTGGCGCGGTTCCAGTCATCAACGAGAACGATACGGTGGCCACCGCCGAAATCCGCTATGGTGATAATGACCGCCTCGCCGCGCGCGTGGCGCAGATGATTTCAGCCGATGTGCTTATTCTGCTCTCGGACATCGATGGGCTTTGTGAGCGCGATCCGCGCATCGATCCGAACGCGGCGTTTATCGCGGACGTGCACGAGATCACGCCGGCGATCGAGGCGATGGCGGGCGGCGTGAATCTCCAAGCGGGCGTTGGCTCGGGCGGGATGCGCACCAAGATCGAGGCCGCGAAAATCGCCACGCGCGCGGGCTGCGCCGTGCTCATCACCAAGGGCGCCGAGCCGCATCCGCTGGCGCGGCTCAAGGCCGGAGCGCGCGCAACTCTCTTTTCACCGAGCGCCAGCCCGCGCCAAGCCTATAAGGCGTGGATCGCTGGGCACCTTGCGCCGCAAGGCGCGCTTGTAGTTGACGATGGCGCCGCGGCCGCGCTGCGCGCCGGAAAGAGCTTGTTGCCGGCTGGCGTCATCGAGGTGCGCGGCGATTTTGAAAAAGGCGATGCGGTGCGAATATTGGATGCGCGCGGCGGCGAACTCGCGCGGGGCCTGGCGCGTTACGATTCCATGGATGCGGCGCGCATCAAGGGCTTGCGCAGCGCGGACATCGAAGGCGCGCTCGGCTATGCGGCGGGCGCCGCACTCGTGCACGCGGACGATCTTGTGGTGGGGTGAGCGAGGAATTGAGAACACTTCGTCATTCCGGGTTCATCGCTGCGCGATACCCCGGAATGACGATGAGGTGAGTAGCGGCGATTGAATCGTCACTCCGGATCGATAAACGCGCCGCCCGTGGCCATCAAATGTGCGGTTTCAATCGCCGCGCGGGCGCGATCCGGCCGCTCCATTGGCAGCGCGTGACTGGCGCCTTCAATCGTGGCGATGCGCGCATCGGGCCGCATTGCTTTTACGCGCGCCGCGATCGGCGCCGGGCAGGTCGACTCTTTCTCCGCGCGCACCAGCACCAGCGCTTTCGGCGCGCGCGGCAAGGCGCGCCACGGATCATGGCGATGCGCTGAAAACGTCGCGGCTTCGTACTGTGGCGAACAGGCCAGACGCACACTCTCATCCTCGTCAACCAGCCCGTCCGTGAGATAATCCTGCAGCGCCGCGTCCGGGAAAGCCTTGAAAAACCCGCGCCCCTTGAGCGCCGCGAACGCCGCCTCACGCGACACGAACCGCGCCCGCCGCCGCGCCGCGCCGCGCGCGATTGGGCTCGTCCAGCGCGCCAGCAGCGGCGCCAGCGGCAGCTGAAAGCCCTCGATCCGCGCCGGCGCCAAGATGACCGGCTCGATCAGCGCCAGGCCCCGCACTAGATCCGGCCGTTTACCCGCGACGAGCAGCGCCGTCGTCGCCCCCATCGAATGGCCCGCCAGCGTCACCGGCGCGCGGACATGTTTGTCGATAGCCTCGATCACGTCGTTGCGGTGAATTTTCCAGGACGTGTAGCCGAACGTGCGCGCCGGCAGCGCCGTGCGCCCATGGCCGCGCAGATCGAGCGCCAGCACATGAAACCGCTCCGCCAGGGGCGCCAGCAGCGTGCGATAGGTCAGCGCATTGAGGCCCGTGGCGTGCAGGAAGACAATGTCTGGCGCCCGGCTCTCCTCGCCCCACGCGACGCCGGCCATCGCGCCCTTGGCGAGCGCGAAATTCACCCTGCGCAGCGAATCCGTTCGCCCGGTCATGGCGCATGCTAGCGCACGCGCGCGCCCAATCAATGAAGCGCCCGCCCTTGAGCGAGCGAGGGCTATGAACCAGCCTAACCGGCGAACACGCGCCGCAGGATATCGCTGGTGCGCCGCGCCGGATCGCGCCGGATCGCCCGCTCCTCCCGCGCCACATAGGTGAACCCGCCATCCAGCGCCTTGCGCACGGAAAAGTCCGTCACATCCCCGCGCAGGGACCGGCTCAGCGAGCGCAGAGAGAATTGCCCGGCGACCATGTCCATCAAGCGGAACGCGCCGCTTGCCTCCAAAGTGCGCCGCATCGGCGGCGTGATGAGGCGCGTCAGACGCCCCTCCGTGTTCGCGCGCAGATAGCGCGTCGCCGCATCCTCCCCGCCGCGCACAATCGCGATCGCATCAGAGATCGTCAGCCCACGGATGACATCGGCGAAGATGCGACCAGCCTCCGGCATCGCCGCCTCCGCCGCGCGGTTGACGCTGCGCTCAAGATCATCGAGCGGGCCCGCAAGCCCAAGCGGGCGCAGGCTGCGCTGCACGCCGGCGAATTGCGCGGGCAGCGGGATGTGAACGGCGGGATCGGCGAAGAAGCCGTTGGGCCGGCCAAGCTGATCGGTCGCGCGCAGCGCCGCCACGCCCAGCGCCTCGGTGACGCCGCGCGCCGCGTCACGCTGCGTCAACAGCCCGCCCAGGATCGCCTGTTGCGCCAGCGCCGGGCAGGGCGCGGCCATGAGGCCGATGAGGACGAGGCGACGGCGCATGGTGATTCTCCTCGTCTCAGCATAGCCGATTGCGCCGCCGCCGCCTCTCCCCCAGCGCGCGCGCGCATGCTAACGCAACACCGAAGGAGCGCGCCTATGACCTATGCCTGTTTTGATGTCGCCATCGCCGACCACATCGCCCACATCACGTTGAAGCGACCCGACGCCTTCAATTCCATGATCCGGGATTTCTGGAACGAATTGCCGGAAATCGTGCGCGACATCGATGACAACGCCCGCGCGCGCGTCATCGTCATTTCCTCAACGGGCAAGCATTTCTGCGCCGGCATGGACCTCGCCGTCTTCTCGGACGGCCAGGGCGTCGGCGCGGCGGGCGGTGATCGCTATGTGCAGGCTGAAAGCTTCCGCCGCCACGTTCATCATCTGCAGAATTCCTTCTCCTGCCTCGATGAGGCGCGCATGCCCGTGCTCGTGGCCATCCAGGGCGGCTGCATCGGCGGCGCCGTGGATATGACCAGCGCCTGCGATATTCGTTATGCGACGGCGGACGCCTTCTTCTGCATCCAGGAAATCAATATCGGCATGACGGCGGATGTCGGCACGTTCCCGCGCCTGTGCAAGCTCATCCCGGAAGGCTGGGTGCGGGAACTCGCCTACACGGGCCGGCGCCTGCCCGCGCACCGCGCCAAGGAGATCGGCCTCGTCAACGAAGTCTATCCCGATCACGAGGCGCTGCTCGCCGCCGTGCTGGAGACGGCGCGTGAGATCGCGTCGAAGAACCCGCTCGCTGTCGCCGGCTCCAAGGTGATGATTAATTACGCCCGCGATCACACGATCCGGGATGGGCTTGATTACATCGCCACCTGGCAAACCGGCATGTTCGCCCCCGCGCACATGGCCGAAGCTTTCACCGCCAAGCAACAGAAACGTGACGGTGACTTCCCCAATCTCGTCCCAATCAGGAAGAAAATGTGAGCGCGATGACAAAAGCTTTGCGCACGCCGGAGGCGCGCTTTTCCGCTCTGCCCGATTGGCCCTATGCGCCGAACTATGTGGAGGACCTGCCTGGCTATGAAGGCCTGCGCCTGCATTATGTGGACGAAGGCCCGCGCGATGCGCCGGTCTTCCTGTGCCTGCATGGCGAGCCGAGCTGGGCCTATCTCTATCGCCGCATGATTCCGGTGTTTCTGAGGGCGAACGCGCGCGTCATTGCGCCGGACTTCTTCGGCTTCGGCCGCAGCGACAAGCCGATTGACGATGCGGCCTACACCGCCCCCTTCCATCGCGACGCAATTCTTGCACTGATCGCGCGCCTTGATTTGCAGCGCATCACTCTGGTGGTGCAGGATTGGGGCGGGCTCATCGGCCTCACCCTGCCGCTCGACGCGCCGGGGCGCTATGAGCGTCTCATCGTCATGAACACGGCGTTCGGAACGGGCGCGCCGCCCTCGCCCGGCTTCATCGCCTGGCGCGATTACGCGGCCAAGACGCCGGACATGCCCGTGGGCGCGCTCATCGCGCGCGGCACGCCGCACCTGACGCCTGCGGAAATCGCCGCTTACGATGCGCCGTTCCCGGACGGTTCCTACAAAGCCGGCGTGCGCCGCTTTCCCCAGCTTGTGCCGACGACGCCGGATGATCCCTTCGCAATCCTCTCGCGCCGCGCGCGCGATTTCTGGCGCGATGAATGGACCGGCCAAAGCTTCATGGCGATTGGCATGGCCGATCCAGTCCTGGGCCCGGGCGTGATGAATGCGCTGCGCGCTGACATTCGCAATTGCCCGGCGCCCATGGAGATCGAAGGCGCCGGCCATTTCGTGCAGGAATGGGGCGCGCCGATCGCCGAGGCGGCGCTGGCTTCCTTCGCCGGAAAAACCTGATGGACGTTACGAAATTATCGCCGGGCCGCGATCCGCCGCGCGAACTCAACGCCTTCATCGAAATTCCCCAAGGCGGCCAGCCGGTGAAGTACGAGTTGGACAAGGCCTCCGGCGCGCTGTTCGTCGATCGCTTCCTGCACACCTCGATGATTTACCCCTCCAATTACGGCTTCATTCCCGGCACGCTGGGCGAGGATGGCGATCCGCTGGACATATTGGTCGTTACGCCCATCCCGGTCATCGCCGGCGCCGTCATCCGCGCGCGGCCCGTTGGCGTTCTCCTGATGGACGATGAAAAAGGCGTCGATGAAAAAATCCTCGCCGTGCCGATTGATGCGCTCAATCCCTTCTACGCCGATGTGCGCACGCACGCCGATCTCCCGCCGCTGCTCATCGCGCAGATCGCCCATTTCTTCCGCCACTATAAGGATTTGGAGCCGGGCAAGGCCGCCAGCGTCGGCGATTGGGCGACGCTGGAGGCCGCACACGAGCGCATCATGCTTGCCATTGGCCGTTACGAATGAGCGATGCAACGCACGCGCCAAACGCGCTCGCGCTGTTCAGCAACATGACGGGCGCCCTCGCGGCCGAGACGGCGCGCGCCGCCGGTGCGCCGACGGCGCTCGTCTCGATCACGTTTGACATGATGGGCGAAGGCCAACCGGCCGCCACGCGGGTGGACATCGTGCGCGCCACCAAATCCCTGGTGTTTTCGCAAGGCGACATCCTGGACGGCGCGGGCCGGCGCCTGCTCGCCGCTGCCGCCGTGCACAAAATCCTCAAATAAGAAGGTCAGCGTCGCCGGGAGGCGATCGCTTGGGCTTGCACAAAGAAGTCATGGGCTCCGTCCGCGCCAAGATCGGTGCGCCAGGCGCGAATAATTCCATGGCGATCGATGATGAGGAAGCTCGGGCTCCAGTCGATGGCATAATTTTCGTGCATCCAGGTGCGCGTCTCATCAAACGCGACAGGCCAGGAATAATTGTATTCCGTGAAATAGGCGGGCACGGAGCCCCAACGGCCGAACCGGTTCTGCGTGTGAATCTGCAGGAAGGCGAGGCGCCGATCGCCAGCCGCCAGCCGCGCCAATTCATTCGTATGCGGACCATCTAGGACGCAATCCGGACACCACAGCCCGCCCACATACAAGATGAGCGTGCGCCCGCGATAATCAGCAAGCCGCGCGCGCGCCCCGCCCAGCAGCGGAAAATCAAACGCCGGCGCGGCCTGCCCCAGCATCCGATAGGCGCGCGGGCGCGGATCGCCCGGAGCGCCGGGGGCCACGGCCTGCGCGAACGCCGCGCCCGCCGCGCCGCAGGCAAGCGCGGCCAGCGCGAATACGCGGCGCGAGATCATCACAGCACTTCAAACAAGCCGGCCGCGCCCATCCCCCCGCCAATGCACATGGTGACGACGGCCGTCTTCGCCTTGCGCCTTTTGCCTTCCATCAGCACATGGCCGGTGAGCCGCGCGCCGGTCATCCCGAACGGATGGCCGATGGCGATCGAGCCGCCATTCACATTGTATTTGTCCGGATCGATGCCGAGCTTGTCGCGGCAATAGAGGCACTGGCTCGCGAACGCTTCGTTGAGCTCCCAGAGGTCGATGTCATCGACCTTGAGCCCATGCCGCTCCAGAAGACGCGGCACGGCGAACACCGGGCCGATGCCCATTTCATCCGGCGCGCAGCCGGCCACGGCGAACCCCTTGAAGAGGCCCATAGGTTCAAGGCCGCGCTTTTCGGCCTCCTTCTCGTCCATCAGCACGACAGCCGCCGCGCCATCCGACAATTGCGAGGCGTTGCCGGCGGTGACGAACTGGCCGGCTCCGCGCACGGGTTCGAGCTTGGCGAGCCCTTCCGGCGTTGTATCCGCGCGGTTGCACTCATCGCGATCGACAACGTAATCGACCATAGATTCTTCTTTGGTCTCCTTGTTCACCTTCTTCATTTTCGTCTGCATCGGGACGATTTCATCATTGAAGAGGCCGGCCTGCTGCGCGGCCGCGATGCGTTGCTGGGAGCGCAGCGCATATTCATCCTGATAATCGCGCGCCAGCCCATAGCGCGCCGCCACGATATCGGCCGTTTCGATCATCGGCATCCACAAGGCCGGCATCAGGCCCATCAGCTTATGCTCGATAATGTGGTGGCGGTTCTGCTGGCCGCTCATCTGCACGAGGGAAATGGATTCAACCCCGCCGCCGACCGCCGCCTTCGCGCCCTCCTGCATAATGTAGTGCGAAGCCGAGGCGATCGCCTGCAGCCCCGATGAACAGAACCGGTTGATCGTCGTGCCCGACGTGGTGATCGGCAGGCCCGCCCACATGGCGGAGAGCCGCGCCACATTCATGCCCGTCGCGCCTTCCGGTGCGCCGCAGCCGAGGATCACATCCTCGATCTCGGCCGGATCGAGGCCGGAGCGCGCCACCGCATGCTGAATGCAATGGCCGGCCATCGCCGCGCCATGTGTTTCGTTGAACCCGCCCCGGCCAGATTTCGCCAGCCCCGTCCGTGCATAAGACACCACCACCGCGCGCCGCATCAGCCTCTCCTTTTGCTCACGGGAGACCATAGCGGGCGCGCGCGGGCGGCGTCAAAGCGAGGCTATTGCGGTTTCAGGCCGAGTGGAATCCGGTCGGCCGCCCGGAAACCGCAATAATCAAATGGTTGGACCGCGTTCGGACGGAAAACCGGTTCCCACTTTTCCTGAACGCGGTCTAAGTTAGTTGGCGCGCCCCTCGACCAGCGACTTGAGCGCCGGCAGCACGAAGTCGCGATAGCCCTTCCACACTTCATCGCGCAGCGGCTGAATCTCCCGCAACGGAAACTGATCCCAGCCCGAGTGGCGCAATCGAACCAGGGTCTGCTTCGGCGCCAATTCCTTGAGCCCAACCACCACGATCGTTTGCGGCTTGCCCGGCGCGCCCCAGGAAAATTGCAGCCGCTGCATCGGCTCCACCGCCTCCACGACGCACTCCATCGCCTGGGCGATGTCGTTCTTGGCGCGCTTCTTATCGTCCGGCTGCATGTAGAATTTGGCGCCCACCTGGCGCTTGTAGCGAATGCCGGTGAACCAGCGCGGAAAGGTGGAATCGCCGCTCATCCGCTCCCAGACGGTCTTGATGTCAGCGTCGATCTCGATGTCTTGCTGGATCGGCAGGAGATCGTTCAGCGGCGGGGCTTGATCGGCCATTGGCGGGTCCCTGAATGGAGGCGCGCCACCCCTACCCGGTTTCAACCGCGCGCTTCAAGCCAGGGAGCACGAACGAGGCCCACCCGCCGGCGAGCATGTCGCGAATTGGCCGGATCGCATCGGCGGGGAACTGCTCCCAGCCCACATGCTCAAACACCAGGCGCGTGCGCCCCGGCGCGGCGTGCGACAGCATAAAACTCACAAAGGTCGCCGGTGTGCCGGGCATGAACCATGAGAACTTGAACAGCGTCGGCGCGTCGAGCGCCAGGATCTCGCAATGCGTCGCGCCGGAAATGTCATCGGCCGCGCGCTTGGCGCCATCCTGCTGCATGTAAAAGAGCGCCCCCACGCGCGCTTCATAACGCATGCAGCCCAGCCAAACGGACACGCGCGGCGCGTCCGTCAGCGTGCGCCAGACTTTCTCGACGCTCGCCGCGATCTCAATCTCCTCGCGAATAGGCGCGAGCGCATGGTCACTCATCGTCATCCTCCGCCAGCGCCTTCAGGCGCGCCAAACGATCGCGCCAGAAGGCGCCCAGCCAGCCATGCGCCGCGCTGAGCCGCGCGCGCTCCAATTCATAGACGTTCTCGCGCCCGGCCCGCGTCTCGCGGACCAGCCCGCTCGCGCGCAGCACGGCCAGATGTTTGGACACCGCCGGCCGGCTGATCGCGAACCGCGCGGCCAATTCATGCACCGGCGCGCGCCCGCGCCGCAGCGTGCGCAAAATCTCTCGCCGCGTGGGATCGGCGAGTGCGGCGAACACCTGGCTGAGCGCGGCTTCCGTCACGCCCGCATACTGGTAGCCAATCGGTTACCAGTCAAGCCGCCGCCTCATTGCGCCTAAGCGTGCGGCGACCCGCTGTGCGGATTGAGGCCAGAAGGACCTGCCTCGGTCGGCTGAACCGACGCTGAAGTGTGAGGCGGCGTCTCCCGCGCCGCCGCCTCAGCGCGCATCCGCGCAAGTTCGGCATCGATTTCCGCTTCCTTGCGACCCGGCTTTGCTCTTCGCGTGCGCACCACGACGATGATCGCCCCAACCGCCGCAAAGATCGCCACGCCGACGACAGTGTCGATTGCAGCGGCAAGAAGCACAACCTCCATGGGGAGATCGGCAGTCTGCGGATCATTTGCCGCCCTCACATAATAGATAAAGCCTGTGAGCGCGGCGTAACACAGGGAAAAGCCGCTCCAAAACCACCACGCCGGGCGAAACCACAACATCGCCCACCCAACGATCAGAAGGAACATTGAGTGCACTCCCTGACAACACGAAGCACGCGACCAACGTCTTAGTCAGTGCGTGTGCACATGCATAAGACGCGCCTCACACTTGCGGCGGCCCGCCATGCGGATTGACGCCGGAAAAGCCCACATCCGCCGGCGTCGGCGCGGGCTGCGCCGGCGCGCTCGTCCCGCCCGGCTGCATCGGATTGCCGCCAAGGATTTCACTGCCGCGGCGCTGAATCCAGCGCGCGATATCGTCCGCCATGATGCCGGCGATGATGCCCACAAGCCCCACGGTAAAGGGATTGAGCAACGCCGCGTTCGCGGCCGAGGATTGGCCGGGCACGAACGAGAGACCGGCGAGCGTGGCGTTGGCGACGATGTAGAAGGCCAGCGCCGTCACCATGCCGAATATCATCCGTACAATGATTTCCGCGAAGGTGACCGGATTAGGCCGGCTCATATAGGCCGGGAAGAGGTAGAGGATCGCCCCCAGCGCGCCCATCAGCAGCACCAGCAAAGTGGACATGAAAGTGGGGTGCGCGCCGACCAAAGCCGAGCCGATGCCGAGCGGGCTGGTGCGCCGGATCGCGTCCGCTTCGCTGCGTACGCGGTTATAGGCGGTGTGATCGTCAACAATGGTTTGCTGCAGGGCGATGATGCGATTATCGCTTTCCGCAACCTGCCCGCCCACGAGGCGTTGGCGCACTTGCAGCGTGCGCCGCTCCGTCTCACGCGCTGTCTGCGAATCTTCCAACTGGCCGAGGCGCTCGGCCGTTTGCCGAATGGTGGACGCCGTCTGGCTCTGCTCCGCCGGCAGGCCTGGCGCGGAGATGAGCGCGCTCGCGCGCACTTCGAGCTGCGCGCTGTCGAGCGCGGCGGCCGGTTGCGCGCCCTCGGCGCGCCCGAGCGTCTCCTCAAGGCCGGCGACGCCCTGCGCGAGATCGGCGACCGTTTGGCTGATTGTTTGCTGGCCCGCTTCGATCTCAGAATTGAGCGTGGCGAGCCGCTGCTCGATCTGCGCGCGTTCGCCGCGTTGCTGGGCGGTGTCCGCCTCGATTTGTGCGATCTGGCGATCGATGTCATCGAGCTGCGCAATGGAGAGGATGCCGTTCGTGCGCGGCGCCACTTGCGCCAGGTTGAACTGGAACGAACGCGCGCTGAACAGGAAGGAATTGATCCCCAGCGCCGCCACCATCACGATCGCGAGAAAAAATCCGACGAACCATTTGTGAACGCTGCTCATGGTCTCCCCCTCATGTGCGGACGCACTACGCATCCCGCCCGCCGCCAAATCAAGTGCCAGAGCATTTTCCGACGAAGTGGCCACCGGTTCGGCGCGGAAAATGCGTCAATTCAAAAAGCCAGAGCGTGATCCCGGTTCAAATTGACCGGATCATGCTCTGACCGACTTACCGCCCCGCGGAAACGCCCGGATCGCGCGCCGCCACCGCCGCGCCGGCTTGTCTCGGCGTCAGCGTCCAGAACCGCACGCCCTCTGCGTTCATGCGCTCGGCGCGCGCGCCTGCCTCCGGCCCCGCGCCGAAGAACACATCCCCGCGCAGCGGCCCGCGCCGGATCGCCCCGCCCGTATCTTGCGCGGCCATGAGCCGCCGGAACGGCGCGCCGTCGTAAATCGCATCGACGAAAATAAGCGCCCCATAAGGATGAAACGCCGGATCGACGGCCATAGATCCCAGCGGCGTGAGGCTCACATTGGCGGCCCCGCGTGGGCCCACGCTCGGATCGGAAATCGCCTCGTCCTGAAAGAACACGTAGCTCGGATCGGCGTTCAGCGCCGCGCGCGCGCGCTCCGCAGGCAAGGAATCGAAATAGGCGCGAAAGCCGCGCCAGGTGCCGCCATTGGCGGGCAAGTCCCCGCGCTCGCGCGCCGCGCCGATGGCCGAGCGCCAGCGATAGCCGTTCTGCGCGGAAAATTGCGCGCGTCTTTGTTCGCCATCGGGAAACACCAGCCGCCCCGAACCTTGCACCTGCAGATTATAGACATCGACCGGATGGGCGTAGCCCAGCGCCGGGCCTGGATTGGACGTGATCTCCGCGCGCGAGGGATAGGGCCGCACGCGATCACCCTGAAGACGCCCCGTCAGCGTGCGCGGCGCGCCCCGCAGCGTTTCACTATCATAGGCTTCTGCGAACGCGCCGAGATCGACCGTGATCATATCGTTTGGGCGTGGCCGCAGCGGCTCGCGAAAATCGCCTTCCGGCGTGCGCCGCGCCTGGATCACCGGCTCATAATAGGCGGTGAGCCGCGCCTGGCCGTTCGCACTGACGACCGCGTGCGGGGTGAATTGCGCCTCGAAGAACGCCCGCGCGCCATCCGCCGGCGCCCCATCCGCCGCCGCGCAAGCGGGCAGCCAATCGCCGACCACGCCGCCATAGCGCGCCGACGCGCCCACGGCGTCGCCGGGCGGGCGCGTGCGCCAGCGGACGCACTGGCGCTGAAACGCAGCGAATGCGGGCGCAAGATCGGCGCTCCCCCATCCCGGAAGGTCGGAAAAACGCACCGGACTCATCGAAAATGTCGGCGCCGCGCCCGGCGCGGTCGCCGGCCCGGCGGGCGGCGCGGTCCGGGAGGTGGCGCAGGCCGCCAGCGTGGTCGCCGCGGCGAGGGCGAGCGTAATGCGGATCATTAGGCGCTCCCGTGGCCAGAGCGGCGGACTACTGGTTTCAATGTCTCTTATGGATTTGAATTGCGATGCTCGGATGGTCTGAGGGGTGGATCGCAATTCAAGCCCGAGACATTGGCGAAGCCCCCCTCCTAGCCCGTCTTTCGACGCGCGTCTTGCCTCGCCGCTGTCATGAAGTTATTGTGAATCACCTTATGCTCATTTGTAGCATAAGTGGGGGTGGGCGCCTGGTTGGCGGCGTTCGCCTCTCCTACATATGCTCAGCCTGAGCATAAGGAGGCCGCCATGGCCCGGATCATCGATGCGCCCCTGGTCGCCGATCGCGCCTGTGAACCGCGCCGCGCCGCCTGGGGGCCGCTGGACGCCGCGGCCCGCCGGGGCCTTTCCTTCACACCCGATGTGAAACGAGAAACCGACGCGCTTTACGAACAGGTCGAGCACGTTATCCCGCCCTTCGAATGGCCGGCCTATGCGCCGCTGATCGCCGCGATCAACCGCCTGAAGCGTGAGAAGAACGCTGTGATCCTCGCGCACAATTACATGACCAGCGAGATTTTTTTCTGCGTCGGCGATTTTCGCGGCGATTCGCTGCAGCTCGCGCGCGAAGCGGCCGCCTGCACGGCGGATGTCATCGTCCAGGCCGGCGTTCACTTCATGGCCGAGACCTCGAAGATTCTCGCGCCGGATAAAAAGGTGCTCATCCCCGATCTGCGCGCCGGCTGCTCGCTCGCGGCCTCGATCACCGGCGAAGACGTGCGCCTCATCAAGGCGCGCTACCCCGGCGTTCCGGTCGTCACCTATGTGAACACCTCGGCCGAGGTGAAAGCCGAGAGCGACGTGACCTGCACTTCATCGAACGCGGTTCAGGTCTGCGAGTGGGCCGCCAAGGAATGGGGAAGTGACCGCGTCATTCTGATCCCGGACGAATTCCTGGCCAAGAACGTCGCGGCGATGACCAACCTGAAGATCATCGCCTGGCATGGGCGCTGCGAAGTGCATGAGCGCTTCACCGCCGAGGATGTCGCCGAATTGCGCGCCGCCCATCCGGGCCTTGTCGTGCTCGCTCACCCAGAATGCCCGCCGGACGTGATGGCTGTTGCTGATTACGCCGGCTCAACGGCGGCGTTGGCCCATTACGTGGAGAAGCGGAACCCCGCGAAGGTCGTGCTGCTCACAGAATGCTCAATGAGCGACAATGTCGCCGCCGCCGCGCCGCAAACGGACTTCATCCGCCCCTGCAATCTCTGCCCGCACATGAAGCGCATCACGCTCGAAGCGATCTACGACGCGCTGGTCAATATGCGCCATGAAGTCACCATCGACGAAGACGTGCGTGTTCGCGCCAAACGCGCCATCGACCGCATGCTGGCGCTGCCGAAACAGCAAACGCCGCTCGACTTCGAGACAGGGCGCGCGCCGGCTGAGGTCGAACTTGTGTGACGCACCCATCCCCGGATTAGCCGAAGGCGAAGTCCGGGACCCATATCCGCGAGCGATGATGTTTGTGGGTCCCGGAATGCGCGGCGCGCATCCGGGAATGGGTATCGCCCTTGTCCGATACTGAATCCCTCCTCGTCATCGGCGCGGGGCTAGCGGGCCTCTTTCTTGCTTTGCAAGCCAAGCCGCGCCGCGTCATCATGCTCTCCCCCGCGCCCTTGGGCGAAGCTTCGGCCAGCGCGTGGGCGCAAGGCGGCCTCGCCGCGGCCTTGGCGCCAGACGACAATCCAGCCCTTCATGCCGAAGACACAATCAGGGCTGGCGCGGGCCTCGTCGATCCCGTCATCGCGCGTTTGCTGGCCGAGGAAGGCCCCGCGCGCGTGCGCGATCTCATCGCGCTTGGCGTGCCGTTTGATCGCTCCGAGGACGGACAATTGGCCCAGAGCCTTGAGGCGGCCCATTCGCGCCCACGCGTTGTGCGCGTCTCGGGCGATCTCGCGGGCAAGGCGATCATGGATGCGCTCATCGCCGCCGCGCGCGCCGCCGATCACATAGAGATCCGCGAGGGCTTGGCCGCGCGTGCGCTTCTGCAAGATGCGGCGGGCCACGTGCGCGGCGCGGCGTGCCATGACGCATCCGGCGCGCGCATCGATATCGAAGCGGCCGAGACGATTCTCGCGACCGGCGGCGCGGGCGGGCTCTACGCCGTCACCACCAATCCAGCCGCCGCGCTCGGGCGGGGCCTGGCCATGGCGTACCGCGCGGGCGCGCTCATCGCCGATCCGGAATTCGTGCAATTTCACCCCACCGCCATCGACATCGGCGCCGATCCCGCGCCTTTGGCGACCGAAGCCCTGCGCGGCGAAGGCGCGCGCCTCGTCAACCGCGCGGGCGATCACTTCGTCTCGGAGCTCGCCCCACGCGATGTCGTGGCGCGCGCCATCCATGCCGAGCGGCGCGCCGGGCGCGGCGCCTTTCTCGATGCGCGCGCGGCGGTCGGCGTGCAATTCCCCGAGCATTTCCCCACCGTGTTCGCCGCCTGCCGCGCTGGCGGCATCGATCCGCGCACGGAGCTTATTCCCGTGGCCCCCGCCGCGCATTATCACATCGGCGGCGTCGCCTCCGATCTATGGGGCCGGGCCAGCATTGAAGGATTATCCGTCGTCGGCGAATGCGCTTCGACCGGCGCGCATGGCGCCAATCGCCTCGCCTCCAATTCCCTGCTTGAAGCTGTCGTCTTCGCCCACCGCATCGCCGTGCGCCTGCGCGACGCGCCGCCGCCGCCAAAAGATGGCGCGCTGAAAGCGGAGCTTCGCCCCGACCTGCCGGCCGATGCGCGCGCGCGGCTGCGCCGCATCATGCACGATGAGGTCGGTGTCGTGCGTACGGCCGAAGGCCTCACGCGCGCCCTGCGCGACATCGCCGCGCTTGCGCCGCCCAGCGCCGCGCCCGACGAACTGATCGCCGCGCGCTTGATCGCCGAAGCAGCCCTGGCGCGCGAGGAAAGCCGCGGCGCCCATTATCGCGCCGACTTTCCTGACAGCGCGCCGCCGCGCCGCACCTTTATGCACGCGTCCGCATCATCGAATGAAAGCGCCCGCAATGTCGCCACTGCCTGACCTCATCATCGAGCCCATCGTGCGCCTCGCGCTCGCCGAGGATCTCGGCCGCGCCGGCGATGTGACCAGCCAGGCGATCATCACCGCCGATCTGCGCGCCGCTTTCATCGTGCGCGCCCGCGCGCCCGGCGTCGTCGCCGGGCTTGACGCCGCGGCGCTGACGGCGCGCCTTGTTGATCCCGCGCTCGCCTTCACCGCCAAGATCGAGGATGGCGCGCTGGTCGCCGCGCGCGATGTCATCGCCACGTTGAGCGGCCCGGCGCGCGCAATCCTCACCGCCGAACGCACAATGTTGAATTTTATCGGTCGCCTTTCTGGCGTCGCCACGCTGACGCGCCGCTATGTCGATCTCGTCGCGGGAACGAAGGCGCGCATCGTCGCCACGCGCAAGACGACGCCTGGCCTGCGCGCGCTGGAGAAACACGCCGTGCTGAGCGGCGGCGGAGGCGCGCATCGCTACGGCCTTGATGATGCGATCCTCATCAAGGACAACCACATCGCCGCCGTCGGCGGCATTGCGCCGGCCATGACGCGCGCCAAAGCAGCGTGCGGGCACTTGATGCGTATTGAAATTGAAGTCGATAGCCTCGCGCAATTGGAGGAGGCCGTGCGGTTCAGCCCCGATGTCATCCTCCTCGATAATTTCGCGATCGACGATCTCGCCCGCGCCGTCGCATTGATCGGCGGGCGCATTCCGCTTGAGGCGTCTGGCGGCGTGCGCCTCGACACCGTGCGCGCCATCGCCGAAACTGGGGTCGATTACATCTCCGTCGGCGCCCTCACTCATTCCGCCCCCGCCCTCGACGTGGCGCTTGACGCGACTTGACCGGAAAGACTTCACATGCCGATCGCGCCTAAGACCATCTTCATCACCGGCGCCGCCTCCGGCATCGGCCGCGCGGCAGCGAAATTATTTTCCGAACGCGGATGGTTTGTCGGCCTCTATGACGTGAACGAAGCAGGCATTGCCGAAACCGAGCAGGATATACCCCCCGCCCAGCGCACGCGCGGCGTGTTCGATGTGCGGGACGCCGCGGCATGGAAGCAGGCTGTCGCGCAATTCGGGCAGGCGACCGGCGGGCGCATGGACGTTTTGTTCAACAATGCCGGCATCGGCCGGCATGGCTGTTTTGAAGATGTCTCCGAAGCCGATTCCGCTTTGATGATCGACATAAACTTGAAGGGCGTGGTCAACGGAATCTATGCCGCGCTGCCTTTGCTGATCGCAACCAAGGGCCGCGTCATCAACACCGCCTCCGCCGCGAGCCTCTATGGTCCGCCGCAACTGGCCATTTATGGCGCGACCAAATTCGCCGTACGCGGATTAACCGAGGCGCTCGACATTGAATTCGCGCGCCATGGCGTGCGCGCCGTCTGCCTCATTCCCTGGTTTGTCGAAACGCCAATTCTCGATATGCCGAGCGCGGGCTCGAACCGCGTCATGCGCGACGCGCTCAACGAACTGAAAGTCTATCCCGTTTCGCTCGCCGCCGAGGGCGTGTGGAAAGCGGCGCACACGGATGATCTCACGATCATCGTCGGCCAGGCCGCGAAGGATTTGAATTTCGCCGCGCGCTTCATGCCAGGCGCGGTGCGCCGGCGGCTCAAGCGCAATATGAAAAACCGCTAAGTCGCGACTTCGATCGCCGCCTGGGGATCGACGCTTGGCGGCGCGGCCGCCTCGATGGCGCCCTCGACCGGCGCTGCCGCGTCCACGGGCTCGCCGGCCTCTGGCGCTTCGGCCGGCTCACGAAGCTCTCGTGACTCAAGGGGCGCTTCGAGCGGCGCCGCGGCGTCGCTGGGCGCTGGGCCCGCGCGCCGGTGCGCGATACGCGCCAGCACCGCCCGCTCCGCCTGGTTGGGGAAGCGATAGAAGATGTGATCGCCCACGCGGGTGGTCTCCACCAGGCTGGCGTTCCACACCGGATCGACCGCGTTCGTGTGATAGTGCGTGGCCCGGCCTGTCACCTGCCGCGTATAGCCGAGCATCACCTGGGCGGCGATGTTCTGCGCCCGATCCCAGCCGCGCCCGTGCGGGCGCGCGTCAAGCGAGCCATCGCACGTGAAGGTGAATTGGCATCCGTTCGAGCGTTCGTGCCCTTGATAGACGACGCCGCACACGCTGTTGGGATAATGGGCCGAGGCGACGCGGTTCATCACCACCTCCGCCACCGCCACTTGCCCGCGATAGGATTCGCCCCGCGCCTCATAATAGATCGCTTGGGCAAGGCAGCCGAGCTCGCGCTGGTTGAGCGTTTCCGGCCCCAGCGAACGGCGCAGCGCCGGCGCGGGCGCCAACGGCCCCCGCAGCGCGGCGTGCACGAGCATCGCGCGCCGATCCGTGGAATCAGTGAGCATGAAGGCCGAGCCGCGCGCGCGCAGCCCATCTGTGCTGCGCAGCGACGCCAGTTCGATCCGCGCCGCTGGGGCGAAATCCTCGCCGCCGACCTGCGCTTGCATCCGCGCCTGAAACGCCATCTGGCGCGCCGCCCACTCGGCGCCTTCGCGCTGTTCGGCAGCCCGATGCCCGATCGCCGGCATGGCCACGGCGGCCGCGGCGATGCACGCCATCGCGGCCGCGCCTTGGCGCAGCGCCTGAGGATTGCGCTCTAACTCAACCATGAAATCGGTCCGCAACGTCCCGATGAAGGTCGTCAATCGCCGCCAGAACATACCAAAATCCCTAAGAGCAGCTTAATCATGCTGAGAATTCAGCTGACTAGCCCCAATAGTCGCCAAAGAATTGTCCGGCCTTGTCCTCCCTGCTCATCATGGCCGATGGCAGGGCGCACATACATCCCCCGCGCCTACGGGGCGATTCACATTTTGTTAATACCTTGGACCGGGCCTCGAAATCTTCCCTTGTCTGTGCGGCCGAGCGCCACACGCCTGGCCGTCCCTTGCGAGGAGCTTGCCAAGCCCTCGGCCCGCGGGCCTACGGGCCTACGGGCCGGCGCCATTCTCCCGCCTGGGGAAGGCTCAGCTAGGCCGTGGACGCAAGGCTCCCCTGCCCGTCGGGGGTTGACTGCAGCGCCGCATGGGCCGCCGCGAGCCGCGCGATGGGGACTCGGAAGGGCGAGCAGGACACATAATCGAGCCCCACCCGGTGGCAGAACGCCACCGACGCCGGCTCCCCCCCGTGCTCACCGCACAGGCCAAGCTTGAGCCCGGCCTTGGCCCCGCGCCCGCGCGCCACGGCGATCTCCACCAATTCCCCGACGCCCGCCTGATCAAGCGAAACGAACGGGTCCTTGGCGAACAGGCCAAGCTCCACATAGCGCGCCAGGAAGGCGCCGGAATCGTCCCGCGAGAGCCCGAGCGCGGACTGCGTGAGGTCATTCGTACCGAACGAGAAGAAATCCGCCTCGGCGGCGATCTCGCCGGCGCGCAGCGCCGCGCGCGGCAATTCGATCATCGTGCCCACCTGATAGGCGAGGCCAGTCCCGGCATCGGTCCCGGCATCGGTCCCGGCTTCAGTCCCGGCTTCGGTCCCGGCCGCCGCCGCGACCGCCGCGATGCGCGCGCGGATGAACGCCAGCTCCCCGGCGGTGACCACGAACGGAACCATGATCTCGATCGCGGGGACGACGCCCGTCTCGGCCTGCACTTCGCCCGCCGCCTCGAAGATCGCCCGCGCCTGCATTTCGTAGATTTCCGGATAGACGATCGCCAGCCGGCAACCGCGAAAGCCCAGCATCGGATTCACTTCCGCGAGCGCGCGCGCCCGCGCCAGTAGCGCCTTGGCGTCGATCCCCGTCGCGGCGGCGACGTCCGCGCACTCGGCTTCCGTGTGCGGCAAGAATTCGTGCAGCGGCGGATCGAGGAGGCGGATCGTCACCGGCCGCGCGCCCATGACCTTGAACATGCCGATGAAATCCGCCCGCTGAAACGGCAACAGCTTGGCCAGCGCCGCCACCCGCGCCTCGGCCCGTTCGGCCAGGATCATTTCGCGCACCGCCGCGATGCGCTCGGGGGCGAAGAACATGTGCTCCGTGCGGCACAGGCCCACGCCCTCGGCCCCGAATTTGAGCGCGCTGACGGCGTCCTCCGGGCTATCGGCGTTGGCGCGCACTTTGAGTTTACGCGCGCCGTCCGCCCAGCTCATCAGCGCCGCGAACTCCCCCGTCAGCGCCGGTTCGCTCATCTCCACCGCGCCGAGCAGCACCTGCCCCGCCGCCCCGTCGACCGTGATCACATCGCCCTTGGCCACCACGCGACCACGCACCGTGAGCGTTTCGGCCGCCCGGTCGATGCGCAGATCGGTGGCCCCGCACACGCACGGGCGCCCCATGCCGCGCGCCACCACGGCGGCGTGGCTGGTCATGCCGCCGCGCGCGGTGACGATAGCCTTCGCCGCATGCATGCCATGGATGTCTTCCGGGCTGGTCTCCTCGCGCACCAGAATGACCGCCTCCCCGCGCGCCGCCCATTGCTCGGCTTCGTCCGAATCGAACACCACCTTGCCCACCGCCGCGCCGGGCGAGGCCGGCAGGCCGGTTACAAGAATGTCGCGCGCCGCGCCCGCCGCGATGGTGGGATGCAACAGCTGATCGAGCGAAGCGGGATCGATGCGCAGCACCGCCTCGTCGCGGCTGATGAGGCCCTCCTCGGCCATGTCCACCGCGATCTTCAGCGCCGCGCGCGTCGTGCGCTTGCCCGCGCGCGTCTGCAGCATGAAGAGCCGCCCACGTTCGACCGTGAATTCGACGTCCTGCATGTCGCGGTAGTGCGTCTCGAGTTTTTGGTACGCCGCCGTCAGCTCGCCAAAGACGCCCGGCATCGCCTCTTCGAGCGACAGCCCCTTATCCCCCATCGCTTCGCGCGCCGCGCGCGTCAGCGGCTTGGGCGTGCGGATGCCGGCGACCACATCCTCGCCCTGCGCATTGATCAGATATTCGCCGAAGAAGCGCTTGGCGCCAGTGGAGGGATCGCGCGTGAACGCCACGCCCGTGGCGCAATCTTCGCCCAGATTGCCGAACACCATGGCCTGCACATTGACGGCCGTGCCCCAGCTTTCCGGAATGTCGTGCAGCCGGCGATAGACCTTGGCGCGGTCGTTCATCCAGCTTGCGAACACCGCCGAGACGGCGCCCCAGAGCTGGTCCATCGGATCGGTCGGAAACGGCGCCCCCTGCTTGCGCGCCAGCGCAGTCTTGTAGAGGCCCACCACTTCGGCCCAATCCTCGCCGCTGAGTTCGGTGTCATAGGCAAAGCCGCGCTCGTCCTTGAGCGCGCCGAGCGCATCCTCGAACACGCCCGGATCGACGCCGAGAACCACATGGGAATACATCTGAATGAAGCGCCGGTAGGAATCGTAGGCGAAGCGCTTATCGCCCGTCGCGGCCGCCAGGCCCGCCGCCGTCTCGTCATTGAGGCCGAGATTGAGCACCGTATCCATCATGCCGGGCATCGAGGCGCGCGCGCCGGACCGCACCGAGAGCAGCAACGGATTGGCGCCATCGCCGAACGCCTTGCCGGTGGCGCGCTCGAGCCCCTTGAGCGCTTCGGCCACGGCCTCTTTCAGCCCCTCGGGATAGGTGCGCCCTTGCGCGTAAAAGCGTGTGCACACCTCGGTGGTCAGCGTAAAGCCGGGCGGCACGGGCAAGCCGAGCTTGGCCATTTCCGCGAGATTGGCGCCCTTGCCGCCCAACAGCGCCTTCATCGACGCATCGCCATCCGCGCCCGCCGGCCCGAACGCATATACAAATTGGGTGGTCATTTCGTATCCATGTGCGCGCTCATCAGCCAAAACGAGAGCCTGATCTTTTCTGATTGAAACACCACCCATTCCCGGGACGTTGCCCCCGGGTCCGGCCGTAGGCCGGCCCGAGGATAAACTCCGCAACGGGACCGGGACCCATAAACACAAGCCGTCGGTGTTTATAGGCCCCGGACTTGGCGCTCGCGCGCCAATCCGGGGATGGGTGATGAAGCGATTCAATCAAGGATGATTGCCCTCAAGTGCTCACCCCCTCCCCTACGAGGGGAGGGGGTATGGGGTGGGGTGTGACCGCAACATATGCAGCCTCGTGCGCGGCGCGGGAAGCGCGGGCATGATGCGCCGCGCGACATGCGTCACACGACGCCTATCATCGGCCTCCGTGGGTCGATGCGCCTTACGCCCAT
>CADEEL010000004.1:0-63435 GCA_902826335.1 uncultured Alphaproteobacteria bacterium
ACGAAACGGGTCATGGTCTTGGCTCCTTTTTTGGCGCGGCGCGCCGTGGCGATGAGCAGACCCTAAGGGCGGCCGCGCCGGGCCGCCGTGACGGCGGTCACACTGTGTGAGATGCGGCGTAACCCGCCCGCGGATGCGCGCGCGTGACGCTCGATCAATGTGGCGGCGGCGCGTCCTTGCGCGGGCCCCGGCGGGCGCCTAATGCTTGCGGCCCATGCGCTTCTTTCCATTCGCGCCCTTCGCGCTCACCGTGGCTCTGGCCTTCGCGCCCGTCGCCTCGGCGCAGCGGATTCCGCCGGCCGGCTTCGCCGATCTGGCCGAGCGGCTTTCGCCGGCCGTCGTCAACATCGCCACCACCCAGCGCATCGAGGGCGCGCAGGAGCTGCCGCGCTTCCCGCGCGGTTCGCCGCTTGAGCGCTTCAATGACGAATTGGAGGAGAACGCGCCGAACGCCAATGCGCTCGGCTCCGGCTTCATCATTTCGGCGGATGGCGTCGTCGTCACCAACAACCACGTCATCGAGGGCGCCGATACGATCGAAGTCATCCTGCAATCTGGCCAGCGCCTGCCGGCGCGCCTGGTGGGCCGGGACGCGGCGACCGATCTCGCCGTGCTGCGCGTCAGCGCGTCCTCGCCCTTGCCGCATGTCGGCTGGGGCGATTCCGATCGCGCGCGCGTGGGCGATCTCGTCATCGCCATCGGCAATCCGTTCGGGCTCGGCGGCACGGTGACGATGGGCATCGTCTCGGCGCGCAATCGCAACATCGACGCCGGCCGTTATGACGATTTCATCCAGACGGACGCGGCCATCAATCGCGGCAATTCCGGCGGGCCGCTGTTCAACATGGCTGGTGAAGTGATCGGGGTGAACACGGCGATCGTCTCGCCCTCGGGCGGTTCGGTCGGCGTAGGGTTCGCGATGCCGACAACGCTCGTGCGCCCCGTGATCGAGCAGATTTTGCGCTTTGGCGAGGCGCGGCGCGGCTGGCTTGGCGTGCGCTTGACGCCGGTGACGCCCGAAATCGCCGCGCGCAACAATTTGCGCCGCGCCGCCGGCGCCGTCGTCACGCGCGTGACGGCCGATGGGCCCGCCGAGCGCGCGGGCCTGCGCCGCGGCGACATCATCTTGAGCTTCGATGGGCGCGACGTCTCCGATAGCCGCGCTTTGAGCCGCGCCGTGGCCGACGCGCAGATCGGACGCACGCTGCAAATGGGCGTGTTACGCGCCGGGCGGCGGCTCAATCTCAACGTCACCATAAGGCGTTTGGAGGAATCCAGTCTCGCGGCCGCCGCGCCGCTCGACGATCCCGAACCGCGCCCCGGGCCGGGCGCGCGGTTGACCAGCGGCCGCGTGCTGGGCATGACCTTGGCTGAGCTCAACGCCGATCTGCGCCAGCGCTATGATCTTGGCGCCAATGTGCGCGGGCTTGTCGTCACCGCCATCGATCCGATGAGCGATGCGCACAACAAACTCGAAGTCGGGGATGTGATCGTGGAGATGGCGTTCGAGCCGGTCGGCACCATCGCGCAGGCGCGCGCCTTGGCCGATCGCGCGCAGGCGGCGGCGCGCCCGCTTCTGCTGCACGTAAGCCGCGGCGATCAGACCACGTTTCGCGCCCTGCGCACGCGGCGCTGAATGCGCTTTTAGTCACGCACGATTTCGTCCCGGCGATAGCCCTGAAAATAGAGCGCGGCTTCAAGGTCTGTGTGATCGATGCGCGCGTCTGCCGCCGCCGCGACGATCGGCTTGGCGCGATAGGCGAGGCCCAGGCCCGCCGCTTCGATCATGTCGAGATCATTGGCGCCGTCGCCGATGGCGAGCGCGTCAGCGCGGCTCAACGCCAGCGCGCGAATCTGCGCTTCCAGCGCGTGCAATTTCGCGGCGCGGCCCAGGATCGGTTCGCGCACACCGCCCGTGAGCCGCGCGCCATCATCGATGAGGGTGTTGGCGCGGTGCTCGTCAAAGCCAGCCAGCGCCGCCACGCGCGATGTAAAAAAATCGAAGCCGCCAGACACCAAAAGCGTCCGCGCGCCATACGCACGCATGGTGCGCACCAGCGTCCGCGCGCCGGGATTGAGGCTCACCCGTTCATCGAAACACGATTGCAGCGCGCTGAGATCGAGGCCCTTCAGCATCGCTACGCGCGCGCCCAGCGCCGCCTCGAATTCAAGCTCGCCGCGCATGGCGCGTTCGGTGATCGCGGCGATCTCCGCTTTGCGCCCCGCATAATCAGCCAATTCATCGAGGCATTCGCAGCCGATGATGGTTGAATCCATGTCCGCGACGAGAAGCCTCTTGCGCCGGTCCGCGGTGGGAACAAGCGCCCAGTCAACGGCAAGGCCCGCTACAGCTTCGCCAGCCTCGGCGCGCAATTCGGAATCGGCCTCGTCATAGGTCCACTCGGCGGCGGTCCAGCCGGCGAGCACGTCCGGCGGCCCGAGCTTGCGCGCCAACGCCACGCGGCCAAGCATGCGCATCGCCTCGAAATAGGCCGCCCTGTCGGCGGCGACAAAAACGAGCGCGTGCGGCATTGAAGCTCCGATGACCAAGGCGTTGCTTATCATGGGGCCGACAGCGAGCGGCAAGTCCGCCCTGGCGCTGACGCTTGCCGAACGGATCGGCGGCGAGATCGTCAACGCCGATTCCATGCAGGTCTATCGCGATCTGCGCGTGTTGACCGCGCGCCCGACGCCCGAGGAGGAAAGCCGCGCGCCGCACCATCTCTATGGCCATATCGATGCGGGCGAGCGCTTTTCGGTTGGCCGCTGGCTGGCGGACGCCTGCGCGGTGATCGAGGCGATCCGCGCGCGTGGCGCTACGCCGATCGTTGTCGGCGGCACGGGGCTTTATTTCAAGGCGTTGACCGAGGGGCTCAGAACCGCGCCCGCCACGTCCGCGGAGCAGAGCGCGGCCTGGACGGCGCGGCTTGAACAGGAGGGCGCCCCGGCGCTGCATGCGGAATTGATGCGGCGCGATCCGGCGGGCGGGGCAAGGCTGAACCCCAACGATGCGCCGCGCATTCTCCGTGCGCTGATGGTGCTGGAGGCGACGGGCGCGCCGCTGGCGTCCTTCGCGCAAACGCCCGCGCTTAATGATTGGGCGGGGTCACTGCTCGTCCCCGATCGCGCGGCTTTGCACCGGGCGATCGAGGCGCGCTTCGCCGCCATGCTGGCGGCCGGGGCGCTGGAGGAGGTGCGCGCGCTCGCGGCGCGGGGGCTCGATCCGGCCCTGCCGGCAATGAAGGCCCATGGCGTCCCCGCGCTCATCGCGCACATTCGGGGGGCGATCGATCTGGGCGCGGCGGCCGGGATCGCCGCACGGGACACGCGGCGCTACGCCAAGCGGCAATTCACCTGGATGGCTCACCAGATGCCGGGCTGGCCGAGGATTGAAGCGCCCAGCCTGGACGCCAGGCTCGCGCAAATACTGTCATTGAGTCCTAATGATGGGTAGAAAATTGCTCATACTTGGCAATTGACCCGGCCGAAAAGGAATATTAATCTAACATTGTAAATGCGAACCTCGGACGGACAATGACGCTCCCCGCGATCAAAGAGACCCTCGTAACCTAGCGCGCGCCGCCGCGCGAGCGGTGACCGGTGCGCGCGTCCAAGGGCCCCATGGGGCCCTTTTTCTTTACCTCCCCGCGCGATGCTCAAGACGGATCCCATGGACGGTTCAGCCCCCCGCACCCTCACCTTGACCGGCGCCGAAATCGTCGTACGCGCGCTCGTCGATCAAGGCGTCACGGACCTCTTCGGCTATCCGGGCGGGGCCGTGCTGCCGATCTATGACGCGCTCTTCGCCGAGCCGCGCCTGCGCCACGTCCTGGTTCGCCATGAACAAGGCGCGGGGCACGCGGCGGAGGGCTATGCGCGGTCGACCGGCAAGGTCGGCGTGGCCCTCGTCACCAGCGGGCCGGGCGCGACCAATATCGTGACGCCGCTGGCCGATGCGTTGCTCGATTCAATTCCGATCGTCGTCTTCACGGGTCAGGTGCCGACCCATCTCATCGGCTCGGACGCGTTCCAGGAGTGCGATACGATCGGCATCACGCGCGCGTGCACCAAGCACAATTGGCTGGTGAAGCATGTCGATGATCTCGCGCGCGTCATCCACGAAGCGTTCGAAGTTGCGCGCGGCGGCCGGCCGGGCCCCGTCGTCGTCGACATTCCCAAGGACGTGCAATTCGCAACGGGCCGCTATGTCGCGCCGAGCGATGTGGCCGCGCGCGTGCGCCCGCGCAAACTGCGCCCCGATGGGATCGAGGCCGCGCTCGATCTCATGATGCGCGCCAAACAACCGGTTTTTTACACCGGCGGCGGCGTCATCAATGCCGGGCCGCACGCAAGCGCGGCGCTAACGGCGCTGGTGCGGGAGACGAATTTTCCAATCACATCGACGCTGATGGGCCTCGGCGCCTTTCCGGCGTCCGATCCCCATTGGCTCGGCATGCTTGGCATGCATGGCTCCTGGCAGGCCAATCACGCCATGCATGATTGCGATGTGATGATCTGCGTCGGCGCGCGGTTCGACGATCGCGTCACCGGCCGGATCGACGCCTTCGCGCCCAATGCGAGGAAGATTCACATCGATGTCGATCCATCCTCGATCAACAAGAACGTGCGGGTGGATTTGTCGATCATCGCCGATGCGGGCGCGGCGCTTGAGGCCTTGCTCGCGGGCTGGCGGCGGCGCAATGCGCGCGCGGATGAAGCCGCCCTGGCGCGTTGGTGGGCCAAGATCGAAGCGTGGCGCGCTCGCGATTGTTTCGCCTATCGCCCGGACGACAAGATCATCAAGCCGCAATTCGCCATTGAGCGGCTTTATCACGCGGTGAAGGACAAAGACGTCTACATCACCACCGAAGTCGGCCAGCATCAGATGTGGGCGGCGCAATTCTTCCACTTCGAGCAGCCGAACCGCTGGATGACGTCGGGCGGCCTCGGCACGATGGGCTATGGCCTGCCCGCCGCGCTCGGCGTGCAGACGGCGCACCCAGAGTCGCTCGTCATCGACATCGCGGGCGAAGCCAGCGTGCAGATGACGATGCAGGAAATGAGCACGGCCGTGCAGCACGATCTGCCGATCAAGGTGTTCATTCTCAACAATGAATGGATGGGCATGGTGCGCCAATGGCAGCAATTGCTGCACGGGGAGCGTTATGCGCACTCCTACTCAGAAGCGCTGCCCGATTTCGTCAAGCTCGCGGAAGCCTATGGCGCCGTGGGCCTGCGCGCGGAAACGCCCGCTGAACTCGATGGCAAGATCGCTGAGATGCTCGCGGCGCCGCGGCCGGTCCTGTTCGATTGCCGCGTCGCCAAGACGGAAAATTGCCTGCCCATGATCCCGTCCGGCAAGGCGCACAATGAGATGATCCTTGCTGAAACCTTTCGCGGCGACGAGATCGACGAAGACGGCAAGATGTTGGTGTAGCTTGCCCTTGGCTTAACGCGACCTTCATCCGGATGCGCGATAAATCCCGCAAAATAATGGTGGGTGTTCATGCGTATCCAACGTCGCGCGCGCGCGTCCGCGCACAGCCGCGAACTCAAGTCCGACATCGCCGCCGCCGCCGCGCTCAAGGGCGTAAGCGGGCGCGTCTGCGGCGCGGCCTGCGCCAAGCGCTGCGATCGTTGCGGTGGGACGGGCTGCCAATGCGCGTGCTCGCCCTATTGCCTCGATGCGCCGCGCGCGCTCTCCATCGAACCGCTCGTCTATCCAATTGAGCCTGCCGTGACGCCGCTGGTTTACGAGATGACGCGGTCCGGCGTGTTCCATCCCTGCTGGTCTTGCGAAGGCCACCTTGGCCCAGATGGCGCGATACAGAAAATGCCGCGCGTTTGGTTCTATTGCGACTCGCTCGTCCATGTCCGGCTGCTGGCGAACGGGCTCACGCGGCTGCGCCATGGCGGGCGGCTGAGTATGGATTGGCGCATCGCCGTCACCTATTCCGATCATGACAATCCGGAGACGACGTTTTCGCTTGAGCCGTCCCCGGGCGAGAGCGACGCGCCAAGCCTCGATGCGTTGCAGCGTGATCTGGGTGAGATCGCCCGCGCGCTTCACGACATGGTCCGCGAGGAAGCGCGGGCCCTCGCCAGCATGGCGGCGCTCTGATCATATGATGAGACTGCGTTCCGGGCGGCCGGCCGGCGTCCACTCGGTCTGAAAGCAGTCGAGCGGGCCGCGCGCCCCACTGAGGCGAGCCGGTTTTGCGCTGGCGCGCCCGCCCGGCTAGGTTGCGGCCGGGACGAAGCGAGCGGGACGCGCCATGTACAACATTGAATCCGTGATCGCCGCCTGGGGCGTCAACGAATGGGTGGCGGTCGCTTCCGCGGCGGTCGCGCTCATCTCGCTGCTGTTCAATTGGGCGGTGGTCTCGCGCCAGACCGAATTGCAGGCCGAGACCATGAAGGCCGAGATGGACAAGGATGTGCTCGCCTGGGCGCACGAAGCCATCGACGCGTTGTCCGAAGGGGTGTGGTTGGCGCGCGCGCACGCCGCCGCCGCGAACCGCGCGCTGCTCACCGAGCCGATCTCGAAGCTCTCTTGGCGCTTGTCCTCGCTCGCCGATCGCGGGCGGATGTTTTTCCCAAACCTCGCGCCGGAAGCCCAGGGGCTGGATAAGCCGGGCGCGTTCCAGGGTTATCGGCCGCCGGTGCTCGATGCGGTGCTGTTCGCGCTTTATCAGGTCGAGCAATTGACCCCGACCAATCCCTCGAACGAACAGCCGATGAAATTCATTCAGGATTGCCGGCGCCTGCTTGTCAGCGAGGTGCAATTCGCCGTCGATCCGCGTCGGCGTGGGCGCATGTTGAAGCGCCTTATGCGCGGCGCGCGCCGCACGCATGCGCAAGGCTTCCGCATCGCCGCCGATCTGGCGACCAATATGCGCATGCGCTATCCCGATCTGCCGATCACCGAACGCGGCGCCGATTGGATCGAGGAGATGGAGCGGCGCATGCGCCGCGCGGGGTGAAGGCGCGCCTTGCGTCGGCGCGCATGTGAACCTATGCACGGGCGGCGATCAAAGGTCACTCCTAGATGAGCCAAGATTTCTACGATAGTCCGAGGGCGGATGAATCCGAGAATACCCGCACGCTCGCGGTGCTGGTGGATAATGAGCCAGGCGTGCTGGCGCGCGTCGTGGGGCTTTTTTCCGCGCGCGGCTACAACATCGAGAGCTTGACCGTGGCTGAGACCGATCGCGCCGCGCACGCTTCGCGCATCACCATAGTGACGAGCGGCCAGCCGGGGATCATCGATCAGATCAAGGCGCAGCTCGAGCGCATCGTCTCCGTGCGCCAGGTGATCGACGTGACGCTCGATCCCGCCGGCGTTGAGCGTGAGCTGGCGCTGATCAAGGTGCGCTCCATGGGGCAGGAACGGATCGAGGCGCTGCGCCTGGCGGAAATCTTCCGCGCCAGGGTGATCGATACGACGCTGGAGAGCTTCATCTTCGAATTGACCGGCGCCAGCCAGAAAATCGACGCTTTCATCGACCTGATGAAGCCGTTGGGCCTTGTCGAAGTGAGCCGCACGGGCGTGCTCTCGATCCATCGCGGGGCGGAGAAGAATTGATCGGAACGAGGATGAGCATGCGCGGTTTTACAAGTCTCGCGGTCGCGCTCGCGGCGCTCGCCGGCGCGGCGCTGGCGCAAGGCACGGCGGGGCGCGCGCCGCCCTGGGCGCAAACGCTGATCGCCAGCGATATCGTGGCCACCACGGGCGGGCGCGCGCGCCTGCTGGGCGATGGGATCGACTTTGCGGTACGCGTGACCATCGCGCCGGTCCAAGGCGGCGTGGCGCGCGTCATCCGGCTGGATGGGCGCGCGGACTCAACAAGCCTCGCGCTGCGGCGCTTCACCGGCCATCCCACCGCCGGCTGGTGGCTATGGGGCGGCGATACGCCGGTCACGCGCACGGTGACGCCCGCGCAGCGCGCGCAGATCGAGCGCCTGGCGCGCACGGCGCTCAGCTCCGGCGGTGTTGGCGATGTCGGCGAGACATGCCGCGCGGGCGAGCAAGCCTATGTGGAGATCGCGCGCGAAGGCCGGCAAGTGGCGTTCACGCGCGCCTGCGTAGGGAATGATCAGATCGGCGCGTTGGCGCGCGCGCTCTCCGACCTCGCGGGGTCGCGCACCGAGGAGGAATTGCAGGTCGCCGCGCGTGAGGAATTGCTGGCGGTCGATCGCGCCTTCGCCGCGATGGCGCAGGCGCAAGGTGTGCCGGCCGCGTTCGCGCATTTCGCGGCGGAGGACGCCCATCAGTTCGCGCCGGGGCGCGATCCCGCGCGCGGGCGCGAAGCTGTCGCGGCGTTCTGGAGCGGCTGGCCAGCAGGCGCCACGCTCGAATGGGCGCCGGACTATGCGCAAGTCTCCGAGCGCGGCGACATGGGCTGGACCTGGGGGCGCGGCGTCGCGATCGTGAACGGCGCGCGCACGAATTCGCGCTATGTCACCATTTGGCGGCGCAATTACGAGGGCGAATGGCGCTTCGTGGCCGATATCGGCAACGAAGATCCCTAAGCAGACCCCTGATCAGCCCGAAAATCCGCCATCGGATAGAAACGCAATCTCCTCCGCCGTGCTCGCGCGCGCCAGCGCCGCGTTGCGATGGGGAAAGCGGCCGAAGCGGGCGATGATGTCGGCATGGACATCGGCCCATTTCAGCCAGTCCCGATCGGAAAGCGTCTCCATAAGCGCGCGGCAGCGCGCCTGATCGCGCCCGTCCTCGCTGTGCTCGAACGGAAGATAGAAGAACACACGCACACTTTCCTCCACGGCCCGGTCAAAACCGCGCGCGATCGCGCGCGAAGCGATCGCGCGGGCCAGGGGGTCCGTGGCGAAGGCGTGGGCGGTTCCCCGATACATGTTGCGCGGGAATTGATCCGTAAGCAGCAGCAGCGCCAGCGCGCCCTCGGCGTCGTCCTCCCACGCGGCCAGCTCGCCGCGCGCGGCCGCCATGTGCGCGGCCTCGAAGCGCGCGCGGAGGTCCGCGTCGAAGGCGTCATTCTTGGCGAACCATTTGGCGGGGCCCGCGTCCCGCCAGTAGCGGACGATATTGGAAGCGTTGCTCATGGCGTGATGTACGCCGACCGGGCGCGGCGATCCAGCGGCTTGACGCCTAGGCGAAACATGCTCGATAGCCCTCGCTGCGTTGAATTGTTTGCGGCGCGCGGCAAATTGCGCGCCAGTGTGGAGAGAAATCATGCGCGTTTATTACGATCGCGACGCGGACCTGGCGCTTCTCCAGGGCAAGACGGTCGCCATCGTCGGTTATGGCAGCCAGGGCCACGCGCACGCGCTCAATCTGCGTGACAGCGGCGCCGCCAACGTGCTCGTGGCGCTCAAATCCGGCTCGGCCTCCGCGAAAAAAGCCAAGGCTGAAAAACTCGTCGTGACCAGTGTGAAGGATGCCGCCGAGAAGGCCGACGTGATCATGATCCTCGCGCCGGACGAAGTGCAGGCCGAGATTTACGCGAACGAGATCGCGCCCGCGCTGAAGGCGGGCAAAACGCTTTTGTTCGGTCACGGCTTCAACGTGCACTTCAAGCTCATCGAGGCGCCGGCGGATGTCGATGTCGCGATGATCGCGCCGAAAGGGCCGGGCCACACCGTGCGCAGCGAATATCTGAAGGGGGGCGGCGTGCCGTGCCTTGTGGCTGTGCACCAGAACGCCAGCGGCAATGCGCTTGAGCTTGCGCTCGCTTATGCGTCAGGCCTTGGCGGCGGCCGCGCGGGCGTCATCGAAACCACGTTCCGCGATGAATGCGAAACCGATTTGTTCGGAGAGCAAGCGGTGCTGTGCGGCGGCCTTGTCGAGCTCATCCGCGCGGGCTTCGAGACGCTGACGGAGGCGGGTTATCCGCCCGAGATGGCCTATTTCGAATGCCTGCACGAAGTGAAGCTGATCGTCGATCTCATCTACGAAGGCGGTATCGCCAATATGAATTATTCGATCTCCAACACGGCGGAATACGGCGAATACGTCACCGGCCCACGCATCGTCACGGCCGAGACGAAGGCCGAAATGAAGCGCGTGCTGGAGGATATTCAGTCCGGCCGCTTCGCGCGCGATTGGATGCTGGAGAACAAGGTCGGCCAGCCTTCGTTCAAAGCCGCGCGCCGCCGCGCGGGCGAGCATCCAATCGAGGAGGTCGGCGGCAAGCTGCGCGCCATGATGCCCTGGATCGCCAAGAACAAGCTGGTGGATCAGGAGAAGAATTGAGACGAGACATGCATCTCGGCACACCCCTCTCCCCATCCGCGCTTAAAGTCATGCTCCTCGGCGCCGGCGAGCTGGGCAAGGAAGTGGTGATCGAACTGCAGCGTCTCGGCGTCGAAACCATTGCGGTGGATCGCTACGCCAACGCCCCGGCCCAGCAGGTCGCGCACCGCGCCCATGTCATCGACATGACGGACGCACAGGCGCTGCGCGCGCTGGTGGAAGAAGAGCGGCCCCATCTCATCGTGCCGGAGATCGAGGCCATCGCCACGGACGAACTCGTGCGCATCGAGGAAGCGGGCCTGGCGCGCGTCATCCCCACCGCCCGCGCCGCGCACATCACGATGAACCGGGAACGCATCCGCCGCCTTGCCGCGGAGGAGCTCAACCTCCCCACATCGCCCTACGAATTCGCATCATCGCTGGCGGAGCTGGACAGCGCCGTCACGCGCATCGGGTGCCCGTGTTTCGTCAAGCCGGTCATGTCATCGTCTGGTAAAGGTCAGAGTCGCCTCAAAAGCGCAGCCGACATCGCGCCAGCCTGGGAGAAGGCGCTCCACGCCGGGCGTGTGCGCGAAGCGCGCGTCATCGTCGAAGGGCAGGTGGAGTTCGCGTTCGAGATCACGCTGCTTACCGTGCGGGCGGGCAACGAAACACATTTCTGTGCGCCCATCGGCCATGTGCAGGTGGAGGGCGATTATGTCGAAAGCTGGCAGCCGCAGCCCATGAGTGAAACAGCGCTTCGGCGCGCGCACGAGATCGCCGAGAAGGTGACGGGCGCGCTCGGCGGCGTCGGCATTTTCGGCGTCGAACTCTTCGTTAAGGGCGATGAGGTGTGGTTTTCCGAAGTTTCGCCACGCCCGCATGACACGGGCCTCGTCACGCTCGTCTCCCAACATCAAAGCGAATTCGCGCTGCATGCGCGCGCAATCTTGGGTCTTCCCGTCGATACGCGCCTCTCAACGCCGGGCGCGAGCGCTGTGATCTATGGCGGGATCGATGCCAAGGGCATTGTGTTTGAAGACGTCGCCGAGGCGCTCGCCATTCCGGATACGGAGCTTCGCCTGTTCGGCAAGCCGGAAAGCTTCAAGAAGCGCCGCATGGGCGTGGCCCTCGCGCGCGGCGCGACCATCGAAGAAGCGCGTGCGCGGGCGAAAGAGGCGGCGGGGCGGGTGAAGCCGGCCCTTCCATGAAAAAGACTTCTGACGAGGACATCCGCGCCGCGTTCGCGCGGCTGGTGAACATGAGCCCGCGCGAGCTTGAAACGTGGCTCGAAACGCCGCAATCAAAATCCGTGGGCCAGGATTCCGGCGATGGCGTGTCTGTTGGCGTCAAAGCCGGCCAGCGTACGCTGCAGCTGCTGCGCATTAAGCGTGCGCCCAACGCTGACGACATCAAGCATATGCGCCGCGTCGTGAGCTTCATTCGCCGCATGCGCACGCAAGGCCCGCTCAAGAATCGCGAGACCTCGCGCTGGCGCTATGCGTTGATGAATTGGGGCCACGACCCGTTGAAACCGGACGAGGCGGACAGCCCGTGGCGGTGAGCGGCGCGGTGACGTTGGCGGCCGCCGCTTCACCAATGGACCATGCGCGACCAAACGGCTGAGCGCGCGCCGCCGATCCGCGCGCGACCAAGTTGCGCCGCTTTGTGTCAGCGTGCGCCGCGCCGCGCCAACTCAAGCGCGCGCTGGAGCGCTTGCGATGATGCGACCTCGATATGAGGCGCGACACCGACCCCTTCAATGCGGCCAACGCGGGCGTCACTGTAGTCCGCCAGCGGCGTCAAAAGCGAGAAGCCCTCGGGCAACGGCAAGGTATCGGCGTTGAGAAGTTCCCCGGCGGTGCGTTCGCCGACAAGCGTCGCCCGCTCCGATCCGCCGAGCGCGGCCGCCGCAAGCTCAGCGACGCTTGCCGTTTCATGGTCGATGAGAACGAAGACTCGACCGGAATAAACGTCCGCCCCCGGCCGCGCCTCCACCCGCAACAGGCCGGATTGGATGAGCGTTTCAAACGCCGCTTGGGGATCGCTGAAATCCGAAGGCGCCGTGGCGAACGCATCGTTTCGCGTCGGCGCCACGTCGTGCGTGCGCCACCACGCATTAGCCGAGAACCAACCCAAATCCATGGGACCTGAAATGAGCCCTTCGATGAGCGCCTTGGCCGCGAGCGAGCCGCCTGGCGTTCCCCGCAGATCGACAATAAGGCTCGGCGCGCCGCGTGTTCGAACCATCGCGATTGATTCATTGATGAGTTCAATCGCATTCTGACCAAGGAATGTATTGACGCGAAGGATTGCGATGTCGCCGTCAAATCGAAGTTCGGCGGAAGGACGTGCGTCCGCATCCACGCTGGCGGCGATCTCGGCGCTTGTTTGCCGGGCGAGGCCGAAATGCGAGAATGTGCGATCGGTCCAGCCAAGCTCGGCCGCGAAAAGCAAGTCCACATCGTCACGGGCGCGCGCGGCGACTTGCGCCAATCCTTGACGATAGGAACGGAACGCAGGCGATTCGAGCAGATTGGGATTGAACAACATCGCCGGAAGTACCTCGTCCATACCGGAGACCACGGCGCCGTAATTGCGCAATGGGGCGTCTCCTCCCGCATGGCGTTCGCCGGACAATTCGCCGGCGAGCGGGCCGCTGTCTATGCGCCCGGTGAGGCGATCGTCGGACCAACGAAACGCAACGGCGCTCGCGCCCATCGGCGTGGAGACGTCGCCAGCATACGCACCGCCTTGCGTGCGTCGAACACGAAACCGCAAAAGCGTGTCCCCGCGCCAGCTCGCCGCGCGCGGATCGATAATCATTGCCCGCACCTGCGCTGCCGCGCCGCTCGATGAACGGCCTTCCAATACTCCGCGACGTTGATCGAATTCGACGATCGCCTCAACGGGGCCGTAGTGCGCCGTTTGCATAGTGATGTGAATAGTCTGATCGCTCAGGGGGTCGCTTGCGCCAAAATTAAGCCAAGCCAGCGCGGCGACAACAAAAGTTCGTATCATGTATTGGGTCCTCCAGAGTCACGGATGCGCGCTGGTTGTGATTGGATGCGTGGACGCGAGGGAATGCGACGAGTTGCAGTTACCTGGAGGTAACCGCAACTCGTCTCGTCGTCAGTGAAACTTCAAGACTCCATCGCGGGGCGACACAGGAAGCGCCGTGTAATCCGTCGTAGCGACGGAAAGCGCGGAAACCTGCGTTCAAGGCTCCGGAGGCCTACATGAACCGACGCATTTTCTTGGCCGGCGCGGCTGCGCTCGCCTACGCGCCCGCAGCCTTCGCGCAGACGCGCGACTATGGCGCCGCCGCCCGCTATTCGGCCGAACGGCGCGGCGTTTCGCTGCTGATCATGCACGCCGGCCGCATCCTCTTCGAGGATTACCCCAATGAAGGCGCGCCCGGCGCGGCCTGGGAGCTGGCCAGCGGCACGAAAAGCTTCTGCGGAATTATCGCCGCGGCGGCGGTGCGCGATGGGTTGCTCACGCTCGATGACCGCGCGGCGGATACATTGCCGGAATGGCGCGCCGATCCGCGCAAGCGCCGCATTACGATCCGCCAATTGCTCTCCTTGTGCAGCGGGATTGATGCCGGGCGTTTGCTGCGCCTACCCACCTACGCGGATGCGGTCGCGGCGGACGCAGCGGGCGAGCCGGGCGCCGCGTTCGCTTATGGGCCCAATCCGTTCCAGATTTTCGGTGAGATCATGCGGCGCAAGCTGACGCGGGACGCCGATCCGCTCGCATATCTGCAACGGCGTGTGTTCGATGCGCTCGATATCCGCCCTCAACGCTGGCGGCGCGGCGCCGATAACATGCCGCACTTGCCATCTGGCGCGGCATTGACGGCGCGTGAATGGGCCGCGTTCGGACGGTTTGTCGAGACAGGCGGGCAGGGCGTGCTCGATGGCGCCGCGCTCGCCGCGAATTTCGCCGTCAGCCCCGCCAATCCCGGCTATGGCATGAGCTGGTGGCTCTTGCGCCCCGGCCTCATCCCGCCGCGCCCCGGCGCCGGCGTTGTGGTGGACAATGAGGGCTTCGCGCGGCTCGGCGATGTGCGCATGGCGGCCGGCGCGGGCGATCAGCGGCTTTATCTTCTTCCCCAGCGCGGCCTGGTGATCGCGCGCCAGGCGCGGCTCGATCTGCGCGTGCTGATGGGGCGTGACGGCGCTCCACGTTTTTCTGACGCGGAATTCTTGCGGCTCATCCTGGGCTGATCTCGACTTACGTCTTATGTCCGGTTGGCGCTTGTGACGCCTCTCCCTTCGACAAGCTCAGGGAGACGTGGTTGTGTATAGCGTCCCCTAGACTAAAACGGCGCGTCGTCGTCTAACGCCACGTCGCCCTGAGCGTATCGAAGGGGCGGAAGGTAAAAGACGCCGTCACCCTGAGCTTGTCGAAGGGTGACGTGCTGGCGAGGTTTATTCGAATGATGAGCGCGCAAACACCACTCGGTTCCGGCTTTGGCTTGCGTACCAGCGCGGCGGATGTGCTGGCTGGGCTCGATCTCACAGGAAAGGTCGCCATCGTCACCGGCGGCTATTCGGGCCTAGGGCTTGAGACCACGCGCGCCTTGGCTGAAGCGGGCGCGACGGTGATCGTGCCGGCGCGCACGCCGGAAAAGGCCAAGGCCGCGCTCGCCGGCATCGCCAATGTGGAGCAGGCCGCGCTCGATCTCGCCGATCCCACCAGCATCGATGCGTTCGCCGAAAGTTTCCTCGCGAGGAAACGCCCGCTGCACATTCTGATCAATAACGCCGCCATCATGGCCTCGCCCCTGATGCGCGATGCGCGTGGCTATGAGGCGCAATTCGCCACCAATCATCTCGGCCATTTTCATCTGACGGCGCGACTCTGGCCCGCGCTCAAGGCCGCGAACGGCGCGCGTGTTGTGTCGCTCTCCTCCATCGGGCATCGCCGGTCCCCCGTGAATCTGGACGATCCCAGCTTCGAGACGGGCGCTTATGACAAATGGGAATCCTATGGCCGCGCCAAGAGCGCCAATGCGCTGTTCGCCGTCGGCCTCGATCAGCGCGGGCAAGCGCATGGCGTGCGCGCCTTCGCCGTCCATCCCGGCGGCATCATGACGGACCTGCAGCGTTTCATGCCGGAAGAGGAAAAGCGCGCCTTCGGCTGGATCGATGAAGAAGGCCGCGTCAATGAGCGCTTCAAAACGCCGGCCCAAGGCGCCGCCACCAGCGTGTGGTGCGCCACGAGCCCGCAACTCGCCGGCATCGGCGGGGTCTATTGCGAGGATTGCGACGTGGCCGAAGCCGTGCCGGCCGACGCGCAAACCTGGAATGGCGTACGCCCCTGGGCGATTGATCCGGATACGGCCGATCGGCTCTGGGCGCTGAGTGAGCGGATGACGGGCGTTGCGTTTGGGATTTAGCGAGTTACGGTTATTCGCCGAAGACGGACAAATGTCGGGTTGGTTTCCAAGCACTTCGCGGTCGCATTAACCGACGTTGTCGCGCTTCTACGCAATCAGCCCTTCTGCGGAGCGTTGTCGTGGTAGAGTAACTGCGAGGCTCGACATAGCAGGGTGCGCGCGCTGTGAGCGACAGGTACGAATACAGCAGCGAAGAGGAAGTGCGGGATACAACAGCCCAGCGCCCGCATGTCGTCATTCTCGGTGCCGGCGCTACCCTTGCCTCTTTCCCAGAAGGCGACCGCAACGGAGCCAAGCTGCCGCTCATGAACAATCTGATCGAGGTTGTAGGACTCAGCCCAATTCTCCGCCGGTATGGAATATCCGCGCCGCCGGGCGCCAATTTCGAGGACATCTACTCAGAGCTGTATCAGCTTGGCGCCGATGCGAAGGTCCTGCGCGAGATCGAGGCGCAGATCGAGGGGTATTTCTCCGCCCTGCAGCTGCCGGATCACGCGACCATCTATGACAAGCTCGTGCTCTCGCTGCGGGAAAAGGATCTTATCGCGACGTTCAACTGGGACCCGTTTCTTTATCAGGCGTGCTACCGCAACCGACAGGTCGCCCGCCTGCCGCATGTCGTCTATCTCCACGGCAGTGTGGCGATAGGGTATTGCATGGAGCACCGAAAGAAAGGTTCGCGCCTTGGCCAGTGCTCCGTCTGCCACGAGCCGCTCACGCGAAGCCGCCTCCTCTATCCGATCGCCGATAAAAACTACACTTCTGATCCGTTCATCAGCGCCGAGTGGTCAGGTCTCAAGGCGTATCTGCGGGATGCGTTTGTGCTGACCTTCTTTGGCTACGGTGCACCGACCTCCGACGCGGCCGCCATCGCCCTCATGAAAGGGGCATGGGGCGATGTTGAGCAGCGCGAACTCGAACAAACGGAAATCGTGGACATAAAGGAGGAAGATGAACTGACGAAAAGCTGGGAGCCGTTCATACACACGCACCATTACGACATCGCGCGGAGCTTCGATGAATCGTGGCTCGGCAAACATCCGCGCAGGACGATCGAGGCGGCATGCCAGCAAATCCTGGAAGCCAAGTTCATCGACGAGAATCCTGCGCCGCAGGGATTAGCCCTGCTGGACCTGCAAAAGTGGTATCAGGAACTGGCCGCGTTCGAGGACCAGCCTGAAGCGGGCTAGTCTTTTTTCTGTGCGCGCAGCTCAGGAGCGCCTCTCCTCCAGGTGCGCGTCGCATGCCTCACATAGTATTCATGGAGTTATGTCTGTCTCATCGGTGAAGTAGCCGCCGTTGGCAATTGTCTGCATTGGGCCAAGCCAACCCCTCCCTCACACCAACCTTATCTCCCGCAACCGCTCCATCAAATAATCCTGCGCCGTGATCGGCGCGGGATAGCGGTTGGGATTGTCGCGCGTTACGCACGAAGGCAGCGTCTCGATGAGATAATCCGGCGCGAAGTGCAGAAAGAACGGGATCGAATACCGAGAGAGATGCGCGCGCGCCGGCGCCGGGTTGACAACGCGATGCGTCGTTGAAGGCAGCACATGATTGGTCAGGCGCTGCAGCATATCCCCGATATTGATCACCAGCGCGCCCTCTGGGGGCGCCACATCAAGCCAGCGCCCATCGCGGGTCAGCAATTGCAGGCCCGCTTCCTCCGCGCCCAAGAGCAGCGTGATGACGTTGATATCTTCATGCGCTTCGGCCCGCACGCCCGCAGCGCCCTGCGGCGTTGGGGGATAATGCAACAGCCGCAGAACGGAATTGCCGTCGCGCACCGCATCCGCGAAAAAGCCTGGCGCCAAGCCAAGATAAAGGGCGATGGCTTGAAGAAGCTCGCCGCCCAGTACGTCGAACGTCTCAAATAATCCAAGCACGGCGGAACGGAAATCGGCGATCTCCGCGGGCCAGAGATTGTCCGGCATCGCCGCGCGGGCGGGATGATCGGGGGCGAGCTCACGCCCCACGTGCCAAAACTCTTTCAAGTCGACGGCCGCCGCGCCTTTCGCCGCCTCGGTCCCGAACGGCACATAGCCGCGCTGCCCCGCGCCGCCGGTGATGTGATAGGCGCGCTTGGCGGCGTCCGGCAGCGCGAAGAAGGCCTTCGTCGCCGCCAATGCGCGGGCGATGCACGCCGGATCGAGCCCGTGGTCGGAGACGACGGCGAAACCGAAGCGCGTAAAACTTTCGCCGAGCGCTTGCGCGAACGCGGCCCGATCCGCGCGCCAGCCGGCCATGGATACAGGCGCGAGGGCGGGCGTGGACTGGGCGTCTGGCATGACGGGCCTGCTTGGCTTGGTTCGCGACTCCGCTCAAGGCGGTCAACGGCCGGCCCTATGTCGCGTGCGGCCCAGCTTCCAGATCAGGAGCGAACCCATGTTTCTATTCGGCTGGCAATCCTGGAAGGGCGAAAGCGGGCGCACCTATCGCTTCAAGATCACGCTGACCAAGAAGGGCCTGCCGCGCAATGAAGAGGGCGGCATTTACATGTTCGTGCGCCGCCGCTTCGTGTTTTTCCTTGAGCCGCTCTATGTCGGCAAGGCGGTCAACACGCGCCAGCGCCTGTTGGGGCACGAGAAATGGGGCCGCGCCTATTGGTATTATGGCGCGACGGAGCGGCACTTCCACGGCCCGATCCTCGATGAATTCGAGCGCCGCCGCATCGAGGAGGACCTCATCCACGCCCTCAAGCCGCCGATGAATGACGTTGAAATCCCCGAGCCGGGCAAACCTCACAAGCATGTCGAACGGCCGCGCGCGGCCGCGCCAGCGCAGGCGGCTTAAGCTACGCCTTTTTCGCACGCCCCCTCCGCGCTTCGACAAGCTCAGCGCGACGTGGAGATTTGTGGCCAGGCAGGCAATTCGTCCACGTCGCGCGGAGCCTGACGAAGCGCGGGGCCAATATGCCCTGATGGCGTTCCGGGCCTCCCCATCGTCCGCGTCTGGGGCTAGGAACGGGGCGCGGGAGACACAATGACCGAGCCGGCGCACACGCCGAGGCCGCGCGGATGGGCGGCCTTGGCCGATTTCGTCAACAACATGGATGCGCGCGCCTGGCGGGTGCTCTTTGTGACGCTCGCCATGTTTGTGGTGGTCGCCGCCATGTTGGTCGTCGGGCGGCTCTTCTTCGGCGAGGAGGTGGAGCGCTTCGTGCGCGCCTGGCTGGGCGGCGCCGAGCGCGCGCATTGGGGCCTGCCGGCGGCCATCCTCATCTTCACCATCGCGGCGTTCATCGGCGCGCCGCAATTCGTGCTGATCGCGGCCTGCGTGGTCGCGTTCGGGCCGGAGACCGGCTTCTGGTATGCCTGGATCGCCACCATCGTCTCGGGGCTCGTCACCTATTATGTCGGCAAGTTCGGCGGCGCGGGCGTCCTGAAGCGCTATGCCGGGGCCACGGGTGGGCGCTTCACGCGCTTCATGGGCCGGAACGGCTTTTGGGCCAGTTTCATCATCCGCTTCGTGCCGTCGGCGCCCTTTATCGTGGTCAATATGACAATGGGCGCGGCTGGCGTCGGCGTAGCGCCGTTCTTGTTTGGTTTGGCGCTCGGCGTACTGCCCAAGACGGCGATCGTGGCGTTCGGGGGCGATGTGATCCTGGACGCCATCGAGGGCCGCCCGGGCGAGGCGGCGCTGGCGGCGTTGGCCGCGATCGCGATCTGGATCGTGACGGTGGTGATCGTCCGCGCCTGGGTGCGTAAGAACGGGCCAAACGCGCAATAAACTTGCGCCGGATCAGGCTTCACACTAATAACACGGCATGAACGTTCGTGTCTTGGCGTTATTCCGCGAAAACCTGCGCGGTCTTAGCGGCCCCCGGGCGCGCTGACGGCTCTGGCCGGGCGCGCCTTTGGGGGATTGAGCCGAACCGCCCCCAACGCCGCAGGAGCCCGCCATGACAGACCACGCGCACATTCGCATCTTTGACACCACCATGCGCGACGGGGAGCAAAGCCCCGGCGCCTCGATGACGCTTGCGGATAAGCTGGAGATCGCCGCCGCGCTCGATTCCATGGGCGTGGACGTGCTCGAGGCGGGCTTTCCGGCCGCGTCTAATGGCGATTTCGAGGCGGTGTGCGCGGTCGCCGGCGTGGTGAAATCGGCGGTCGTGTGCGGGCTCTCGCGCGCGGGCTTGAAGGATATCGAGCGCTGCGCCGAGGCGCTCAAAGGCGCCGCGCACGCACGCATCCATACGTTCATCTCCACCTCGCCCATTCACATGAAGCACAAGCTCAACATGGCGCCGGAGGATGTGCTCAATGCGATCGAGGCGAGTGTGCGGCGCGCGCGTGATTTCACGGACGATGTCGAATGGTCGGCCGAAGACGCCACCCGCACCGAGCGTGACTTCCTGAAGCGCGCCTGCGAAATCGCCATCCGCGCCGGCGCGACCACGATCAACATTCCCGATACGGTGGGCTATTCATTCCCGGAAGAATATGGGGCGCTGTTCAAGGATTTGATCGAGAGCGTGCCCGGCGCTGATGGCGTCATATTTTCAAGCCATTGCCACAACGATCTGGGCCTGGCGGTCGCCAATTCGATCGCCGCCGTGCAGAACGGCGCACGCCAGATCGAATGCGCAATCAACGGCATGGGCGAGCGCGCCGGCAACGCCGCGCTCGAGGAAGTGGTCATGGCGCTCAAGGTGCGCGCGGACGCACTGGCGTATGAAACACGCATCGATGCGCGAAAATTGACGCGCGCCTCGCAGATGGTGAGCCGGATCACGGGCTTTCCCGTGCAATACAATAAGGCCATCGTCGGCAAGAACGCGTTCAGCCACGAAAGCGGCATCCATCAAGATGGCATGCTCAAACATGCGCAGACCTATGAAATCATGCGGCCCGAGGATGTCGGCCAGGGCGCCACGCAATTGGTGATGGGCAAGCTCTCCGGCAAGCACGCCTTCAAGGCAAAGCTCGCCGAGCTGGGCTATGAACTCTCGGCCAATGAATTGGCCGACGCCTTCACGCGCTTCAAGGACCTGGCGGATCGCAAGCGGCTTATCTTCGATGAAGATCTCGTCGCTCTGGTTGACGATGCGCTGGCGCATGGCGCCGATGCGATCAAGGTGAAGCGTCTGCGCGTCGTCGCCGGCACGGAAGGCCCGCAGACGGCGGAGATCGATCTCATCATTGATGGGCAAGAAGTGTGGCGCACCGCGCGCGGCAACGGGCCGGTGGACGCCGTGTTCAACGCCATCAAGGCCGCGCTCCCGCACGAGGCGGCGCTTGAACTCTATCAGGTGCATGCGGTGACAGCCGGCACGGATGCGCAGGCGGAAGTCAGCGTGCGTCTCTGTGAAAACGGGCGCAGCGCCGCGGCCCGCGCGGCCGACGCCGATACGCTTGTGGCGTCCGCGAAGGCCTATGTCGCCGCACTCAATCGGTTGACCATGCTGCGCGCGCGCGGGCCGGACGCGCAGGAAAGCGCGGCCTGATTTTATGGTCTTCGCCGGCAGCGCCACTCTGTGCGCTGGGCCGGTTCGCCGCGCGCGAAGCGCATCAGCGCTTCGTTGCGGCGCATCGCCTGGCCGCGCGCGGCTTCGCCGAATACGCAGCGATTCAGCGCCGGCGCCGCGCGTGAGGCTTCCGCAGCTTGCGCCAGCGCGTCGGCGTCAAGCGTGTAAAGATCGCGGCGCAGCGCGCCATTGCGCGGCGTCAGCGTCAGCACCGACAGCGCGCCGGATTGTTCATTCAAGGAGACGAACCGGTAGGTTTGCCCATCGCCGTTCGGCGCATAGGGCGTGCGATTGTTGACGCAGGCGTTGGCGTCGATGGTGAAGCTCATATCCGGCGCTTCATCTGGCGCATCGGCGCGCGTGCAATCCTGCACGCCGGCGAATTGCGCGGCGGCGCCCGTATGATTGAGGCCGGGCCGCGTCGTCATAACTTGCAGCGCGAAGGGAATGACAAGCGCCGCGGCCAGCACGCCGGCGGCGATTGATAGGGTCAGCGGCCAGTTGCGCACCAGCGGCCGGCGCGGGCCCGCGCTAGAAAAGGGATCGACATAGGGCGCGCCGGAATTCGTCGGCGGTGATGGCGCCGTTGCGCGCGGCGCGGCGCCTGGCGCCTGGGCCGGCGCGGTCGCCGCCGGGGCGCGGCGCATGAAGAGCGCCAGCGCCAGAACGCCGAGCGCCAGCAGGAAGAGCACGCCCCCGCCGATCAGCATCATCTGGGTGAGCTGGGCGAGTCGCTGCGCCTCGGCCAGTTTTTCGGCGATCTCGCGGTTTTGGCCCGCCAGATCGGTGACGGCGCTGTCGCGCTCGGCGGTCAACCGTTCGACGGCCGAGAGGCACCGCTCCGCCAGGACCTGCGGGCGCACCCCCGCGGCGCGCAGGAAGTCAAGCAATTGCTCGGTGCGGGTGGCCACGCCCCGGCCCTGAAAGGTCTGGGCGCCGCGCGCGTGCCAGGTGTTGACGCCGACCACGCGGCCGCACTCGTCAAGCAGCGGCCCGCCGGAGGAGCCCGAACTGATCGCCGCCTCGTGATTGATGGTGGGGATCGGCTCTCCAGTGGGCGCATTGTCCCGCAACGAGGCGATTTCGCCGCTGGACCGGCTGGGCGCGGTGGGGCGGACAAGTTCGATGGCGGGTCGCTGGAGATCGTCCACATCGGGATAGCCGAGCGCGACGATGGCGTCCCCGGGGCGGGGCTCGACGTTCGAGATGGCCAGCGCCTCGGGGCTGGCGCCGGTGAAGCGCAGCAAGGCGAGGTCTGTGTTGGCCGAATAGCGAATGATCTGCGCGACTTGCGGCCCCCGGCCGCCGGGCGCGATGATCGCCACGCTCATATTGTTGTAGTCGAGCGCAGGCGCCACGACATGGGCGTTGGTCGCCACGACATTGGGCGCGACCACGAACCCCGAGCCCGTCGAGTGCAGAAAGCGGCCCTGCCAGGTGTCGATGATGACGGCCACGCGCACAGCGCCCTGTTCGGCGCGGGTGAATGCTGGGTCGTCCTGGGCGGGCGCGGGCGGCGCCGTCGCCAGCGTCAGGACGAGGAACCCAAGACCGACCAGGAAAAATGGCGCGCGCGTAATCATGAGCGGTGACAACCCCGTTCCAGTTTCGCGCGCCCGCCCCCTTGCGCGCAAGCGCCCTTGGCGCCGCCGCGCCGCGTGGGCGGTCCATAAACAATTAACAGGCGCCTGGGCTGCGGCCCGCCCCTTGCATCGGCGCGTGCGGCGCGGCAAAGCCTCGAATCCGGGGCCGTCCGCGTGCGTGAGGCGGCGCGGGTCCGCGCCGTTCCGCGCTGGAATGAACGTGTTGGCTGGCCGCATCGATCAATTCAGCGGCGAAGCGGCGCGATGGCGACGAAATAGGAAGTGTGTTCAGCGTCATGTTTGGATTGATAGCCCCCGATCTCGCCGTCGATTTAGGCACCGCCAACACGCTCATCTACGTCAAGGGCAAGGGCGTGGTGCTCGATGAGCCGAGCGTGGTCGCTTATGTGAACGAAAATGGGCGCAAGACGGTGTACGCCGTCGGCAAGGAAGCCAAGACCATGCTTGGCAAGACCCATCGGACCATGGAGGTCATCCGCCCGCTGCGCGACGGCGTCATCGCCGATTTCGATGTCGCCGAGGAGATGATCAAGCAATTCATCCGCAAGGTGACGCGCCCGACCCTGATCAGCCCGCAAATCGTCATCTGCGTGCCCTCGGGCGCGACGCCGGTTGAGCGGCGCACCATTCTGGAAAGCGCGCAGGCGGGCGGCGCACGGCGCGTGCATCTGATCGAGGAGCCGATGGCCGCGGCCGTCGGCGCCGGACTGCAGATCGATGATCCGGCGGGCTGCATGGTCGTCGATATCGGCGGCGGCACCACGGAAATCGCCGTGCTGTCGCTGGGCGGCGTGGTGTGGAGCCGGTCCTTGCGCGAAGCGGGCGACAAGATGGACGAGGCGATCATCCAATATTTACGCCGAACGGAAAATTTGTTGATCGGCGATTCCACTTCGGAACGGATCAAAAAAGAAATCGGCACGGCCAAGGCGCCGGACGAAGGCTCCGGCATGTCCATGGCGATCAAGGGGCGCGATAATCTCTCTGGCGTACCCAAGGAAATTCATGTGACTGAGGCGATGGTGGCCGAGGCGCTGGCCGAGCCGGTCGGCAAGATCGTGGATGCGGTGCGCCAGGCGTTCGAGCAAATGCCGCCTGAACTCGCCGCCGACATCTATGATCGCGGCATCATGCTGACGGGCGGAGGCGCGTTGCTGCGCAATCTCGACGCCGTGGTGCAGGAGCGGATATCCATTCGCGTGTCGGTGGCCGATGAACCGCTTTTGTGCGTGGTCAAGGGCTGCGGCATCGCGCTGGAGAAACTCCACACGCCGGAAGGGCGCCGGCTGGTCACGCCGGACGTTTAACATCGGTGTATTTCCGCCGCGAATGAGGCGTGCAACGTGGCGAAACAATCGAGACGAACGAGCAGACGGGGTTTGCGTCTCAGTGCGGCGACTGGCGCTGCGCTTGTGCTGTTGGCGCTGGCGGCCGTGCTTGTGGGCGTGCGCTTGAGTGGGCCGCTGTCGGAGGCGGGGGATGATGCGACGGCGGGCGGCGCGCTGGCCGCGTCCGGGCCCTATGCGTTCGTTGAAGGCGTAACGCGCCGCGCCACGCGGATGTGGGACGCGGCCGGGCGCGTCGCGGTCTTGGAGCGCGAAAACCGCGCCTTGCGCGAATGGCGCACGCTGGCCGAGCGTCTGGCTGAGCGCAATGCGCGCTACGAGGCGCTGCTGCGCATGACGCCGGATTCGTTCGGCCAGGGCGGCGATGGCGCGCGTGCGATCGGCGCTCAGCTCGTGCTCGATAGCGGCGGGCCGTTCACCCGCACGCTCGTGGCCAACGCCGGCGCCGAACATGGCGTGCGCATCGGCTACATCGCCGTCAATGAAAGCGGCCTCGTGGGGCGTGTCGTCAGCGTTGGGCGCCGCTCGGCGCGCATCCTGCTGCTCGACGATTACAATTCACGCATTCCAGTCATGGGCGCGCATTCGCGCGTGCGCGCGATCATGGTCGGCCAGGCGGCCGAACCGCCGCAATTGCTGACGCGGCCATTTACGGTGGAGGCGCCGCGGCTCGATTTCGAAGGGCAGGGCCTGCGCGTTGGCGAGCCGATCATCACCTCGGGCGATGGTGGCCTGTTTCCGCGCGGCGTACGCGTCGGCGCCGCGCGCCTCGGCGCGGACGGACGCTGGCGCGTGGCGCTGCCCGCGGCGTCGGCCGGGCTGGATTTCGTGCGCATTGTTCCATTCGTTCGGCAAACGACGCCTGAGCGCGAGGGCCTTGCGCCTGACGCGGGGCCGCCGTTCGAAGCGCCGAGCGGCGTCCTCCAAGGCGCGCCGCCGCCGCCCCAACGCCTGCGCCCGCGCGCGGCGCCAGGCGAAACGCCAGCGCCCACCGTAACCTTCACGCCGGCGCCCAGCGCGCCGACCCCGCCGGCGCCAGCGCCGAGCGCGCCCCCACAATGAGCGGCGTGTTCGCACCCGGCGCGCGCCAAGGCGCGCTGCGCACACTGGGATTTATCCTCGCGGTGGCCAGCGTCATCGCGCCGGCCTTGCCGTTCGGCCCGTTCATTGCGCAGCCGCCTTTGCCGCTGGCGGTGCTGTGGGCTGCGTATGGGTGGGCCGAAGACGATGACGGCACATGGCGGCGCCCGGCGCTGCTGTTCGCGCTCGGCCTCGCGCACGATCAATTCGCCGGCGGCCCGTTCGGCTTGTTTCCGGCGCTCTATCTGCTGACCTTTCTGTTCGGCCGCGTGGCCAGCAACGTTATGGGCTCGCCCAATCTCATCTCGCTGTGGGGCGGATTCACCGCCACGGCTGGCGCGGCTTCGGTGGCGGCTATGATCGTCGCGCCCTTGGCGCTGGGGCCTGGCGCCTCGGCCGTTCCGTTCGCGCAAGCCGCGGCGATCACGGCGCTGCTGTTCCCACTGGTGCGCCCGCTCTACATGACGGGCGGCGTGATGCGCGCGGCGCGCGGGGCGCGCAAGTCATGAGCGGGCGGCGCGAACGCTCCGGCTTCATGAACCGCCGGGATATGCTCTCGGCCGGTGGGGGCGCGGCGCTGGGCGCCGTGGCGCTGCGCATCGCCTATCTGCAGACGCTAGATCCCACCAATTATCGCGAAGCTTCGGACGAGAACCGCTTTGATCTTCGTGTGCTCGCGCCGCCGCGTGGCACGATCTATGACCGCTTCGGCACGGTGCTGGCCAGCACGGCGCGCGAATATCGCGTGACGATCCGGCGCGGCGCCGTTGACGATCTCGAACGCACCATCACGCGCATCGCCCAACTCCTTGAACTCGATGCGGCGTGGATTCGCCGCCGCTTGAACGAGGCGCGCGCCGAACGCCCGGATATTCCGTACACGCTTTTTCGCGGTCTGCACTGGCCGCAATTCGCCGCGCTCAATGTGCATCTGCCGGAATTGCGGGGCGTCGCCGCCGAGGCGGGCGAGCGGCGCAATTATCCGCACGACACGGTGTTCGCGCACCCGATCGGTTATGTGCAGAAGCCAACCGTGCGCGATATCGCGCGCGTGCTCGATGAAGGCGGCGCGGAAGGCGAAAGCCGCGCCGTCTATCTGCGCAATCCCGATGTGCGCGTCGGCAAGGCCGGGATTGAGGCCGGCCTTGAGAGCGATCTTCACGGCCAGGCGGGGTGGCGTCAGGTTGAGGTGAACGCGGCCGGCCGCGTGATCAGCGAAGTCGGCCATGCTGAACGCGCGCCGGTGCAGGGCGCCGGCGTGGTGATGACGCTCGATGCGAACCTGCAGCGCATCGCCATGCAGAAATTCGCGGAGCTCGATCTCAGCACCCAGGCTGAAAGGTCCGGCGCGGCGATTGTGATGGACACGGTCACGGGAGAACTCCTGGTTCTCGCCTCGGCGCCGGGCTTTGATCCCAATCACTTCGTCAACGGCATCGGCCAGGAGGAGTTTCGCGGCCTCAACGAAAGCGAACGCAAGCCCCTCTACCACAAGGCGGTGACGGGGAATTATTCGCCGGGCTCGACGTTCAAGATGATGGTGGGCATCGCGGCCAAGCAGGCCGGTATGCCCGACGATTGGAGCGTATCGTGTCCCGGCTATTTTCCGTTCGGCGGGCGCAATTTCCATTGCTGGCGACGCGGCGGGCACGGCCATGTCGATATGCACGACGCGCTCAAGGGGTCGTGCGACGTGTTTTTCTATCGCGCCGCGCTCTATGCGGGGCCGGAGCGGATCGCCGCCGTTGCGCGCGCATTCGGGTTCGGCCAGACCTATGATCTGAGTTTGCCCGGCGTACGCGCCGGCGTCGTGCCTGATCCGGACTGGTTCGCGCGCGCCGGCCGCGGCCAGTGGACGCCGGGCCTCACCGTGAATTTCGGCATTGGCCAGGGCGATCTGCAAGTCACGCCGCTGCAATTGGCGGTGATGGCCGCGCGCCTCGGCGCCAATGGGCGTGCTGTCATGCCGCGCCTGGTGCGCGAAGCGCCCGGCGTGCGCGCGCCGGCGCCGTTCCAGATGATCCCGGGCATCGATCCCGCGCACCTGGCGATCGTGCGCGCCGGCATGTTCGGCGTCTCCAATGAAGGCGGCGGCACGGCGATCAGCGCCAGCAATCTGGGCCTTGTGCGCCGGCCCGATAATGGCCGCATCGTTGAGCGCACGCCGGAAACCGCGCGCTTTCCGCCCGTTCAAATCGCCGGCAAAACCGGCACTGCGCAAGTGCGCGCGATCACTGACGCAACACGCGGCCGGCATTATTCCACGATCCCGTGGCGCTTTCGCGATCACGGGCTGTTTGTCTGTTTCGGCCCGTGGGACGATCCACGCTACGCCTGCGCGGTGGTTGTCGAACATGGCGGCGCGGGGTCCTCCGTTGCAGGCCCCATCGCGCGGGCGATCATGCGCGAAACGCTGCTCACCGATCCCGCGCGCCGAGCGCCAGCCCAGCTCGCGCGCCTGGAAGCCAATGTGAGGCGCCCGGCCTGATGAGCCCGCTTCTCGATGTTACGCGGCGTTTTTTTGAGCGCGCCTCCGCACTGAACTGGAGCATCATCACGATTCTGTGCGCCTTGGCGCTGATCGGCGTGCTGATGCATTTTTCGGTCGCGGGCGGCGCGTGGAGCGGCATGCCGCTGGTGCACGGGCTGCGGTTCGCCGGGCTGCTTGCGCTCGCCGTCATCGCGGCGGTTTACATTACGGCGCGTGCGTGGCGCGACTTCGCCTACTGGCTCTATGGCGGCGCGCTCGCGCTGCTGGTCGCGGTGGAGTTTATCGGCGAGACGCGCATGGGCGCGACGCGCTGGCTCTCGGTCGGCCCAGTGTCCGTGCAACCGTCCGAACTCATGAAGATCGCCATCGTGCTGGCGCTGGCGCGCTATTATCATCACCTCGATCCGCGCCAGACCACGTCGATCTGGTTTGCGTTTCCCGCGCTGGCGCTGATCGCCGCGCCCGTCGCGCTCATCATGCACCAGCCAGATCTCGGCACGGCGATGCTCATTGCATTGGCTGGCTTCGCCGTCATGTTCCTCGCCGGTCTGCGCTGGCGCTACATTGTTCCGGCGATGGCGCTGGCGGCGGTCGGCGCGGTTGGCGCCTATTACGGCGTGCTGCACGATTATCAGCGCGCGCGCATCAATGTGTTTCTTGGTCTTGAATCCGATCCGCTGGGCGAGGGCTACCACGTCCTGCAATCGAAGATCGCCATCGGCGCGGCGGGCCTCACCGGTCAGGGCTGGATGCGCGGCTCGCAGAGCCAGGGCGATTTCTTGCCGGAGAAGCACACGGATTTCATCTTCACGATGATCGTGGAGGAGTTCGGCTTTATCGGCGGCGTGATCGTGCTGGCGCTGTTCGGCGTGCTGATGTGGCGGACCATGGAGGTGGCCGGCCGGCCGCGCTCGCAATTCGGGCAGCTCGCCGCCGCCGGCGTGGCCGCGACGCTCGCCTGCTATGTGCTGATCAACACCGGCATGGTGATGGGGCTTGTGCCCGTCGTCGGCATACCCTTGCCGCTGATTTCCTATGGCGGCACCGCCATGGTGACGATGATGGCCGGCTTCGCCATCGTTCTGGCGATCGACTATCATCCCGATTAGCCGGTGGTGGCGAGGCCGCTTGCCCGGCGGGGCAGCGCGCTCTAACCCAGGGGCCATGAACGCGCCCGCCCAACCCCGCCGCGATCTCTATCCCGCGCTCGAACCCTATGCGAGCGAGATGATCAAGGTTTCGCCGCGCCACACGATCTATGTTGAGCAGTGCGGCAATCCGCGCGGCCGGCCAGTGATCGCGCTGCATGGCGGGCCGGGCGGGGGATCGAGCCCGGAAATGCGGCGCTTCTTCGATCCGCGCCATTATCGCGTCGTCATCGTCGATCAGCGCGGCTGCGGCCGCTCGACGCCGCACGCGGATTTGGAGGAGAACACGACCTGGGATCTCGTCGCGGATATCGAGCGCGTGCGGGCTCATTTGGGTATCGGCAAATGGCTGGTGTTTGGCGGCTCCTGGGGCTCGACCCTGTCGCTCGCGTATGCGGCGAAGCATCCGGATGCGTGCGCGGCGCTTCTGCTGCGCGGCATTTTTCTGCTCACCAAGCATGAGATCGACTGGTTTTATCAGAGCGGCGCCAGCAACGTGTTTCCAGACGCGTTTGAGCGCTATCTCGCGCCGATCCCGGTGAATGAACGCGGCGATCTGGTCGCCGCCTATCATCGGCGTTTGACATCTCAAGATCGCGACACGCGCCTTGAAGCGGCGCGCGCCTGGGCGCGCTGGGAAGGCGAGACGATCTCCATCGTCGGGCCGACAGGCCTGCCTGCGCGCTTCAATGACGATCGTTTCGTGGAAGCCTTCGCGCGCATCGAATGCCATTACTTCACCCATCGCGGTTTCTTCGAAAGCGATGGCTGGCTGCTGGAGCAGGCTTCGCGCCTGGCGCACATTCCACTGCGCATCGTTCATGGCCGCTATGACATGTGCACGCCGCTGTCCTCGGCCTGGGCGCTGAAGAAGGCCTGGCCGAACGCGCATTTCGAAATTATTCATGACGCCGGCCATTCGAGCCTGGAGCCAGGCATCGTCGATGCGCTCGTGCGCGGCGCGGACGCGCAGTATGAAGAGGCGGCGTGGTGAGCCTCAGGCCGGAAACGTCCGCTTCATCCAATCGGCGATCGCGGCGGTGACGTCGTCCGGCTTTTCCTGCTGCGTCCAATGGCCTGAGCCGAGGATGAGTTTCTTTTCGAGATTGGGCACATAGGCTTCCATGCCGTCGGCTGCCGAGGGCGGCAGAACGGCGTCGAGCTCCGCCATGATCATGAGGCTCGGCGCGGCGATGTGATCCTTGATGTGCGCCGAGCGCGTCCAATTGCGCGTGAAGTTGCGATACCAATTGATTCCGCCCGTGAACCCCGTGCGGGTGAACGTATCGATAAAGACTTGGCGCTCTGCGTCCGTGAGGAATGTCTCGCGCGTGTCGAATTGCGGCTGATAGGCCTCCACCATGCGCACAAGCGGGAACACGGATTGACCGCCCTGGCGTTCGCTTGAAAGCCCGGCCGATTGCGGCGCTTGCCCCGGAGGCGGGCGGCGCATGAACAGGTCCATCGTATTGGCGACGCTCTTCGCCAGCGCCGCGTCCGCCTCGCCCGGCTTCTGGAAATGCACGATGTACATCTCCTCGCCCATGCGCTTGCGCATGATCTCGATGGGATCGGCGGGCGCGCGCGGCGTAAAGGGCGTGTTGACGCCGATGATCCCGGCGCAGCGATCCGGATGGCGCAGCCCCATTTGCCAGACGACGAAGCCGCCCCAATCATGGCCGCAGAACACCGCTTGTTGGATTCCCTTGGCGTCGAGAAGGCCCACAAGGTCCGCGCACAAATGTTCGAGATCGTAATCTTCAACCGCCTCCGGCCGATCGGTGAGGCCGTAGCCGCGCTGGTCGGGCGCCAGAACATAATGTCCGTGCTTGGGCAGATCGCGCAGCTGATGGCGCCACGAGAAGGCGATCTCGGGAAAGCCGTGGCAGAGCACGATCGGCGGGCGCGCGTCGGGCGGCCCTGCCTCGTAAACGGCCATGCGAATTCCGTTTGTCTTTACGAAATTTGGCGCCGGCCAATCTGGAAACGACTGCATGAAACTCACCTCGCCTGGAACGCCTGCCGATGCCGCGATCTTTGCGGTTCGAGCGTCGAGGTGCAAGGTGAGCCCTTGAACTTGTGAGTCTTCCGTGACGGCGCCCGCGCTTCAGCCCAGCTTCATCGATCTCTTCACGCCCAAGCTCGTCACCGTGTTCCGTGAGGGCTACGGGCTCAAGGATTTTCGCGCCGACGCCATGGCCGGCCTCACCGTGGCGATCGTGGCGTTGCCGCTGTCCATGGCCATCGCCATCGCCAGCGGCGTTTCGCCGGATCGGGGGCTGACCACGGCGATTATCGGCGGCGTGGTGGTTTCGCTGCTTGGCGGCAGCCGCTTTCAGATCGCTGGGCCGGCGGGCGCCTTCATCGTGCTGGTGAGCACGACCGTCGCCCGCTTCGGCGTTGATGGTCTCGTCTTGGCGACCATGATGTCCGGATTCATCTTGATGGCGGTCGGCTTTTTGCGCCTCGGCGCCTTCATCAAATACATTCCTTACCCGGTCACGGTTGGGTTCACGGCCGCGATCGCCGTCATCATCGCGGCGAGCCAGGTGCGCGAATTGCTGGGCCTGACGCTTGCGGGCGCGGAGCCTGCGGAATTCGCGCCGAAACTCCAGGCGTTGACGGCGGCGTTCGGAACAATTTCGCCGCCCGCCGTTCTCACGTCGTTGGCGACCATCGCACTCATCGTCATCGTGCGCCGGCTCCGCCCGCACTGGCCCGCCTATCTCATCGCCGTCGCCGCAGCGACCATCGCGGCTGTGACTTTGGCGTTGCCAATCGCGACGATCGCCTCGCAATTCGGCGCCGTGCCGCACATGCTGCCCATGCCGAGCCTGCCCGCGATCAGCCTCGCGCGCCTCGCCGAGCTCGCGCCGAGCGCGGCCTCATTCGCGCTCCTGGGCGGCATTGAAAGTCTCCTCTCAGCCGTGGTGGCCGATACGATGAGTGGGCGGCGCCACCGCGCCAACGCAGAGCTCGCGGCGCAGGGCGCGGCGAACATCGCGGTCGGATTTTTCGGCGGCTTTTGCGTCACCGGCACGATCGCGCGCACGGCCACCAATGTACGCGCCGGGGCGCGGGGGCCCGTATCGGGCCTGATGCATTCGCTGTTTTTGCTGATTTTCATGCTGATCGCGGCGCCGCTGCTCGGCTTTGTGCCGCTGGCGGCGCTGGCGGGTGTGCTGGTAATGGTGGCCTGGAACATGGCCGAGAAGGAGGAGTTCGCCACCTTGCTGCGCGCGTCGCGCGGCGACGCGGCCGTGCTCCTCGCGACATTCTTGCTGACGATCTTCTACGATCTCACCACCGGCATACTGGTCGGATTCTCGATGGGCGCGCTCCTCTTCCTGCATCGGCTCGCGGAATCCGTGCGCGTGGATCATGGCGTCGTCGAAAGCGTCCTCGATGCGCCGGACGAGGATCGCGAACGCTATGACGCGGCCTTGGCGTCCGATCGCGATGTCGTTGTGTTCCGCATTTCCGGCGCTTTCTTTTTTGGCGCGGCGGCGGGCGTCGCGGCCGCGCTCGATCGCATCGCCGAGCGGCCGAAAGCCTATGTCATCGATTTCGCGGCCGTACCCATCCTCGACACCTCGGCGGCGGCGACCATTGTCGCCTTCGCCGCGCGCGCGGCGCGCCATGGCGCGCTTGTCGTTATCACAGGCGCGGGGCGCCCGGTGCTGCGCACGCTGCTGCGCCAGGGCGTGCGCAAGGCTGGCGTCGTCGTGCGCGCGAACGTGAACGAGGGCGTGGCGCTGGCGCGCGCGCGGATCAGCGCGGCTTCACCGCCAGCGTGACGCCGGCCCAGATCAGCACGCACCAGCCGGCAAGGAAGAAGAGGCCGCCCACGGGCGGGGCCATCGCGGTCATGTCCGCCATCGCCATGCCGGCGCCGCGCAGATAGAGCGAGCCCGAGAACAGCACGATGCCGGTGAAGAAGAGCGGCGCGGCGAAACGCGCGACAGCCGCACCCCAATTGCGGAACGAGACTGAGGCGAGCGCGGCCATCGTGTGCAGGATGTTGTAGCGCACGCCGATCTCGATCAGCTCGCGGCCATGGGGATCGGCGACGAGATGGGCGCCGAACGCGCCCACGGCGACGCAGAGGAAACCAGACAGCGCCGCTAGAAGCGGGGTCAAGCCGGCTTGGTTCATCACACGCTCCGTACATGCGCGCCGCATTGCGCCGTGCGTATAATAGCGCCTGGTTCAACAATTGCGCGGCCGACCTCCCCCCTTCCCGGGCTCGCCGCGAACACGTCGCCCCGGGAATGGGTGTGAGTCGACATCAAGGAAGCGCGCGCCCACCGCGCGTTCGCGCCATTGAAACCGCGCGCCCGCTCGGCCAAGGTGCGCCCTCCAGAGCATGATCCGATCATATTGAATCGGGATTATGCTCTGGGTTCTTGAATTGCCGCGTTTTCTTCGACGAACCGGCGCCCACTTCGTCGGAAAACGCTTTAGGAGGCCCGCCGCGTGCTCACCAAGGGCGATGAATATCCACTCCATCAGACGCCCGAGCCGATCGCCTTCGCCGGCGCGGAGCGGAATTTCTACGATCGCTATTTCTTCAACGGCAGCCGGCTGGATGGAGCCGATTTCTTCGCCGTGGCGTTCGGCATGTATCCAAATCTCAATGTCGCGGACGCGCATGTCAGCGTGCTGCGCGGCGGCGTTCAGCACTGCCTGCACGCCTCGCGCGTGCTGGGCATGGAGCGGATGGATCTCGCCGTCGGCCCGATCTCCATCGAGGTGATCGAACCGCTCAAACGTTTGCGCATTCGCTTCGATGGCGAGGGCATGAAGGGCGAACTTCAGTGCGAGGGCCGCGCCTTTCCGGTCCAGGAGCCGCGCTTCACGCGCCGCCAAGGCCCGCGCCTGATGATGGATGTGACGCGCTTCACGCAGGCCGTGCGCTGGTCGGGCTGGATCGAGATCGATGGCGCACGCGAGTCCTACGCGGCGGACAACGCCGTGGGCGTGCGTGACCGCTCCTGGGGCGTGCGCCCCATCGGCGCCGCCGATTCTCAGCCAGTGGCGCCGCCAGCTCCGCCGCAATTTTACTGGCTGTGGGCGCCCACGAATTTTCCAAACCTCTCGCTCTATGCGCATGTCAATGAGGACGAAGCGGGCGTGGCCTGGAACACGCGCTGCACGCTGGCGATGGATGGCGCCGATGCGTCCGGCCATTTACACCTTGTCGATCCGCGCTTTCGGATGAGCTGGCGTCAAGGCGCGCGCCACGCGCAATCGATGATGCTCGAAGTGAAGGACCCATCGGGGCGCGATCATCGCGTGACCTGGACACCCGTCGCGCAGTTCCAAATGAAGGGGATCGGCTATTTGCATCCCGAGTGGGGCCACGGGCTTTATAAGGGCGCACTCGCCGTCGCGCGGGAGGATTTCAAGCCGGCCGAGCTTGATCCGCTGGCGCCGATGAACTTGCATATTCAGGCGATCTGCACGGCGCGCCACGAAGGGGCCGGCCAAGCGGCCGATGGCGTGGGCAGTTTTGAGCAATTGGTGATCGGCCCTCATGCGCCGAGCGGGTTAACGGGATTGTTCGATGGCGCGGCGTGAGGGCGGGACGAGATGTTGACTTCCGATGAAATCGAGCGCCTCGCGCATGTCATGGCCGGCGCGCTCTCGGCCGAGCGCGTCGCGATCGATAATCTCGCCCGCATTCCCGGCGGCGCGAGCCGGGAGACCTATCGCTTCGACGCGCGCTTCGCGAACGGAAGCGGCGAAGATTCGCGCGGCTTCATTCTGCGCCGCGATCCAGAGGACAGCCTGATCGAAACCGAGCGGGCGCTGGAATACGCCGCCTATAAATCCTTCTACGGAACATTCGTTCCGGTTCCCCAAGCCATCGTGCTCGACGCGGAAGGCGGCGCGCTTGGCCGGCCGTTTTTCATCATGGAGCGGATCGATAACGCCGCGCCCGCCAATCCGTTCAGCGGCGATCCCTATGGGCCGCATCGCGAGTCCATCGGCCGCGATTTTTTTTCGATTTTGGGCGCCATCGCCGCGCATGATCCCTATGACACGCAAATGCCGGCCGTGGTCGAAACGCCGGCGCCGGAAGAATGCTGGAGCCGCGAACTCGATCGATGGGAGCAGGTGATCGACGCCGATGCGCTTGAGCCGCAGCCGATCGCGCGCGCCGCCATACGCCGCCTGCGGCGCAATCCCCCGCCGCCGCCGGCGAAGCTCTCGGTCATTCACGGCGATTATCGGAACGGCAATTTCCTGCACAATGGCGCCGGGCGCATCGTCGCCGTTCTCGATTGGGAGATGGCACATATCGGCGATCCGTTGGAAGACCTCGCCTGGGCGCTCGATCCGCTCTGGGCCGGCGATCCGCGTTTCGCCGCTGGGCTACTCGATTTCGACGAAGCCATTCATCTTTGGCAGGAGGCGAGCGGGCGGCGCTTCAATCCCGAGGCGTTCGCCTGGTGGTCGCTGTTTTCGCACCTCAAGGGCCTGGCGATCTGGATTTCATCGTCGAAAGCGTTTTTTGACGGCAAGAATCCCGATCCGATCCTCGCTTTCTCCGGCTGGTATTGCACCACGCGCCACAACAAGATCATCGCGGACCGCCTCGCCGCGGCCGCGCCGGGAGCCCTCACATGAAGCCGTCCTTCGCGCATATTCTGATGGGCGCGGCCGGCGCCATGGGCACGCAAGTGGCGCCGCGCCTGGTGGGCGATCCCTACGCCATGGGGCAGGCCTCGATCGTCGGCCTCATCATGGTGCTCGTCGCGCAGGAGGCCGATCGCGCGGCCGATACATTGTCGCTCGAAACCGTCGGCATGCGCGCGCTGTTCGCCGAAGCGGCCGAAGCGCCCTTGCCGGAAGGCTTGCGCCGGCGCCTCGCCGCCATGGCGGACGCGCCGCATGCGGCGAACTTCACCGTCACCGCGCTTGAGGCGACCGCCACGCCCATGCGTGAATTGCTGATCGAGTTGCACGAGGCGCTCGAAGATCGGCCGGACGAATGGGCCCGCCCGCTCGAAGCCAAGGTGTGGGACATTTTGAAGCTCGGCGCCTATCACCGCGAACTTTATCTGCCCGTGCTGTGACTTCATTGCGCTCGCGGGCGGGGCGCGGTTTGCGCTAAGCGCTCATTGGCGCATGCGCCTCGCCGCCCTCACTTCCGAACCCGTCGCGCGGCTGACGCTGACGATGTCATGCCTGTTTTGCGGATTCGGCGCGACATTGCCGTTCCTGTCGCGCTGGCTGGAGGAAGATCGCGCGCTCACCGGCCTTGAAATCGGCGCGGTGGTCTCCGCCGCGCAGCTCGCGCGCATCTTTGTGGGTCCGCTGATCGCGGCCTGGGCCGATGGCCTGCCGGACCGGCGCACGCCCATCCGGCTGCTCATCCTCGGCGGCCTCATTTGTTACGCGGCCTTCTTCCAGGCGCACGGTTTTTGGGCGCTTTTTGTGTTGAGCTTCATCGCCGCGTCGTTGACGCAAGCGGCGACGCCGCTTGTGGAGGGCGCGGCGCTGCGCGCGAGCCAGACCGGCGCAATTCCGTTCGGCGCGGCGCGCGCGACCGGATCGGCGGCGTTCGTGGTCGGCAACATCGCGGGCGGCGCGCTCATCGGCGTTATCGGCCCGGGCGCGGTCGGCGCCTGGTTGTTGACGAGCATGTCCGCCGCGGCGTTGTCGACATTCGCGCTCAAGGCCGATCCAACGCCGAGCACTGCGGCCGCGCTCGGCTTTCGCGGGCGCCTCATGCTCGCGGCGCGTTTGATGCGCACGCCCTATTTCGCGCGGCTTGTGTTCGGCGCCGGCTGCATCCAGGCGGCGCATGCGTTTTTTTACAGCTTCTCTGTGCTGGTCTGGCGCGCGCAGGGGATCGCCGATGGCGTCGTCGGTCTGCTCTGGGGTTTCGCGGTCGGCGTCGAAATTCTCTTCCTGGCGCTTCTGCCGCAAATCGAAAAGCGCGTGCCGGCGGAGACCTTGCTGATCGCCGGCGGCGCGGGCGCGGTGCTGCGCTGGGGCTTGATGGCGCTGGCGCCGCCAAGCGCGCTGTTGTGGCCGATCCAGGCGCTGCATGCGCTGTCGTTTGCGGCTTCGCACGTGGCGGCGCTGCGCCTGGTGCTGCGCGCCGCGCCAAGCGAAGTCATCGGCCTCACGCAAACCATCTACGCCGCGCTCGCGGCGGGCCTTCTGATCGGCTTGGCCACGCTGGCCTCGGGCTGGCTTTATGACGCTTACGGCGCGGGCGGCTATTGGGCGATGGCCGCGCTCGCCGCGTTTGGCCTTTTCCTGGTGGCGCCCTTGGGCCACAGAGGGGCGCGATGACACGCTTCGCCCTGCAATTCGGCCACACCCATCCCGGCGTCACCTATGGCGAGCGCCCGGCCGCCTATGGCTTATGTCCGCGTGGCGAAAAAGAGATCGCCCTCGTGCGGTCAGAGCATGCGGGCGTTGCGCACTATGCGCTGCCGGGTGGGGAGCTCGATGCAGGCCAGGATGAGGCCGCCGCCCTGATGCGCGAATTCCTGGAGGCGACGGGCCTCACCGTGTGGCCGACACAGGTAATCGGCCGCGCTGGGCAATATTGTCAGGTGGAGAGCAGCGCGCGCAACACGCTCGCCACATTCTACGAGGTCGAGCTTGCGGCGGCGGACAGCGCCCCGCAGCGCGATGGCGTGAGCCTTGTCTGGCTGGCGCCGAAAGAGGCGCTAATGAAGGTGCGGCATGAATCGCACGCCTGGGCGCTGTTGCATTGGCTGCGCGCGCGGCGCGGCGGGGATGAACTCGCCGGCGCGCGCGCGCGCTGAAGCAGACGATCACGCGCTGCCGACCCAATGCACGATCAGCTTGGCGGCGGCGCGCCCAATTGCGTGAGGCCTTCGGCGGCGCTGAGCACGCGGCGCAGAAAGCTGGGCCGGGCGATGCGCGGGGCGTCGATCGCAAAAGCGGTTTCGAGTTCGGGCAGGGGCGGCGCGGCGCTCAAACGCATTGGGCTCGGCACGCGCGGCGCGCGGATTTCGATTGTATCGTCGTCGAGCGCATCGTCGGCTGTCACAGGACCGCCGGCCAACGGGCCCGGCCGTTCAGGCGGCGGGTCATTGTCGGCAACGTTGATGTGATTGCGCGGCGAGAGATCAAACCGCGGCGCGCCCTCCAACACTCGGTCCGCGGTCGACAGCGCCATGATGGAGATCGAGGCGGCGATCAGCGATCCGATCGCCCCGACATGCGATCCATCCGATTTGTCCGCTGCGGTTAAGCGGTCCAGGCGCATCTGCAAGGTGCGCCACGCCAAGCTGCCGCGATCATTGGCGCGCCAGGCGCTGAAATCCACGGGACCGACATCGGTATAGGTTGATTGAGGCGCTTCCGCGCCATCGATGCTGACCTGGGCGAGCCGCCGTTCAGCGAACAATTTCCCGGCCGCCTCAAGCACCGGCCAGGACTGCACCGATGCAGCCGACCAAAGCACGAGGCCGAACACGCGCTCGTTCATGTCGTCCGCGCCATCATCCGACAAGCGGCTGATGAGTCGCGTGGCGAAGCCTTCCGCGCGCAGCAGCGGGCCGAACGACGCCGCGTATTCGGCGTCCGCCGCCGCGCAGAGGATCAAAATCGTCGTCATCAGTTCCGTATGCGCCGCCGCGCGACCGACCAAACCCGGGCGCGGCGGCTTTCACATTTCTTTAACGCTAGATGCGGAGGCGCGCTATGGCGCCATTGCGCCACATGCTCAAGAAGCGCGCCCGCGCAGCAGCATGATGGGCCCCCGCGGCGTGGGAAAAACGCCTGTGACTTCAACGGCTACAAAGCCCGAAGCGCGCATTTCCGCGATCATTGCGCGGGCTTCGTGCACAGGTTCGTTATCCACAGTTTGTAAAGGCGTGCACGCACTCACGTGCAAGGCGCCGCATACAGGCAGGCTGGCGGCAGCCGCCGCGTAAAGATTGATGCGTTCGGCGGAACGTTTCACACGCCGGCACACGCGCGCAACGATTTTGTTTGGCGCCGCGTGCGGCGGTGTTCGAATTGCGTCGAGCGCGCCCGCGCGCACGAATTCCACCCGCGCGCCCAACGCCTGCGCGCGCGCTTCGGCCGCGCGCAGGTTTGCGCCGTCGGCTACGGCGACGACACGCACGCCCATTCCAGCTTGCGCAAGCGCGGCGGGCAGGGCCGCGTCGTCACAATCGAGATCGAAAATTACATCGCCGGCGCGCGGCGCGATATCGGCGACCAGCGCGCGCCGCCATTGGCGCGCGGGATCGAGCCAGGCGCGCGCCGTTTGGGCCAACGCCGCCACTGACAGGGGCGGCGCAATGCGCCGCTCCAGTGTTATGCTCTGCATGGCGTTCCCCTTCCCCACGCTCAGCATGCATGAGCGAGCGATCAAGTCACGGCCGCACGGCCGGATTGCTTCACCAAATTGGGGAAGTGTGGCGCCAACAACGCATTGTGTGTGCGCAAGTGCAACATCGGACGGCGCCCGCCCGGGTTAACGGTCAGAAAGCTTTTACTGGAAGCCAGCGGCAAAGTGAGGTTAGCTCCGCCCGCTCGGGAGGGCGCGGCCCATACAAACAAGACACATCGAAGGGGACAGGAACATGGATCAGGCAACAATCATCATGTACGCCGTGCAGGCGCTCGGCGGCGTCGTCGGCGGCAACATTTTAGGCGCGCTGGTGCGCGGCGGCGGCGGCGCGGTTGGGCGTTCGCTGATCGGCGCGATCGGCGGGCTCGGGGCCGGTTACGCGGCCGGAAACGTGCCGCAAGTCAGTGAAATCGCCGGCATGTGGAGCGGATTGCTGTCCGGTGAGGCGGGCGGGCATTTGTCCAACCTGATCACGGGCGCCATCGGCGGCGGCGGGCTTGGCCTCATCGGCGGGCTGCTGGTCCGTCCGCGCGGCTGAACATTGCCGTAATTTATGGTCATGAGCGGCGCCCGTGAGGGCGATAAACTTGAAGGTGAGGAGCTGTCATGCGTTTGAATTGGAAAATCGTGGCGCTGAGCGTGGCGCTGGTGGGGGCGTCCGCGGCGCCGGCTGCGGCGCAAGCCATCAGCACGTATGTGTTCGCGGTGATGGATGCGTTGCGCCAGGAAATCGCGTGGCGCGAGCGCAGCGCGCCCGCAGCGGAAGGCCAAGTCTATTATCACGGCGAAATTGGCTCGCTGAACAATGGCGGTGAGCGTCAGGCGCCGGTCGGCGATCTAACGACGGCGCGCTATGTCACGTTCGCGGGCTTCTGCGATCGCGATTGCGCCGATCTCGATCTCTTCGTGGTCGATCAGAACAACAACATCATTGCGCAGGATGTGGCCGTCGATCCGCGCCCGCGTGTGACGTTCCGGCCGGTCCAAGGCAATACGTACGACATCCGCGTTCGTATGTATCGCTGCGTTCAGGACCCGTGCTTCTATTCGCTGGGCGGTTTCTATCGCATGTAAGCCAAGTTGAGGCGGGCGCGTGATCGCGCGTCCGCCTCAATTGCGCGAGAGCAGCGCGGATACAAACGCCGCGTCAGACCACGCGCCTGTCTGGTCCGCGAAGCGTGCGGCGACGATGCGCTGTGTGGGCAGAATATAGAGCCGCGCGCCATTCTCGCCTGCGGCCATAATAAGATCCTGCGGAACCGGCGGCGCGGCGGCCCACAAATCGCTTGAACGCAATGCCGGCGCGCGCTGGGCGGACGGCCAGGCGAGCCAAAGCCCAAAACCGTAGCGCGGCTGCGGCCACGATCCGCGCGCCGCGTCACGCAAGGCGGCGCCGTTGACAAGCTGGGCGGCGCGCCACACGCCGACGCGCCGCATCAGCTCGCCCCAGCGCGCCCAACCCATTACGCTGACGCTCGCGCCGTCATGAAAGTTCGGCTCGTTGCGCTCGTCGCGCCGCCAACTGATCGGCGCGCAGCCCACAGGCGTCAGCACGCGCAGGCGTACATAATCGGCCGGATCGGACGAAGCGCCCGCGCCCGCCAATTTGCGCCGCGCGATCTCCGCGAAAATCTGTGTGGGCGCGGGATCGTCCAGAAAACCCTGGCCTGGCTCGGCGACCGGTTCGAGCATCGTGGCTTCAAAGTCGCTCATCCGCCGGCCTTCACCGCTCAGCCCACACGTGCGATCGAGCAGCATGCGCAGAGATATCCGGCTCTTCACCGGATGGGCCGCCCAGTCGAGCAGGGTAAGCGCGGCCGGCTCATCGAGCGTCAACAATCCATCGCTGACAAGCGCCGCCGCCAGCGCCGGCAGAAAGCTCGTGGTTGCGCCTCCGAGCGGGGACATCGCCTGGGGGCCGCCGCGCCGCACATCCTCCGCGCGCGTCACGCCATTGCGCAGGATGACAAGCGCCGCGCCGCCATGCTCCTCATGATAGGCGCGCGCGGCGGCGAAGGCTTGCGCCTGGGCGCGCGCGCCGGCGGGAAGCGCGAGGCCCGCGCCGAGCGCGGCGAGAAAGGTGCGGCGATGCATGGAAGGGCCCCGGTTCGCCTCGAATCTAGCCAATGGGCCGGCCAAGGCAAAGGCGCCGGCTGCGGATCATCCGAATCGGCGGCGTGCGCGTAAGACTGGCATGAGACACGCCGCCCTCGCTCTTTGCGCCGCCCTGACGCTCGTGGCGTGCGCCGCCCCGCCGGTCAATCGCGATGCGCGCGTTCCGATTGGCGAGGTCGCCGCGATCGAGCCGGCGCGCTATGCCGGCCGCTGGTACGAGATCGCGCGCTTTCCCAACGCCTTCGAACGCAATTGTGCGGGCGTGACTGCGGACTACGCCTTAAGGCCGGACGGCCGGATCGGCGTGCGCAATACATGCAGGGCCGGCGCCCCCGATGGGCCCGTCCGTGTGGCCGAGGGGCTCGCGCGCATCGTTGATCCGCAAACCAATGCGCGCTTGCGCGTGCGCTTCTTCGGGCCGTTCGAGGGCGATTACTGGGTGCTCGATCGCGCGGAGGATTACGCCTGGTCCTTGGTGGGCGAACCGAGCGGACGTTATCTTTGGATTTTGGCGCGCGAGCCGGTCATCTCCGACGCGCTGCGCGCCGATCTGATGGCGCGGCTGGCCGCGCGCGGCTACCGCACCGAAGCGCTCGAATGGACCGCGCAGGCGCGCGGTGCGGCACGCTAGCGCATTTTCAACAAAAGTGGGGACCGGTTTTGTGTCCGAAAATGCGCTCATTCATTAGAATAGACCGCTTTCAGACGGAAAACCGCTGCACACTTTTCCTGAAAGCGGTCTAGAACTCTTCCATCTGAAGTTCCGCTTCGTCGACGATGCGTTCAAATTGCTCGACATCGCCCTTGATGCGGTAGCGGATCGGGCCCGCGCTCAATGGCAGCGCGGAGATGACGCGATAGCGTCCACGCGGCGCCGATTGGCGCCTTGAGCCGCCGACCGTGACGCGCTGCCCAGCTTTGAATTTGTGTTTGATCATGGGAGCCGCATTATTTCTTGCCGCCGGGCTTGGCCTTTGGATCGCCGGCGGACTTCGCCCAAATGGTCGCCGGTTGCGCGTCCGATTTTGGTTTTGCTGATTTCGGTTTTCGCGTTTCGCGGCTGGTGCGTTTTTGGCCTTTAGCCATGGCGGCGCTCTCGGAACAGGTGTGAAGGGCGAACACCGCGAACGCGCCGTCGCGCGCTCGCGGCGCGGTTGGGTTAGGCTTGTTTCGCGGGCTCTGGCTTCGCCGGCGCTTGATCCTTGGGCGCTTCCGGCTTGGGCGAAGTGGCGGGCGCTGGCTCGGGAGCCATTCTAGGTTGTTCAGCCATTTAAAATATGCCTCAAAGTAAATCGCCAACGGACGCTGGCTTTAAGTAGATGGCGCTCGGCGAGGGCGAATGCAATGGCGAGTAGAGACTATTCGCCATTCAATCAGCAATTACGCACAGGACTTCCTATATGGGTCTGAAGCGAAGCGCGAGCAATCATTATGAGCATAACCGGCAAATCGATACTTTACGATGAGAGAAACGAGCATGTTCTGCGCCGGCTCGGCGGCGCGGTTATTGTGCATTGGGATAATCTGCCTGCGGATGTTCAGGATTGTCTGCTGGATCAGGCCGCTCTGATGGATGACCGCATGGAGCGCGACAATGTCAAAAAGGACATTGAGACCTTTCTCCGTAAGGCCCGCGTGAGCGAGCACAAGCCAAAGGACGAGCCGGCCGACTAGGGCCCCATAAGAGCCTGATCTTTTGAGATTGAATCGCTTCATCACCCATCCCCGGATTGGCGCGTGAGCGCCAAGTCCGGGGCCCATAAGCATCAACAGCTTGTGTTGATGGGTCCCGGTCCCGTTGCGGAGTTTATCCTCGGGCCGGCCTACGGCCGGACCCGGGGGCAACGTCCCGGGAATGGGTGGCGATTCAATCTCAAATAATCAGGCCATAAACTTATGTGTTCGCCCACACTGCGAGCCAGGGCGTGGCTTCGCCGTCATAGCCCGCGCCCTGCTTGCTTTCGATGCGCACATCGGCCCAATCGGCCAGCAGCGCGCGCAGCCGCGTTTCATCCATCGCGCAATAGAAGCGCCCGAGCCCGTCGCGCCGGTCTTGTGCACCGCCCTTGAGCGAGGCGCGCAGCAAGCCGCCAGGTTTCAGCGCGCGGCGCAGGCGGTGAAAAATGTCCGGCAGCTCATCGCCTGGCGCATGGTGCAGCGAAGCGGATGCGAGAATCCCATCGAACGCGCCCGCATAATCGATACCTGAAAAGTCGCACACGCGCACGTCGAGGTTCCAGCGGCGCTCGGCCTCCGCCGCGAGGCCGGGCGAAGCGTCGACGGAGACGACGCGAAAGCCCATGTCGCGCAGCGCGGCTGAATCCTGGCCGGCGCCGCAGCCGAGATCGAGCACGCGCGCGCCCGCGGGCAGCGCTGCGGCGAACGCCATCAGCGAATGGGCGGTTTGCGCCTTCTCCGCATAGGCGTGCGCCTCGGCGTCATAGAAGGCGATCGTGCCCGCATCGACGCTCAGCGGCTCAGCTCCCGCATCGCTTCTTCGAGCCCCTTGAGCGTCAGGGGAAACATGCGCTCGGGGCCTATGACATCGCGGATGAGGCCCACGCTCGGCGTATGGTCCCAATGCGCGCGCGGCGACGGATTGAGCCACACGACGCGCTCATAGATTTCGGTGACGCGGTGCAGCCACAGCGCGCCGGGCTCTTCGTTCCAATGCTCCACGCTGCCACCCGGATAGGTGATTTCATACGGGCTCATCGTCGCGTCGCCGACGAACACGATCTTATAATCGTGCGGGAATTTGTGCAGCACTTCAAACGTCGAGGTTTTCTCCGCGTTGCGGCGGCGATTGTCCTTCCACACGCTCTCATAGAGGCAATTGTGGAAGTAGAAGAAGTCCATGTGCTTGAATTCGGTGCGCGCGGCGGAGAAGAGCTCCTCGCACAGCTTGATGTGGCTATCCATCGAGCCGCCGATGTCGAAAAAGAGCAGCACCTTGATGGTGTTGCGCCGTTCGGGGCGCATCAGAATGTCGAGATAGCCCTGCCGCGCGGTCTGGCGGATCGTGCCGTCGAGATCCAATTCATCCGGCGCGCCGGTGCGCGCGAATTTGCGCAAACGCCGCAGCGCGACCTTGATGTTGCGCGTGCCGAGCTCGACATTGTCATCGAGGTTTTTGTATTCGCGCTTGTCCCACACTTTGACGGCGCGGCCGTGGCGGCCCTTGTCCTGGCCGATGCGGATGCCTTCGGGATTGTAGCCATTATTGCCGAACGGCGAGGTTCCGCCCGTGCCGATCCATTTATTGCCGCCTTCGTGGCGTTCCTTCTGCTCCTTGAGACGCTCGGCCAGCGTCTCCATCAATTTCTCCCAGCCGCCGAGCTTTTCGATCTCCGCCTTCTCTTCGTCGGTGAGATATTTTTCCGTGAGCGCTTTGAGCCAATCCTCCGGAATAAGCCCATCGATCGCGTCGGCCGTGAATTCGAGCCCCTTGAACACATGGCCGAACACACGGTCGAACTTGTCGATGTGGCGCTCATCCTTCACCAGGGCCGCACGCGCGAGATAATAGAAATCATCCACTTTGGGCGGGATGACCTCCTTCTCCAAGCATTCGACCAGCGTCAGATATTCCTTGAGGGAAACCGGCACTTTCGCGTCGCGCAGTTCGGTGAAGAAGCGTTGGAACATGGGACGCATAATGCGACCAAGGGATTGGGCCTGCAAGGTCGAAGGCTGCCGCTCCGTTTGGAGCGCCGGATCGGAACGCCGGATTGGAGCGCCGGCTTCCAGCCGGCCATGCGAGGAACCTATGAACGTTACGGGATGGAGATCGCGCGGCTATCTGCCCCATTGTGACGCAGCGGGCCTCATCCAGCACATCGTCTTCGGATTAAGCGATGCAGGACAAGATTTCGACGCGCTCGGCGGCGCGTCGCTGATGGGAGCGCCAGCCATAGCGGGCATCGTCGAGACGGCGCTGTTGCATTTCGATTCGGACAGATATCGTTTGCTGGCATGGTGCGTGATGCCAAATCACGTTCACGTCTTGATGGAGCAGGTGGAAGGGCATTCGCTCGCGGCCGTCATCCACACCTGGAAATCTTACACAGCGAACCAAATCAACAAGACGCTTCAGCGTCGCGGCGCCGTTTGGGCGCGGGAGTATTTCGATCGCTTCATGCGCAACGAGGCACAACTGGGCGCGACAATCGAATACATAGAGAACAATCCCGTCGCGGCAGGATTGGTTGCGCGCGCGCGCGAATGGAGATGGTCCTCCGCCGCGCGGCGATGAGCGGTTGGAACTGCGCCCGCCGGCTGGAAGCCGGCGCTCCGGCTTAAATCCCCCCGCGCGCCGCGAAATCCTGGAGCGTGGCCATCCAGGTGAGGCTCGCGGCCATTTCCGCGCCGCTCGCGGCCGTTTCGTCCGGCGCGTCCTGCGAGAAGCGCATCTTGATCACCCAGCCATCGATCAGCGCGACGCTGACGCGCGTATAGAGCCGTCGCCCATCGGGAAAGGAAACGAGAAAGCGGGCGCTGCGGCTCTCGGGCAGGGGCGCGGCGCCATCCACCGCCATGTCCATGCCGATCTCAGGCGTCTCGATGTGCGCACTCGCAAACCGCATGCGGATGTGCGCGGCGGCGGCGCGGACTTGCTCGTCTATGTCTGTCGGCGCGGGGTAGCGCGTGGCGTAGAGCGTGATGGTGGCTGGCCCATCGGGAAAATCGCACCCGACATCCTCGCCGCGCGGCAGGCCGGGAAAAAGGATGAGCCGCCCGCGCGCGTCGCGATCGAACCGGCAGACGAGCCCGCTGCGGGTATGGCGCACGCTGACTTGTCCATCGGGAATGGACTCAAACACGCCCTCCGCATCCGCTGTTTCGATCAGCCCGTAATCGAGCGAATCCGGCGCGGCGCGGAGCTCTTCTTCTTGCGCGCGGGCGGGGAGGGCGAGAACAAGGAATAGCAGCGCAATTCTTAAAGAGTAGACCATTTGCAGATATTCCCCTTGAGCGTCGGGTTCCTTTTTATCTGCGCGAGAAGAACCACTATGGTAATTTGGTATCAGTCTTGCGGCTTCGCGACTTTATGACACGTCCGACAATCGCCCGAACTGTAATCAAAAATATTCCGGTTAATACATATGTTCCAAAAATGGGAAAAACTGAATGCGCACCAGAGGTCGATGCCCCAGTTTCCCCAGATCTGATTATGATTGAACCTAGATAGTAAGATCCACCAATCAGCGCGAATATTTCACCTATTGTTTGAAGGTGAATAAGCCTTTCAGTCCGCTCGGACATCGTTTGCGTTTCCTGCGCATGCCCCGCTTGTCTGATGCGGGCTTGAATCTGATCAAACCGGGGTCCCAGGGCGACAAAATTGTCGAGTTCCCGTGTTACATTTCTTCGGACAAATCCATCGTATGATTGCCAACCTGGGTATCGGACTATGCGCAAGTCACGAAGGTAATGGTCTAGAAGGTGAGCATGCTGCTGCAGTTGCCCAATCCTATAAGCCAAGCCGCCACGAACTAGGTCTGAAATAAAAGCGGCCTTGCGGTTGGCCGACTCGACATCCGCCATGGGTCCTGAGGCGCTGAGCTCAACGTCGAGGACGCGAATGAACTCAGAAGCCTCAGCAAGTTCGTCAATGTCGAACTGACCCGCAAAACGCAACTCACCGCAATGATGGAGGGTCATGACAATTCGGGCAAGGTGGTGGCGAGATTGCCCGCCGTAGATCACAAAATAACGTACAACGCGTTCGTTGTCCTGCCGTAACGTCGAGCCGTAAGTGGCGAATCCTTCATCCAAGTAGCAAAGTACCGCGGAAGAGTTGGTCTCCATGGCTGTAGTCGCGTATCCGCGCCCGGGTTGCGCGCCGAGTAGCACTGAAAAAAAGACGGGGCGTTGGTTCACAAATTTCGCCAGTTCACCCTGTGTATGCTCCGGGTTTCTGTGTGCATCGGGGAACACGCGACGCTCAGAAAAGCGTGCATCTCCGAGGTTGTCTCGGCGGTCATTTTCCTCAAGCTGAGCATGCAGAGATTCAGGTGCGACTGAATAGTCTCCTGTTGTTAACGTAGGCGCACGAAGTACTACGCCCTGGCATTCCACTATGAGGTCGCCTACGGCATGAAACAGTTCGTGGCGGAGCGCCTTGCCAGCCTTATTTACATTCGCTTGCCGCTCAAAATAGGAATTCCAGAACTCACGGGTCAGTCGGTAATGTAGTTCGTTGGCTGCAAAACTTGGCGAAATGTCGCCATCAATAATTGTCCTTAGTGCGTTGAATGCAGCCTGCGTTGCCGGGTAAGTTTCTTGGTCGCAGTCATCGTTTGATGCGGTAATAGGAATGGCGCGAAATGAAAAGGACGTGCACTCAGGCATTACCTCGACAATGAGAGCAATTCGAAATTGACCAAAAGTTGGAAGCTGAAGGCATATGGATGATCGTGGATCGCGACCAGGTTCATGGGGTGCTTGATGATCATATCCCTCACGCCACTCCGGAAGTCGGCGAGCATGCGCAAAGCGCTCCTCCTGACCGTCGGTTCGTCGGCGAAGCTTCGTAAGAACGGCATTAATCGCATCAATTCGCTTAGCCGCTTGGTCATTTGCGACGGCGATGTCACCGCGCGCGATCGGATCATATCGGCGCGCCTGCCGAAGCATTATGTGTGACGTTAAACAGGGCCATTCAAAAGGAGGATAGCTACGGAAATGTGCGCTGTTTGACATGGTTGCCGCCTAGCCGTCTGCGAAGGTGCCGTCAGTCACTGCTGGATTAATTGATTGGCAACACACTCACCCTAACTCCCCCTTTGCTCCCGCCTTGCCAGAAACGCCAAGCGCTCGAACAATTGCACGTCCTGTTCGTTCTTTAAGAGCGCGCCGTGCAGCGGCGGGATGAGCTTCGTCGGGTCGCGCTGGCGCAGCACTTCGGGATCGATATCGTCCGTCATCAAGAGCTTCAGCCAATCGAGCAATTCGCTCGTGCTCGGCTTCTTTTTGAGGCCCGGCGCCTTGCGCATATCGTAGAAAATCTTCAGCGCCTCGCTGACCAGGCGCTGCTTCACTTTCGGGAAGTGCACCTCGATGATCTTGGCCATCGTCTCTTCGTCGGGGAAGCGGATGTAGTGGAAGAAGCAGCGGCGCAGAAATGCGTCCGGCAATTCCTTTTCGTTGTTTGACGTGATCATCATGATCGGCCGCTGCTTGGCCTTCACCGTGCGGTCAAGCTCATAGACATAAAATTCCATGCGATCGAGCTCCTGCAGGAGATCGTTCGGAAATTCGATGTCGGCCTTGTCAATCTCGTCGATCAGCAGCACCGGGCGCTTGTCGCTCTCGAACGCCTCCCAGAGTTTGCCGCGCCGGATATAGTTCTCGATATTGGTGGCGCGGTCATCGCCCAATTGGCTGTCGCGCAGACGCATGACGGCGTCATATTCATAAAGGCCCTGCACGGCCTTGGTGGTGGACTTGATGTGCCATTCGATCAGCGGGGCCTTCAGGGCCTTGGCCACTTCGATGGCCAATTGGGTCTTGCCCGTGCCCGGCTCGCCCTTGATCAGGATCGGCCGTTCGAGCGTGATCGAGGCGTTCACCGCCACCTTGAGATCGTCGGTGGCGATGTAGGAATCGGTGCCTTCAAAGCGCATGCGTGTCTCCGCGCGCCGCTGAGCCAGGAGCCGACGCCGCCGCCAACCCTAAAGGCCGGGCAAGGCGATTCAAGCCGGCGCCGTCACGGTAGGGGCGGCGTGGTCAGGTTTTGTTAAGGATTTAGCCCCTAGCTCTGACAGGTTGGAGCCGGGGGCGCGCCATGCCGCTGAAACTCTCCCTGCGACCGGGGGAAAAGTTCGTCGTCAACGGGGCCGTCGTCCAGAACGGCGATCGCCGCGCGGCGCTGGTGTTGCAGAACAAGGCCTCGGTGCTCCGGGAAAAGGACATCATGTTGCCGGAGGAGGCGAACACGCCGGCCCGGCGCATCTATTTTCCGGTCATGCTGCTTTATCTGCGGGAGGGCGACCCGGACGAGCAATACGCCGCCTTCACCCAGCGCCTATCGGAATTCATGGGCGCGGTGCGCGATCAGGACGTGCTTGGCGAGTGCCTTGGCGTCTCGCGCGATGTGATAGCGGGCGAATTCTATCGCGCATTAATGCGTTGTCGCAAAATCATGGCGTATGAAGCCGAACGATTGGGGATGGCGGCTCATGTCGATTCAAGCGTACCAGCGCGCGGCCACGCAGGCTGAGACGCCCCGCGAAGTCGAATACCGCGCCTTCGGCGTCGCGACGGCCGGCCTCGTCAGGGTCAAGGAAGCCGGGCGCGCGCGCCTGGGCGAATACACCGAGGCGCTCGACGCCAATCGCCGGCTCTGGACCATGCTGGGCAATGACTGCGCGCTCGAGGGCAATCAGCTGCCCGCGCCGCTGCGCGCCAACATCATATCGCTCGCCATGTGGGTGGCGCGCTATACCAGCGAAGTCATTCGCGGCGTGAGCGAGATCGATGATCTCATAGAGGTGAACCGCACCATGATGGAAGCGCTCGCGCCGCGCTAAGGCGCGTCCAGCAGGCGCGGCAACTTTTGCCGCAAATCGGCAATATTTGCCGAGCGATTCTTGCCGAGAGATTGCGTTAGCGCTTCGTGAATTAACGCATCACCCTTGTGAATGCCGGCGGGACGGCCGCGAATCTTAACGATTAACGCCAGGCGCCGGCCTTGCATGCCGCGAGCCCAGGCAAAACGCCAAACTGGCCGAAACGGCCGGTCTACACACGTCCAGAAGGACCACACACATGACGAGCGTAAACACCAATTATGGCGCGCTGATCGCGCTCCAAAGCCTCAATCAAACCAATCGCGAATTGGCCGGGGTTCAAAACCGCGTCAACACTGGCCTCAAGGTCGCTTCCGCGGCCGACAACGGCGCTATCTTCGCCATCGCAGAAGGCCAACGCACGCGCATCGCGGCGCTTGGCACCGTCCAAAACGGCATCGACCGCGCAACTTCGGCGGTTGACGTCGCGCTGTCGGCCGGCGAAGCGATCGGCGACATTCTGAAGCAGCTGAAGGAAAAAGCGGTCGCGGCGCAAGCCACCGATCTCTCGACCGACCAGCGCGCGGCCCTGCACGCGGACTTTGACGCGCTGCGCACGCAGATCAACCAGATCGCCAACGCGGCCACGTTCAACGGCGCCAACCTCGTCAACGGCACCAATCTGACGGGCGGCGGCAACGATTACAGCGTTCTGACGTCTGACGCCTCCGGCGGCGGCGGCAGCTCAGGCTACACGCTTGACGGCGTGGCCGGCACGGTCAACGGCGTTCTCTCCGCCAGCGGCACGTTGGCCAGCTTCGTCGGCGCCGTTACGCTCGACGCGGACGATGCGGTGCGCTTCTCGGTCACGACCGGCGGCGTCACCTCCACGTTTGACGTGGCGGTGGCCGGCACGGACACGATCCAAGAATATCTGGATGCGGTGTCGACTGGCACGAGCGGCCGGGTCACGGCTTCGTACGACGATACGACGGGCGTCATCTCCTACAATTCCGCCGAAGCTTTCACGGTGCGTTTGTACGGCGATGCGACCACCGCGAAGGACGACGACGGCTATTTCGACAGCACGACCGACGCGACTGGCGCCACATTGGCGGCGGGCGGCGGCGGCGGCGGCACGAACTCGATCAATGTGTCGGGCTTCGATTTCCGTCTCGGCACGTCCGGCCAGGCGCTCGCCACGGTCACGGGCGCGCTCGATGTGTCGACGGCTGGCGGCGCTTCGGCGGCCTCCACGGCCATCGATACGGCCATCACCGCCTTGAACAAGGACCTCGCCAAGCTCGGGTCCCAGTCCAAGGCGCTTGAAGTCCAAAAGACCTTCCTCGGCAAGCTCTCCGACTCGATCGAAGCGGGCCTTGGAAACCTCGTGGACGCGGACCTCGCCAAGGAATCGGCGCGTCTGCAATCGCTGCAAGTCAAGCAACAGCTTGGCGCGCAAGCGTTGTCGATCGCCAACCAGGCGCCGTCCATCGTTCTGTCCTTCTTCCGTTAATCTGCGGTCGGACAAGGGAGCGGGCTTTAAAACCCGCTCCCGACTCCGCAAAGGACGCTCCGTTGAGAAAGGCCCATGCACATGGGACCCAATTCAACCAGACCAGCCGCGCCGATCGCGCCAGTCGCGGCCGCGCCGCAAACCAATCCACAACCACGCGACAAGGACGCCGCCGAGACCGCCGCCGTCTCGTCCGCTCAGCCGCTGTTGTCGGCGGAACTCATTGTTGAAGCTGGCGAGCTTGTCGTCGAACAAGATGAGGAAGCCGGTCGGTTCGTCGCCAAGGTGATCGATCCGGAGTCGGAGGCGATCCTCCGTCAATTCCCAACCGAAGGTCAGCTCGCCTTCTCGCGGGCGCTACGCGCCTATGTGAACGCGCTGCGCGACCGCAAATAATGCGGCTCGTATGGATAATTTTGTCTTAACGTTAATTCTTTCTTAATCATTGTTGCGTTCTGTCCACGCCGCGAGAAAAGCTCGCCGGCGTGCGCCTGTTGTTGAGTCGCGCCGCCCATCCGAAGGAGCGCCGCCTATGGTTTCGTCTGTCACACCCTCCCAGCCGCACGCCGTTCCCGCGGAGTTTCGCGCGCGTGAGTTCACGCAGCCGAACGCCAACGCCTCGGCGGCGCATGGAATTGCGGATGTTGTCGCCGTGCGCGGGGAGGAAGCGGCTGGCTGGCGGGCCGCGCGGGCCAATGTCGGCGCGGGGCTGGCGGCGCTCGATGCGGCGTTGGCCGGGGGGCGCGAAGCGGCCGATGCGTTGGCGCGGCTATCGAACGGCGCTGACGATGAATCCAGCGCGCGTCTGGCCGCATTGCTTGAAGACGCGGTGCTCGCGGGCAACGCCTTGCTCAAGGGCGGGGCGTTGCGTGTTTCGCTTGAGCCGGGCGCGCCGCCGATCGAAGTTGAAGGAATAGATCTCGCCGCACTCGTGGGCGGGGACGATCCAGCCGCCGCCGCCGCGCATATGCAAGAAGGGCTTGAGCGCTGGCGCGCCGCAGCCCAGCGGCTCTCGGCTCATGACGGGTTCCTCGCGGCGATCGAACAGAGTGTGAGCGCCCATGTGCGCACCGATCTCAACGCCGATGGCGCGCGTCTCCTGGCATTGCAGGTTCGCCAGGATTTGAGCCTCTCGGGCGCGGCGCTGTCATCTGGCGGGGCCGAGTCCGTGCTTGGGCTATTCCGCGGCTAGTTCGCCGCGTGCGCCATCTGCCGCAAGGCGTGCGTAAGGCTCACCGCGCCCGCGATCAGCAAACCAAGCACGAGTGCGATCAGCGCGCCGACAGCGTGAACGCGTGCGCGCGTCCAGATCGTCGTGCCGCGCGCCAGTTCAGCCAGAGGCGGCGCGCCATCCCAGCGCTTGGCGAACGCCGTGGCGCGATCGCCGCCGGCCTGCGCGATGAGCCGCAGGCGCGGCAGATCGCGCCCATCGCGCGCATGCGCCAGCAGGCGCACCGCGCCACGGGGGCTCGTCGCGCGGGCGATGTCGCCGATCACGGCGAGCTCTTCGGCGAACGCGCCATAGGCCACGGGATCGAGGCTCGCGCGAAACGCCTGCGCCGTTAGCCGCCCGCCGCGCGTCAGCGCGTCCGGATCGGCGAGTGCTTCGTCCATGGCGCGGCGCAGAGTCTCAACGGGCGCGGCGCGCGCGGCGGCGCGTGAAAGGTGCGCGGCCAGGCCCGGCCTCAAGCGCGCCGCACGGCGCGCATCGATCAGCACCGAGGCGCCCAGCGCCACGCGCGGCGGCGCGTGTTCGCCCAGCGCGGTGACGATCCCCGCCAACACGAACGCGAGGTCATCGCTGTCGCGCCCGCTGTGCCAGGCGCGCGCATGTTCGGCGAAGGCGCGTTCGGTATCGAGCGCGAGGCGGACGGCCAAATCGTCACGTGTTGTCGTCGCCATATGGCGTGTCGCTTCGGCGAAGGGTTGGCGCGTTTCGTTGGAGAGCAGACGCGCCGCCGCGGCGGCGCGCGCCGCATCGTCGGCGTCGGCGCGCAACGCCGCATCGAGGCGCGCGCCGTCCGCTGGTCCAAGCAGCGCCGGCGCCATGAGCGCGAAGCCGCGCGCCGCGCGCGGATCGCCTTCGCGCAGTTCGCGCGCGATCAGCTCTTCCCAGGCGCGGCGGCGCTCCATGCCTGGGGCCAGCAAGTGAGCCGCTTCACGCTCAAGCGCCGCGCGTGTGGCGGTCAGCGCGGCCGGCGTCGCGATATAGGAAACAAAGGCGCCGGCGGCGATCTCGCGCGCGATCGGCGCCGCCGCGAAGGGCAAGCCGACAAGGCAGAGATTGATCAGCGCCGCCGAGAGGGCGCCGTTCGCGATCGCCGCACGCATGTGTGGTCCCCCGTGCGAATTCTAGAACATGTTCCGATCATATTGAATCGGGAACATGTTCTAGATTCTTGGATCGCCGCGTTTTCTACGACGAACCGGCGCCCACTTCGTCGGAAAACGCTCCAGCATAGGGACGAGGCGTTGAGTCAGGCCGTGCGGTTCAGCGCCACGGGCGCGGGCCCGAAACGGGCGGAGGGCGCGCCCGTGGCCCCATAAACGCCGCCGCCGCCCTTCTGCCGGGTGACTTCCTCGGCCATGGCTTGAACCAGCCCTTCGGTCAGCGTCTTCAAGGCGCCCAGCGTCGCTTCGTGGCGCGCCAAAGCGGCGTTGAGCCGCTCGGTCCCCGCGCGCAGTGCGGCGCGGGCGTCTTCGGGCGCATCGGCGATGAGCGATCGATCGTCGCGAATGCGCGCCATTTCCAGCCGATAGGCGTTGACGAGGCGCTGTTTTTCCTCGGCGCCTTCTCCCTCGTCGAGCGCCTGGCGCGCGCGCATCAGCGCGGTGTCGGTCTCAATGAGGTCGGTGAGCCGTTCGCTGAGCGCCAACATCTGGCGTGCGCGATCGGCCGGATTGTCAGCGATCAGCGCCATGCTCGGCCTCCGTTGGTTGCACGGGCGCGGGCGGCGCCTGCATGCGAGTCAGCTCCCGGATCACGGAATCGGCGAGGCCCACGCCGCCCGAGCGCGCCATCGCCGCCGCATATTGCTGCACCAGCATGGGGCGAAACATCTGCTCGCCCGCGCCGCCGCCGCCGAGCCCGTTGGGATCGATCTGCTCGAACACGGGCCCAAGCAATTCCGACAGCACCATCGCCTCGAATTCCTCGGCGACGCGGCGAATTTCCTGCATCTGCGGGTGCAGCGGCGCGGGGGCCACGCCATTCAGCGGCGCAAGGGCCGTAACCGGCATCACATCACCTCGATCTGGGCTTGGATCGCGCCCGCGGCTTGCAGCGCTTGCAGGATGGAGATCATGTCGCGCGGCGACACGCCAAGCGCGTTGAGCCCGTCCACCAATTGGCGGAGCGGCACGCCGCCCTCGATGACGGCAAGGCCCCCCGGATCTTCGCGCACCTGGATATCCGTCTGCGGCACGACAACCGTTTCGCCATCGCTCAACGGCGCGGGCTGCGATACGCGCGGCGTCTCGCTGACGGAAATGGTCAGATTGCCCTGTGCGATCGCCACGGTGGAGACGCGCACATGCTCGCCCATGACGATGACGCCGCTGGTCTCGTCGATGACGATGCGGGCCGGCGCGTCGATCTCGACTTCGAGCGATTCAACCTGAGAAACCAGTTGCACCATGTCGCCCGCAAAGCCGGCCGGGCGCGTCAGCACCACGGAGCCCGGATTGAGCGCGCGCGCCGCGCCGGGGCCGATGGCGGCGTTGATCGCTTCGGCGATGCGCCGCGCCGTGGTGAAATCTGGATTGCGCAGCGCGATGCGCAGATCGCTGCGGCTGGCGATGTCAAAGCTGAGTTCGCGCTCCACGAGCGCGCCGGAGGCGATCCGCCCCGCCGTGGTCACGCCGCGCGTGACGCTGGAGCCGCTATCGCCCTCCGCCGCGAAGCCGCCGACCGCGAGCGCGCCTTGCGCCACGGCGTAGACTTGCTGATCGGCGCCGATGAGGGACGTCACCAGCAATTGCCCGCCGGCCAGGCTGCGCGCATCGCCCAGCGCCGAAACCGTCACATCGATGCGCGAGCCTTGGCTGGCGAAGGCGGGCAGATTGGCCGTCACCATCACGGCGGCCACATTGCGCGTGTTGAGATTGCCGTTGGTGGCGTTGACGCCGAGCCGCTCAAGCATCGCGGCGAGGCTTTGGCGTGTGAACGGCGAATTGCGCAGGCTATCGCCGGTGCCGGCGAGGCCGACCACGAGACCATAGCCGACCAATTGGTTTTCGCGCACGCCTTCGAAATCGGCGATGTCCTTGATGCGCGGCGTCGCCTCCGCGCTGGCGCCGAGCGCGAGAAGCGAAGCGCAAGACAACAAAAGCGCGCGCGCGAACCGTGGAAACCGAGGCATGAGTCGATAGACTCCTGACACGGTTAACAGCGCGTTGGTGCGCGAAATTAACTCGGCCGAAATCAACGCGGCAGATTCTGCCCAGCATGAAGATCGAACCGGTTCGCGGCGTTCAGGGCGCGCAAGCCTCGCAGCGCGCGCGCGAGACAGGCGGGCCCGCCTTCACGCCCGCGGCCAGCGAAGCGCCGCGTGTGGCGGCGATGAGCGCGTCCGCGCCCACGCCGGCGCTGGACGCCGTGCTTCTTCTGCAAGGCGAGGGCGCGCCCGATAAGCGTCGCTCGCAGGCGCGGCGCGGCAAGCGCGCGCTCGATGTGCTGGAGCGGCTCGCCCAATCCCTGCTGGAGGGCCGTGCGCCCGGCGGTCTGCGGGGCGAATTGCAGGCGCTGCAGGCCCAGTCCCAGGCCACGGGCGATCCCGGCCTCGATGACGTCTTGCGCGAAATCGATACGCGCACCCTGGTTGAGCTGGCGAAGCTGGAGCGGGCCGGCGTCCCAGCCTGAAACGGATTATGGGCCGTTCAACCGTCCGTGATCTGGCCCTGCACTTGCTTGATGGACGCCCCGGAGGGGCGCCGCTATAAGGCGCCCACTTGCGCTGGGGAAGCCGGTCGAGGCGGCGTAGGGAGTTCGGACATGAGCTCGATGACGACGGAAGAGTATCGGCCGACGGACGACGAACCGTTCATGAATGAGCGGCAGCGGGAGTATTTCCGCCGCAAGCTCATCGCCTGGAAAAATGAAATCCTGGAAGAGGCGCGCCACACCATCGCCAACCTCCAGGAGGACGCCGCCGCCCAGCCCGATCTGGCCGATCGCGCCACCAGCGAAACGGACCGCTCGATCGAGCTGCGCACGCGCGATCGCCAGCGCAAGCTGATCGCCAAGATCGATGCGGCGCTGCGGCGCATCGAAGAGGGCGCTTACGGTTATTGCGAGGAGACGGGTGAGCCGATCGGCCTGTCGCGCCTGGAAGCGCGCCCGATCGCCACGCTCTCGCTCGAAGCCCAGGAGCGCCACGAGCGGCGCGAGCGCGTGCATCGGGACGATTGAGGCGTCCAGCGCCGAGCGGCGAAGCCGCGAGACGGAAGGCGTGCGGTGTCTTCGCGCTTCGACAAGCTCAGCGCGACGATGATAGTTTGATCGACGGTTTACACGCCTCGTCGCGCTGAGCTTGTCGAAGCGCGGGGCCACGCGCAACGCCTGCGATTTCATCCTTGAAGAGCCTGGGCTATTGCGGTTTCAGGCCGAGTGGAATCCGGTCGGCCGCCCGGGAACCGCAATAATCAACAATATAGACCGCGTTCGGACGGAAAACCGGTATCCACTTTTCCTGAACGCGGTCTAGAAACGCCTCATGCTGCTCGACGCGCTCCTCTCCTACGCCCATTTCGTGTTCGCCTTCATCCTCTTTGGCGCGTTGGCCGGGGAGGCATTCGTGCTGCGACTGCCGCCCAGCGCTGCGAGCCTGCGCCTCTTGGTGCGCATGGATATGTTTTATGGGCTCTCGGCGCTCGGCGTGATCGCGGCGGGGTTGGCGCGCGTGTTTTATGGCGTGCGGGGCGCCGCCTTCTATGGGGCCGAGCCCTTCTTCTGGGCCAAGCTCGCCGTGTTCGGCGCGGTGGGGATCATCTCGATCTGGCCCACGATGCGGTTTCTAAGTTGGCGGCGTGCGCTGGTCGGCGATGAGAGCTTCACGCCGCCCGAGGCTGAAGTGAAAGCCATGCGCCGCCTCGTTATGATTGAACTCCATCTTCTTGCGCTCGTGCCGCTGTTCGCGGCCTTCCTGGCGCGCGGGATGCGGTTTTGGTGACGCCTATTGAAACAACACCCATCCCCGGATTCGCCGAAGGCGAAGTCCGGGGCCCATAATCACGGACGTTTGAGGTCATGGGCCCCGGAATTGCGCGTGCCGCGCAATCCGGGGATGGGTGGTATTTCTGATTGAGACGGTTCGCATAGGGCGCCGCGTTCAGCGCGCTTGCCCCGCCACCCAGGTGCGCACGCGCGTTTCAAGCACATCGAGCGGCAGCGCCCCGCCCAGCAGCACCGCATCGTGAAACGCGCGCACATCGAAGCGCGCGCCCAAGGCCGTTTGCGCTTCGGTGCGCAGTGCGCGCAGGCGCAGCTCCCCGATCTTGTACGCCAGCGCCTGGCCCGGCCAAGAGATGTAGCGCTCCAATTCCGTCTGGATATTGTGGGTCGCCAGCGCGCTGTTCTCGGCAAAGCAGCGCCGCGCTTGTTCGATATCCCAGCCGAGCCAATGGATGCCGGTGTCGGCCACCAATCGGCACGCGCGCCACATCTCCATCGAATAGCGGCCGAACCGCTCATACGGATCGCGGTACATGCCCATTTCCTCGCCGAGGAATTCCGCATAGAGCCCCCAGCCTTCGACGAACGCCGTCGGCTGCGTGGTGCGCCGGAAATACGGCAGGCCCGAAAGCTCCTGCGCCAGCGCGATCTGCAGATGATGGCCGGGCACGGCTTCGTGCAGAGTCAGCGCCGGAAATTCATAGAGCGGGCGCTGATTCAAGTGCGATGTGTTGACCATGTAGCCGCCGGCCACGCCTTGCGCGGGCGAGCCCGGCCAATAGCGCGCCGTGGTGTAGCCTTCCGCCACTTCCGCCGGCACGGGCCGCACGCCATAGGGCAGGCGCGGCAGCGTGGCGAACAGGCCGGGCAGGCGGTCATCCGCGCGCTTGGCGATCTCCGCCGCGCGCATCATCAATTCCTCTTCCGTGCGCGCATAAAAGCGCGGATCGGTGCGCAGAAAATGGAGAAACTCCGCAAACGAACCGGTGAAGCCGGTTTCACGGATGGTGGTCTCCATCAGGGCGCGGATGCGCGCCACTTCCTGGAGGCCCAGCGCGTGGATTTCATCAGGCGTCATGTTTGTCGTGGTTTCGCGCCGCACCAGGAAGCGATAGGTCGCTTCGCCATTCGGCGTCGACCGCCAGGCGATGTTCGCGCGCGCGGCGGGGGCATATTCGCGCTCCAGCAGCGTGACGAACTCGGCCATTTTCGGCGCGATGCGGTCACGCACCAGCGCCAGCGCGCGGGCGCGATACTGCTCTTGCTGGGCCGCTGGAATGGTCGCCGGCAAGTGTGCGAACGGCAGCAGCAGCGGCGATTGCGCCGGCGCGGTCTCGGCTTGTCGGCGTGCGATGGCCAGCACGCGATCGACGACGATGCGCGGCTGCGTGAAGCCTGTGGCGATCCCTCGGCGCAGATTGGCGAAGTTCTGATCGTAATAGGCGGGCAGAGCCTCCAGCCGCGCGATCCAGGCGTCCGCGTCCGCGCTTGTGCGGATGGCCGTCGTCCGCGCCAGATAATCGGCGAGATCGAAGAAGCCGGAATCGTTCTCGAACGCGATGCGCGAAAAATCGTAGCCGATCTCCTCGACGCGTTCGGCGATGATGCGCGTCAGCAGCGTGGTGTTGAGCGCCGATTCCTCAGAGAGCCGGCGCGCATCGAGCGCGGCGAGGCGCGCGCCCAGCGCCGCCAGGGCAGTCGCGCGCGCGGCTTCCGCTTCGGGGCTTACATCCGGCAGGCGGGTCAGCGCTTGCGCATCGCCTTCCTGGCCGGCGGACACCGGATCGGCGGCCCGGTCCAGCGCCTCATAGTCGGCGATGATGCGCGCGAGCGCGCCGTCCGCGCGCGTCAAACGTGTCTGGCCAGCCGCCGTCAGCGGCGCCGCGGCGCTGAGCGCAAGGAGGGCGGCGGAAAAAACAATCAAGCGGATCATGGCTTTGCCTCGTTGCGCGCAGCATGCCGCGTAGGGGGGCGAGGCGGCAAGCCGGATGCGATGGGTTGTTTACGTCACATATTGACAGACTCGAATCGTTTCGGTTGCGCGCCGCAATCGCGCGGCTAAAGTTACCCCACGGTGGGAGGGGCATATGAAAATACACAAGACGGTGGGTGCGGCGGCTGTCGCTACGCTGGCCATGGGCGCGTTCCAATGGACGCTGGCCTATCCGGAGGCGCATGCGCAGGCGGGCGCGCCGCTTGAGCCTGTCGCGCGCCACGCAAGCTTCGATGCGGCCCAGGCGCCGCTCAGCTACGCCGATGAGCGTACATCTTACGTGACGGCGCCGGCGCGCACGGCCGCGCCCGTGTCGCGGCCGAGCCAAGCCCTGCGGATCGCTGGCGCGGTGCTGCGCTTCGTATTCGGCTGAGCGATCGCGGCGAAGGCTTTTATTGGCGCGGCCGGTTCACACGGGCGCGGAAATCGCATTAGTGTTCGCGCCATCTCTGAGTTCGCCACGCAGGACAGCCCATGGCCGGTGCCGCCGCCCCTGATCCACGCCCCATCGCCCCGCATCTGCAGATCTGGCGCTGGCATGCGACCATGCTGGCCTCGATCCTTCACCGCGTCACCGGCGTGGGACTTTATCTTGGCATGATCGCCCTGGCGGCGTGGCTTGTGCTCTTAGCGCGCGGGCCGGAGGCTTACGCCTGGCTCGACGGCCTCTTTCACACCTGGTTCGGCCAATTGAAACTCTACGGCCTCGTTGGCGTGCTGGCCTTTCACACCTTCAACGGCGTGCGCCATTTCTTCTGGGACATGGGCGCCCATTTCGCGCCGAAAGCGGCGAGCGCCTCGGCGATGTTGGCGGTGTTGTTCGCGTTCGCCGCGCCCTTGGCTTTGTGGGCCGCTCTGAGTGGATTTCCATTGAGCGGGGGCGGCGCGCCATGAGCGGGTTCAGATCGCCGCGCGCGCGCGTCACCGGCCGTGGGCCTGGCGGCGGCGGCACAGGCCATTTCATAGCTCAGCGCGCAAGCGCGCTGGCGCTGCTCATTCTTGCGCCCTGGTTCGCGCTGTCAGCGGCCTTCACAATTCGTTCGTACACGGACGCGCTCGCCTTCGTACGCAATGATGTGAACGCGTTGGGGCTTATCCTTCTCCTCATCGTGGGCGCGGCCCATATGAGGCTCGGCATGCAGACGGTGATCGAGGATTACATCGCCGCGCATGGAACGCGCATGGCGCTGCTGCTGCTCAACGCGGCGCTGTGTTTCGGCGCGGCGCTGATCGGCGTATGGGCGGTTCTGCGCATCAATTTTGGATGGTGAGTTTTGGCGGCTTATTCCTGGATCGATCACACCTTTGATGTCGTCGTCATCGGCGCGGGCGGCTCTGGCTTGCGCGCCGCGCTCGGCTGCGCGCAGGCGGGCCTCAAGACGGCTTGCGTCACCAAGGTGTTTCCCACGCGCTCGCACACCGTCGCCGCGCAGGGCGGCATTTCCGCCGCGCTCGGCAATATGGGCGAGGACGATTGGCGTTGGCACATGTACGACACCGTCAAGGGCTCGGATTGGCTCGGCGATCAGGACGCCATCGAATATCTCTGCAAGAACGCGCCCGCGGCCGTTTATGAACTCGAACATTGGGGCGTGCCGTTTTCGCGCACCGAAGAAGGCAAAATCTATCAGCGCGCCTTCGGCGGCATGACCAAGAATTACGGCGAGGCGCCGATCCAGCGCACCTGCGCGGCGGCCGATCGCACCGGCCACGCCATCCTGCACACGCTCTATGGCCAATCCCTGCGCCATGACGTGACCTTCTTCATCGAGTATTTCGCGCTCGATCTCGTCATGGAGAACGGCGCCTGCCGGGGGCTCACGGCTTGGAGCCTCGAGGATGGAACGCTGCATCGTTTCCGCGCGCAGTCCGTGATCATCGCAACGGGCGGCTATGGGCGCGCTTATTATTCATGCACCAGCGCGCACACCTGCACCGGCGACGGCAACGCCATGGCGCTGCGTGCGGGCTTGCCGCTGCAAGACATGGAATTCGTGCAATTTCACCCCACCGGCATTTTTCCCGCCGGCTGCCTCATCACCGAGGGCGCGCGCGGGGAGGGCGGCTATCTCACCAATGCCGCCGGCGAGCGCTTCATGGAGCGCTATGCGCCGACTGTGAAGGATTTGGCGCCGCGCGACATGGTCAGCCGCGCCATGACGCTGGAGATTCGCGAAGGGCGGGGCGTGGGCCCAAACAAGGATCACATCTTCCTGCATCTCGATCATCTCGATCCGAAAATTCTGCACGCGCGTCTGCCTGGCATTTCCGAGAGCGCGAAAGTGTTCGCCGGCGTGGATGTGACGCGCGCGCCGATCCCGGTTCTGCCCACGGTGCATTACAATATGGGCGGTATACCCACCAATTATCATGGCGAGGTGTTGACCAAGGCCGATGGCGATCCCGATCGCGTCGTGCCCGGCCTCATGGCCGTTGGCGAGGCCGCGTGCGTCTCGGTGCACGGCGCCAATCGGCTGGGCTCCAATTCACTGATCGATCTTGTCGTGTTTGGGCGCGCCGTCGGCTTGCGTTGCGGGGAGATGCTGAAGGCCAACGCTTCGCACGCGCCTCTGCCCAAGGATGCGGGCGATGCGCACCTCGCGCGGTTCGACAAGGCGCGCAACGCCAAGGGCGACATGCCGACCGCGAAGCTGCGTGAAACCATGCAGCGCGCCATGCAGGATACGTGCGCCGTCTATCGCACGGCGGAGACGCTCAATGAGGGCGTCGCGCGCATCGCGGATGTGTGGAAGCTGCGCGGCGATATCGCCGTCTCGGATCGTTCGCTGATCTGGAACAGCGATCTGGTTGAAACCTTGGAGTTTGAAAATCTGCTTGAGCAGGCCGCCGTCACGGTGAATGGCGCGGCCAACCGCACGGAAAGCCGCGGCGCCCATGCGCGCGAGGATTATCCGGACCGGGACGATGCGAACTGGATGAAGCACACTTTGGCGTGGCTGGATGAATCGTCCGGTGCGGTGCGCATCGATTACCGCCCCGTGCACGCCAACACCATGACCAACGAAGTCGAACCCATCCCGCCGAAGAAGCGGGTGTATTAGGCGTATTGGCGGTCGCAAACTCCAATCGGCATTCCGGACGCGCCCACCGAGCGCTTCGCGCTTGGCGACCTTTGTTGGCGAAATCGAGCAAGCTCGATTTCGCGGCGATCCGGAACCCAGCACCCGGAATCAGAATTGCGTGATACGTTTTTCCCCCATCCCCGGATTCGCGAAGCGAAGTCCGGGGCCCATGGACGCAGCCGCTTGTGTTTATGGGCCCCGGGCCCGCCGCTGACGCGGCGTCCCGGGGATGGGTGGTGTGATGCTCACGCTTCAATGATACCGGGCGCTAGGGGCCATGCGCGCGCCTTGTGAACCCCTGGGTTCCGGGTTCGTCGCGTGCCGCGACGCCCCGGAATGACGAGGCTGCTATGGCCCTGCGCGTTTCGATTGGCGCCGTTCGCGCGTGGGCGAATCGCACGGCGCGGACTAAGCGTGCGCAATGTCTGTGACGATGGGCCCCATCCTCATCCTCGGCGTTGATCCTGGCCTCACGCGCTGCGGCTGGGGCGTGATCGCCAGCGAAGGCTCGCGGCTCACTCACATCGCGCATGGCGTGATCGCGCCAAACGCCAAGCAAGCGCTCGCCGTGCGTCTCGGCGAGCTGATGGGCGGCCTTGAGGCCGTCATCGCCGCGCATCGCCCGCACGAGGCTTCGGTGGAGGAGACGTTCGTCAATTCCAATGCGCGCGCGGCCCTGGCGCTCGGCCAGGCGCGCGGCGTGGCGCTCGCGGCGTGTGCGCGCGCGGGGCTTGGCGTCGCGGAATATTCGCCGGCGACGATCAAGAAATCCCTGGTCGGCACCGGCGGGGCCGACAAGACGCAAGTCGCCTTCATGGTGCGGCGGCTGTTGCCGACGGCCGGCGATGTCAGCGCCGACGCCGCCGACGCGCTCGCCGCCGCGCTCTGCCATGCCGCCCATGGCGGCTTTCGCCGCCGTGTCGGCGAGGC
>CADEEL010000004.1:63535-116011 GCA_902826335.1 uncultured Alphaproteobacteria bacterium
CCGCCGCGCTCTGCCATGCCGCCCATGGCGGCTTTCGCCGCCGTGTCGGCGAGGCTTAAATCCGCGCCACCAGCCCGAACGCCTGCAGCTTGCGGATCATGTCCTCGTCCGCGCCCGGCAGATCGGAGAGCTTGAACGGCCCGCCCGTCAGCGCACGCTCAAGCGTGTCGCGATCCTCGGGCTTGAAATCGATGTCCCCGCCCGGCGCGATCAGCACCAGCACGTCGCCATCGTCCGCCAGGCGCCAGGGCGTGAAGGCGCGCGCCTGGAAGCGATCCTTGGGCTTCACAGCGCGCGCCGCATCCACGACGGCGCCGGACGTATCCGGCACGCGCGAGCGGATGAAATTATCGATCATGAGATCGAGGCTGGCGTCGAGATTGGCTTCATCGCCAATGGCGCGCGCAAGCCGGCGGAACTCCTCCGCCGCCGCCTTGCGATCGAAATCGCGGTGCGTGTAGCCGGGCGGCAGCGAGCGACGAAAGCCGATATTCTTCACCGCGACTTCCGACACCGCCTCAAGCATGAGCTCCGCCCAGGTGCGCACGATGAAGCCAACCGTGATGTGCAGCGAAGGGCCTTCGCCCGCCGTTGACGCATCATGCATCATACCGCGCGGCACATAGGCGCAATCGCCGGCTTCGAGCACGAATTCCTCGCGCAGATCGCCGACCTTGTGGACGCTCGAATTGAACGCTTCGCCGCGATAGGGCGTATCGACCGAGACATTGTAGAGCCGCCAGGCCTTGGCGCCGGAAATCTGCAGCACGAACACGTCGTGATTATCGTAATGGGTCTTGAAGCCCTGCGCGTTCGGCGGCGTCAGATAGATGTTGGTCTGCACATGGCAGGAAAACACGTGCTCGACCGCGCGGCAGAATTCCGAGAGCGTTGAATCCATCTGGTGCAATTGCTGCAGGATGATGGTCGAGCCGCTCTGGAATTGGCGCGCGATGACGCCGCGATCGATGAAGCCGTTCGATGAAATATATTCAGAACGATCCACGGTGCGGTGCGCGTTGGCGAGATCGATCTGGCCCTCGTGCAGATCGACGCCTGCGATCAGCCGGTCGATCGCCTCGATGGAGAGCAGCGGCGCATAACGCTTCGCGTCATCGCGCTTGATGATCAGCGGCTCGCGCTCATAGAGCCGCGCCATGAACTCATCGCCCGCATGCGGCGCGAGCAGATAGGCCAGGGGATCGTCCGCCCAGGGGGCTGAGGGCGCACGCACGCCCGCTGCGGTGTCGGCCATATTATATCTCTCAGTCTAGCGGCAAGCGCCGTCCGCCGCGTGGAGCCACGCGGCGGACGCTCGCTTTCGCGATTAGCCTAGACTTTTTCGCGCCCGCTTGTCCCAGATCAAAGCGATGCGCGTGATGCGCCGCTTAGCGGCGCCCGCACCCGGCGCGGTCCGCGTTCGGGCCGCCATCGGAATCGGTGCGGCCCGTGCGGCCCCAGCCGCCCGGATCGGTCGGGTCGGAATCCGAACGCCCGGTGTAGCGCCCGCAAGCGCCGCGCCCGCCGCCGCCACGGCCCCCGCCGACCGGATCGTTCGGGTCGGAATCGGTGATGCCGCTGCAGCGCCGCCCACGCCCCACCGGATCGGTTGGGTCATTGTCGGTGCAGCGGTTGCCGCCGCCGCCGCCGCCGCGCCGGCCATAGCCGGCCCAGTCCGCGTTGGCGCCGCCATCGCTGTCCGTCACGCCCGTGCGGCCATGGCCCGCTGCGTCGGTCGGGTCGCTATCCGTGCGGCCGGTATAATGCGGATTGCCGCGCCGGCCGCCGCCGCGCCCGTTGCCGACCGGGTCGGTGGGATCTCTATCCGTGATGCCGGTGCCGCCGCCGCAGCGACGTCCGCGCCCGGCCGGATCGGCGTTCGGGCCGCCATCGGAATCGGTGCAGCGATTGCCGCCGCGCCCACGGCCGACTGGATCGGTCGGGTCGGAATCGGTGATGCCGCTGCCGCCGCGCCCGCGGCCGACGGGATCGGTCGGGTCCGAATCGGTGATGCCCGTGCCGCCGCCGCAGCGCCGGCCGCGCCCAACAGGGTCGGTCGGGTCAGAGTCGGTGCAGCCGCCGCCGCCGCCATGACCGCCGCCGCCATGGCCATAGCCTGGCCGGTCAGCGTTCGAGCCGCCGTCGGAATCGGTGATGCCGGTGCGGCCGCCGCCGGCCGGATCGCTCGGATCGGAATCGGTGCGCCCTGTCTGCTGGTGGGCGAACGCCACCCCGCCCGTCACCGCGCCAAAGGCGCCGCCGGCGATGACCGCCCCGCCCGCCACGCGGGACATGAAGGAGCGGCGATTCAATCTGGGCTTCAGTTCTGGTTTTGAGTTGGGCTTTTCATCGTCGGACATGCGCGCTCCCCTTTGGTTTTCGCTGCGACTAACCAGATGCGATTAATTCGCAATATCCATATCCCTCTCAGGGGATTTGGTAGCACGTCGTGCGACGAATGGAAGCAAAATGTGCGGCCGCGTGACGCAGATCGCGCGGGATTCGATCAAGTTGAACGGCGCATGAAAAAACCGCCGGCGTTTGCACGCCGGCGGCTCTCTCATTTCAGTCAAACCAGGATCAGCAGCGACGGCCGCGCCCGGCTGGATCGGCGTTCGAGCCGCCATCCGAATCGGTGCAGCGCCGTCCGCCGCGTCCGTTGCCGACCGGATCGGTCGGATCGGAATCGGTGATGCCGCTGGTGCGGCGTCCGCGTCCGTTGCCGACTGGATCGCCCGGATCGGAATCGGTGATGCCGCTGGTGCGGTTGCCGCGTCCATTGCCGACCGGATCGCCCGGATCGGAATCGGTGATGCCGCTGGTGCGATTGCCGCGTCCGTTGCCGACGGGGTCCGTCGGATCGGAATCGGTGATGCCGCTGGTGCGCCCGCCGCGCCCGCCGCCGACCGGATCGCCCGGATCGGAATCGGTTACGCCGCTGCAGCGCCGTCCGCGGCCGACAGGGTCGGTGGGATCATTGTCGGTGCAGCTGCGGCTATGCCCGCCGCCGCCATGGCCGTAGCCGGGGCGGTCAGCGTTCGCGCCGCCGTCACTGTCGGTGATGCCGGTGCGCCCGCCGCCGGCCGGATCGCTCGGATCGGAATCAGTGCGTCCGGTTTGCTGGTGCGCGAGCGCGACCCCGCCCGTGACGGCGGTCAGCGCGCCGCCGGCGATCACCGCCCCGCCCGCGACGCGGGACATGAAGGAGCGGCGATTGAGCCGCGGCTTTGTGGAATTGGCGTCGTCGTTGCTCATAGCGCTCCCCGTTTGAAAACTGTTTAATGCGAATGATTTGCATTTGATCCAAATCAATCGTGAGCGTCCGTAGCACGAGATTGCGGGGATGTAAGCCTGTGAATGCAGGCGGCATGTCTGGCGCGGACGAATCCTGGGAGAGTGCGCCGTCAGACCGCGTTCAGGAAAAGTGGATACCGGTTTTCCGGCCTGATTTTTCATTTTTCGAAAAATCGAAAATGAGGGCGAACGCGGTCCAGATAATTGACTATTGCGGTTTCCGGGCGGCCGACCGGTGCCCACTCGGCCTGAAACCGCAATTGAGGGGCGCTCATGATCGGATTGTTGCGCGGCGTCGTGGCCGCGATCGGAGAAGAGGCCGCGCTCATCGATGTCGGCGGCGTGGGTTATGTGGCGCAGGCGGGCGCCCGCACGCTGGCGCGCATGAGCGTGGGCGAAGCCGCTACGCTCCACATCGAAACGCATGTGCGCGAGGACGCGATCCGGCTCTACGGATTTTTGTCGGAGGAAGAGCGCGCCTGGTTCGTGCATCTGCAATCGGCGCCCGGCGTCGGCGCCAAGGTGGCGCTGGCCATTCTCGATGTGCTGGGCGCGGCTGGAACGGCGGACGCGATTGCGTTGCAGGATAAGGCCGCCATCGCGCGCGCCAATGGCGTGGGGCCGAAGCTCGCCGCGCGCATCACGCAAGAGCTCGCCGGCAAATCCCATCCGCGCGGCTTCCTGACGAACATCGCCATGGCGCCGCCGCGCGCCGCGAACGATGCGTCCGTGGCGCTTGGCGCACGCAACGAAGCTGTGTCCGCGCTCGTTAATCTCGGCATCGATCAAGGCAGCGCCGCGCGCGCGGTGGCCAGCGCAGCCAAGGCCTTCGACGCCGAACCGCCGACGGGCGAACTCATCCGCGCCGCGCTGAAAGAAGTGAGCCGGTGAGCATCGGGCGGTCGATCCATCGGCGCAAGCGCGCGGCCATTCGGATTGAAATTCCACCCATTCCCGGGACGTTGCGAAGCAACGGGCCCGGGACCCATATGCACGACCGCAAGAGATCTTGGGGCCCGGACTTGCGCTATGCGCAATCCGGGGATGGGTGGCGAAACGATTCAATTTCAAACGATAAGGCGCTTGGCGCGCGCGCTTAGTGCGATTTTACGCCGCCGAATAGAGCGGCGCATCGAAGCCCGCGGCTGAGCGTTCATGCGCGCCGGCTTTGCGGGCCCGGATGTCGTTGACAAGCTCAAGCGCGCTTTTGGGGCAGGGCGGAAACGCCGCATCGCTCACCGCCAGCGGCGTCACCCGCTCACCCCAGCGCACCAGATGCGCGCACACCGTGAGCCCGGCGCCGAAGGCCGGCATCAAGAGCAGCGCGCCCGGTTTCACGCGGCCCTCGCTCAGCGCTTCCGCGAGCGCGACCGGCACGGTCGCAGCGCTCATATTTCCATAACGCGACACGGTGAGCATCACCTTGTCCATCGGCAGGCCGCTTTTCGTCACCACCGCTTCGATGATGCGCAAATTGGCCTGATGCGGCACGACGAGGTCGATGTCATCGGGCGTAACGCCCGCCTTCTTCATCACCGCCGCGCTCGCCTGCACCATGCCCTGCACGGCGCGCTTGAAGATTTCCGGCCCGTCGAAATCCCAGCTCGTATCGCCCATGACGAGCCCGCGATTGGCGTAAGCGACGCCCATGCCGCGCACGCGCAGCGTGGCGCGCGCATCGGCGATGCAGCCCAATTGCTCGGCGAGCACGCCTTCTTCGCGCTCGCTCGCCTGCACCACCACGGCCGCGCAGCCATCGCCGAACAGCACGGCCACATTGCGATTGTCCCAATCCATGAACGGCGAAATGATCTCGACGCCGATGACGACCGCGTTCCTCACCACGCCCGTGCGCACCATCGCGGTGGCGGTGGAGAGGGAATAGAGAAAGCTGGTGCAGGCGGTGTTCACATCCATGGAGGCCGCGCGCGTCGCGCCGATCGCGGCCTGCACGCCCGAGGCGGAATTCGGCACCTGCTCGTCATTGCTGCAGCTGCCATAGATGATGAGATCGACCTCGCTTGCATCGAGCCCGGCGCAGGCCAGCGCCCGGCGCGTGGCGATGGTCGCCATCTCGATGGCCGAAACGTGGGAGACGCGCCGTTCCTTCATGCCGGTGCGCGATTGGATCCAATCGTCCGTTGTGTCGAGAAAGGTGGAGAGGTCGGCGTTGCTCAGCACGGACGGCGGCATGGCCGCGCCCCAGCCGGTGATGGCGGCGTAGGTCATTGGTGATCCTTGATCGCCGCGCGGGCGGCTTTGCCTCTCCCTTGCCCCGAACGGGGCGGAACGCCAATCCCTTCGCCTGTCTGGGCGCGCGCCTGAACGGAACGATTTGCGAACCGAATCGGACTACGACTCGGAACCCTGATTGCGTGATACGACCCCACCCATTCCCGGGGCGGCGCGCCAGCGGCGAGCCCGGGACCCATAAACACAAGCGCTTGGGTGTATGGGTCCCGGACTTCGCCTTCGGCGAATCCGGGAATGGGTGTGAGCCACGCTTCGAAGATGGCGAGTGCTAGGGCTCTTGAATGGCTGATTCCGCACGCCTTGTGGGCGCTGACCGCATGCCCGGCGAAGGCGCGGACCGCGCCTTGCGCCCTCAGGGCTTCGATGAATTCACCGGCCAGGGCGCGGCCAAGGCCAATCTCAAAGTGTTCGTCGAAGCCGCGCGCGGGCGCGGCGAGGCGATGGATCACGTGTTGCTGTTTGGGCCCCCTGGCTTGGGCAAGACGACGTTGGCGCAAATCATCGCGCGGGAATTGGGCGTCGGCTTTCGCGCCACCAGCGGGCCAGTCATCGCGCGGGCGGGCGATCTCGCGGCCTTGCTCACCAATCTCGAACCGCGCGACGTGCTCTTTATCGACGAGATTCACCGCCTCTCCCCGGCGGTGGAGGAAATCCTCTATCCGGCCATGGAGGATTACCACATCGATTTGATCATCGGTGAGGGCCCGAGCGCGCGCAGCGTGCGCATCGACATCGCGCAGTTTACGCTTGTGGGCGCGACGACGCGGGCGGGCTTGCTCGGCACGCCGCTGCGCGATCGCTTCGGCATTCCGATCCGGCTGGATTTTTATGAGCCCGCGGAACTGGCGCGCATCGTCGCGCGCGCGGGCGTCAAATTGAATGCGCCGCTGACGGAGGAGGGCGCGCTTGAAGTGGCCAAGCGCGCGCGCGGCACGCCGCGCGTGGCCGTGCGCTTGCTGCGCCGCGTGCGCGATTTCGCTGGCGAGGGCGCGATCGATAAAACCTGCGCGGATGCGGCGCTGAAGCGTTTGGATGTCGATGGCGATGGGCTCGATCTGTTGGATCGGCGCTATCTCATCGCGCTGGTTGATACGTATGGCGGCGGGCCGGTGGGCGTCGACACATTGGCCGCCGCGCTCAGCGAAGCGCGCGACGCTGTCGAGGATATGATTGAGCCTTATCTCATGCAGCAGGGCTATGTGATGCGCACGCCGCGCGGGCGCTGCGCCGCGCCGCGCGCCTATGAGAGGTTGGGCAAGAAACCGCCGCCCAAGGCGCCGGAAACAGCGGCGCTGTTTGGGGGGGAGTAGGATGAAGTCGCCAAGGGATTATTGTTATGCCGCGCCGGCCGCTTGAAGGGCCTGGAAGCGAGGCGCGCCGGGAGCGCCTTAGGCGCCGGTTTGAAGAAGTCGGCGGCCGTCTTGACCGAGCATCTGTTGTACGGCGGTATTTACCAAGGCCCCGCGAGTTGCTCGCTGCAGCGATCATTGCTGCGGCGATCGTCTGTGTCGCCCTGGCGAGCGAGTACTTATTCTAGGCGCGCGGCTCGAACGTAGCGGCGCTAAGTGCGGGCGGTATCGCATCCAAAGTCCCACACCCATCCCCGGATTGCGCATAGCGCAAGTCCGGGGCCCATAGACTCAAGCGGCAGTGTTCATGGGTCCCGGGCTCGATGCTTCGCATCGCCCCGGGAATGGGTGATGAGTTTGCGCCGGGCGTGGAAACACCCATCCCCGGATTGCGCGAAGCGCAAGTCCGGGGCCCATAAACGCAAACGATTGGGTATATGGGTCCCGGGCCCGCCGCTGCGCGGCGCCCCGGGAATGGGTGGTGAGTTTGGGCCCGATGTGGAACACCCATCCCCGGACAAGCGCAGCGAGGTCCGGGGCCTAAGATCGCGATCGGCGGCGAATATGGGTCCCGGGCTCGCCGCTGCGCGGCGCCCCGGGAATGGGCGCCGTCGGGTTCGTGTGTTCACCCATCCCCGGATTGCGCGAAGCGCAAGTCCGGGGCCCATAAACTCAAGCGGCGGTGTTCATGGGTCCCGGGCTCGTTGCTTCGCAACGCCCCGGGAATGGGTGGAGATATGCATGTTGCCGTTGTATAATTAAGATATGCGCATCGATGAAGCGCGCCTCACCGCAACCTACATGCTCGCCAGCCGCAAGCATGGGACGCTTTATCTCGGCTCTGCGCTCGATCTCATCGTGCGCGTGAGCGAGCATAAGGCCGGGATCGGTTCAGCTTTCACGGCGAAATACGGCGTCACGCGCCTGGTTTGGTATCAGCCCTTCATGCTTGTCGCCGAGGCGCGCGAGCGCGAGTACGCCATGAAGAAGTGGCGGCGTGAGTGGAAGGCAAATTTGATCGAGCGCGATAATCCGCATTGGGACGATCTCTTCCCGGTGTTGACCGGCGCGCAAGTTATCGGTCGACCCCAACTATAATAGAACACTCATCCCCGGACGAGCGTAGCGAGGTCCGGGGCCTATAAACGCAAACGATTAGGTATATGGGTCCCGGACTTCGCCTTCGGCAAATCCGGGAATGGGTTGTCCCCATCATTCCTCCCTCGCCAGCGCCCGCGCGGCTTCAAGGTCGGCGCGCCACACGGGCAGTTGCGCCCGCGCCCAGCGCGCCAGCGGCGTTGACGGCGCGGCTGCGGCGTAACGTTCTCCCGCCGCGATGGTCTGCTGCGCCAGAAGGATTTGCTGCGAGACATAGATCGTCTGGAACGTGGCGGGATCGGCCTCCTCCATCATGTCGAGATAGGCCTGGTGATTGTCATCGAGCGCGCCGGCCGGCGCGGGCAGGGCTTGCGCGCGGGCGGCCGCCGCGATCTCGGCGAGCGCTGTCCCATGGCTTTGCGCGATGCGCGCAGCGTAGACGCGCGTCTGGGCCGAATCCGCCTGCACCGCCGCCACGCGCGCGGCCGCGACCTGAAACGCCTCGTGCTGCGCGGCGCGCGCGAGAAACTCCGTCGCCGCGCCATCGGCGGCGGCGGCCTCGTGCGGCGCGGGCGCTCGTCCGCACGCGCTCAACAGGACAAGGGCCGCGATGGCGAGCGCCCGCGCGCGCAGCATACGATGTCTCCGGAAAATGAGCGGCGCGGCATGCGCGTGCGCGCAGCGCCTGTCAACGCACCGCGCGCAGCGACATGACAGCGCGGCGGTGTTTGTCTAACCAGAGCGTCATGAACGATCCTTCGCCCTCCGCCGGCTGGTTCGAAGCGCGCCAGCATTGCCTGCCCGTGCGCATCTATTACGAGGACACGGATTTCACCGGCGTCGTCTATCACGCCAATTTCCTGCGCTATTTCGAGCGCGGCCGCTCTGACTTCATGCGCCTGGCCGGGATATCACACAGCGATCTGCTGGCGCCGCCCGAGCCGCTTGGCATGGCCATCACGCGCATGGAGATCGACTTCGTGAAGGCCGCGCGCATCGATGATGCGCTGCTGGTGCGCACCGGCGTCGTCGCCGTGAAGGGGCCGCGCTTCGTGTTCGCGCAGGCGGCGCTGCGCGCGGGCGAGGAGGTGGCGCGGGCGCGGGTCGAGGCGTGTTGCATCACGATGACGGGCGCGCCCAAACGCCCGCCCAAGGCGCTGGTGGAGGCCATGAGCCGGTATCTCGCGCCTGGCGCGTCCACCTTTTGACAAACTCCTGGCCCTAAAGCCTGTGCCGTAGGATTCGGGCGCGCGGGGGGCGCGGGCGCCCTGGTGCGAGCATCGGATCAGGCATGGAACCAAACACGGCGGACGCGGCCCGGGAGCTGACCATCTGGGCCCTCTTCATGGAGGCGGACCCGATCGTCAAAGGCGTCATGGTGCTGCTCATCGGCATGTCGCTGTGGACCTGGGCGGTGGCCTTCGACAAATGGATGGCGTTCGGCGAGATCGAAGGGCGCGCGCGCGCCTTCGAGAAAGTGTTCTGGTCCGGCCAGTCGCTTGAGGAGCTGGACGATCGCTATTCGGATCGCCCGCGTGACGCGCTGGCCCGCATTTTCGCGGCCGGCGCGCGCGAATGGCGCGATCTGCGTCGCGGCGCGCAGGTGAGCGCCCAGGGCGCGAGCATGATGATCGACCGGGTCGACCGTCTGATGCAGGCGCAGATCGCGCGCGAGCTGGAGCGCGCGGGGCGCGGCTTCGGCGTGCTCGCCAGCGTCGGCGCGGCCGCGCCGTTCATCGGCCTGCTGGGCACGGTGTGGGGCATCATGAACGCCTTCACCAACATCGCCAATGAGCAGCAAACCAATCTCGCGGTCGTCGCCCCCGGCATCGCCGAGGCGCTGTTCGCCACCGCCTTGGGGCTGGTTGCCGCCATCCCGGCGGTTGTCTTCTACAACAAGTTCACCGGCGATCTCGATCGCGCCGCCGATCGCTTCGAGGGCTTCGCCGATGAAGTGACGGCGCGGTTGTCGCGGCGCCTCGGTGAGCGCGCCTGATGGTCGGCGCCCAGCAGAAAGGGCGGCGCATGCGCCGCGGCCATGGGCGCAAATCGCGCAATGCGACGATAAACGTCACGCCGTTCGTCGATGTGATGCTGGTGCTGCTGATCGTGTTCATGGTGACGGCGCCGCTGCTCACCGTCGGCGTGCCGGTGGAGCTGCCACGCACCGACGCCAAGCAATTGGCGCCGGAGACGCGTCCGCTCACCGTCACCATCCGCGCGTCCGGCGAGATTTTCCTGCAGGAGACGCCGGTGGCGCAAGATGAGCTGCTTGCGCGCCTCGCGGCCATCGCGCGTGAGGGGTATGAGCGGCGCATCTTCATCCGCGCCGATTCCACCGCGCCTTATGGCAAGGTCGCCGAAGTGATGGCGATGATGAGCGCGGCGGGCTACCGCAATCTCGGCCTCGTCACCGATCCGCTGAATGCGCCCACGCGCCGGCCCGCCCGCGCCGGGGCGGACTAGGAGGCGCTGAAAGATGCGCTTCGGCTGGATCGTCTCGCTGATCGTGCATGTGGGGCTCGCGCTGATCACGCTGGTCGGCTGGCCGCGCGGTGAAGCGCGCGAATCCATCCCGGTGAATGTTGTGCCGGTGGAGATCATGACCTTGGCGCAGGCCTCCAATGTGCGCGCCATTGCGCCGCCGGAAGAGGAGACCGCGCCCGAGCCGGAAGAGGCCGCGCCTGAACCGCCCACGCCCGCCGCGGCCGAAACAGAAGCGCCGCCGCCGCCGGCGCAGCGCCCGCTCAATCTGGCGGAATTGCAGCGGGACCTCTTGCGTGATCGCTCCAAGGAGCGGTCAGAGCGCACCACGCCGCGCCAGACGCCTGGCGATCGGGGGCCCCGTCCGCGCGCTGGGGCGGGGCTGAGCCAGGGCGAGGCCGTCGCGCTGCGGGACCGGATCGCCGCGCTCGCGCGCGCGCACATGGCGCGCAACCGCTGCTGGCGCGCGCCCGTTGATGCGCCCGATCCCGCGCGGCTCGTCGTGCTGGTGCGCTTCAGGCTCGATGCGCGCGGCCATGTGCAGGGCCGCCCCGAAGTCGTCTCGCCCACCTCGCTGTTTGGCGATCCGGAACTGCGCGTGGCGGTGGATCGGGCGGTGCGCGCCGTGCTGCAATGCGATCCGTTTCCGTTCGCGGACGATGTGCAGGCGCGCGAGCACTATGATTTGTGGCGTGAGATGGAAATGAATTTCGACCCGCGCGAAATGGCGGGCTAAGAGAAACGAACCAAGGGCGGGAGCCGCGCATGCGTAGGATTGTTCGAGAATTCGCACTCGCCGTGATCGCGGCGTTGGCGCTGGCCGCGAGCCCCGCCGCCGCGCAGGCGCCTGATCCCGCGCGCGGGCCGCTGCATGTCGATATCACGCAGGGCCATCTCGATCCGATGCCGATCGCTATTCCAGATTTCATCGGCGCGGACGCGCGCGCCGGCGAAATCGGGCGCGACATCGCCGCCGTCATCCGCGCCGATCTTGAGCGCTCGGCGCTGTTTCGCTCGATCGATCCGGCAGCCTTCATCGAACGCATTGGCGATATCAATGTGCCGCCGCGCTTCGCCGATTGGAGCGTCGTGAACGCGCAGGCGCTGGTCGTGGGCCAAACCACCATGCTGCCCGATGGGCGTGTGCGGGTTGAGTTCCGGCTGTGGGATGTGTTCCGCCAGGAGGCGGTGCTCGGCCTGCAATTCGCCACCACGCAGGATAATTGGCGCCGCATCGCCCATCGCGTGGCCGATCAGATCTATCGCCAGATCACCGGCGAGGCGGGCTATTTCGACAGCCGCATCGTGTTCGTGTCGGAAAGCGGGCCGCGCACGCGGCGCGTCAAGCGCCTGATGATCATGGATCAGGATGGCGCCAATCCATTCTATCTCACCGGGGCCGATTATCAGGTGCTCACGCCGCGCTTTTCACCCTCGACGCAGATGATCGCCTATATGTCGTTCGAAACGGGCCGGCCGCGCGTCTACTTGTTCAACCTCGAAACCAATCGCCGCGAAGTGCTGGGCGATTTTCCGGGCATGACGTTCGCGCCGCGCTTTTCTCCCGATGGGCACTCCGTGGTCTTGACGCTGGACATGAACGGCAATTCCGAAATCTTCAGCATGGATTTGCGCACCCGCGCGCGCGTGCGTCTGACCAATCACCCCTCGATCGACACTTCGCCCTCCTACGCGCCGGATGGGCGCCAGATCGTGTTCACGTCGGACCGCGCCGGCTCGCAGCAGCTTTACGTAATGGGCGCGGATGGCTCGGGCCCGCGCCGCATCAGCTTCGGGCAGGGCAATTATTCGACGCCGGTCTGGTCTCCGCGCGGCGATCTCATCGCCTTTACGCGCCAGCAGGGCGGGCGCTTCGCCATCGGCGTCATGCGGCCGGACGGCTCGGGCGAGCGCATCCTTTCGGAATCCTATCTCGACGAGGGGCCGACCTGGTCGCCGAACGGGCGGGTGATCATGTTCTTCCGGGAAGCGCGGCCCGGCGCCGGCCCACGGGTCTGGTCGGTTGACTTAACTGGCCGTAATCTTCGCCAGATGCCGACGCCGACCGACGCCTCCGACCCCGCCTGGTCGCCGCTGCTGCCGTAAAGCACGTTGTGGATAGAATATCGCAACCTTTCCATGTGTTCGGTTGAAGTGGGCGTCGAGCGTTCGTAATGTCGTCGCACTCTGGGGGCATGAGGGACTTGGCGCCATCGCGGTCGCCGCTCGGTTTTTGAGGGAGAATCCATGCGCAAGATCGCACTCGCCGCCACCGTCGCGGCTCTGCTCGTCGCCGGCTGCGCCTCGCAGCGCGCGGCTGAAACCGCGCCCGCGCCCGCCACGGATACGACCGCGCCGCAGGATCAGGCCGGCCCGGTTCCAGGTTCGGTCGAGGATTTCCGCGTCTCGGTCGGGGATCGGATTTTCTTCGCGCTCGATCAATCGAGCCTCTCCACGGAGGCGCGCCAAATTCTCGATCGCCAGGCCGCGTGGCTGCGCCGCTATCCGAATGTGCGCGTGCTGCTCGCTGGCAATTGCGATGAGCGCGGCACGCGCGAATACAATCTGGCCCTCGGCGCACGCCGGGCCGCCGCCGCGCGCGATTATCTCGTTTCGCTCGGCATCGCCGCGGCGCGTGTGGAGACCGTGTCCTACGGCAAGGAGCGTCCCCTCGATCCACGCTCGACGGAAGAGGCCTGGGCGGTCAATCGCAACGCGCACACCCAGATCGTCTCCGGCGCGGTTTCCTAACCATTACAGGCCCGGCCGCAAAAAGGCCCCAGCCGCGCGGCATGAGGGCGGCCATGAAAGTCACACCACTTCGCGCCGCGCTGGCGGCTGGCGCCATGTTTGTCACGGGCGCGCCCGCATTCGCGCAGGCGCCGCCCATTGACGCCTATGAGCGGCAGGATCGCATCGAGGAATTGGAGCGTCAGCTCCAACAAGCCACCGATGAGAACGATCGCCTGCAATTCCAGTTGCAGCAGGCCCAGGCCGAGGTGCGCCGCCTGCAAGGCATGGTCACCGATCTCGCCGCCGTGCGCGATGCGCGCGATGAAGTTGAAAGCGGCCGGGCCCCGCCCGCGCCCGCCGCGAATCAGGGCCAGCGTGAAGCCAGCGCGCCGGGGCCGCGCACTGCGCAAGGAAAGCTGGGCACGCTGGAAGGCGCCGATCTGCCGCCCAGCGATGCGGGCGAAGCCTATCAGCGCGCGCGCGGCTATCTGCTCGCCAATCAGATCCGCTTGGCCGAGGACGCGTTCGCCGATTTCGTCGCCCGCTTCGGAACCGACGTCAACGCGCCGGAAGCGCGCTATTGGCACGCCTTCACGCTGCTCGCGCGCGAAGCCAACACGGAGGCGGCCGCTGGCTTTGTCGATTATCTGCGCCGCTATCCGCGCGGGCGGCGCGCGCCCGATTCCATGGTGCGTCTCGGCGTGGCGCTGAAAGCGCTGGGGCGCAACGCCCAGGCGTGCCAGGCGTTCGCCGATTTCACACGCGCCTATCCGAACGCCGCGCAAAATCTGCGCGATCTCGCGGCGCGCGAGACGCGCGCGCTGCGCTGCACGGCTTGAGCGGCGAGGCGCCGCCCGGCCCAATCTTGATTGCGCTGTCGGGCGGCGGCGATTCCGTCGCGCTGCTGCATGAACTGGTTGATCGCGTCGGCGCCGCGCGGCTCGTGGCTGGCGTCATCGATCATGGCGTACGCGCCGAATCCGCTGACGAAGCCAAGCAGGCGGCCGCATGGGCCGAGGCGCTGGGCGTTACGGCGGCGATCGTCACACTTGCTTGGCCCGATCCGCGTCTGACGAGCAAAGGTTCGCACTCGTCTCTGGTCGTTACACACCCATCCCCGGATGCGAGCCAATCGAGCAGTCCGGGGCCCATAAACTCGGGCGAAAGCGATCATGGGCCCCGGACTTCGCCTTCGGCGAATCTGGGGATGGGTGGAGCGCCTCCCGAGGCCGTTCGTCTTAAGCCCAATGCGGCGCGGCTGCGCGAACGGCGCCACCAAGCGCTCTGCGCATTGGCGCGCGCGCATGGCGCGCATGTCATCGCTTTGGGCCACACACGCGACGATCAGATCGAAACTTTCCTGATGCGGCTGGAAACCGCGCGGTATTGGCGCGAGCTTGCGGGTATGAGCGCCTGGGCGCCGGCGCCGGTCTGGCCGGAGGGGCGGGGCGTGCGGCTCTGGCGCCCGCTGCTGGAGCGGCGCCGCGCCGATCTGCGCGCGGCGCTCACCGCGCGCGGCGCGGCCTGGATCGACGATCCCTCCAACGAAGCGATTGAGTCCGCCCGCGCGCGCGCGCGCCGCCATCTCGCCGTGTTGGAAGCGCGCGGCTTCGATCCAGCGCCCTTGTCGGCCGCCACGGCGAAATTGCGCGCGCGCGCCGAGGCGGAGGATCGCGCCGCCGGCGCCTGGATCGCCGCGCGGGTGCGGTTCGAGGAGGGGAACGCAGTGTGCGGGCCGGCGCCGGATGATCCCGAGATCGCGGCCCGCGCGCTCGCCGTTCTGATTGCGGCCTGCGCGGGAGCGCGCCGCTTGCCGGAGCGCGCGGGCGTATTGCGCCTTCTGGCTGAACCGATGGGCGCCGCCACGCTTGGCGGCGCGCGGCTGGAGACGCGGCGGGACATGCTCATCATCGGCCGCGATCCCGGCGCCATTCTGGGCCGGCGCGGGGTAAAGCCCTTGGCGCCGCTGGCCTTGCCGGCCGGCGAAGAAGCGATTTGGGACAATCGCCTGGTGGTCACAGCCACTCAGTCAGGCTGGCGCATCACGCCGCGCGGCCTGGGCGCGGACCCGGCCGCGCCGGTGTTCCCGCGCGGTGACGAGGCCTTAACCCTGCCGGAAGCGCGCGCGGCCGGCGTCGTGCGCGCCCACTGGCTCGCCGAAGAGCGCGTCAACCATCTCCTTCTCGCCGCGCCGCGCGTTTTCCCTGTCGCCGGGGCTGTCACGGCGCCCGCGCGGCGCCTATCTTGAAGGCGTTGTTGTGGTTTAGAGGCCGAGTGGGACCCGGTCGGCCGCCCGGAAACCGCAATGACGAACGAATTAGACCGCGTTCTTACGGAAAACCGGTACCCACTTTTCCTGAACGCGGCCTAGTGTCCCGGATTTGAAGTTCGTAAGATCAACTGGATCATGCGGAGAACGAACTTCAAATCCAAAAGGGACACTAGAATCAATGACTTTTAGCGTGGTTTATGAATCTGAAATTCACTCATCGCCTGCCATCATGATCATGCGAATTTCAGATTCACCACGCTAGGACCGATTGTTTCGCCCCCGCGCCGCGCGCGGCCTGAAAGCTGAGCCATGTCCATTCGCAATCTGCTGCTTTGGGGCGTCATCGCCCTTGTTCTCGTCGGCCTGTTCACCATGCTTCAGGGGCCGAACCAGGCGCGCAACGGCGCCAACATCCCGTACAGCCAATTGCTCGATGAAGTGCAGGCGGGCCGCATCAAATCGGCCAAGACGCAGGGCGATTCCGTGGTCGGGCGCACGCATGAAAACCGCCCCTTCATCACTTATGTGCCGGTCGGCACGATGGGCTCGCTGGTCCAGCGTCTGGATGAATCCGGCGTCGCGGTTGAGGCGCAGCCGCCCCAGCGGGGCCCGAGCCTGGGCGATATCCTGCTCGGCATCCTGCCCATGCTGCTGCTGATCGGCGCCTGGTTCTTCTTCATGCGCCAGATGCAAGGCGGCGGGCGCGGCGGGGCCATGGGCTTCGGGCGCTCGAAGGCCAAGCTGCTCACCGAAGCCAAGGGCCGCATCATGTTCGAGGATGTGGCCGGCGTCGATGAAGCCAAGGAGGAATTGGCCGAGATCGTCGAGTTCCTGAAGGACCCGGGCAAGTTCCAGCGTCTCGGCGGCAAGATTCCCAAAGGCGCGCTGCTGGTCGGCCCGCCCGGCACGGGCAAGACGCTGCTGGCGCGCGCCATCGCGGGCGAGGCCAATGTGCCGTTCTTCACCATTTCCGGTTCGGACTTCGTGGAGATGTTCGTGGGCGTCGGCGCCAGCCGCGTGCGCGACATGTTCGAGCAGGCCAAGAAGAATGCGCCCTGCATCATCTTCATCGATGAAATCGACGCGGTGGGGCGCCATCGCGGCGCGGGCCTTGGTGGGGGCAATGATGAGCGCGAACAGACGCTCAACCAATTGCTCGTGGAGATGGACGGGTTCGAAGCCAATGAAGGCATCATCCTGATCGCGGCGACGAACCGCCCGGACGTGCTTGATCCCGCGCTGTTGCGCCCCGGCCGCTTCGATCGGCAAGTCGTGGTGCCCAATCCGGACGTAGCCGGGCGCGAAAAGATTCTGCGCGTGCACACGCGCAATGTGCCGGTCTCGCAGGATGTGGATCTGAAAGTCATCGCGCGCGGCACGCCGGGCTTTTCCGGCGCCGATCTCGCCAATCTCGTCAATGAGGCGGCGCTTCTTGCGGCGCGGCGCGGCCGGCGCATGGTGACGGGGCGGGAATTCGAGGACGCGAAGGATAAAGTCATGATGGGCGCGGAGCGGCGCTCCATGGTGATGAGCGAAAAGGAAAAGCAGCTCACCGCCTGGCACGAAGCGGGCCACGCCATCGTCGCCTTGAACGTGCCGGAAGCCGATCCCGTGCACAAAGCCACCATCGTGCCGCGCGGGCGCGCACTGGGCATGGTGATGCAATTGCCGGAAGGCGATCGCTATTCGATGAATTACACGCAGATGACCAGCCGCCTGGCCATCATGATGGGTGGGCGCGTCGCTGAAGAACTCATCTTCGGCAAGGAGAAGGTCACATCCGGCGCGAGTTCCGATATTTCCGCCGCCACCAATCTGGCGCGCAACATGGTCACGCGCTGGGGCTATTCGGATGTGCTCGGCCTTGTAGCGTACGCGGACAATCAAGAAGAAGTGTTCCTCGGCCATTCCGTGGCGCGCACACAGAATATGAGCGAGGAAACCGCCAACAAGATCGATGCGGAGGTCAAGCGCCTGGTGGAGACCGCCTACGATTCAGCCAAGCGCATTTTGACCGAGGAATCTGTCGCGCATCGGCGCTTGTCGGAAGCGCTGCTCGAATATGAAAGCCTCAGCGGCGATGAGATCACCAAGGTCCTCAACGGCGAAAAGCTGGATCGTCCGGACGATTCCGGCGCCGCGCCCTTGCCGCCGACGCCGGCGCTGCCGGTGACGGACGAGGATGACGAGCCCGCCGGCGCCTGGCCCGCGCCCTCGCCGGCGTGATCTAACTATGCCGTTTGGCGCGTCTCGCCGAGTGTGGGTTTTAGCGTTATGCTGACCATATGAAGAGCGAGATTTATCCGAGGATCACCGTCGATCCTGACGTATGCTTCGGCAAGCCCTGCATACGCGGCCTGCGTGTGCGGGTGAGCGACGTGCTCGACATGTTGGCCGGCGGGGCCACGCGCGAGGAAATCCTCGCCGACTTTCCCTACCTCGAAGATGGCGATATTTCCGCCGCCCTGTCCTACGCGGCGCGCGCGGCCGACAATAAGATCGCCTTCGCGGCGGAGTGATGCGGTTCCTGGTTGATGCGCAACTTTCACCGCGTGTCGCTGACTGGTTGCGCCTGAAGGGCCACGTGTCGGACCATGTTTCGACCGCGCTCGGCGCGGGTGTTTCCGATAAGGCGATCCTCGATCATGCCGCACGCCTGGGCGCGATTATCGTGTCCAAGGATGGGGATTTCGTCGGCTTGATCGAGGGCGGTGAAGGCGCGCCGCCCTTGTTGCGGATCAAGGTGGGCAACGCCGTCAACCGGGTGCTTCTGGCCCGGTTTGAAGCGCAGTGGTCCCGCATCGAGAGTGAGCTGTCAGCAGGCGAGCGTGTAGTTGAGCTGGGATGAGGGCGTCTGGCTGCCCGCTCACGCCGGCGTGACGGAACGCGCGCGCCCGTGCTATGTGCGCCCCGATCGGGGAGGGGGCGCATGACAGACGCAGCGATCGGCGCACGGCCTGCCGCGAAAGCCGGCGGTAAATTCTATCTCTGGATGGCGCTGGCCTGTTTGGCCATCGCGCTGGTCGGCTTCTTGCCAACCTATTTCCTGCCGCTCGCGCGCGGGGCGTTCGTCGCGCCGCCGATCGTGCATATCCACGGCGCGGTTTTTTATGCGTGGACGCTCTATTTCGTGGCGCAGACTTGGTTTGTCGCGTCGGGCCGCACGCCGGCCCACCGCGAATGGGGCCTGCTTGGCGTCGCGCTCGCCACCGCCATGGTGTTCATGATTTTCGCCACCATGGTGGCGATGATGCAGTATCGCGCGCGCTTCGGCTTCGAAGAGCAGGCGCTCGTCTTTGGCTGGGTGCAGGCGAGCGGGGCGCTGTTCTTTGGCGCGACGATCGCGCTGGCGATCATGAATGTGCGCAAGCCCGAGGCGCACAAGCGGCTCATGCTGCTGGCGACTATATCGCTCCTCGGCGCGCCGATCGCGCGCTGGTTCGCGGTCCTTCTCGGGGCGCCGCCGGCCGACCCATCCATCCCGCCCATCGTCATGGCGCCGCCGGTGGAGGTGACAGTGCTGCCGTCCCTGGTTGGCGATCTGCTGCTGCTGGGCGCCATCGTGTTCGATTGGCGCGCGCGCGGGCGCCCGCACGCGGTTTATCTCTGGGGCGGGGCGGCGTTGGTGTTGGTGCAGGTGACAATACCGCTCATAGCGCACAGTGCGGCTTGGCAAGAGGCGGCGCGGTGGTTCTTCAATCTCGGCGGATAGACCGCTTCCCGGAAAAGTGTATGCGGTTTTCCGGCCAGGAAGCGGTCTAAGTGCTCTAGGAGCGGCGATGTTCGACAAGGCGATCGTGACGGCGTTGGTGGGCACGGCCCGCCCGGAAGCGTCGAAGGCGTTTTACAAGGATGTGCTGGGCCTCACGCTGCAGAGCGAGGATGCGTTCGCCGCGGTCTTCGCCGGAAAAAATGCACGTGTGCGCGTCTCGCGCGTGCCGGCGGTGACGCCGGCGCCTTACGCCGTGCTGGCGTTCACGGTCGATGACATCGCGGCCGGCGTCGATGCGCTGATCGCCAAGGGCGTGACCATGGCGCGTTTCCCCGTGTTTCAGCAGGACGCGCGCGGCGTGTGGACCGCGCCGGACGGGACGAAGGTCGCCTGGTTCCACGATCCGGATTTGAATTTGCTGAGCGTGGTTGAGCAGCCGTGACGCGCCAGTGCGTTCGAGAAAACAGAAGCATGAGGCGCATTAGCCTCCAATCCCCGGATTGCGCGTGAGCGCAAGTCCGGGGCCCATAGCCGCGCACGCGTGTTGTCATAGGCCCCGGGCTCGACGCGCGGTTTACCCTCGGGCCGGCCTTTGGCCAGACCCGGGGGCGTCGCCCCGGGGATGGGCGGCCTTCGCGGGCGGTGAACGCAATCGTGTGCGCGCATGCTGAAGCCGGCGAAGGTCCAAGGCGGCCCATGGATCATGGGCGTGCTCAACGTCACGCCGGATTCGTTTTCCGATGGCGCGCGCTACGAAGATGCGCGCCGCGCCGCCGATGTTGCGTTGGCGATGCTGCAGGAGGGGGCCGATCTCATCGACATCGGCGGGGAATCGACGCGGCCGGGCGCAGCGCCCGTTTCCGCGCAAGAGGAGATCGCGCGCGTCATCCCCGTGATCGAAACGCTGCGCGCGGAGACCGATGCGCCCATCTCCATCGATACAATGAAGCCGGAAGTCGCCCGCGCGGCGTTCGCGGCGGGCGCGACGATCTGGAACGACGTGAATGCGTTGCGGATCGAAGGCGCGCTTGAAGCCGCCGCCATGCTCAAGGCGCCGGTCATCCTCATGCACATGCAGGGCGCGCCGCGCACCATGCAGGCGAACCCTCAGTACACGGATGTGGTCGGCGAAGTGATCGCGTTCCTGCAAGAACGTGTGGCCGCCGCGCGCGCGGCGGGGCTCACGAACATCTGGATCGATCCCGGCATCGGTTTCGGCAAGACGCTGGCCCATAATCTTGCGCTCATTGGCGCGCTCGGGCGCATCAAGGCCGAATGCGGCGCGCCGCTGGTGTTCGGCGCATCGCGCAAGAGCCTCATCGCCAAGATCGATCCGAGCGCGGCCGATGCGGCCGATCGCCTGGGCGGCTCTCTGGCGCTCGCGCTCGAAGCCGCGCGCGCGGGCGCCGACATGATCCGCGTGCACGATGTGCGCGAAACGGCGCAGATGATCAGGGTCTGGGGCGAAATCGAGCACTGTGCGTGAAGGCTTCGTGGCGGGCGCTCCCGTGTGGCGTGCGTGCGTCCACCGGGCGCCTCGCGCGCCTTAAAGACAGCACGCGCTTTGCGAAGCACACGCGCAGCGGGACAATTCATCGAGGTGAGCGGCGTCCGCGTTGAGCTTCGCGATCAACGCCTTCAAGGAGAGCGCCTTCGCCCGCGCCGCTTTGCGCCAATCTTGGATATCCGCCAGCGTGAGCTCGCGCATTTCAGCAATGGAAAAGCCGAGACGACGCGCGGTTACGATCGCCTTCAAGCGCGTGGCGGCGTTGGGGTCGTAGCGGCGTCTTCCAGATCGCCTCTCCGGGGCAGGCAGAAGCCCGCACTCTTCATAGTATCTGATGGCGGACGGGCGCACGCCGCTCAGGCGCGCCAGATCGCCAATTGAAATCGCGCTTGACTTCGAGCGCGCTTGAACTGGCACACGGATGTCCTCGTCCATTTGGATACTCCCACATGCAGAAAATTTCGTTCGCCATGTTGCCAGGACTGGTCCAGTTCGCGTCCATCGCGACATTCTTTATCGGCTGGACGCTCTTTGCCGAACTGATCATTGACAGGCACGGCCTGGATCGGTTTCTGCCCTTCTATCGCGTCGGCAATCTGTGCCCCTATGATTTGGCGGTGGTGATCATGCTCGCCGCCACATGGATGCTGCTGCGGCGACACTGAGTGTAGCGTATAATCGGCGATGATGCTCAAGGTTTCGTTTTCACTTTTAGGCCTCGCCGCGCTGGCGATTGGCGGGATGATGTTCGTACTTGGTCCGGCGGCGACGGGCCAAGCCTTCGCCGCGCTGTTGCGGATTGCGGCGCCTGAGACACCTCAATTGACGGGGTTGGCGGGCGCGGACATTGACAGCGAGATGCGATTCTATTCGGTCCTGTGGATGGCATATGGCGCCGTTGCTTTGTGGGTCGCGCGGGCGCTTGCGGAGCGGCTTGCACTGCTGCGCGTGATGCTCTGCGTGTTCTGGATCGGCGGCCTCGGGCGGGTGATCTCATATTTCGAGGTTGGGGCGCCGCACCCCTTGTTTGTAATTCTCATGTGGATCGAGATCGCCCTTCCGCCGGTAATGATCGCGCTCTCCTATAGGCGCTTGAAACCGGTCCCCCAGATTGTGCGATGAACTTTGGCGGGGGCGCCTAATTGGAGATGCGCGCGCAGTGCAGGCCAACGAAGTTGTCGACATCTATCGCGAGCTTGAAGAAGCCGACATCGTCATTTGGATCGACGGCGGCTGGGCGATCGACGCAGTGCTTGGGCGCCAGACGCGTTCACACAGCGACCTTGATATCGCCGTCGAGGCCAAAGCGGTGCTCGCCTTGCGCCAACGCTTGGCCCATCGCGGTTACCGGGACGTGCATAGCGAAGGCGCGTCGGCGTGGAATTTCGTTCTAGCCGATGATGGAGGACGACGAATCGATGTTCACGTCGTTGTCCTCGATGAGCGCGATCGTGTTCGCGGGCCGCCGCTTGGCGGGATTGCTTATCCGGCAGGCTCCCTGACTGGCAAAGGCGTCATTGCGGATGTGCGCGTTCGCTGTGTCAGCGCTGACTTCTTGCTGCAGTTCAAGACCAGTTATCCGCCGCGCGCGATAGATATTGTTGATGTCGCTGCGCTTTGCGCTCTCCTTGGTCGGCCCGTCCCTGACACGCATCGATAGAGCGCGATGCAAGTGTCGCCAATCGGCAAGTCGAGGCGACGTGCGGCCATCTTCCGATTCACGGCCCTGGCGCCGCCAGCGCGGAAGCTGGCTTCGGCGCCCGATTGCGACCCCAGACATGACCCGCGATCGGGCCTGTTTGGGCGTTAAGCGTCCAAGCCAAGCAGCGCGTCAGCTCCACCGTCTTGACTATGCGCACAGCCCGTCATGGCGCTGGCCGTCGCGCGCGCCTGTGCTTAAGAGGGGCCATGTCCTGGCTTTATCTTATTGTCGCGGGTCTCTTCGAGATCGCCTGGGCGGCGGGCTTTAAATACGCCTTCCGCGCCAATCATTGGATCAGCGCGGCCACGCTCGCGGCCATGATCGCGAGCTTCTGGTTTCTGTGGCTTGCGCTGCGTGCGCTGCCGGTGGGCACGGCCTATGCGGTGTGGACCGGGATCGGCGCGGCGGGGGCGGCGCTGTTCGGCATCGTCGCGCTGGGCGAGCCGGCCACGGCGCTGCGCCTGGCCTGCATCGGCCTCATCCTCGCGGGCGTTGTCGGCCTCCGGCTCGCGACGCCATGAACGGCCGTGTGCTGATCATCGCGGGCTCCGATTCCGGCGGCGGCGCGGGCGTGCAGGCGGACATCAAAACCGTCACCGCGCTGGGCGGCTACGCCATGAGCGCGCTCACCGCCATCACAGCGCAGAACACGCTGGGCGTTTCGGCCATTCATCCAATTCCGGAAGATATCGTCCGCGCGCAGATCGAGGCCGTGGTCAGCGATCTCGGCGCGGATGTGTGGAAGATCGGCATGCTGGGCTCGGCCGCCCTGACGCGCGTCGTCGCGCGCGCGTATCGTGACCTGGGCGCCGGCGCGCCGCTCGTGCTCGATCCGGTCATGATCGCCAAGGGCGGCGCCGCGCTCCTGGAGGCGGACGCCATCGAGGTGCTGCGCGATGAGCTTTTGCCGTTGGCCGCGCTCATAACGCCCAACGCGCCGGAGGCGGAGGCTTTGACGGGCCTGAGCGTCACCGACGCGGCGGGGCAAGCCGAGGCCGGCGCGCGCCTCATTGCGCGCGGCGCGCGCGCGGCCCTGGTGAAGGGCGGGCACATTGCGGGCGAAATCATCCATGACGTGCTGGTCGACGCGGACGGCGTTGAAACCTTCAGCGGCGCGCGCATCGAAACGCGCGCCACGCACGGCACGGGCTGCACGCTCGCCTCCGCCATCGCGACGGGCCTGGCGCAAGGCTGGGCGCTGAAGGACGCCATCGTCCGCGCCCGCGCCTATCTGCGCGGCGCCATCCTTCACGCGCCGGGGCTTGGCGCGGGCCATGGCCCGCTCGGCCATGGCTGGACGGCGGATTTAACCAAGCTGACTTAGAGCGGTTCCCGAAAAGTGTTACGCGGTTTTCGGACGAGAACCGCTCTAACTCCAAGAATAGAGCCGTTTTATCCCGTTTCGTCCGATTCAGACGAAACGGGAACGGGTCTAAGCGAACGGCGCCGCGCGCCCGCCCCGCGCGCGCGCAAATGCTTGCCAGCGCCGGCTTTTCCCTCTTCTTTCCGGCGAGGAGAGGGAGCGCCCATGCGCATCTGGTTCGTCGATGCGTTCACTGATCGCGTGTTCACCGGCGCGGGCGCGGCCGTGGTGCCGCTGGCGCGCTGGCTGCCGGACGCCGTGCTACAGGCGATCGCGGCTGAAAACCGCCTCTCGGAAACGGCCTTTGTCGCGCCCACGGCGCTCAAGGGCAATTATCAGCTGCGCTGGTTCACGCCGAGCGCCGAGGCGCCGATCTGCGGCCATGCGACGCTCGCGGCCGGCGCGGTTCTGCTCAGCGAAATCGCGCCCGATCTTGAAGTGGTGGTGTTCGATACGCAGGCCGGCGCGCTCATCGTGCGCAAGGCCGAGGGCGGCTTTACGCTCGATCTGCCGCGCCGCGTGCGTGCGCCCTGGACGGTGCCGGCCGAACTCGCCGAAGCGCTCGGATCGCCGCGCATCGTGGATGCGTTCGTGGGCGAATACGCCAACGTCGTGCTCGATACGGAAGCGGCGGTGCGCGCGCTCGCGCCCGATCTTGAAGCCGTAGACCGGATCGTGCGCGGCCCACGCCAAGGGTGTCTCGCGGTCACCGCGCCGGGCGAAGAGGGCAAGCCCTATGATTTCATATCGCGCTTTTTCGCGCCGGGCATAGGGCAAGGCGAGGATCCGGTGACCGGTTCATCCTTCGCGGACCTCGCGCCCTATTGGTCGGACCGCTTCGCCCTAGACAGCGTCGTGGGCTTTCAGGCGTCGCGGCGCGGCGGCTATGTGCGCGCGGTGCAGACGCTGTCGAGCGTGCGGCTCTATGGGCAAGTCGCCATCTATTTGCGCGGCGAACTCGATCCCGCGATCGGGCGGCTGCACAATCTGCCCGATTGGGCGCCCGAGCCCATCGCGCGGCTTGAGCCGACGATCGAACATCCCGAGGCGCCGGGCCTGGCCCTCGCGCCTATTTTCGAAAACCAAGAACTGGCCGCCGGCAATGACGTTCCGGTCACGGATGAACCGCCCGAAAAGCCGCATGTGCGGCTGATGGGCGTCGCGGCGAACGAATAGGGGGAAAGAGGTGGAATTTCCCCTCGCGCGCGAACGGGGCATTGACCGGGTCCGGATAAAAAACGAATCCGACAGCTGAGCGGCGCGCTTAAACTGGCGCGCATGACCATCAACGAACCGCCCATCCCACCAAACGCCGATGCGCCCTTCAGCACAGAAGAAGGCTGGCATTGGGCGAGGGTGACGTTCGATGCGCTGTTCAATTTCTGTCCGGACCCGGCTGAACTGGCGCGCCAGCGCGTGTTGACGCGCCGCGTGTGGCGCGCCATCGCCACGTGGCTGGCGCCGCTCGAAGCCTTTGTGCGGCGCTTGTTGCTGCTCGAAGCGCTGGCGCTGCCGATCCCGAATGTCGCCGCGCCGGGCGCGGCCGCGCGGGCCAATGTGCGCGCCTCGCCGGGGCGGGGCGGGTTCGCCAGCGAACACTCAAGCGATTGGCAGGTGTCGTTTCAGGTGGTCCCGCCTTTGCACCGTACACGGAGCAATACGATCCGTAAGCGGATCAGTCCCTTGAGCAAGCTCGCTCCCAAATTCATGTCCTGCTTCAAGCTGGCCGAGCGCATCGAGGCGTTGGGGCGCGTGCTTGAACGCAAATCCGCCTATGCGCGGCGCCTGGCGCGCCGGCTGGCGCGCCGGACGAAGGCCCTCAGCGGCCGGGAAATCGCGCAACGCATGATGGGCGCGGTCGGCCCCGCGCGCGGCGACGATCCGATCGGCGCGGGGCTGCATCGCGATAGTTACGATGCGTGCGAACGCGAAGCGCGGCGGGTTTTGGATTCGTCTTAAGGGATTGCGACCTCTCGCCCCCCTCCGTCGCCTTCGGCGAGACCTCCCCCATGAAGGGGGAGGACAAGAACGCGCGCTTGGCGTTTGTGGCCCGCGCTTCGACGCGCTCAGCGCGACGATTGCGATGAAGAGACCCGAAAAATCTTATACCGAGCTCGTGTCCAACGTCGCGCAGCGCTTGGCAAAGCGCCGCAAAAGGCGTGTGCGTTCGGCGCAAACCCCCTTGCGCCCGCCCGCCTGCGCTTGAGAGAATGGGATTCTATGTCGGTCTGGTCACGCATCATTGAGCTTGCGCAGCGCGCCTTCGATCCGGAGGCCGATCCGCCCGCTTTTGGCGAGGAATGCGCGCCGGCGGCCAATGATGTCGGCTTCACCGCCGCCGTGATCGGACTCGCCGCGAAAATGGCCAAGGCGGACGGCCATTCGACGGACGAGGAAATGGCGGCGGCCGCGCGCATTTTCCGCCCGCCGCCGGGCGAGGAGACTAATTTTCGCCGCGCCTTCAATCTGGCCAATGAAACCGTGCACGGCTTTGAAAGCTACGCAAAGCAGATCGGGCGCAAATATCGCGCGCGGCCGTGCCTCCTTGAAGATGTGCTGGACGGGCTCTTTCACATCGCCGCGGCGGATGGGCGCGTCGGCGAGGGCGAGATCGCCTATCTTTCGGTCGTGGCCGGGCATTTCGGATTTTCGGACCTTGAATTTCGCCGCATCAAGGCCGCCAATCTTGGTCCGGATGCGGATGATCCCTACGCCGTGCTCGGCCTCATGCCCGGCGCGGGCATGGACGAAGTGCGCGCCGCCTGGCGCAAGCTCGCGGCGGAAAACCATCCCGATCGCATGAGCGAACGCGGCGCGCCGGCCGCCTTTGTGGACATCGCGCGCGAGAAGACCGCCGCGATCAACGCCGCCTATCAGGCCATTCGCGCGGAGTTGAAAGAAGTCGTTTAGCCGCGCTTCGCGGGCGCCTTTGCTTTTTTTCGCGGCGCCTTGGCGGGGAGGGACTCAGCATAGGCGCGGGCCTTTTCCGCCCAAAAGCTGAGATCGGCGTCCTTGAACTCAGCGCCTGGCGAGACGGCCACGAAATCGCGCATTGGCCGGCCAGGCATGGGTTCGAACACGCGCGCGCCGGGCTTCTTGAGCAGGGCCGCGCGATCCTTCTCGCCAAGGCGGAAAACGATGTCTTCTTGATGCAGACCGACAAACAAATGCCCGCGCGTGAACGCGGATGGGTAGCCGAACATCTTGCGCCGCGCGATGTCGGGATCGAGCGGAATGATGCGCTCGAAACGATCGATCAACGTCTGGGGCGATTTGCGCCAAGCCATGCGCGTGTCCTTTATGCCTCAGTTTGTCTACGCTGTTTCAGCCTCGTGTTGAAGCTTCGTGCGACGCTTGACTTCCCTCGCGTCGCCAAGCGACCTCAAACACGCCCATGAACATCCGCGACTTTCTCCTGCTTTCGAGCATTTGCCTGGTGTGGGGGCTCAACCTCGTCTTGACGCGCTTTGTGGTGGGGGACGTGCCGCCGCTCTTCTATGCGGGCGTGCGGTTTTTTCTGGTCGCGCTGGTGCTCATTCCGTTTTTGCGCAAGCCGCCGAAACAATGGGGCTGGGCTACGCTCATCGGCCTGTGCGTCGGGGCGCTTAATTTTGTTTTTCTGTTCATCGCGCTCAAATTTGGAACCGCATCCTCCGTGGCGATCGCGGGTCAATTGGGATTGCCGTTCACGACGCTGCTTTCCATGCTGTTTCTGGGCGAGCGGGTGGGGTGGCGGCGCGGGTCTGGCATGGGGCTGGCGTTCGTCGGCGTCATCGTCATCGCCTATGATCCGGCGACGTTCGGGCTCTCGCTCGGCGTCGCCTTCGCCATCCTCGCGGCTCTGGTCGGCTCGGTCGGCGGGGTGGCGATGAAGCGCATCGATCCCATTCCGATGTTCGAAATGCAGGCCTGGATCGCGCTCGTCTCCATTCCGCTGCCGCTTCTGCTCAGCGCGATGATGGAGCGCGATCAGGTTTCATCGGCGCTGACCATGGGCGCGCCATTCTGGGGCGCGCTGGCGTTTTCGGTGTTCGCGGTGTCGATCTTCGGACACGGCATGTTCTACCAATTGCTCAAGCGTCATGATGTGACTCTGATCTCCCCGCTCACTTTAATGACGCCGGTCTGGGCGGTGATTTTCGGAATCGTGTTGTTGGGCGAACGTATGACGGCGCAATTGACGCTTGGCGCGGTTCTCGCGCTCTCGGGCGTCGCGCTCATCGCGGTGCGGCCGAATTTGCGCTTGCCGGACGCGGCCGCCTTCTGGCGCAGGCCCGGCGCATGAGCCAAGGTGCGCCGATGAGAGTCATCGATCACCCTTCGCCCAATTTCGATGCGCGTTCGGGCGAGATTGAATTTATCGTGCTGCATTATACGGGCATGCAGGATGGCGAGACGGCCTTGGCGCGCCTCGCCGATCCCGCGCCCGTCGCCGGGCGCTATCCGGGGCCGTGGCAAAGCGCGGACATCGATCCCACGACAGAACTGGCGCGCGTCTCGGCCCATTATGTCGTCGCCGAAGATGGGAGTACATTTCGTTTGGTCGATGAGGCGCGGCGCGCCTGGCATGCGGGGCGCGGAAGCTGGCGCGGGCGCACCGATCTCAATGATCGTTCGATCGGGATCGAGATCGTCAATGGCGGGCATGATTTCGGCCTGCCGGACTTTCCCGCGGCGCAGATCGACGCCGTGATCGCGCTTCTGCATGACATCGTCGCGCGCACCGGTCTGAAGCCCGAGGCGGTGATCGGCCATTCCGATCTCGCGCCGGAGCGCAAGCGCGATCCGGGTGAAGCGTTTCCGTGGCAGACATTGGCGGAGGCGGGAGTTTCGATCTGGCCGCGCGGGGAGATCGCGGTCGCGTTCGGCGCGCTTAAACCGGGCGATGAGTCGAACGCAGTGCTCGCGCTGCAGCGCGATCTCGCGGCGTTCGGCTATGATCTCGCGCCCACCGGATTCTATGACGACATTACCGAAGCGATCGTCGCCGCCTTTCAGCGCCGCTTTCGGCCCGCGCGCATCGATGGCGTGGCGGACAAAGATACGATTGCAGCGCTGGGGGCTCTTCACGCGGAGCGTGCATGACGCTATATTCATGTCGTCAGTCGGTCGGGCGGCCGCTCGCGCAGGGGGCCTTCGGGTGCGCGGGAGGAAAGTCCGGGCTCCACACGGACACGGCGGCGGGTAACGCCCGCCCGGTTTTTCCGAGCAATTGGAGAGGCCGAGGGATAGCGCCACAGAGAATAGACCGCCGCCGCGCGATCCGCACGGCGGCAAGGGTGAAACGGTGGGGTAAGAGCCCACCGCCGCGACCGTAAGGAAGCGGGCATGGCAAGCCCCGCCGGGAGCAAGACCGAATAGGACCGCGCGCGCCGGGAAACTGGCGCAGGCCCGTCCGTGGGCCGCGGTCGGGTTGGTCGCGTGAACCGCGCAGCGATGCGCGGTCCAGAGGAATGGTCGCCGCCCGGCGCGAGCCGGGGCACAGGACCCGGCTTACAGACCGGCTGACATTTTGTTTTGGGGGCGTGTTTCGCGCTTCGACAAGCTCAGTGCGACGTTTCAGTTGGTGGCGCTGAACTACTCCTCCACGTCGCGCTGAGCTTGTCGAAGCGCTGGGTGCTCAACTACGTTCGATCATGGCCGCCTGGGTCTATATTCTCCGTTGCGCCGATGGGACCTATTATACTGGCGCGACAACAAATATCGAAAATAGATTGGATCAACATGCGCGCGGCGAAGGCGCTCGCTACACCGCAAAACGCCTGCCGGTCACGTATTTGTGGTCGGAGGAGCTGCCCACCATTCACGACGCCGCTGACGCTGAAAAGCAGATTCAAGGCTGGTCGCGCGCGAAGAAGGAAGCGCTGATGCGCGGCGATTGGAGCGCGCTTATGGCGCTGTCTAAGTCAAAGGCGCCGAAGCAGGACACGGCGGAATAGGCATTGCCCCACGCTTCGACAAGCTCAGCGCGACGGTGAGTATTCAGCGCCAGACAAACACCACCACGTCGCGCTGAGCTTGTAGAAGCGTGGGCCACGCGCGGCGCGTCTGGAACTGGTATGGTCGCCTTAAGCGCATCGAATCGCCCTGGAGCTGCACGCCTTGTCCCACGCGCCCGTCCTCTTGCGCGCAGCGCTCGAAGCGCTTCAGCCGCGCGCGGGCGGCGTCTATGTGGACGGCACGTTCGGGGGCGGCGGCTATACGCGCGCCATCCTTGACTCGTGCGATTGCAAAGTCATCGCCTTCGACCGCGACCCTGAAGCCATCGCGCGCGGCCAGGTGCTTGTCCAGGAATTCGCGCCGCGCCTCACTTTGATCGAAGCACGCTTCGGCGATCTCGCCGATCATGTGAAAGAGGCCGATGGAATCGTCCTCGATGTCGGCGTGTCGTCCTATCAGATCGACGCGGCCGAGCGCGGCTTTTCCTTCCAGCGCGATGGCCCGCTCGATATGCGTATGGAGCGCGCGGGCCCAAGCGCGGCGGACGCGGTGAACAAGCTCTCCGAAACCGCCCTCGCGGACGTGCTCTATTATTATGGCGAGGAAGATCAAAGCCGGCGCATCGCCCGCGTGATCGTGGAGGCGCGCGCGGCCGCGCCAATCGCGCACACGGGCGAGCTCGCGGCCCTGGTCGAGCGCGCGGTGGGCGGCAGAAAAGGCGCGCGCCTCCATCCGGCGACGAAAACGTTCCAGGCCCTGCGCATCCTCGTCAATGACGAATTGGACGAACTCGCCCGCGCGCTCGCCGGCGCCGAACAGGCGCTGAAGCCGGGTGGGCGCCTTGTGGTTGTTTCGTTCCATTCGCTGGAGGATCGGCTTGTTAAGACTTTTCTTTATGAGCGCGCGGGCCTGCGCGGGGGCGGCTCGCGCCACTTTCCCGAGGCGCCCGCCGCGCGCGCGCCCAGCTTTCACATGATGGAAAGGCGCCCCCACGCGCCGGACGCTGAAGAAATTGAAACCAATCCGCGCGCACGGTCCGCCGCGCTGCGCTGGGCGGCGCGGACCGAGGCGCCGGCCTGGGGCGATCGGCCCGAGGCGCGTCTTGCCCAGGCGGCCGACGCGGAATGGGAGCGGATGTGATGAGTTTGGTTCGGGCCTGGTTTCCCTGGATCGCCGGCGCGCTGGCGCTGGCGCTGGTGATCGGCCTTTATCGGATCAAGACCGAAGCGCAGGAAACAAGCGGCGCGGTGCGCACGCTCGATCGCGACGTGGCCGAGGCGCGCGCCGAGGTGCGTGAACTACGCGCCGAGATCGCGGCGCTGGATAGCCCGGCGCGCGTCGACGCGCTGGCGCGCCAGCGGCTGGAGCTTGAGCCCGGCGCCGGTGCGCGCGCACGGCGTGAAGCGGAGATGGACGGGGCGCTGCCCGCGCCCGAGGCGCGCGCGCCGCGATGAAGGAAGCGGCGCGCACGGCGGCAGCGCCTGAGCGGGAGCGCGTGATCGAGGCCGCGCCCGCGCGCGCCGGCATTCGCTTGCAGGCGTTCGCCGTGTGCGGCGTGTTTCTCATATTGGCGCTGCGGGCGCTGGTTTTGTCTGTAAGCGGCGATCCGGTTCCGCCAGCGGCGGCGGCGGCGCCCGCGCCGATCGTGTCGCGCGCGGATTTGACGGACCGCACCGGCGCGCTCATGGCCGCCAATGTGCGCGGCTATACTTTGATCGCCGAGCCCGCGAACGTCTGGGACGCGGACGAAGCCGCGCGCGCGCTGCGCACGATCTTTCCCGAATTGGATGCGAATGCGGTAGCCGCGCGCATGCGCCGGACAAACCGCCAAGTCGTGTATCTGCGACAGGGTCTTTCGCCGCGCCAGCGCGCGCAAGTGCTGGAACTGGGGCTGGCCGGCGTCGGGTTTGAGCAGGCCGAGCGGCGCGTCTATCCGATGGGAACGCTGGGCGCGCACGCACTCGGCTATGTGGGGCGCGATCTTGCGCCGCTCGCCGGCCTTGAGCGCGGCCTCAATGCGCGCATCGAAGCGGCGGGGCGAACGGGCGGGGCGGTGCGGCTCAGCCTCGATGCGCGCATTCAATACGCCGTTGAAACCGAACTCGCCGCCGCCGCGCGGGCGCACAACGCAACCGGCGCTGCCGCGGTCGTCCTCGATGGACGCACGGGCGAAACGCTCGCGCTCGCCTCCTGGCCAAGCTTCGATCCCAATCGCGCTGGCGCCGCGAACGACAATGCGCGGCTCAACCGGGCGGTCGCGGCGCGGTTCGAAATGGGTTCGACGCTGAAACCCTTCACCGTGGCCATGGCGCTCGAGGAGCGGCTGACGAGCCTGGACGAAACGTTCAATCTCGCCGCGCCATTCGCCGTCGATGGACAGCCGATCCGCGACCTGCATCCGATCCTCGGGCCCGCGCGCCTGCGTGAGATCATCGCGCAAAGCTCGAACATCGGCGCCGCGCGCCTGGCCCTGCGCGTGGGCGCGACGCGGCAGCACTCTTACTTGTCTCGGCTTGGCCTGATGGCCGCCGCGCCGATCGAACTGGCCGAAAGCGCCGCGCCCATCGCGCCCGCGCGCACGGATCGGTTGAGCGTGGCTATTCTGGGCTATGGCCATGGCCTGGCCATTACGCTGACCTCGCTGGCCGGGGCCTACACCGTGTTCACAAATGATGGCGCCCGCGTTGCGCCCACTTTGTTGGCCCGCGCGCCGGGCGAGCCGATCACGCGCACCCGTGTGTTTTCCCCAGGCGTGGCCCGATCGGTCGTGGCTCTGATGCGGGCCGCCGTCACCGAAGGCACGGGCCGGCGCGCCGATGCGCCTGGCCTCGAAATGGCCGGCAAGACCGGCACGGCGGAAAAGCCCGGCGCGGCCGGCTATGATGTGGAGCGCATGCTCTCTTCGTTCGCGGGCGTATTCCCGGCCTCGGACCCGCGCTATGTCATCGTGCTCGCCTTGGACGAACCGAGGCGCACGAACGCGGCGGACCCCACAACCGGTGGGGCGGTGGCCGCGCCGGTGGTGGGGCGGATCGCCGCCCGCATCGCGCCGGCGTTGGGGCTTACGCCGGCGCGTCCGTAGGGCCGATGGAGTAAGAACGGTTGATGAAACTTGGCGCGTTACTGACAGCGGCGCCAGCGCTGCTGCGCGATCTGGAGATCGCGGGGCTTACGGCGGATAGCCGCAAGGTCGCGCCGGGCTTTTTGTTCGCGGCGCTAGAAGGCGCCGCCGCGCATGGGCGTGATTTTGTCGAGGACGCCAAACGGCGCGGCGCTGTCGCCGTCCTCTCTGCGGGCGATCTTCATGGCGATCCGGGCGTGCCGCATATTATGAGCGCCGAGGCGCGCGCTGATTTCGCGCAGGCGGCCGCGCGCTTTTACCCACGGGCGCCGAACATCTTGGTCGCCGTCACCGGCACCAACGGAAAAAGCTCAACGGTGGATTTCCTGCGCCAGATATGGGCGTTCGCCGGCAGGCGCGCCGCAAGTCTCGGCACGCTGGGCGCGATCTGGGATGGCGGCGTGATCGATCTTGGCCACACCACGGCCGATCCGGTGTCGCTGCATCGCACGCTGCAACAACTCGCGGATAACGGCGTGACGCACGCGGCGATGGAGGTGTCGAGCCACGGCCTGACGCAGGAGCGCGTCGCGGGCCTTATGTTCGAAGCCGGCGCCTTCACCAATCTCACGCAGGACCACCTCGATTATCACCACACGATGGAGGGTTACCGCGCCGCCAAGCTGCGCTTATGGGAGCGCGTGAAGCGGCCGGGCTTTGCGATCATCAACGCGGACTCGCCCGAGGCGCCGGCGTTTACCGTCGGGGCGGAGGCGGCGGGACTTGGCATCGTCACAGCCGGCTGGCGCGCGGGCGCGGACGGCTTGAAGATCGATGAAATCCAACCCCATCCCAATGGTCAGACGCTCACATTGCTGTGGCGCGGCGCTGAAACGGATGTTGAGCTGCCTCTGATCGGCGAGTTCCAGGCCATCAACGCCGTCACCGCCGCCGCGCTCGCCTTGGCCCTGGGCGAGGAACCCAAAACCGTGTTCGCCGCGCTTGCAAGGCTCACGCCCGTCAAGGGCCGGCTCGAACATGTCGGCGCAACGCGCGAAGGCGCGCACGTATTCGTCGATTACGCCCACACGCCCGATGGATTGAGCGCGCTCTTGCGCGCCGCGCGCCCGCACGCGCCGGGGCGGATCGTGCTTGTGTTCGGTTGCGGCGGCGATCGCGACCGGGACAAGCGCGCGAAAATGGGGGTCGTCGCCGCGAAATTCGCGGACATAGCGATCATCACCGACGATAATCCGCGCACGGAAGAGCCGGCCGCGATCCGGCGCGCCATTCTTGAGGGGGCGCCCGGCGCGCGCGAGATCGGCGATCGCGGCGAGGCGATAGCGGCGGCGGTGGGCCTGCTGCGCGCGGGCGATGCCTTGCTGATCGCCGGCAAGGGCCATGAAACGGGCCAGATCGTCGGGGATCGGATCATTCCGTTTTCGGATCAGGACGCCGCGCGCGAGTCACTCGCGGTGGTGACGCGGGAGGCCGCGCATGGATGAGCCGCTCTGGCTGGCCGAAGAGGCCGCCGCCGCGACCGGTGGGCGGCTCATCGGCGCCGATGCCTGGATCGCCTCGGGCGTTTCGATCGATACACGCAGCTTGGAGAAAGGCGATCTTTTCGTCGCGCTGCAAGATGCGCGTGACGGCCATGATTTCCTGAAGCAGGCGTTCGCGGCTGGCGCGGCCGCGGCGCTGGTCAGTGATGGCGCCAAAGCCGCGCCGTTCGGCCCAGCGCTGGTCGTGGCGGATGTTCTGGAGGGCCTGCGCCGCCTCGGCGAGGTCGGGCGCGATCGTTCGCCCGCGCGACGCATCGCCGTCACCGGCTCGGTGGGTAAAACGTCTACGAAAGAAGCGCTCGCGGCGTGTTTGCGCGCGTCGGGCGCGACGCACGCCTCGGTCAAGAGCTATAACAATCATTGGGGCGTGCCGCTGACTTTGGCGCGCATGCCGGCTTCATCCGCTTACGGCGTATTCGAGATGGGGATGAATCATCGCGGCGAGATCGCGCCCCTGGCCCGCCTTGTTCGTCCGCACATCGCGCTCGTCACCTGGATCGGGCCGGCGCATATCGAACATATGGGATCGCTCGAAGCCATCGCGGACGAGAAGGGCGATTTGTTCCTCGGTCTTGAGCCTGATGGCGTGGCGCTTGTTCCCAACGAAGCGCCGATGGCCGCGCGTCTCCGCGCGCGCGCGGAGGAGGCCGCCAGCGCGGTGATCCGCTTCGGCCGGGACGAAGGGTGCGAAGCGCGGCTCATTGCGTTCGAGATGGACGATGAAGGCGCCCACGCCGAGGCCGATATTCTCGGCCGCAAGATCCGTTACCGCATCGGCGCGGCGGGCGCCCATTGGGCGCTCAACAGCGTGGCCGCGCTGACGGCGGCCGATCTCGCCGGCGGCGATCTCTTCGCGGCGGCCCACGCGCTGGCGGATTTCAAGAGCCTCGACGGGCGCGGCGCGGCGCGGCGGATCGTGGCGCCGTTCGGGGCGATCACGCTCATCGACGATTCCTACAACGCCAACCCGGTCTCCATGGGCGCGGCGTTCGAGACGCTGGCCGCGCGCAAGGCGCAGGGCCGGCGCATCGCGGCGCTGGGCGATATGCTTGAGCTCGGGCCCGAGGAGCGCGCCATCCACGCCGCCCTGGCCGGGCCGATCGAGCGCGCCGGCATCGATCTTGTGTTCGCGGCGGGGCCCAGGATGGCGGCGCTGTGGGATGCGCTTCCGCCGACTCGCCGGGGCGGCTATGCCGAAACCGCTGACGCCCTCGCGCCGCTGGTGACGGGGGCGCTGCGCAGCGGGGATGTGGTGCTCGTCAAAGGCTCCAATGGCGCGCGCATGGCGCGCGTGGTGGAAGCCGTCAACAATCTGGCGAACCGCTGAGGGGGGAATGACGCATGCTCAGGCTGCTCGGCGAGTTCGAACACCAGTCGCAGTTCTTCAACCTGTTCAACTACATCACGTTCCGCACCGGCGGGGCGATCGTCACCGCGCTGATCGTCGCCTTCGTGGTCGGCGCGCCGATGATCGCCTGGCTCAAGAAGGCGCAAGGCAAGGGCCAGCCGATCCGCACCGATGGGCCTGAAGGCCATCTCCTGACGAAAAAGGGCACGCCCACGATGGGCGGCTTCATCATCCTCTTTTCATTCGGCGTGGCCGCACTGCTCTGGGCGGATTTGACCAATCCCTATGTGTGGGCCGTGCTGCTGGTCACGACCGGCTTCGGCGCCATCGGCTTTGTCGACGATTACGACAAGGTGACCAAGCAGCAGCATGCGGGCCTCTCGGGCTGGCTGCGCCTTTCGTTGGAATTCGCCATCGCTCTGGTCGCGACTTTGGTGATGATGTGGGCGCAATGGTCGCAAGGCGAGGGCGTGGGCGCGGAGACGCAAGCCTTCTTCCGCGCGCTGATGAGCGGCCAGGCGGATATGACAGCCGTTGCGCTGCCCTTCTTCAAGGACATCACCATTCAGCTCGGGCCGATCTTTCTCGTGTTCGCGATGGTGGTGATCGCCGGCTTCGGCAACGCCGTGAATTTGACCGACGGCTTGGACGGCCTCGCCATCGTGCCGGTGATGATCGCGGCGGGCACGTTCGGGTTCATTTCTTATTTCGTCGGCAACGCCGTCTTTGCCGATTATCTGCAAGTGCATCATGTGCGCGGCGTCGGCGAAATGAGTGTGTTGCTCGGCGCGCTGCTCGGCGCCTCGCTCGGCTTTCTGTGGTACAACGCGCCGCCCGCGCGCGTGTTCATGGGCGATACGGGCTCGCTGGCGCTGGGCGGGCTGCTCGGCGCGGTGGCGGTGGCCACGCGGCACGAATTGGTGCTGGCCATCGTCGGGGGCCTTTTCGTGCTTGAGACGCTGTCGGTGATGATCCAGGTGGCCGTGTTCAAGATGACGGGTAAGCGCGTCTTCCTGATGGCGCCGATCCATCATCACTTCGAAAAGCTCGGCTGGGCGGAATCGACCGTGGTGATCCGGTTCTGGATCATCGCTTCGGTGTTCGCGCTGGCGGGCCTGGCCACGCTGAAACTCAGGTGATTCCGGTTGCAGCCTTCGCCAACCGCGAAGTCGCGGTGTTCGGCCTCGCGCGCAGCGGGCTCGCCTCGGCGCGCGCGCTGGCGGCGGGCGGCGCGCGCGTGCTCGCCTGGGATGACAGCGCTGAAAAGCGCGCGGCGGCCGAGGCCGCCGGCGTGGCGACAACGGATTTCAACACGCGCGGTTGGGGCGGGCTCGCCGCGCTCGTGCTCTCGCCCGGCGTGCCGCTTACGCATCCCGAACCGCATCGGCTGGTGAATTTGGCGCGCGCCACTGGTGTGCCGATCATCGGCGATATCGAGCTTTTCGCCCGCGCCGTGAACGATGCGCCGGCGAATGCGCGGGCGAAAGTGATCGGCGTCACCGGCACCAACGGCAAATCGACGACCACAGCGCTGATCGGCCATATCCTCGCTGAAGCGGGCAAGGATGTGCGCATCGGCGGCAATATCGGCCAGGCCGTGCTCGATCTCGCACCACCGCATGGCGGGGCCTATTATGTGCTTGAGCTATCTTCCTATCAGCTCGATCTTACGCACACGCTCCGCTGCGATGTGGCGGTGTGGCTCAACCTGTCGCCCGATCATCTTGAGCGGCATGGCGATATGGACGGTTACATCGCCGCCAAGAAGCGCATCTTCCGCAATCAGCAAGGCGATGATGTCGCCGTCATCGGCGTCGATGACGAAGTCTCCGCGGATATGTGCACCGAGGCGATGGCGGCCGGCGGCGCGTCTGTCGCGCCGATTTCGGCGCGCCTGGCGCTCTCGCGCGGCTATTGCGCGATCGGGGAGAAGATTTTCGATGCGACCGGCCCGCGCGCGGAGGCGATCGCCGATCTCGCCGGCGCGCCAGCGCTGAAGGGCCGGCACAATGCGCAGAACGCAGCCGCCGCGGTCGCGGCCGTGCGCGCGCTCAAGATCGATCCGCGCACAATCGCGCGCGCGCTGGAGACGTTTCCGGGCCTTCCGCATCGTCTGGAATCCGCCGGCGAGATCGCCGGCGTGCGCTTCATCAATGACAGCAAGGCCACCAATGCGGATGCGGCCGCCCAGGCGCTCGCCGTCTATCCGCGCGTGCATTGGATCGCCGGCGGCGTCGCCAAGGCGGGCGGCATAGAAGGCCTCGCGCGCTTCTTTCCGCGCATCGCGCGCGCCTATCTGATCGGCGCGGCCGCGGCGCACTTTGAAGAGACGATCGGCGATCGCGCGCCCGTGGCCCAGTGCGGCGATGTCGAGCGCGCGGTGCAGGCCGCGTTCGCCGCAGCGCGCGGGGAGGAGGCGCCGATCGTGCTGTTTTCGCCCGCGTGCGCGTCGTTCGATCAATTCAGCGATTTCGAGGCGCGCGGCGATGCGTTCAAGGCCGCCGTCGCCCGGCTCGCCGCGCGGGAAGCCAAGGCGGCGACGGCGGAACGCACCGGATGATCGCGGCGGCGCGGGCGCGCCTGGCGGCCGTGCTCGATGCGGCGCGTACGCTCGATCGCCCGCTGGTGAGCATCGTGGCCGCTTTGATGGCGGCGGGGCTGGTGCTGTCGCTCGCCGCCAGCCCAACGGCGGCGGCGCGCTACGATACGGATGGCTTTCACTTCGCCTTGCGCCATGGGCTGTTCGCCGCGTTCGGTGCGCTGCTCGCCTTCGCAACAGCCTCGCTGCCTTCGCTCTGGGTGCGGCGCGGCGCGGCGCTGCTCTTGCCGCTGGCGTTTCTTCTCGTCGCGGTGGCGACATTCACGTCAAGAGATGTGCAGGGCGCGGCGCGCTGGATCCATATCGGCTCGGCGCAGTTTCAGCCCTCGGAATTCCTGAAGCCCGTGCTTGTTGTGGTCTGGGCCTGGATGCTGTCCGAGCACATGAAGCGCCCGGCCTTTCCCGGCCATTGGATCGCCGCATCGCTGTACGCGCTCGCCGCCGTGCTGCTGATCGGGCAACGCGATGTCGGGCAGACGGCGCTGCTCGGCATGACGCTGGCCGCGCTGATGTTGCTCGCAGGCGTGTCCTGGCGCTGGATCGTCGGCGGCGGCGTTTCGGCGGCGATCGCCGCCGGCTTGCTTTACCGCTTCGTACCCTATGTCCGCGACCGCTTCGACGCCTGGTTCCTGCAAGACCCCGAGCCCGGCTCGCAGGTGGCGCGCGCGCTGGATGCCATCGCGGCGGGCGGCCTCTTCGGGCGCGGCCCGGGCGAAGGCGTGGTGAAGTTGCGCTTGCCGGACGCGCATTCGGATTTCATCTTCGCGGTCGCTGCGGAAGAGTTCGGCCTAATGGCCTCGATCGGCCTGATCGCGCTTTTTGCAGCCCTGGTGTGGCGGGGGCTGTCGCGGGCCAGCCGGCTCATCGATCCATTCGCGCAATTGGCGGGCGCCGGGCTCATCGTGTTGCTGGCGTTGCAGGCGGCGATCCATATTGCGGTCAATATGAGTCTTGCGCCGGCGAAAGGCATGACCCTGCCGTTCGTCTCCTATGGCGGGTCGTCCATGCTGGGCGCGTGCTTGACCATCGGCTTCGCGCTGGCCTTGCTGCGCCGCGCGCCTGGCGCGTATCTCTACGAATCTCGTTTGCGCACAGCTTAGATCAGGCGTCATGACCCGCACCATCGTCATCGCCGCCGGCGGCACGGGCGGCCATCTCTTTCCGGCCGCCGCCTTCGCCACGGAACTGAAGGCGCGCGGCTGGCGCGTCGTGCTGATGACGGACGCGCGCGGGCGCCGCTACGCGGACGGCTTTCCGGCGGACGAGATAGAGGACACGCCCGCCGCGACCATCCAATCGCGCAATCCCTTCGTCATGCTCGCGGCCGCGCTCACCATCTGGCGCGGGATCGGCGCGGCCAAGCGGCGCCTGCGCGCGCTTGATCCCGCTTTGGTGGCCGGGTTCGGCGGCTATCCCGCGCTGCCGGCCTGCTGGGCGGCGCGGGCGCAGAGGCGGCCCATTCTCATTCATGAACAGAACGCCGTGCTCGGGCGCGTCAACCGCCATTTCGCGCGAAGCGCCGCGGCCGTGGCTTGCGCGTTCGAGCGATTGGATCGCTTGCCGCGCGGCGTGGCCAAAATCGTCACCGGCAATCCGGTGCGCCCGCCAATTCTGGCCGCCCGCGCCGCGCCTTATCCCAACGCCGCGCCGGGCGCGCGGCTCAACATCCTTGTCATCGGCGGCAGCCAGGGCGCGCGGCTGTTCGGCGATGTCGTACCCGAAGCGATCGCGCTCCTGCCGGGCGAGTTGCGCGCGCGCCTCGCCATCGTGCAGCAGGCGCGGCCCGAGCAGGTGGCGGAAACACGCGCCGCGTATGAGGCGATCAATGTGGCGGCGGACATCGCGCCCTTCTTCACCGACATGGGCGAGAAGCTCGCCGCCGCGCATCTGGTGATCTCACGCGCCGGCGCCTCATCGGTCACGGAGCTTCAGGTCGCGGGCCGGCCGGCGATCCTCATCCCGCTCGCCATCGCCGCTGACGATCACCAGAGCGCGAACGCCGATGGGCTCGCTCAGGTCGGCGCGGCGGACGTGATCGCCGAGCACGCGTTCACGCCCCATGCGCTCGCTGCCGTGCTCAAGCAGAGGCTGGAGAACGCACATGATCTCACCGTCCGCGCCTCGGCCGCGCGCGCGGCTGGCAAGCCGGACGCGGCCAAGGCGCTCGCGGATGTGGCGGAATCGATCGCTGTCTAGGCGCGCGTGCCCTTGAGCGGGGAAGAACCGAACGCGCCGGCCTTGACCGAGCCCGTCAGCGCATCGCCATCGGCGGTGACGTTGAATTCAAGCTCCATCGGGAACGGCGTGGTGATATTGGCCTTCCAGGTGCCGGAATTGCCATCGGCCGAACCGTCGACCGGCAGCGAGCCTTGCGCGCCCGTCTGCGTGCCGGAGAGCTTGCCGCCCGCCGTCGAAAGCTGGAGCGTGCCTTTTTGCAGGCCCATGGGCGAGTTGATTTCGATGTTCCAATTGCCGTCGAGGGACATGGGGGGGCTCCACTTGCTGAAGGCGCACCTGTAGCGGCGCGGGCGGGCGCCTTCAAGCTTGCGCGGAATGCAATTCACGCGTTCACTCAGCGCGGTTTCAGGCCGAGTGGGGCCCGGTCGGCCGCCCGGAAACCGCGCAAATCTGGTATTTGGACCGATTTCGAACGGAAAACCGCTGCACACTTTTCCTGAAATCGGTCTAAGGGAAACAGGAAGCAGCATGACAGTTCGTCCCGTTCCATTCGATGTCGGCCCCGTCCATTTTGTCGGGATCGGCGGCATCGGCATGTCCGGCATCGCCGAGGTGATGCGAAATCTTGGCTATGACGTGCAGGGCTCCGACGCCAAGGACAGTGCGAACACGGAGCGTTTGAAGAAGCTCGGCGCGCGCGTCATGATCGGCCACAGGGCGGATAATCTCGACGGCGCCGGCGTCGTCGTCATCTCTTCGGCGATCAAGGCCGGCAATCCCGAGTTGGAGGCCGCGCGCGCGCGCGGCGTGCCCATCGTGCGGCGCGCGGAAATGCTGGCCGAGTTGATGCGCCTGAAATGGACGGTGGCGATCGGCGGCACGCACGGGAAAACCACCACGACCTCGCTCGTTTCGGCCCTGCTTGAAACCGGCGGCAAGGATCCCACCGTCATCAATGGCGGCATCATCAACGCCTATGGCTCGAATGCGCGCATGGGCGCGGGCGATTGGATGGTGGTGGAGGCCGATGAGAGCGACGGCACCTTCACCAAGCTGCGCGCCACCGCCGTGGTGGTGACCAATATGGACGCCGAGCATTTGGATCATTACGGCTCGGTCGAATCCATGAACGCCGGCTTTCAGGCGTTCGTGGAGAACATTCCGTTCTACGGCTTCGCGGTGATGTGCATCGATCATCCTGCGGTGCAATCGCTCGCCGCGCGCATCCAGGATCGGCGCGTGCTGTCTTACGGGCTTAATCCGCAGGCGGATGTGTGCGCCGTCAATGCGCGCCCGAGCCGGGAAGGCACGACCTTTGATGTTGTCGCGCGCAAGCGCGGCGAAGGCCCGGGCGTGACGCTGCACGATCTCTTCCTGCCCATGGCTGGCGCGCACAATGTGCAGAACGCGCTCGCCGCCATCGCGGTGGCGCGCGAGCTCGGCGTCAACGACGCGCACATCCGTCAGGGGTTGAAAAAATTTGGCGGCGTGAAGCGGCGCTTTTCCACGGTCGGCTATTGGAACGATGTGCGCATCGTCGATGATTATGGCCACCATCCGGTGGAGATCGCGGCGGTGCTGAAGGCGGCGCGGGAAGTCACGCAAGGGCGCGTGCTCGCCGTGGTGCAACCCCACCGCTATTCGCGCCTCAAGAATTTGTTCGAGGATTTCTCCACCTGCTTCAACGAAGCGGACGTGGTGGCGGTGGCGGATGTGTACGCCGCGGGCGAAGCGCCGCTCGAAGGCGCGGATGCGGCGGCGCTGATCGCGTCTTTGCGCACGCACGGCCACCGCGATGCGCGCGCGCTGGGTGCCTTGGATGGGCTCGCCGATTTCGTGCGCGGCGAAGCGCGGGCGGGCGATCTCGTCATCTGCCTCGGCGCGGGCGATATCTCCGCGTACGCCAACGCGTTGCCGGAGAAGCTGAAGGCGGCGGCGGCGTGACGGGCGGGCGAAATTATGCTATGATTGCCTAATGAACGCGCCGTTTCTCACCCAGGGAGCAGAAGGCCACCCGCGCCGCCGGTTCACCAATGCGGATATCGAACGCATGGTGGAGGCGGGCGTATTTGAGCCCGATGAGCCGATGGAGCTCATCAAGGGGGAAATTCTGCCGATGGCGTCCGAACATGATTTGCACGCGCGCGCGCGCGTGCGGCTTTGGCAATTGTTCTCATCGCGCCTGGACACCAGGCGGCTGTTTGTGGCCTCCGAAGTCAGCCTATTCTTGTCTGACGATATCGAGATCAAGCCGGACCTTCACGTCTTTCTCAATGAACTGAGGAGCCATGATGTACGCGGGGCGGATGTTATGCTCGCGGTGGAGATAGCGGCGTCAACGCAAAAGCGGGATATCGAACTCAAGGCGCCGATCTATGCCGCCCATGGCGTGCGCGAACTGTGGGTGCTGGATTTGGACGCGATGCGCTCGCACGTGTTTCGCGCGCCGGGCGCGGACGGCTATGGCGCGCATCAGGAGCTTGCGGCCGATGCGGCGCTGACGCCAATGGAATTTGGGGAAATCTCAGTGCGATTGGCGAGCCTGATCTAGTTTTGATGGCGGCGTAAGCGGTAGCTTTGATTTTTTGGCGCTGGGGGCGATGCTTCCGACTGCGCCAGCGCGCTGCCGGGGAAGCTGGGGGTGGGGTAAGTGAGCGATGGACAAGAGCTTCATCCTCAGCGAGGTGCGCAGGACGGCAATGGCCAATGGTGGTGCGGCGCTGGGACGATTGCGGCTGGAGTCTGAGGTCGGGATCAAGGAGCATCACTGGGGAAAATTTTGGGCCCGATACAGTGAACTTGTTAGGGAGGCTGGATTTGAGCCCAATGCATTGCCGGAGGCTTGGACGGTAGCTGACCTATGCGCGTCCCTCGCTGGCTTGGCCCGTGACCTCGGGAGGTTTCCCACCCATGCTGACGTGCGCGTCAAAAAGACAACGGATTCAGACTTTCCGAACCATCGCGCGTTCTATCGGCTAGGTGGAAAAGCTGAGCGAATTGCAAAGGTGATCGCGTTTTGTCGTGCTAACCCTGGATGCGATGACATTCTGACAATATGCGAAGGCACCGTAATCAACGCCTCAGAGGTGCCGGTCGGCAAACCGACCCGTTCTAGTGATGGGCATGTCTACCTGCTCAAGTCCGGCAAGTTTTACAAGATAGGCTTCAGCGTTCATGCCGGCGCACGCGAACGACAATTGGCGATCCAACTCCCCGAGGCAGCCTCTACGGTCCACGTCATCGTCACGGATGACCCCGCTGGCATCGAAGCTTACTGGCACAAGCGGTTTGCCGAACAGCGTAAGAATGGTGAGTGGTTTGAACTCGCGCGAGAAGACGTAGCTGCCTTCAAGCGTCGAAAGTTTATGTAGGCCCTTCTTGCTTGCGTGCAGACGCTTCGTGCCTCTGCCGAGCAGGCAAGTATGTTGAATTGGTGCTTGCGCGTTGGCGCAAACACCCGTGGGTCTACGGCTCAACCCGGCATTGGCCGCGTGCGCTCGCCGGTACGATTCAGCACGGCGAACAGACCGCGCCCCTGCTGCGGCAGGGAGATGATCCTTCGCGCCGTTTCGTCCGCGAGCGGCGCGGAGACGATGTCGAACCGGATCAGCACGATTCCAACCGCCGCGCGCCCGTCACGGAAGACGAGGTTGCCGAAATCCTTGTCGCTGGTGATCAGCACGCGGTCGTGGGCAAGCGCGCCGCTCAGCACTTCTTCGTCCGGCATTCCGGCGCGGCCAGCGGCCGAGATCACGTCAGCGCCAAGCGCCGCCAATGCATGCGCAAGCTGCGCTGGCACGCAGGCGTCGATGGCGAAGCGCATCTACTCGGCGGCGACGGCGTGCGCTTCCGAGACGCATGCGGCGGCGTATTCAAGCGCCGCGCGCACGTCGCCTTCGCTGAGATCGGGGAAGCCTTGCAGCACCCAGGCCATGTCGGCGCCGGCCGCGAATTGACGCACGACGGCTTCCACTGGAACGCGCGTTCCAGCGATCGTCGGCTTGCCCATCATGATCTTGGGATCGCGGGCGATCTTGGGATGCGCGGCGGCGTTCATGGCTGTTTCATAGCGCATTTCCTGCCTACTGACCACGCGGCAATGGGCCGATTCCTTGACCTCCCCGCCGACTCCGCTCTCACATCGCCTGATGCCAGATTCCGCCTCGCGCCATCCAGCGCCGCATTCAAGCCAAATTGGGCCCGTCCGCGCCGCGCTCGTCTATGATTTTGACGGCACGCTGGCGCGCGGCAATCTCCAAGAGCGCAGCTTCATTCCAGATATCGGCATGAGCCATGATGAATTCTGGCTGGAAGTGCGCAAGACCGCGCGCGCCAACAACGCCGATGAAATCCTCATCTACATGCACCAGATGGTCGAGAAGGCGCGCGCCGCCGGCAAGCCAGTCACGCGCGCGCAATTGAAGGATCACGGCCGCGATCCCGATCTCTTCGACGGGCTCGATCACTGGTTCGACCGGATGGACGCGTTCGCCGCCGATCTCGGCCTCGATCTCGATCATTATGTCATCTCATCCGGCATCGCCGAGATGATCGAAGGGTGCTCGATCTATCCGCGCTTTCGCCAAGTGTTCGCCTCGCGCTTCCTCTATGACAAGAAGGGCCAGGCGACGTGGCCGGCTGTAGCCATCAATTACACGACGAAGACGCAGTTTCTGTTCCGCATCAACAAGGGCATCGACAGCGTCTGGGAGACCGAGGCGATCAATCGTTGGATGCCGGAGGCCAAGCGCCCGCTGCCGTTCGAGCGCATGATCTTCCTCGGCGACGGCGATACAGACATCCCCTCGATGAAGATGGTGACGAGCCAAGGCGGGTGCGCCATCGCGGTGCTCGATCCCTATCGCTGGGCCGATCCCCTGGGCGCGGGCAAAATCCATACGCTGATCGCCGAGGATCGCGTCTCTTTCGTCGCGCCCGCCAATTACCAGCCGAACGAACAATTGGACGTGATCGTCAAAGGCGCGCTGGGGCGCATCGCATTGCGCGCGGGGCTGGCTGAGGCCGAGCGCGTATGCGCGGGCTAAATCGCTTAACGCCGGCTCGCGGGCCTGCTAAACTTATCCACATGAACGCATTTTCATCCACGGCGGCGCGCCTGGCCAGTTCGGCGCCGGCATGCGTCGAGGATGGCGCACGAGAGCGCCTTGGCGCCGAGACGTTTCCGTTGGCGCGTGAGAGCGAACGTCATTTGCGCGTGCGCGCCATGCTGACGCGTCAGTTCAACCGCGCGCTCAGCGAAGCCTATTTGGTCATTCCGTGCGGCTTTGTCCGCCTGGCGCCGGATATTGAAGTGCGGCCCGACCTGCACGTGCACGCGGGGGCGAAGCGAAGCGAGGATGTGCGCGGCGGCGACATCGCGCTGGCGATCGAGATTTGCCAAGGCAGCGCGATGCTCGATTATGAGCGGAAGGTTCCCCATTATGCGCGCAGCGGCGTGCGCGAATTATGGGTGCTTGATCTTGATACGGAGCGTGTCGTCATGTTCCGAAAGCCGACGCCGCACGGCTATTTCAATTGCACGGAGCATCCGCCCACCGCGCCATTGACGCCGGAAGCCTTTCCGGGCTTCACGACCAGCCTCGCGGGTTTGGCTTGAGCATTGCACGCAGTTTGCTGACAGACTTGCCACCCGTGCGCGGCCAAATCCTGTGCGACGCGGCGCTCGCGCCTTATGTGTGGTTTCGCGTCGGCGGGCCGGTGGACGCGCTGTTTCTGCCCGCGGATGAAGACGATCTCGCTCAGTTTTTTAAGGCGCTGCCGGATGACGTTCCGGTGCTGCCGCTCGGCGTCGGCTCGAATGTGATCATCCGGGATGGCGGCGTGGAGGGCGTCGTCATTCGCCTGATGGGGCGCGTCTTCGCGTCGATTGAGGCGCTGCCCGATGCGCGTGTGCGCGCGGGCGCAGGCGCGCTCGATTCCATGGTCGCGCGCGCGGCGGCGAAAGCCGGGATCGCCGGGCTTGAATTCTATGTCGGCGTGCCGGGCACGATCGGCGGCGCGCTGACCATGAACGCCGGCTGCTATGGGCGCGAAACGAAGGACGCGCTGATCGAGGCGCGCGCGATGACGCGGGACGGCGAGATCGTCACGCTCTCCAATGCGGACTTTGGCTTCACCTATCGGCGCAATGCGTTGGAGGAGGGGCTCATCTTTCTCGACGCCACGTTTCAGGGAAGCCCCGATGAGCCCGCCGCTATCGCCGCGCACATGGACGAGATCACGGCGCGGCGCGAGGCGAGCCAACCCATTCGCGAGAAAACTGGCGGCTCGACGTTCAAGAATCCTGACGGCCAGTCCGCATGGACGCTTGTTGACGCGGCGGGCCTGCGCGGCGCGCGGCGCGGCGGCGCGCAGGTGAGCGAGCGGCACGCGAACTTCCTCATCAACGTCGATGGCGCGACCGCCGCAGACATTGAGGGTCTCGGTGAAGATGTACGCGCCGCCGTGAAGGCGCATGCCGGCGTCGACTTGCACTGGGAGATCAAGCGCATCGGGCGCCGATAGAAATCCTTCTGATCAGGTAGATGCACACCCATCCCCGGATTCGCGAAGCGAACTCCGGGGCCGATAACCACAAACGCCCGCGTTCATGGGCCCGGGACGCGTTGCTTCGCACCGCTCCGGGGATGGGAGCTGTTTCGGCCAGAAGGCGACGCGCTCTAACAGGCTGTTGAAATACGTAATTTATCCCCCCTCAGTCGACTACGTCGACAGCTCCCCCGTAAACGGGGGAGCAAACCCTCTCTGAATCGATTCCGCTTTTTTCCTCCCCCGTTCACGGGGGAGGTGATCGCGAAGCGATCGGAGGGGGGATGGCCGTGCAACTCGCGACTTTTTCAACAACCTGCTAAATCAGCCCCGCGATCTCGGCGCGCAGCGCTTCGATCCCAGCGCCCGTTTCAGCGCTGGTTGTGAGCACGATTGGGTGCGCGGCAGGCCGCTTGGCTATGCGCGCGGCGACGCCCTCATTGACTTCCGAGATGCGCGCGGCCGCGATCTTATCGGCCTTCGTCAAGACGATCTGATAGACGACGGCCGCGCGATCGAGCGCGTTCATGATCTCATCGTCATTGGCTTTGACGCCGTGGCGCGCATCGATGAGCAGGAAGACGCGTTTCAAGCCCGCCCGCCCGCGCAGATAATCGCGCATCAGCGAAGTCCAGCGTGCAATGGTCGTTTTCGGCGCGGCGGCGTAGCCATAGCCGGGCAGATCGACGAGGCGCAGCCGTCCATCCACATTGAAAAAATTAAGCTCGCGCGTGCGGCCCGGTTCGCCCGAGGCGCGCGCCAAATTCTTGCGATTGGTCAACGCATTGATCAGCGAGGATTTGCCCACATTCGAGCGCCCGGCGAAGGCGATCTCCGGCAGATCGCTGTCCGGCAGCGCGTCCATGGACACTGCGCCGCGCTCAAACTCCACTGAGCGCGCGAACAGTAGGCGGCCGGCCTCGGCAAGATCGTCAGCGGTCTCGTTCACTCCGCCGCCGCCGGCGCCTCGCGCCTGAAGCGGCGCGCGATCCATTTATCGAGTTCGGTCTCCACGCCCATGCGGCGCATGATGATGTATTGCTGCAGGATCGAGAGCGCGTTGGACCAGGTCCAGTAAATCACCAGGCCCGCGGCGAAACCGGCGAACAGCAAGGTGAACAGCAGCGGCAGGAAGCGGAACACGGCAGCCTGCGTCGGGTCCGTCGGCGGCGGCGACAGCGCCTGCAGCGCCCACATGGAGACGCCATAAAGACACGCCCACGCGCCGACCCACAGGAACGGCCCCACGACAGGCCAGGTTTCCGGGTGGAACGGAATGCCGATCAACGGCACGAGGCCGAACAGGTTGAAGAGATTGCTGGGGTCGCGCGCCGAGAGATCGCTGATCCAGCCGAAAAACGGGGCGTGCCGCATCTCGATGGTGACGGAGAGCACTTTATAGAGCGCGAAGAACACCGGAATTTGCAGCAGGATCGGCAAACAGCCGGCGACCGGATTGATCTTTTCGGTTTGGTAAAGCCGGATCGTCTCCTGCTGAAGGCGTTGTTTATCGGAGGCGTAGCGCTCCTGCAGATCCTTCATCATCGGCGCGAGCTTGCGCATTTTCGTCATCGCCACATTGGACTGATAGACGAGCGGGAAGAGGAAGATTTTGACGACGATGGTGGTGAGCAGGATGGCGAGGCCGAAACTGCCCACGAAGCCTCCGAAGAAATGCATGACGGCGAACAGCGGCCGCGTGAGGAACCAGAACAAATTTCCCCAATCGATCGCCTTGTCGAAATCGGGGATGTCGAGGTCGCGCTGATAATTGCGCAGAATCTCATAGCGCTTGGCGCCGGCGAACAGGCGCTGCGTGTAGGTGACTTCCCCGTTGGGCTCGATGGTGCGCCACGCCCCGCGATAGGCGGCGCGAATGTCCGTGCCGCCGGCCTCGTTGCGCGCATCGTACCAGGCGGAGATTTGTTCGCTCTGATCGGGCACGAGGGCCGTCAGCCAATAATGGTCCGAGAGGCCCAGCCAGCCGCCGGGCCCTGCGAGTTCAAGCAGGCGTTCATCCTCGCCCGCGCGGCCGCGATCCTTATCGCGCGCGTGATCTTGCGCTTCCTGATAGCTTTGGAAGCGCAGCCGATCCTCCGGCCCGAACACACCCGCAAGGCCCTGCTGCACATTGGCGTTCTGCACATAATCGCGCGGCAGGCCTTGCCGGCGCGCCACGCCATAGGGGCGCACTTCGCGCGCGGCCGCGCCCGTATTGCGCACGCGATCCGTGATGGTGAACATGTAGTGTTCGTCGATGGCGATGGTGCGCGTCAGTTCCAGCCCATCGGCGGTGCGGTGCGTCAGCGTGACGGGCGCATCGGGCGTCAAGCGTGCGCCGGCGGGCGCGGTCCACGCCGTGTTGGAATCGGCGACGGCGGTATCGCCCGCGCGCGCTTCCCAGCCGAAGAAGGCGTCGGCGCTGGCCGCGCCGTCGCGCGGCGACAGAAGACGCACTTCCGGCGCATCGCGTGCGACCGTGCGGTGGAAATTACGCAGATTGAGATCGTCGATGCGCGCGCCGTTGAGCGCAATCGAGCCGTCAACCTCCGGCGTGTCGATGACAATCCGCGCCGTGCGCGTGCGTGCGATTACTTGTTCGGCGGGCGGCGCGGTGAGCGCCGCCGGCGCCTCCACCTGGCGCGCGGCCTCGACGCGGCGCAGCGCGGCGGCTTCCTCCCGCTGGGGCCGGGCGATGAAATAATCGAACCCGAAAATCACCAGGCCGGACAAGACGATCGCGAGAATGAGGTTTCGCGTATCGCCCGAAGGCGGGGTCTGCATGGGGCGCGTCGCTTTCTACGGGGATTTGGGAGGCCGTTTCGGCCGCGCCGGTTGGCCGGCTGCCGCGGGTGCGTCAATCTTGGCGCGGACGCTTATCAGCGCGTTTCCAACATCGTCAAGCAAGGCCGCCCAGGGCGTGCTGGGCGCTTCGGCGCGCGCCACGAAGACGTAATCGACCCCGGGCGCGCCGTGCACGGGCAGAAGGGCGCGGGCCGCCTCCCGCAAGCGCCGGCGCGCGCGATTGCGGATGACGGCCCCGCCGATCTTCTTGGTGGCGGTAAGGCCAAGCCGGTAGGGGCCGTCTGCGGCGCGCCGGCGCGCTTCGATGAGCACGGCCCCGCGCGCGGCCTTAACGCCCCCGCGAACAAACAGAAATTCGGCGCGCTTCTTGAGCCGCGCCAGCGGCTTTACGCGCTCAGGCGCTTGCGCCCCTTGGCCCGGCGGCGCGACAGAACCTTGCGCCCGCCGACGCTGGCCATGCGGGCGCGGAATCCGTGCCGGCGCTTGCGAACGAGCTTGCTCGGCTGATAGGTCCGCTTGGTCGACACTTTTGGCCTCGTCCATGGGTGCGATCTGAAAGAGCGGGGCTGATACCGGGCCAGCCCGCCCCGGTCAAGGAGGCGGCGCGCGATGCGGGACGATCCCATCTCCGCCGAAACCGCGCCGCGGCGCCCGTCGCGCTGGCGGCGCTGGGCTCCCGTCGCGGTTCTGGCGCTCGCGCTCGCGGCCTTTTGGGCGCTTGGCGTGCAGGACGCGCTCTCCTGGGAGGCGCTGCGCGCCCAACGCGCCGATCTGATCGCTTGGCGCGACGCGCGGCCTATGCTCAGCGCTGTGGCGTTCGTTTCCGTCGGCGCGGCGCTCATGGCGATCGGCTTTCCCAGCGTCGCCGTGATCATGGCGGCGGGCGGGCTGATCTTCGGCCTGTGGGCGGGGGCGGCCTATTCGCTTGGCGCGACGACGGCCGGCTCTTTCGTGCTGTTCCTGGCGGTGCGGCATGCACGCGCGGGCCTCGCCGGGCGGCTCGGCGCGGCGCTCGATCGCGTTGAAACCCATGCGCGCGGGCGCGCCTTCCTTTATCTTCTGTCGATGCGCCTCACGCCCATCTTCCCGACGTTGGCGGTGACGTTGACCGCCGCCGCGGCGCGCATCGGCGTGCGTGATTTTCTGGGCGCGACGCTGCTTGGCCTCGCGCCCGGGGCGCTCGTTTATGCGGGGCTGGGCGCTGGCGCCGGCGTGTTGATCGAGGCGGGCGCTGAGGGCGATCTCGCGTCTCTTGTGTTTCGCCCGATTGTACTTTTGCCCTTGCTTGGTCTGGCGGGCTTGGCGTTCGCCGCCGCGCGGCTGAGGCGGCGCAAGTCCGTGGACGGATGAAGCTAATGCGCTTCGCTCTCCTCGCGCACGCGCTCGATGGCTTGGCGAGCCGCGCGCTGGTGCTGACCAGCGCGGCGGTGCTGGCCGCGGCGCTGCTTCTGTTCGCGCCGGCGGTGGCCAATTATCACGAGTTGCGGGTGCGGGATCGGATCGATCTGGCGCAGACCGCGGCTCTGGCGCTCGAAGCCTCGCCGGATCTCAGCCCCGCGCTTGAGCGTGAATTGTTGGAAAACGCGGAAGTGCTGCGCATCGCGCTGCGGCGGGACGATGTGCGCGAGCTTCTGCTCGAGTCCGACACCGCGCCTATGCAAGCGCCGCGCACTTATGATTACCGCACGGCGCAATCGCCAACGCGGTTCGCCTGGGCGTTCGAGACGCTGCTTGCGCCGCACGGACGGGTTCTACGCGTGGTGGCGCGGCCGCGCTTCGAGAGCGGCGAGTTCATCGAGATCGTGCTCAACGAGGCGCCGCTGAAGCGGGAATTGTGGGCGTTCGCGGGCCGGCAGGCCCTGTCCGCGCTGGCCATCGCGCTGATCGCGGGCGCTTTTATTTACGCCTTGCTGACTTGGCTGTTCGTGCGCCCGATCGGCGCGCTCACCGCGCGCGTCGAGCGGTTCCGCGATGCGCCGGAGGATGTAACGACGTTCGCCGCGCCGTCCCGCCGCGTCGATGAAATCGGCCGCGCCGATCGCGCCCTCGCGGATATGGCCGGGCATGTGCGCGCCAGTCTGCGCCAGCGCGCGCATCTGGCCGCGCTTGGTTCCGCCGTGGCGCGGATCGCCCATGATTTGCGCAATGCGTTGGGAACCGCGCAGCTCATCGCTGACCGCTTGGGTCAGTCCCAGGATGCAAGCGTGCGCGCCGCCGCGCCGCGGCTTGAGCGCGCGCTGACCCGCGCCGCGAACCTCGCCAGCGCGACGCTTCAGTTCGGCAAGGCTGAAGAGCCCGCGCCGGTGTTGGCGCCGCTCAAGCTGACGGACGCGCTCCAGGAAGCCATCGAAGATGTGTTCGCGGCGTTTCCAGGTTTGACGCCTCCACACGCGCCCGCAAGCGATTTGATGGTGATGGCCGACAGCGATCAGCTTCATCGCGTGCTGGCGAATGTACTGCGCAACGCGGTGCAGGCCGTTATCCGCGCGGCGCGCCAAGACGCCGGCGACGCCGTTTCAGTCGCGCTGACGCGCAAGGGCGGGCGTGTGGCGATCACGGTGGCGGATCGTGGCCCTGGCGTGCCGGAAAACGCGCGTGCGCGCTTGTTTGAGCCGTTTGTCTCGGGCGACCGCGCGGGCGGGGCGGGGCTGGGCCTGGCCATCGCGC
>CADEEL010000005.1:0-21358 GCA_902826335.1 uncultured Alphaproteobacteria bacterium
TATGGGCTCCGGACTTGGCGCTCAGGGGCCAATCCGGGGATTGGTGGTTTTGTGTCTGAGGCGCCAATTCAGGCTGGTCCCGCCAAATTGAGAGCCGCCCCGCCGCGCCGGTTGGCCTACGTCCCCGCGCGCAGCGTGAACTCGCCCGCGCGTACGCGCGCGGGCAGCTCGGCGCACATATCGGCCACCGGCTCTTGCCCATACATCTCCACCATGTCGGCAAGCGCGGCGTAAATGGCGGCCGAGGCCAGCATTTCAGGTTCGACGCCCTGGCCAAGCGCCTTATCCCACGCATCGAGGATGGCTTCGAGCGCGGCGGCCTTTTGCTGGTCCGGATCTGGGGCGCTCATCTTTTACTCCGTGTACGGACGGCCGCGTTGCGCGCGGCGAGCGCTTGGGACAGCCTGAGGCCTTGGGCGCGCAATTCCGTCTCCGTCTGGCGCGCGCCTTGATCGCAGACCGGAAAGCGCGCCTCTTCATCGCGATAGCCTTCATTGAAGGCGGCGGTGAGCTCCCCGCTCTGCCCAGGCTCGCGCTGCATGAGGCCGCGCATGGCGTCGCGCCAGCGCTGGTCGGTCCGGCTGGCGCAGGTGATGCGCAGATAGTGCGCGCCGCCCAGGATGCGCGCGAGCGCGACAGTCTGCTCCACATAGGTGAGGCGAGGCGCCCGCTCGCGCGGCTGGGCAAAGGCCGGGCCGGTCAGCGCAATACACAAGATGAGGGCGGCGAGCGCGCGCATGCCTCCGCCTATGCCGCAAACCGGGCGGACATGTGACGCACCTAATACCCCATCGCCGCGCCGTCCTTGCGGTATTCAGTGGCGGCTTCGTAGGTTCCGTCGGCATGGCGCAGGATCGCCTGATAGCCGCCGAACGAGCCGTCCGCCGGGCGGATGCGATGGCCGCGCCGCGCTAATTCCGCGCGTACGGCGGCTGGCACGCCGTTCTCCATCGCCACATAGCCGACGCCATCGGCCGGCTCACCCGTGGGTTCGGCGCCGCCATAGAAGCGGTAGCGCGCCGCATCGCCCGCCGCCTGCAAATCCAAATCATAATCGATCAGATTGACGATGATCTGCACATGGCCCTGCGGCTGCATATCCCCGCCCATGACGCCGAACGAAAGCCAGGGCTGGCCGTCACGCAACGCAAAAGCGGGAATGATGGTGTGGAAGGGCCGCCTGCCCGGCCCGTAGAGATTGCCGTGGCCAGGCTGAAGCGCGAAAAGTTCGCCGCGATCCTGCAGCATGAAGCCCAATCCGTCCGGCACAAGCCCCGAGCCCATGCCGCGATAATTGGATTGGATGAGCGACACCATCATGCCGTCCGCGTCGGCGGTGGTGAGGTAAGTCGTATCTCCTTCGATGTCGATCTGAGCATGAGGCGGCGCGGTTGGCATGGCGCGGTCAGGCGCCATCAGCGCACGGCGCGATAACGTATATTCATCCGTGAGCAGACGATTGATATCGAACCGCGAATAGGCCGGATCGGCGTAGAAGCGCGCGCGGTCCGCGAAGGCGAGGCGCGTAGCTTCGATCTGGGTGTGGAGGCTATCTGCGCTCAAAAAGCCCATGGCGCGCAGATTGAAGCCTTCGAGGATGCGCAAGGTTTGCAGCGCCGCGACGCCTTGCGTGTTCGGCGGCAGTTCGCACACCGATACGCCCCGATACGGCGCGCACACAGGCTCAACCCATTCGCCCTGGTGGGCGGCCAAATCCTCATAGCGCAGCCAGCCGCCGATGCGGCGCATATAAGCGTCAATCGTGCGCGCGACATCGCCGCGATAAAACCCATCCCTGCCCTCGCGCGCGATGAGCTCATACGTGCGTGCGAGATCGGGATTGGTGAACAGCGAATGCCCATCTGGAATGCGCCGGCCTATGCAGGTCGGCTGCGCGGGCGCCTGTTCACGGCCGCGCCGCGCGGGCGACACCGCCGCGCGGTCGCAAAAATACGTGTAACGCGCATTGTCGAATTCCTGGAGCCGCCCGGCGGCGAATTCCGCCTGCAGCCGGCGCTCATTGTTCGCCCAATACATGGCGATGGTCTGCGGGATCGGCGCGCCCTCGCGCGCGTAGCGGATGGCTGGCGCGAGCAAATCGGGCATCGGCGTGCGCCCGAAGCGTTCGTGCAGCGCGAACCAGCCATCGACGGCGCCGGGCACCGTCACCGGCGCGGCGCCAAAGCTCGGGATGGCGTTCGCATTCCCACGCCGCCGCGCTTCGCGGCGCATCTCGGCGAGACTAAGCCCGCGTGGGCTGCGGCCCGAGCCATTATAGCCGTGCAGCCTTTGCGTGCGCGGATCCCAGACGATGACGAAAATATCCCCGCCGATTCCGCTGCCGGTGGGTTCGACGAGGCCGAGTATGGCGTTGGCGGCGATCGCCGCGTCCATGGCGCTGCCGCCGGCGCGCAATATGTCGATCGCGGTCTGTGTAGCGAGTGGATGGGCGGTCGCCGCCGCGCCGTGGGGCCCAAGCACGGGCGAGCGCGTGGCGAAGGGCGAACCGGAGACGCGCTCGCCGCGCCCAAAGCCGGGTTCAGGCGGCGCGTTGTCCTGCGCGAAGGATGAGCCCATGAGCGTCAGCGCCGCAACGAGCGCCGCGCCGAGTTTATATCCATGCCGCATGCCGCGCCTCCCGTGGGCGCGGAGTGAAGCAGGGGTTGGAGTGAGAGGGAAGTGCGAAGCGGGACGACGTGCGCATCGACGAGGCCATGGCGGCTAATGGTGCAAGAGGGCCATGCATCGCCTCCATTGAGGTTTGACGCCGTCCCAAAAATATTGGTTGCATCCCAATGCAATGAACGCTATGACGATTTCGTTGCATTTGCCTGCAATGACTTATTTGGGAGGGAGGCGCGAGATGGCTGCAACTCAAACCGGCGCGACTGGTCAGGAAAGCCATTATGTGCTGGGCGAGACGCTCCGCCCGATGCTGACCAACGCCATGGGCTCGGCGATTGAAATCTTCGACACAACGGGCGTTCCGGGCGGCGGCCCGCCGCCTCACACGCATGCCTGGGAAGAAATCTACGTCGTGCTCTCGGGCGAGATGGAAGTGCGCGTGGACGGCAAGGCCACGCGCCTCGGCCCCGGGGGCTTTGCGCATGTGCCCGCCAATACGCCGCACGGCTACACCACGATCGACCACACGCACTTTCTCACCATCGTGAGCAAAGGCAATGCGTCCAAATTCTTCAAGGAAGTCGCTACGGACGTGGAGATGAATCCGCCCGATATTCCGGGCGTGCTGCGCGTCGGCGCCGCGCACGGGATCACCTTCCTGCCGTGAGCGCCGCGCGCCGCTACGCAAGCCCCAAACGCGAAGCGCAAGCGCAGGCGACGCGCACGGCGATCCTGGAAGCGTTCGCGGAGCAACTCGCCGAGCCGGGGCGTGACAAACTCTCGCCCAGCGAAGCGGCGCAGCGCGCCGGCGTTTCACTGCGCACGGTGCACTTTCATTTTCCGAACGAGGCGAGCCAGGTCGCCGCGCTTGGCGCATGGTTCGATGAAAAAACCAATCTCCACGTCGTCGCGCTGGCCGCCGGCCCGGATGATCTGCCGCGTTATTTTCGTGAGATTCACCGCATGGGCCTTAAGCACCCGATCACGCGCGCGCTCGCATCCGATCGCGGCGTCTGGAAGGATATGCGCATCACGCGCCGCGCCGCGCGCATCGAGGCCATTCGCCGCGCGGTGAAGGCCGTCGGCGCGCCCGCGCGCGCCACGGCGGAGGCCGCGGCGATGCTGCTCAGCCTTTCCGGCGCAGACGCCTCCTGGCGGCTTCACGATCACGGCCTGCCGCTGGCGCGCATTCCCGACGTGATCGCCAACACCGTTTCGCTCATCCTCGATCAGCTGCGGGCCAGGGCCAGAAAGTAGCTCACTTCAGTTCGCGTACCCTTTTGAAATGTGACCGGCTTGACCGCACGTGACGCGCTCCGCCGAGCGCTATATGCTCAGCGCCTAGCAGGGAGCATGCGTACATTGACCCCGAAGGATTGGATTTCGGTACTCTTAGTCTTCGCAGTTCTGGTGGCCCTCGCGGGGGGCCTATACGCGCGCGTTAAGGGGGACAAGGGCATTGGATGGCAGTTCATCCGGTTCATCACTATAGCGACGGCCCTTCCGCTAACAGCGCTTCTAGCCATCAATGACGCGCTTAGTGAAGCAGCTGTTGCGATACTTGCGGGTGCGCTGGGCTACGCTTTCGGAAAATCGGGAGAGGCCAACGATGCCTAAGGGCCTCGAGGTCGAAAAGCGCCCCGCCGACATGATTTGCACCGGCGTAACGCTCGTTCGGGTCATGCCTCAGTGTGAAATCGTGCGATCAACACCGGGTCCCAACTCCCGTTTGGAACGGCGGCTCTTAAACGGCTGAGCCTGTCGTATTATTGTGGCGAACCGGGTCGGTTTGGCCCTAAACGGACGGTCGAGCTGATGTAGTATCATTGTATGAGACTTACCGAACTGCCCCACTTCTTCTCGCAGTACTACGAGATGCGGGGCGTTATCGACTTCCACGTTTTCGAAGATGTCGAGGCGCTCGATGAGGACGTTTGCCTAGAGGCAATCGCAACATCTGTCCCGGGGCTAGATCGTGAGAAACTTCGAGCAATCAGTTGCCGACCCGTGAATGCTCAAACGCCTTTCGGTGATTGGTACGACATCAATAAGGGTGCCCTGATTAGGCGGGGGACCTGGGGAACGGAAGACGGCCGCACCCTGGAAAATCCCGTCCTAACCGACTTGGACGGTTTGAGCATTTCTGGCGGAGGCGTTGAACTTCCGGACCCGGGGTCGGGCGGACAGTTCGCGTACGCATTCGTGAATCCGCCCTATGGCCTAGGTGCGTCCCCTAAAGAAGTGCAGCGAGTGTTCGATAGCGTGAGGCGCTTTCTCTTACCGCCGGATACAGTCCACCAAATCTTCGACTGGAGTGATCCAAGGCTGCCGGAAGCCGCCGAATATTTTAGGGCGGGAATGGAATGGTGGGGCGTCTTCTTGTTTGTCGTATTCGTACCCGAGTTTCAGCGGCTAGTTGTCATTTCGGCGTCCACTGCGGACTAAGCCCACTGTCTGCTCACGGCGATATTGCGCCTTCGCGGCGGCTACATTGCCAGCGACGGGAATTGAGCGGCGAGGTCGGTCGTGATTTTGTACGCTAAGGCTCGGCGTGGCTCGAAACTGGTCCTCTAGGCCGCCTACATGCCCGGCATTGAAAGTAGTTCCAGAATTTCGATCGAAGCCCCTGGCATTCCAAGGTGGGGGTGGCCGTCAAACAACGCTTTTGCGGCGTCGGCGGAGTCTGCCTGCACCACGCCGTACCCGCCAACATGCCCCGAAATCGCAGTCCCCTTGAGGTGAGCGACGCTCTGTGTCGGCGCGCCCATGTCGACAATGGCGTGACCAGCCTTCCCGGCCCATTGCAGCCACGCATCCATGCCCGCTTTAGCTTGTTCGGGTGATGCTTTGGACATCTGCTCCTGCGCTGACATGGGCGAACGATAGAGTACGAGGAATTTCTTCATGGGAGGTCTCCTGCGGATCAAGTTGAGCGTTTTGCTACGAGAGATCAAACCAATCTCGACCAACGTGGGGATTAGCAGGACCGACGCCACGGCCAGCTACGATTGCGATACGCCAATCAAGTAAGAGCGCGATTGACCGCTCGCGGCGAATAGCTTCCCGTGATCCACGCGTCTGTGTCCGTCGGCATTGGCGCCGTTTCCTGTCCTCGACCGCTGGCTGACATTTCAAGCTGAGCCACGACCGCCCCTCACACAGTGTGACGGCGGTCACGATATGGGAGTTTGCGTACCCAGGCGGATCGGTTACCCTAGGTGAGTAGGGTCCAGGCAGATCGCGCCTTTGAAGCGATGCTCGACACCTTGCTGCAAAACGGAGGGTGGGCTGTGAGCTTGCAGGCGTTCATGGACGAGAGCGGGACCGACGATAGCTCGACCGTGCTCTGCGTGGCTGGCTACGTGTTCACCAAGCCCCAGGCCAAGAAGTTCAGCCGCCAATGGAGAGCCGCGTTAGCCAAGGCGAACACTGGAAAACCAACGCAAGCAGAATTTTTCCGCATGTCGGACTGCGCGCACGGCGCGGGGCAATTTGAAGGATGGGATCGACAGGACTGTATTGCGATTGAAACGGCTCTCATCAAGCACGTCCACAAACGAACCGAGTTCGGCTACGCAGTGACGCTAAACGAAGATGACTACAATGAGCGGCTGGCTGGTCGATCCGGCATGCCAAGCGCATACGCATTTGCGTGTTTCGCGGCGCTAGGAATGATTAGGCGGTGGGCGCTGAAGCGGAATTACGCTGGCGAGATTGCATATTTTTTTGAAAGCGGTCACGAGCACCAGCGCAACGCCAATGGTTTCTTGGACGAGTTATTCACGAGCACGCGAACCAGAGACCAGTATTGGTATGCAGGCCATGCGTTTCGCCCAAAGGAGAAAGACGCCTGCTTGCAATCCGGCGACCTACTGGCGTGGCATGCCGTTAAGCACCACGAGCGCGAGGCGCGCGGTGAGGGAATGAGGAAAGACCTTCAAGCCCTTGTGCGCGCTGATCACGACATGCGGCGGCATTATGACATCCCAGCTATGGAACGGCTTGCGAAGGCTCTGCTTGAAAAGGGCATTCCAGACGATGATCCGCCGTTCAAGCCCCGCCGCGCTTCGAGGAAGGCTTCGACGGCGGGACAGCCTTCTTAAACGTTCGCTCTAGCGCGCCCACGTCATCGTCCGCGCCAACCTTTTTGGCGAACTCAATGAAGCGCTCTTTTTGAGGCTTCTTGGGTTTGGCGGGAAACTTCTTATTGGCGGGCATGAGCGCGAAGCTAGTCCGCTTCGCGCTCTTTCGCCAGTCGCCTTGCTTGCGCTCCGCGCCGTCGCCTTATCCAGCGGGCTAGTTGCGCCTCCAGATCAGGCGGGCCGATCAGTTGTTTGATAGGTGAGGCGCTTGCCAACCACGCCGGCAAGCAGCTTGTCGGCGCGGGTCGTGTCATCGACGCCGAGGCCGACCCGGGTGTTATGGCGGAAGTCGAATTCCGCCAAATAGCGGTGCAGGTGCTTTTCCTTGCAGTGCTGATAGACGCCCTTCATGCCGCGCTTGAACACGCTGAAATAGGCTTCGGCTGAATTGTTGTGGATCGCGGCGCCGCCTTCGTAGCGCACATATTCGCCCATCGAATGCTCGACGCGGCCATGTTCGGCGAACTCCTTGCCAACGGTCAGGTAGAGGCTGGACGCATCGGTGTGCAGCTTCGACTTCCGGTCCACGTTGTCGCGCACGATCTTGGCGACGGTGGCGACATTTGCTTCCGCGACGTGGAAAGTGCGCGCCGAACCGCCGCGCTCGACCAGGGTCACAATCGGACGCTTGTTCGCTGGGCCGCGATGGCGCCCGCGCCGGGGCGCTTTCAGCGCCGCGCCAGTATCTTTGCGGAACTCGGCGGGGTGTTCGACTTTGCCGTGATAGGTTTCATCGACCTCCACAACCTTGCCTTCGCCGCCCAGCGGCGGCAGCGAACCGCTCGGCGCCATCGCTAGGCGGATGCGGTGCGACATGAACCATGCGGTTTTCAAATCGACGCCGAGCACGCGCGCGAACTGGTTTGAGCTAAAGCCCTTCTTGCTCGACGCCATGATGTGCATCGCTTGCAGCCAGATGTGCAGCTTGACATGCGAGGATTCAAAGATGGTCCCAACCTTCACGGTGAAAGGCTTGCGGCAGGAATAACACTTGTAGACGCCGATCCGGGTGCTCTTGCCTTTGAGTGCGCCACTGTCATCGACCACGCCGCAATGCGGGCAGACGCGCCCGTTCGGCCAAACGCGGGCCTCAACCCAGCGATAGGCGGCGGCTTCATCGTGCAGGTGCTTGGCGGAAAGAGCGGAAGTCATCTGAATCTCCAATAGATTCAGTATATATGCATGAGATTGGGTACGTCAACTCCTATATCGTGACGGCGGTCACAGCCGCCCGGCGCGGCCGCCCTTAGGGTCTGCTCATCGCCACGGCGCGCCGCGCCACCCCAAAGGAGCCAAGACCATGACCCGTTTCGCATCCCTGATCGCCGCCAGCTTCGCGTTCGCCCTCGTCGCCCTGCCGGTGATGAGCCAAGCGGCCCAGATCGTCGCCTAAGCCCGCGCCCGCTTCTTTCCCACCCTCTTCCAGGATGACCGCCATGACCCGCTTCTATTCGCTCCTCGCCGCCGCATTCTGCTTCGCGCTCGTCGCCATGCCGATCATGAACCAAGCGGCCCAGATCGTAGCCTGAATTTTTTCGCGCGCCTTCGCCGTGATGGATGGCGTCACCGTCGCGGCGCGCGACAAGCCGGACTCCGGATCACGCCCACGAAGCGCGTTTATCCCGCACGGATCGTGGCGTTGGTTTATTTGCGCGGCGCGCCGCTCGACCGAAGGTTCACGGTGAAGCCGCACGAGACCTGACGAACCGCCAGCGGCGCCGCCTCTTCCTCCAGGCGCCGACCAGAAGAAGGGCGTGGGGCCGGCTCTCCCCGCGCCCTTCTTTTTGCGCGCGACGCCTGGCGATTGTGGCGCGCCGGATTTGCTCCTAACACCCCGCCCATGCCCACCCTCCCCTTCGCGACCTATGACGTGTTCACCGCCGAGCGCTTCGCCGGCAATCCGCTGGCCGTGGTGTTCGACGCCAAGGACCTCCCCGAGGCGCGCATGCAGGCGATCGCGCGCGAATTCAATCTCTCCGAAACAATCTTCATCGCCCCGCCGCGCGAAGCGCGCCACGCCGCCAGCGTGCGCATTTTCACACCAGGCAAGGAATTGCCCTTCGCCGGCCACCCGACCATCGGCGCGGCCATCGCGCTGGCCGAACGGGACGATAACGGCCCAGCCGAGCGCCTGCTTGTGCTGGAGGAACGCATCGGGCCGGTGCGCTGCGCGGTGAAGAAATTTCCAAACGCCGCGACCTTCGCGGCTTTCGATGCGCCGAAACTTTCCGAAGAAGTCGCGCTCGCGGCCACGGATGAAACGCTCGCCGCCGCGCTTGGACTCGCGCCCGACGATATCGGCTTCGATCGTCACATACCGACCATCTATTCGGCGGGCGTGCCGTTCGCGTTCGCGCCGCTGGCTTCGCTTGACGCCTTGAAACGCGTCAAACCTCCGCACAATGCTGGCCGCGCGCTCGGGGCCGCGGAAATCTATTGCTACGCCCGCGCGGAGGAGCGCGCCGCGCACGCCTATCGCGCCCGCATGTTCGCACCTGAACTCGGCGTCGTCGAAGACCCCGCCACCGGCTCGGCCGCCGCCGCGTTCGCGGGCGTCATTGCACGTTTCGAGCATCTCGCCGCGGGCTGGCACACTTTGCCCATTCTCCAGGGCGTGGAGATGGGCCGGCCCTCTCTCATCGGTCTCGAAATTGAATTGGCGGACGGCCATTTGAAGGCCGCGCGCATCGGCGGCACGGCGATCAAGGTGAGCGAGGGGCGGATTGAGGTGTAGGCGCGAACTTAAGCGCCGGCGCGCAAACGCCACACGCCCGTGCGTTTCACCTCCGCATCCTCAAGCGCACGGGAGGTTAGCACTTCGTAGGCCGCGATCTTCTCAAGCCGTTGCTTGGGCAGATAAAAGCGCTCAGGATCGCCGATCAGCACGAGCGCGCCGGCGCGCTGACGCGCCTCCAGCCAGGCCAGCAGCCGCGCCGCCAGATCGCGCTCATAAAAGAGATCGCCGACGAGGATCACCGCCTCACCGCGCGGCGCGCCGATCACATCCTCCGTGATCGGATCGATCGTCACGTCGTTCAAGGCGGCGTTGAGCCGCGCGGCGTGCGCGGCGAAGGGATCGATGTCGGCCGCCGTCGCACGCGCCGCGCCCGCTCTCATCGCAGCGATGGCGACAAGGCCCGAGCCGGAGGCGAGATCGAGTACATTCATGCCCGCGACGATCTCAGGATGATCCAGCACGTAGCGCGCCAGCGCCTGCCCGCCCGCCCAGGCGAACGCCCAGAAGGGAGGCGCAAGGCCCAGTTCACCCAATCGCTCTTCCGTCAATTCCCACAAGGCGACCGCGTCATCGGCGAGATGAAGCCGTATCTCGGGCGTATGCGGCGGGGAAAGAATGCGTGTGTTGGCGCGGATGAAAGCGGGGATGTCGGAGATCACGTTGCCAAGCGCCCAAATTTCGTGTATGTTGCAACGTAGCACATAGGGGCGCCAATGCGTGAAATGTCAGTGCGCGAGGCCAATCAGAATTTCTCCTCGGTTATCGCCGCCGCCGAGCGGGGGGAGACCATAATTATCACCAAGAACGGCGCACCGGTCGCCAAGATCACTCCCCAGCCGTCAGACCGCTCCAAAGATCCGGCTTGGCGGGCGGCGTACGCAAAGCTTGCGAAAAGTCTGAATGAGAAGCCCGCCACCGGCTTTCGCGTCGGCGTAATCACAGAGGATGACAAATACGGCGATGATCCGCCATGAGTCGGGTTGCGCTTGATTCAAACATATTGGTGTACGCTGAGCTTGAGCCGGAATCGGGGAAGGGAAAGCGCGCGGCGCAACTGATCCTGCGCGCCGCCCACGACGGCGTCATGCCGGCGCAGGTGTTAGGCGAACTGCTTCGAGTGGTGCAACGCAGGGCCCCGGGCGCACTCGTAGAGGCCGTGCGGCAAGTCGCACTCTATCGCGCATTGTTTCGCGTCGTGGCGACAACCGAGGAGCTTGTGTCCATTGCGGCGGCGACGGCGCTTACACATCGGCTTCAATTTTGGGACGCCCTCATCTGCGCGGCGGCGGCGCAAGCGGGCGCGTGTGCGTTGCTGAGCGAGGACATGCAGGATGGACGTCAGCTCGACGGATTGAAGATCGTCAATCCGTTCACGCCGGCCAATGCGGATAGTGTAAACGCGCTGTTGGGAGAGTAAGTTCAGGCCGGAACCGCGATGCGCATCATCGCGGGATAGCTTGGCGCGATGTCCATGCGCGCGTGATAACCCTTTTCCATCAGCAATGTGTGCAGCCGCGCAAGGCGATAGCACGGCACATGCATGAACACGTGATGCTCGGCGTGATAATGCACCCAATAGGGCGCAATGAGCAGGCGCTCAATCGGATTGGCCAGCGTTGTGCGCGCATGGCGGAACGGATCGTCATGCTTGCCGACGCAGGCATGCTCGGCGATGTTGCGCACGCGTGTGATCAATTGCTGCCATGTGGCCATGGGTAGAAGCCACAGGGCGAACCACGCCCACCAATAGCCCAGCGCCGTCGCAGCGACGATAAGCGCGCCATTGGTGATCCAGAAGCGCAGCGCCACACCGTCCGCCTGCGCAATCGCCTCCTTGTTCATGGCCCGCGCGCCGGTGAACCGCGCCAGGCTTGGCCCCAGGCGCTGCTTGAAAAATGTCTGGCCGGTGAGATCGCGGATCACCTTGCGCAGGAAACTGCCGCGCGTAATCGGGAACGGCGCCGAGAGCGCGAGATCGGGATCTTCGGGCTGCTCGGTGAACTTGTGATGCTGCAGATGATAGGGCCGGTAACGCGCCAAATCCGCGCCGACGGGCGCCGCGCACAGCCACTCGCCCACCCATTCGTTGACCCGCTGGTTCGGATGCAGCGCGCCATGGGCCGCGTCATGCATGAGGATGGCGAGGCCCAATTGCCGCGCGCCGATGACCATGACGGCCACGACAAACGTCAGCGGATTTGGCCACAGGATGAACAGCGCCCCGCCCGCCCCGATCAGCGCCCAGGCGTGCGCCACGCAAGCGAGCCCACGCCACTGGGAGCGGCGCGCCAGCGGCGCCCATTCCGTGGGCGTGAACACGGTTTTTGGATCAATGCGCGCGACGGCCGGCATGGACGCCTTATATCACGGTTCCATCAAAACCGTATCGACCGCGCGCCAGCAATGCCAGGCGGCGGCCGAGCGCCAGGGCGCCCAGCGCGCGCCATATTCGCCCAATTGCTTGGGATTGAGTTCGCGCCCCAGCATTTTCTCGGCGCCCTTCCTGACGCCAAGATCGTCCACCGGCAGCACGTCCGGGCGCCCCAGCGAGAACATCAGATACATCTCCACCGTCCAGCGGCCGACGCCGCGCGCGGCCGTCAATCGTTCGATGATTTCCTCATCCGGCAAATGCGCGATGGAGCGCTGATGGGGAATGATCTTGTCGAGCCGCTTTTGCGCGATGTCCTTCAGCGCGGCGATCTTCTGGCGCGACAGGCCGGCGGCGCGCAGCTTTTCATCCTTGGTGTTGAGGATGTCTTCCGGGTCGGGATGTTTCTTGTCCGGATAAAGCGCGATGACGCGGCCATAGATTGTGCCGGCGGCCTTGCCGGAGAGCTGCTGATAGACGACGGCGCGGATCAGCGCCCTGTACGGATCCTTGAAGCGTTCGAAGCTGGTTGGATACGGCTCATGATGCGGCACATGCTTGCGCATCGCCGGGCAGATCTTGATGAGGTATTTCTCCGCCTCGTTCACGCGCGCCATCACTCAGCAGGCGTGTTATGCGGCCCGCGCGCGGCGCGGCGCTCAAGCCACGTCACAAAGAGGCCGATGGGCACGACCATGAGACCGGCAAGGGCAAGCACTGAAAGAGCCACCAGTGGATAATACATGCTCACTCCCGAGACCGAGTATAGCTTAAAATGTGATAGGCCGCGAAGGAAAATCCAAGCCAAATCAGGACGCCGAACAGCACCGCCAGGCCGCCCAGAACCCGGCCCGCAGTGAACAACGGGCTGATGACGCCGCCAATGAGCGCCGACAGAGCGATTGTGTTGAGACTGCCGGCGATGAGCTTGATTCGCTCGTTGTGCGCGTCGCGGTTCGGGCCGAGATCGGAAAGCCAAGCATGAAGCGTCGCCAGAATTCGCCTCCACATCAACGCCCATCCAGAAACGGCCGCAGCGTGCGCCAGAGCGGCTCCAAGGCGAGCGCGCCGGCAATCGCAGCGCCGATCAGAGCATTGGCCCTGAACGAAGCAAGCGCCGAGGCGGGGTAGGTCTCTTGCGGGCGCTCCAATTCCGGCCAGATCACGAACGCGCCGAGCGCGCCCAGAACCAGGAAAGTCGGCCACTGGGCGCCGGCGACATAGGCCGCCGCGCTCCACAGCAAAAGCGCGGCAAGATAAAAGCCGATCGTCCACGCGCGCCAGTGTTTGCCAAACAGGCGCGCGGTGGATTTGACGCCCACCAGCGCGTCATCTTCCTTATCCTGCAGGGCGTAGATCGTGTCATAGCCCATCACCCAGAAGAAGCACGCGCCGTAAAGCAGCAGTGTTTCAGGCGCCAGCGCACGCGCCGTCGCCGCCCCGGCGACCAGCGCGCCCCAGGAAAAGACCAGCCCCAAGAACGCTTGCGGCCACCAGGTGATCCGCTTCATGAACGGATAAAGCGCGACGAGCGGCAGCGAAGCCAGCGCGGTGAATTGCGCAAAGCGCGGCAGCGCGAGGAGTACGAGAAAGCCGATCAGCGCCTGCGCCGCGAGCCAGACCCACGCCTCAAGCAAGTTCACCGCGCCGGAAGGTAAGGGCCGGCCGCGCGTGCGCGCCACGCGCGCGTCGATATCGCGATCGACAATATCGTTATAGGTGCAGCCGGCGCCGCGCATGGCGATGGCGCCGACGAGGAAGAGCAGCGCGTTCCATCCGTCGCTCCACCAGAACCCGTCCTGCGTGCGCACCAGTGCGATCCCCATCAGGCAGGGCAGATAAAGCAGTCGCCAGCCGATGGGACGATCGAGCCGCGAGAGTTGCGCGAACGCGCGCGCCCGCTTCGGCAAACGCGCCGTCCAATGGCGCGTAAGCGAATCCGCCGGCGCCGGAGCGGTTTGCGGGGGTTGCGTTTTGGTCACGGCGCGGAACGATGCGGCGGCGCCCGCCTGGACGCAAGCGGCGCACGCGCGTATACACGCCGCGTTCTCAACGCGAGACCGGATACTTGATGGCCACCTGCTGACCTCCGCGGCGCCGTGACGGGACGCCGAGCGACGCCCCGCCCGCGCTATGCGGGCGGCGCACGCGAACCCTCCCATCGCCGCGCCTCGCCATCCCAAAGGATGGACGCTTCGAGGTTCTCGCAGGGCCCGATCCGCCGCCGCTTGATGCGGCGACGCTGGCCGGTTCCCAATCCCCATTCGACTGCACGCGCGGCGCCGCCCGTGCGCGCCCGCCTTCAGAGTCTCCCATGTCCGACGATTTCGACATCGATGAATCGCGCACCGCGCCCGATCCCGCCCGCGTGGGCGAGATCATCGGCTTTTTGTGGCGTCATTGGATCAGCCAGCCCGGCAAACTCGCCGGCTTTTTGGCGCTGTTTTCGGTCTCGGCCGGATGCGAACTGATGTTGCCGCTGCTCGCCTCGCGCCTGGTTGAAGCCTTAAGCGCGGGCCCGACCGAGGCCGGCGCGGCCGCGAGCATGGCCGCCTATGGCCTCTTCAGCGCAATCGCGTTTTTCTTTTATCTCACGCGCAATGTGGCGGTGCGGTTTTGGGTGCCGTTCGCCGCCACGAATATGCGCAACCTCGTGCGCGGCGGTTTCGCCGACGTGCAGCGCTTCAGCGCCGATTGGCACGCCAACAATTTCGCGGGCGCGACGGTGCGGCGCGTCTCGCGCGCCATGTGGGCCTATGACACGATCTCGGACGTCGTGGTCTGGTTCGTGTTGCCGGCGCTGATCGTGATGATCGGCCTCACCGCGATGACGTTCGCGCAATGGCCGCTGATCGGCCTCTTCGTGGCGGCGACGATCCTTGCCTTCCTCGCCTCCACCTATCTCTTCGGGCGCCACTACATCGCCGCCGCCAACCGCGCCTCCAACGCGGCGGATACAGCCGTGGGCGCCGCTTTGGCGGATTCGATCGGCGCCAATGCGACCGTCAAGGCGTTTGGCGCGGAGCATCGCGAGCAAGCGCGGTTTGACGCGGTTGCGGAAGATTGGCGCGCCAAGGCCGAACGCACCTGGATGCGCTTCACCAATGCCTGGATCGTCCAGAACCTCCTCTTGTTCGCGCTGCAGGCGGGCCTCGTCGGCCTCGTCGTGCTTGAATGGCGCGCCGGGCGCGCCACGCCCGGGGACGCGGCCTTCGCGCTGACCAGCTTTTTCCTGGTGAGCGGCTATTTGCGCACGCTGGGCGAGAATTTTCAGATGCTGCAGAAGGGCTTCGCCGAGATCGAGGATGTCGTCGCCTATTCAAAGCAGGCTGCAGAGGTGATCGACGCGCCAAATGCGCCGCCGTTTCATCCCGGCGCGGGCGCCATCGCGTTCGACAATGTCTCCTTCCGCTATGCCGGCCAGCCCGCGCCGCTCTACCGGGATTTTTCACTGCGCATCGCGCCGGGTGAAACGGTTGCGCTGGTCGGGCCCACGGGTTCGGGCAAATCGACGTTCGTGAAACTCGTGCAGCGGCTCTATGACGTGGAGGCTGGCGCAATCCGCATCGACGGGCAAGATGTGCGCGCGGTGAGGCAAGCAAGCTTGCGCCAGGCGCTGGCGCTCGTGCCGCAGGATCCCGCGCTCTTTCACCGTTCGCTGCGTGAGAACATCGCCTATGCGCGCCCGGATGCGCCGCTCGAGGCGGTGATGGAGGCGGCCCGCCGTGCGCGCGCGCACGATTTCATCCTGACGCTGCCCAAGCGTTATGACACGGCGGTCGGCGAACGCGGCGTCAAGCTCTCGGGCGGGGAGCGCCAGCGCGTGGCGCTGGCGCGCGCCTTCCTGGCCGATGCGCCGATCCTCATCCTCGACGAGGCCACCTCCTCGCTCGACACGGAAACCGAGCGCGACGTGCAGGCCGCCATGGCGGAATTGAAGCAGGGGCGCACCACCATCGTCATCGCGCACCGCCTCTCCACCGTGCGGGCGGCGGATCGCATACTCGTTTTCGACCGGGGCCGGATCGTCGAACAGGGCGCGCACGGCGAACTGATCGGCGCGGGCGGCCTCTATGCGCGCTTGCACGCGCTGAGCCGGGGCGATCACCTGCCCGACGCGGCGTGACGTGGCGATTACGCCCGAAAACTGCTATGAAGACGCCATGACGATCGACGATCTCTACGAGACTGATTTCTATGTGTGGGCCAAAACCCAGGCCGAGGCGTTGCGCGCGCGCGGGCGGGGCGCGAACGCGCTCGATTATGACCGTCTCGCCGAGGAAGTGGAGGATCTGGGCAAGAGCGAATATCGCGAGGCGCGTTCCTATGTCGCGCGCATCATCGAGCACTTGTTCAAATTGGCCTGGTCTCAGAATGCGGCGCCACGGAACGGCTGGAGGGCGGAAATCGTCCGATTTCGACTTGCGGTCGAAGCGGTCCTGACGCCTACGATCCGGCGAAAGGTCGAGGAGGAATTGGAGCGTCTCCACACGGCGTCCGCCGAGGCGACCGCGCTGCAATTCGCCGATCTCGAGCCTGATGCAGTGTGCGACGCCTCATTGCGTTGGACGTTGCCCCAAATTCTCGGCGAAGCGCCGATCGAAGGCGATTGACCGGACAGGGAACCGCGTCTTTTACCTTTCGCCCCGCCCAGCGGGCGCGCTAAAGACAGCGCATGGACAGCGAAATCGATCTTTCCCCCTCGATCGCCGTGATTGGCGCGGGCTTCGGCGGGCTGGCCGCCGCGCTCAAGCTCAAAGAGGCCGGGTTCTCGAAGCTGGCCATCTATGACAAGGCCCCCCGAGTCGGCGGCACCTGGCATTACAACACCTATCCAGGCTGCGCGTGCGACGTGCGCGTGCAGCTCTATTCCTATTCGTTTGAGCCGAACGCAGATTGGAGCCGCGTCTATCCGCCCCATGACGAAATCCAGGCCTATTGCGAGCGCGTGGCCGATAAATACGGGCTGACGCCGCATCTGAAACTCGGCGTCGAGGTCAAAAGCGCGGTGTGGGATAGCGCGCGCGCGAAATGGAAGCTGACGTTTTCATCCGGCGAGCCAGTCGAGGCCGACATCGTGGTGGGATCGCTCGGCCAATTGAACAATCCAGCGTTTCCGGACATTCCGGGCCGGGACAAATTCGCAGGGGCGAGCTTTCACTCCGCGCGCTGGAATCATGACGTGGACCTCAAGGGCAAGCGGGTGTGCGTCATCGGCAACGCCGCCAGCGCCGTGCAATTCCTACCGCAGATCGCCAAGGAGGCGGTCTATGTCACCGTGTTCCAGCGCAGCGCCAATTATCTCTTGCCGCGCGGCGACAAGCCCTTCACCGATTGGGACAAGAAACTGTTCCGATGGGCGCCCTGGCTGATGCGCATGGGCCGCAACCAAATCTATTGGTGGGCGGAATGGATGTTCTGGGGCGCGTTCGATCCCGATGATTGGCGTGCGCGGTTTTTCACGCAGGTGGCGCTCGCGCATCTGGAAAAGCAGATCACTGACTCAAATCTGCGCGCCAAGCTGACGCCCGATTATCCGATCGGCTGCAAGCGCATCATCTTTTCGGACGATTACTATCCAACGCTCAATGAGCCGCATGTCGCGCTCGTCACCGATCCGATCGCCGAGATCGTTCCCGAAGGCGTCAAAACCAAGAAGGGCGAAACGCACGCCTGCGATGTGCTCATCTACGCAACGGGCTTTGAGACGAGCGCGTTCAACTGGTCGCTGGACGTGATCGGCAAGGCCGGCGCGCGTCTCAAGGAAGTGTGGAAGGACGGGCCGGAGGCCTATCTCGGCCTCACCGTGGCGGGCTTCCCGAACTTCTTCATGACCTATGGGCCCAACACCAATCTCGGCCATAACTCAATCATCTACATGATCGAGCGCCAGGCCGAGTACATCGCCCAATGCGTCGCGCACATGGATGCGGGCAATCTCGGCGTCTTCGAAGTGCGCCGCACCACGCAGGCCGATTACAATCGCGACTTGCAGGCCGCGCTCGCGAAAACGGCGTGGGCCGGCGAATGCGGCTCCTGGTACAAGAACGCGTCGGGAAAAATCACCAATAACTGGATGGGCACGACGCAGGATTATCGCCGCCGCACGCTGCATCCCGCGTTCGAGGATTATGAAACGCGCCCGCGCGTGGATACGAGCGCGCTCAAGCTGAAGGCGGCGGTTGTTGAGCCGGCGCTTCAGGCGGCGCAGCCGCAACCGGCGGCGCCTGTTCTGGTTGGGGAGCCGGCGCCTCTGGCGGCGCAGCCGCAACCGGCGGAGATTGTTGCGCCGCCGGCGCCGTCGCTGGCGGATCCTGAACCGCCGGCGCCGCCGTCTCATCCCTAGAAGCGCGCGCCGCCATTTCGCGCCGCACATAGATAAGCGCCGCTTTGCGCCGCGCGCCGCGCCCGATCCGCGCGGAGAGGATCATCAGCCCCCAGAACACTGGATAGGCCAGGATCGCGAACAGGATCGGCCAGCCCACCCACCAGGTCGGGCTGTGATCGGGTGAAATGACGAAGCGGCTGAGCACATAGCCGGCGCCGAACATGATCAGCGACAAGCCGAACGCCTTCCAGCGCGGCCCGAACCAGGGCGGCGGCGTCATGGCCGCAAGGCCCGCTTCGAACACGCATTCCTTCTCCGAAGAGAGATTGCGCAGCAGCACGCGTTCGGCCGGCGCCTTCTTGCGCCGCCGATAAGAGGCGATGGCGACGATCTGATCGCGGTGCACCGGCAATTCGCACTGCTCGAAATCATAATGGGGATCGTTAAGGCCCGGCCCATCGAGGAAGAGGCGCAAGCGGCCGGTGATGACGCCGGTGTGTTTGGGCGCGGCGCGCGGCGCGCGCGCGCCCCTGGGGCGGATGACGCTTGGCTCCTCGATCAAGGTGCGCTCGGTCAATTGCACATCGACCACCTTGCCCGTGATGATTTCCAGCCCGGCCGTGCGCATGGCGCTCCCCCAAAAATTCGCCGGGGATGAGCCCGCGCCGGGCTGGCCAAGTCAAGCCGCTTGCGCGCCGCACGCCGCCTAATGCAACGGACTTTAAATTCACTCCAGCCTTGTGGCGCGCATGGAGCGAATTTAAAGTCCAAAGGTTGCATTATAGGCTTTTGAATCTAAAGCGTCTTTGGACCTTGAATGCGACGTGGCGTCCGACCCAGGAATTGGGTCGCATTCAAGGTCCGACGCTTTAGGCACGGACATGTGACCTATGCCCGATCCGCGCCTGCTCATCGATGCGCCGCTCGCCGCCGGCGTACGCCTTGATCTCTCTGAAGATCAGGCAGGGCATGTGACACGCGTCTTGCGCCTGGGCGTGGGCGCGGGTCTGCGCGTCTTCAACGCGCGCGACGGGGAATGGCGCGCCCATATCGAAACCGTCACAAAGCGCGGCGCAACGGCCGCGGTGGACTCTCTCCTGCGTCCCGCACGCGCCTGCGCCGATCTCGATCTCCTGTTCGCGCCCGTGAAGCGCGCCGCCACCGATCTCATCGTTGAAAAAGCAACCGAATTGGGCGTGCGCCGAATGTTCCCCGTGATCACGGCGCGCACCATCGCGGAAACCGTGCGCCTGGATCGCCTGAGCCTCATCGCGCGCGCGGCGGCCGAGCAAACCGAGCGCTTCGACGCGCCGGAGATTTGCGCGCCGCTGTCGTTGGAGAAAATTCTCGATGGCTGGGAAGGCGCACGCACTTTGATCTTCGCCGACGAAGCGGGAGAGGCCGCGCCGATCGCGGAGGCGCTCAATGCGGTTGCTCCTCCCCCGTTTACGGGGGAGGTGGCCGCGCAGCGGCCGGAGGGGGCGATGCGACCGGCCCCCCTCAGTCATCCCGCTTCGCGGGCTGACAGCTCCCCCGTAAACGGGGGAGCAGAAGCGCTCGCCCTGCTCATCGGCCCCGAAGGCGGCTTCGATCCGACGGAGCGGCGCATGCTGCGCGCCCTGCCCTACGTGACGCCAGTGTCGCTGGGGCCTAGAATATTGCGCGCGGAGACGGCCGCGATCGCGGCGCTCGCGGTCATCCAAGCTCTGTGGGGAGATTGGCGCGCCGAATGAGGCGGCCTTGCCCAAATCGGGCCGCCCGCCCACATGGGCCCAAATAAAGGGAGGCCCCATGGCGGCCGTGACGAAAGACCAAAAGCCGGTGGACGGCTTCGCCGACCTCGTCGCCCATCTGGAGAGCGGGTGCAAACCCGATCCCAGCCAGTGGCGCATCGGTACCGAACACGAGAAGTTCGGCTTCTATCGCGACACGTGCGAGCCGGTTCCCTTTGAGGGCCCGCGCGGCATCGGCGCGCTCTTGACCGCGTTGGCCGACACCTATGGCTGGGAGCGCGTCATCGAGGGCGCAAACCTCATCGCGCTGAAACGCGGCGGCGCATCCATCACGCTCGAACCCGGCGGGCAATTCGAACTCTCCGGCGCGCCGCTCGAACATCTGCACCAGACCTGCGCCGAGCTTGGCGGCCACCTTGCGCAATTGCGCGACGTGGCCGGCAAGATGGGCATCTCTTTTCTCGGCCTCGGCGCTTCGCCGCTGTGGAGTCTTGAGGAAACGCCGATCATGCCCAAGGGCCGCTACAAGATCATGCGCGATTATATGGCGCGCGTCGGCCGGCTCGGGCGGCAGATGATGTTTCGTTCGTGTACGGTGCAAACCAATCTCGACTTCACATCCGAAGCCGACATGGTGAAGAAGTTCCGCGTTTCGCTCGCGCTGCAGCCGATCGCCACCGCTCTGTTCGCCAATTCGCCGTTCATGGACGGGCGCACCAACGGCTTTCTCTCCTACCGCGCCCATATCTGGACCGACACCGACCCTGACCGCACCGGCATGCTGCCATTCGTGTTCGAGAACGGCATGGGCTTTGAGCGCTACGCGCGCTACGCGCTCGATGTGCCGATGTATTTCGTCTACCGCGACGGGCGCTATCTCGATTGCGCCGGCCAAAGCTTCCGCGCCTTCATGGACGGCAAGATGCCGATCCTGCCGGGCCAGCGGCCGACGCTGCAGGATTGGGAAGATCACCTCACCACGATCTTTCCCGAAGTGCGCCTCAAGACTTTTCTGGAAATGCGCGGCGCCGATTCGGGCCCGTGGAGCCGCCTGTGTGCGCTGCCGGCGTTCTGGGCCGGCATATTTTATTGCGACGCCGCGCTCGAAGCGGCTTGGAGCCTCGTCAAAACCTGGACGGCGGAGGATCGCGAGAGCTTGCGCCGCGCCGTGCCTGTGCTTGGCCTCAAGGCGCCGATCCGCGGCGCCAAGGCGCAGGACATCGCGCAGCAAGCGTTGGCCATCGCGCGCCAGGGCTTGAAGTCACGCGCCAAGCTCGACGCCGCGGGCGAGGATGAAACCCATTTCCTCGCCGATCTCGATGACATCGCCGCCACGGGAGTCACGCCCGCAGAGCGCCTGCTGGAACGCTACAACACCGAATGGGGCCGCGATGTGCGCGCCGTGTTCGAGGCGTGCGCGTA
>CADEEL010000005.1:21458-23441 GCA_902826335.1 uncultured Alphaproteobacteria bacterium
CGGCGCTTCAGCGACGAGCGGCCTTGAACCCGCCGCCCCAAGCGTGCTTGGTTACCCCCAATAAATAGAACCGCCGCCGGCGGGGGGAGACATTCGCATGTGGGACGTCGTCGTCGCGGTCGGGATCGTGGTCACTTTGGTCACCGCGGTCCCGGTTTTCCTGCAAATGCGCCAGCATCCGCAGGGCATTCACATCCTCTTCTTCACCGAGATGTGGGAGCGGTTCTCCTATTACGGGATGCGCGGCATCCTGATCGCCTACATGACCCAGCATTTCCTGTTTGAGGATGGGTTCAGCCAGGGCCAGTACGGCGCCTACACATCGCTTGTGTATTTGCTGCCGCTGATCGGCGGTTTTCTGGCCGATCGCTATCTCGGCACGCGCAAGGCCATCGCGTTCGGCGCGCTGCTGCTGGTCGCTGGTCACCTCTCGATGGCGATCGAGCAGCCGCCCGCCACGCAAACGCTGACCTATCAGGGCGCCACCTATGAATTCGCCTCGCAAGGCCGGCAGGACGCGCGCGAGACGCAGCTCGTCGTCAATGGCCAGCGCTACGAATACGGCCCCGCCCCGGGCGGCGGCATCGCCATTGAAAACCTGCCAGCGGGCGCGCCGCTGCCGAGCGTATTGCCGGCCGGCTCCTACCAGATGGGCGTCACCGGGCGCGATCCGCTTTACGTCTCCATCTTCTACATCGCCCTCTCGCTGATCATCATGGGCGTCGGCTTTTTGAAGCCGAACATCTCCACCATCGTCGGCCAGCTTTATCCGCAAGGCGATCCGCGCCGCGACGCGGGCTTCACGCTGTATTATTTCGGCATCAATCTCGGCGCCTTCTGGGCCTCGATCCTGTGCGCCGGGCTCGGCGCCACAATCGGTTGGTGGGCGGGCTTCGGCCTCGCCGGAATCGGCATGCTGTTCGGGTGGTTCGTGTTCATGCGCAGGCGCCTCCTTTTCTTCATTCCGGGCCCCGCGCAATTGCCGGACAATATCGGCGCGCCGCCCAATCCCGAACTGATCAAGAAGCCGTTCCTCGGCCCCATCAACCGCGAATGGCTGATCTATCTGTGCGGCATCGCGGGCGTTGCGGGCGTATGGCTGCTGGTGCAGCGCGAGCCGGTGGTCAACACGGCGCTGACCTGGGCCTCCGCGCTCATGCTGGCTTTCTTCATCGTTTACATGATCACGCGCTGTAGCTGGATCGAATCGCAGCGCATCATCCTGGCGCTGATCTTGATCGCCGCCTCGGTGGTGTTCTTCACGCTGTTCGAGCTTGCGGGCTCGGCGCTCAATCAATTCGCGGAGCGCAACACGCAATTGCCGTCCGACGGCTTCTTCACCATCACGTCGGGGCAGACGCAAAGCTTCAACGCCGGCTTCATCCTGCTGCTCGCGCCATTGTTCGCGCTGATGTGGAGCTGGATGAACAAGCATAAGTTCGACATCGGCGACCCGGCCAAGTTCGCGCTCGGCCTCATTCAGGTCGGCGCCGGCTTCCTGGTTCTGGTGTGGGGCGCGCAATATGCGGACGCGAACGCGCAAGTGCCGCTGCTCTTCCTTGTCCTGCTTTATCTTCTGCACACGACGGGCGAGCTCTTCCTCTCGCCGGTCGGACTTTCGGCGATGACGAAACTGTCGCCGGCCGCGGTCGTCTCGACCATGATGGCGACGTGGTTCCTCGCCTCCTCCGCCGCGCAGGCTTTGGCCGCGCAAGTGGCGCGCCTCACCGCGCAGGAAACCGTCGGCGGGCAAGTGCTCGATCCGCACGCGGCGCTTGAAACCTATGTGCGTGTGTTCAACCAGATCGGCTGGGTGGCGATCTGGATCGGGGTGGGGCTGGCGGTGTTGAGCCCGTTCCTGCGCCATCTCGCGCACCCGAACGTCGCCGATGCGCGCAAGCGCTCCGTCATCGAGGCGGCCAAGGAGGCCCCCGCGGCGAACTAGGCCCGCCCGCGCCCGCCCAACAGGCTTAATTCAAGCCT